>NZ_AXCE01000062.1:0-749477 GCF_000475395.1 Labrenzia sp. C1B70
CCCGGACGAAGCGCAGCGAAGATCCGGGATCGGGGCGCGGAGACCGTTCGTTTTGCGGACAAAGAAGTAATCGCAGGGGCTCCCCGATCCCGGCTCGCGCTTCACTTGGCCGGGATGACGACGGAGAGGGTGAGGGGTAAGTGCCAAGCTCGGGGACAGTCCGACAGGGAGGGGGAGGTTTCGCAGACACACTCCCATGTCCTGCACTCAAATACACCTCACGTCAGCAGCGGGCGCAGCTCCGTCTGGATGTTCAGCAGGGCAGGGAGGAACTTTGTTTTTGCCGTTTCCGGTGTGGCTGACGTGCTGGCGTAACCGACATTGAGCGCGGCAATCGTGTGGCCGTGGGAATTCAGGACCGGAACCGCGATGGAACACAGTCCTGGTTCGACCTCCTGATCGATCGTCGCGAAGCCCTGGCTGCGGATGTTGGCAAGTTCGGCCAGAATGGCGTCCACCCGGGTGAGGGTCTTTGGCGTCAGTGCTGTCAGGGTCATGGCTTCCAGCCTTGCCCGCGCCTCGCTCTCCGGCAGGGCGGCCAGCATGACGCGGCCCATGGAGGAGCAATGAGCCGGCAACCGCGAGCCCGGCATCAGCGCGATCGACATGACTTTCGTTCGGGCGGCCCGTGCCACATAGACAATCTCGTCACCGTCCAGGATCGACACCGACGAGCTTTCCCCGATCTGTTCCGACAGGCGGTCGAGCAGGGGTTGCACCACACGTGGCAAGGGCATGGTGGCAAGGCAGGCAGTCCCCAGCCGCAGCACCTGCGGCGTCAGGGTGAAATACTTGCCGTCCCAGTTTGCATACCCGAGATGGGCCAATGTCAGAAGGCACCGGCGGGAGGTTGCCCGGTCGAGGCCGGACGCGTTCGAGACCTCGGAGATCGATTGGCGAGGACGGTCTGCGGTGAAGGTTTCGATAACCTGCAAGCCCTTGGCCAGGCCCCCCATGATGTCCCGCTCTGCAATCATTCGCCGGTCTCTTGCTGATATTGATTTGTGCGATATGTAAACAAATGAAACATATCGCACAAATCAATTGGACGAAAGACACCCGCCGTCGCTATCTCCATGGACACGACAAGGGGCGAATTCCGGTCGGCCTTGAGGTGTTGGAACCTTCCGCACTCAAGGCGCAAGCAGGAAGCTCCGGGCATTGCCCGAAAAGGAGACAAAGATGGACAAGACGGTTTCCGACCTTGCCACCGCCGTGGCGGGGGTCGAGGACGGCATGACGGTGATGATCGGCGGCTTCGGCGGTTCCGGATCTCCCATCGAGCTGATCCATGCGCTGATCGACCGCTATCGCGAAACGGGGCATCCGAAGGACCTCGTCATCATCAACAACAATGCCGGCAACGGCCATGTCGGCCTGGCTGCGCTCATCGAGGCGGGCATGGTCCGCAAGCTGATCTGCTCCTTCCCGCGCTCTGCCGATCCGGTGGTCTTCACCGAGATGTACCTGGCAGGCGGCATCGAGCTGGAGCTGGTGCCCCAGGGCACGCTCGCGGAGCGGATCCGCGCGGGCGGTGCGGGTATTCCCGCCTTCTACACGCCGTCGTCCTACGGAACGGATCTGGCAAAGGACAAGCCGGTCGGCGAATTCGACGGCCGCATGTATGTGCAGGAACGCTGGCTGAAGGCGGATGTTGCGCTGGTGAAAGCCGACACAGCGGACACCTTTGGCAACCTGACCTATCGCATGGCAGCCCGTAACTTCAATCCGCTGATGTGCATGGCTGCCGCGGAGGCCATCGTGCAGGCAAGCCGGATCGTCGAAGCGGGCGGGATCGACCCCGAGGTCGTCGTCACGCCGGGTATCTTCGTACAAAAGATCGTTGAGGTGGCAAATCCGCTGCAGGAAGAAGACCTCAACCGCGCCAATGCCGCCTATCCGCTGGAGGCCTGAGATGGAAAAGCTTTCAAACAACCAGATTGCCTGGCGCGCGGCACAGGATATTGCCGACGGCGCCTATGTGAACCTCGGCATCGGCTTCCCGGAAAAGGTCGCCCAGTTTCAGCCAGAGGGACGCGAGGCGATCTTTCACACCGAGAACGGACTTCTCGGCTTCGGCCAGGCCCCGGAGCCGGGTTCGGAGGACTGGGACCTGATCAACGCCGGCAAGAAAGCCGTCACGCTGAAGCCAGGCGCGGCCTTTTTCCACCATGCCGACAGCTTCGCGATGGTGCGCGGCGGTCATCTGGATGTGGCCATTCTGGGCGCTTATGAAATTGCCGAAAACGGCGACCTCGCCAACTGGTCGACCGGCCCCAAGGGTGTGCCTGCAGTCGGCGGGGCGATGGATCTCGTGCATGGTGCCAAGCGGGTTGCCGTCATCACCGACCACGTCACCAAGAACGGCCAGCCGAAACTGGTCAAGCGCTGTTCGCTGCCGCTCACCGGTGTCGGCTGCGTGACTCGTGTCTATACCAGCCTTGCGGTGATCGATATCGAGAACGGCCGCTTCGTGTTGCGTGAAAAACTGCCCGGCTTGTCGCTTGAAGATCTTCAGGCGGTGACCGGTGCTGAGCTTCTTGTTCCCGGCGCTGTCGCCGATCTTGTTGTTCCCGAGGTGTGAAATGGCTGAAGCCTTTATCTGCGACTATATCCGTACGCCCATCGGCCGCTTCGGCGGGGCGCTGTCCTCCGTCCGCGCCGATGACCTTGGCGCCATTCCGCTGAAAGCGCTGATGGAGCGTAATCAGGGCATGGACTGGGCGGCGGTCGAGGAAGTCTTTTTCGGCTGCGCCAACCAGGCTGGTGAAGACAACCGCAACGTGGCGCGCATGAGCCTGCTGCTTGCCGGGCTGCCGGAAACCGTGCCCGGCACCACGTTGAACCGCCTGTGCGGTTCGGGCATGGATGCGGTCATCAGTGCGGCTCGGGCCATCAAGGCGGGTGAAATGGAGCTGGCGATTGCCGGCGGCGTGGAATCCATGTCCCGCGCTCCCTTCGTCATGCCCAAGGCGGAAACAGCGTTTTCACGCCAGAACGAGATTTTCGACACCACCATCGGCTGGCGTTTCGTCAACCCGCTGATGAAGAAGCAATACGGCATCGATTCCATGCCTGAAACCGGCGAGAATGTTGCCGAAGATTATGCCGTCTCCCGCGAAGACCAGGACGCCTTTGCCCTGCGCTCGCAAGAAAAGGCGGCGGCAGCACAGGAAAACGGACGTCTGGCACGGGAAATCACGCCGGTGACCATCCCCCAGCGCAAGGGCGATCCGATTGTCGTCGACAGGGACGAACATCCGCGCGCAACCTCGCTGGAAGCTCTGGCCAAACTGCGGGCACCCTTCCGCGAAGGCGGCAGCGTCACCGCTGGTAACGCGTCCGGCGTCAATGACGGTGCGGCAGCCCTGATCGTTGCGTCCGAGGCAGCGGTCCGCAAGTATGGTCTGACGCCGATCGCCCGCATTTCCGGCGGTGCGACGGCAGGTGTCGAACCGCGCATCATGGGTATCGGCCCGGCACCGGCAACCAAAAAGCTGTGCGAACGGCTTGGCATCAAGCCGACTGATTTCGATGTTGTCGAACTCAACGAAGCCTTCGCAAGCCAGGGCATTGCCGTCCTGCGCCAGCTCGGAATTGCCGAGGATGCACCCCACGTCAATCCGAACGGCGGCGCCATCGCACTCGGGCACCCGCTCGGCATGTCGGGCGCACGTATTGCCGGCACGGCCGCTCTGGAGCTGCAGCAGCGCGGCGAAAAGCGCGCTCTTGCAACCATGTGCATCGGTGTCGGCCAGGGTATCGCGATCGCGCTCGAAGGCGTCTGATCGTCGGTCGGCAATTGTCAGGTGGAACGGCCGGGCATCACGCCCGGCCGTTTCGCTTTCAGTTCCTCAGGGATTGAGGACGATCACCTTGGTCTGACCGCCATTGCAGGTGTAGCAGCAGTTGGAACAGCGATTGCGGTTCTTGTAGCCCACGCCCCAGTAGAGATTGTTGCGATTTCGCACCCAGGCGCCATAGCAGACCTTTTCGCCGCGCTGGCAGGATATGTTGATCGTCTTCGTCGAAAAGTCGTCGAGCACGTAGATCTTCTTGTTGCCCGGCCAGACGTGTCCGCGGCGGGTATCGGAATAGAGTTCCACATCGACAATGTTCGGGTGTTTGCTTTCGAACCGCCAGTGCAGTGTTTCCGCTGATGCCGGCAAGGCAGCGGCGGCAAAATAAACAAATGAGAACGCCAACAAGATGGCGCTCAAAAGCCCCTTACGCATAATACTTCCCCCAAAGTATCCCCATGAAAAGCTGCGCCGGACCATTGTGCTGAATGGATATCTGGCAGCTCGCGCAAATAATGGGGCCTTTTTGAAGAAGATGGCAAGCAGGCGTTGCCAATTGCAGTGTTCAGACAGTGGTTTGCAGCCAGTCCCGAAAGGCGGCCACGGGGCGGGTCAAGGTGCGGGCGGGCGAGCGCACAAACCAGTATCCGGTCTCCAGTTCAACCAGTTTCCAGTCCGGCATGATCAGGTGCCCCGCCTCCAGTTCCTGGGAGACGAAGCGTCTGTCGATCACGATCGCGCCCATGCCTGCTATGGCAGCCTGGATGGCAAGATCCCGGCTCTGCAGCACGGTTCCCGATTTCGTGTCCGAATGGCTGAGCCCGGCCTCCTCCAGCCAACGCACCCAGTCGCCACGCCGCGAGGCGCTGTGCAGAAGTCTGAGGCCGCTCAGAACGGATGTGTCGGTGGCATCCTTGCCACGCAGCAGACCGGGTGCCAGGGCCACCGCCAGGTGTTCCTTCCACAAGAGGTGGCTCTCGACACTCGGCCAGTTGCCGGTGCCCAGCCGTATGGCGCAATCGTAGTTTTCGCGATCGAGATCAACCATGCGAGTGGAGGCGGACAACAGCAGTTCCACATCCGGCTGGCTCGCCTGGAAATCCGGCAAGCGGGGGATCAGCCAGCGGGTGGCAAAGGTCGAGACGGTGCTGATCCTCAGCTCCGTCCGGCCGCGCCGGCGGAAGCTGTCGACAGCCTCTTCGATGCGGTCGAAGGCATCGCCCATGCTCAGGGCCAGGCGCTGTCCTTCTTCTGTCAGGGTGAGCCCGCGACCATCCCGGTTGACCAGCGTCGCACCAAGCTCGTTTTCCAGCTTGCGCATCAGGTGGGACAGCGCCGAAGGCGAAACCCCGAGCTTTTCGGCCGCAAGCGACGCACGCCCGTGGCGGGCCAGCAGGGAAAAGGCATGTAGCGCACGCAGGGACGCCATGGTCGATCTCCGGAAAGTTGAATATTCTTCAATAATGAACCCCGGAGACCCTGTCGAGATCGGTCAGGCTTTTTCGGCGGAACTTTCCCTTTTCGGCCTGTTCACAAGCGTGACCAGTACAAAGGAAATGATCATCAGAAGCACCCATGCATTCAACTTTGCGATTGAAACCAGTGTCCATGCATCGGCCTGGTCCGGATACTGCCAGGCACGGGCGAAAGTGCCGATATTCTCCGCAATCCAGATGAACAGGGCGACCAGAAAAAAGCCCAGCACCAGCGGCATCTTGTGCCTATAGCGGAACACCGAATAATGGACCCAGGTTCGTCCAAAGAGCAAAAACAAGAAGACGAAAAGGCCAAGCCGCAGGTCGATGATGAAATGGTGGCTGAAGAAATTCACGTAGATCGCGAGCGCGAACAGCCATGTGGTCCACAACGGCGGATAACCGCTATAGGCGAAGTGGAAGATCCGGGAAACGCGGGCGAGATAGCTGCCGACGGAGGCATACATGAACCCGGTGAACAGGGGCACGTCACCGATGCGGAACAGGCTTTCCTCCGGATAGACCCAGGACCCGGCGGAGGTCTTGAAAATCTCCATGACCGTGCCGACCACATGAAAGATCAGGATGATCCTGGCTTCGTCCAGCGTTTCCAGACGCGTGGCCAGCATTGCGATCTGAAGACCGAGGGCCGCGAGAAACAGGAAGTCGTAGCGACTGAGCGCGGCGTCTTCCGGATAGACGAACCGCGTCAGAAGGATGATTGCGAGCAACAGGCCGCCGAAGATGCAGGCATAGGCCTGCTTCAGGCCGAAGGCGAGAAACTCCGTCGCCGCCAGACCGAACAGGCCCTTGCCGAAGACCGGACGCAGCCTGTGCAGGAGGTGATTTATGAGCCTTTCTGTTCCGGAGCCTGGACGGGAGGGGGCTTGTAGCGGTTGGACGATCCCGGTGGGTAACATGTAACGCCTCAGCTGAAGATACCGGCCGGTCCGCAAGCGGCCGGCAGGTCTTCTATGCATCTGGCGATGTGCAGGAACTGTGCAGTGCCTTCACAGTTTTCTGCAATATTGCGGGCTGACCTGCGGTCGGGCGCTAGCTGATGGCGCCAAGAACCGCCTTCAGGAACCCGGTCAGTTCGTCGGTGACGAAATCCACATGCGGATAGGGTTCGCCTTCCATGTCCCAGGTTTCCTGGAACACATCCCGCGTGCCGGTCGGCAGGATCAACGTCGTGCACATGCCAAGCGCATGCGGCACGCTCAGGTTCTTGGCCAGGTCTTCAAACATGGCAGCACGTGCCGGCGCGACGCCGGTATGTGCCAGGAAACGTTCGTAGGTGACCTTGTTGGGCTTGGGCACAAGATCCGCCGAGACGATGTCGAAGATATCCTCGAAATGATCCGCGATGCCGAGCGCAGCCGCCGTGCGTTCCGCATGTGGGCGGTCGCCGTTGGTGAAGATGAACTTTCGGCCCGGCAAGGCCTCGATCGCGGCTGCAAGGTCCGGATCGGGTTTCAGGGTCGAGTAGTCGATATCATGGACGAAGCGCAGGTAATCGTCCGGGTCGATGGCGTGGTTGGTCATCAGCCCGCGCAGGGTCGTGCCGAACTCGTGGTAGAGCTCCTTCTGATGCGCCATTGCCTCATCGGGCGGCAGGTTCAGGATCTTCTGCACATAGCGCGAGATCTGTTCGTTGATCTGCGGGAACAGGTCGCTCTCGTGCGGGTAGAGCGTATTGTCCAGATCGAAGACCCAGGCTTCGACGCCTTTGAAGATCCTCAGGTCGCGGCGATGAGCCTGCGGGCCCTCGTGGGGCAGGGGGCGTTTTCCTGTCACGGGCGGATCAACGTCCCTGCGCCGCCGTCGGTGAACAGTTCCAGCAGCACCGCGTGCGGCACCTTGCCGTTCAGGATGACAACGCCTTCAACGCCGCGGTCCAAAGCTTCGATACAGGTTTCGACCTTGGGGATCATGCCGCCGGAAATGGTACCGTCGGCAATCAGCTCATGCGCCTTGGCAACGGTGAGCTGCTTGATCAGGTTGCCGTCCTTGTCCAGAACGCCGGGCACGTCCGTCAGGAACAGCAGCCGTTTGGCGTTGAGCGAGCCTGCAATGGCGCCGGCAGCGGTGTCGGCGTTGATGTTGTAGGTCTCGCCGTCTTCGCCCGGGGCGACCGGGGCGACAACCGGAATGATGTCTTCCTTGAGCACCAGCTTCAAAACGGTCGGGTCGACCTTGTCCGGTTCGCCGACGAAGCCGAGATCGAGAACGCTTTCGATGTTGCTGTCCGGATCAACCACGGTCCGGGTCAGCTTGCGGGCGGTCACCAGGTTGCCGTCCTTGCCGCACAGTCCGACCGCGCGGCCGCCTTCGGCATTGATCAGCTGGACGATTTCCTTGTTGATCGAACCGGCAAGAACCATCTCGACCACCTCGACGGTGGCCCTGTCGGTCACGCGCAGACCGCCCTTGAACTCGCTGACGATGTTCAGCCGCTGCAGCATCTTGCCGATCTGCGGCCCACCGCCATGAACCACCACCGGATTGACCCCGGACTGGCGCAGCAGCGTGATGTCGCGCGCGAAGGCCTGGCCGAGTTCCGGATCACCCATGGCATGGCCGCCGTATTTCACGACAACGGTCTTGTTGTCGTAGCGCTGCATGTAAGGCAGGGCATGGGCAATGATGTTGGCGCGTGTGGCGGTGTCAGGCGTGGTCATGGAACGGAAATACTCACCGTGGCTGGGAAAACGTCTCGCGAAAGTCCCCTGCTATAGCCGGTTTGAAGTGGCTTCACAATCGGCGCAGGAGTGACGGGTCACTGGGTGGCCAGAAGAAACAGCTCCGCCCGCAGTTCGTCGACACCGCGGTTCTTTTCCGAGGACGTGGCCAGAATCTCCGGATGGGCGGCGACCCGTTTGCGCAGGATTGCCTTGGTGTCCTCGATGAGGCGAACGAGTTGCGGCGGTTTGATCTTGTCGGCTTTGGTCAGCACGACCTGATAGACGACGGCTGCCTTGTCGAGCAGTTCCATCGCTTCGAGATCGTTCTTCTTGATGCCGTGACGGCTGTCGATCAGAAGGATCACGCGGCGCAGGTTCGGCCGACCGCGCAGATAGGAAAACACCAGCTGGGTCCAGGCTTCCACCAGTTCCTTGGGCGCCTGCGCATAGCCATATCCCGGCATGTCAACGATCGTCAGCGGCGTCTCGGGAGCAATGAAGAAGTTCAGCATCTGTGTCCGGCCCGGGGTTGCCGAAGTCCGGGCAAGGTCCTTGCGGCCGGTCAGCGCGTTGATCAGGCTGGACTTGCCGACGTTCGACCGCCCCGCAAAGGCGATCTCCGCTCCGGCCGCTTCCGGCAGGTTGGCCATGTCGGTGACGCTGGTGAGAAAATCCCACGGACGGCAGAACATCAGCCGGCCGGCTTCGAGGTCTTCATCGGAATATTTTTGTTCTTCGCTCATAAGCGCCTTCTACCCTGCCTGAAAGCAACCGTCACTAGTTTTGGCGTGCCGGTTCAAGCCTGCAACCCCGCAAGGCGCACCCTCTTGAAAGGGATGCCTTGCAGGTCTTTTGGTCCGCACGGCCGGTCCGTTCGGATCAGGCGCGGTTTCGTTTGGCATCACACTCACCGCCCAACCCTGTCGCGACGGCCTCAAGGGCCTCGATATCCGCGCCGCGGATCGCATCGAGGTTCCGGGAGATCGTCTCGGCCGGCCAATCCCACCAGGCGATTTCAAGCAGCCGTTCGATAGTGGCTTCATCAAACCGGAGTTTTACCACCCGGGCAGGATTGCCGACCACCACCGCATAGGGCGGGACGTCGGACGCGACCACCGCGTGCGCGCCGATGATTGCCCCGGAGCAGATGGTGACACCGGGCATCACCGTTGCATTGGTTCCGAACCAGACATCATGACCGACAACGGTATCTCCCTTCAGGTGGTCGAAAATGGTCGCAGGATCGAAGCCCTGTTCCCAACCGTTTTGGAAGATGTTGAAAGGGTAGGTCGAAAAACCCGTCATGGCATGGTTGGCACCACTCATGATGAACGTCGTTCCTTGCGCCAGCGCGCAGAACTTCCCGATCTTCAGCCGGTCGCCGACAAAGTCGAAGTGATAGCGCACATTGCGGCTTTCAAACTCCGCCGCGTGGTTTTCATCGTTGTAATAGGTGAAGTCGCCCACTTCGATGGTAGGGCGGGTGATCACGTTTTTCAGGTAAACCGTGTGCGGTTCGCCATTGAAGGGATAGAGCGTGTCGGGGGACGGGCCGTGCATGAGGCCTCCTTAAAAGCAAGAAAACAAGGGAAATTGGAAAACGCGTGTTGGACGCGGTTGACCTGCCGGTGAGCGGCTTCGCCTTGCGGATCAGGTCTTGCTTTATCGGATCATTGGGCCGGGCACTCCAAACGGGATCGGTTGAAAGACGCGAGAGCCTCGCGTCAAGGTGCCGGATAAAAACACGAGGTTCCGGCGCCGGTCAAGGTGGAACCTTTTAGGGCTTGTCTATTTGTCCCTGCAGCCTTCCAGCCAGACGTCGCCATTGTCCAGCGGTGTGCAACTGCCGGCAACCAGGCGTTCGATCCGCGCAACTCGGTCTTCAAGTTTCGGATCGTCTTTTCCAAGATGGTATGTGGACGGGGCTATAAGGACCGCGACAAGGGAGAGAAATTCCCTCTCGGAAAGCTCTGCCGGAGCTTTCCCGTAGATGGCATTGCTTGCCCTGAAGAACCCGGTCATCCAACCGTCGGGCCCATGGCCCATTTCCAGGGTGTCGAGCCAGAGAGCCAGAATTTCCTGCTTTGTAAGCTCATGTTCCAGCCCGATTGCGTAACCAGTCTGCCGGATCTTGGCGATACCGGGCTGGAATGTTTCGAAACCGACGCGTTTGGCAAGCGATTGGGTAATTGTGGTGAGACCGCCTCCGGCACTGGATAGATCAACACCGGAATGGTCCACAAAGCCGGGATCCTCGACCTGCAGCAATTTCGCAAGTTGCCTTGGCCCGAGATCGACACCGCCTCGGCCGCCGGCAATCAGCCTGTCGGCGCGCGCGGACAGGCGAAAGGCATCGGCTCGGGCATCGAGATAACCGGCAAATCCGTAAACAAAGGCGGCGGCAGTCAGAAGCAGGACGAGGGCGGAAAGGATTTTGAGCACGCGCAAGGGACACCTCCGGAAATATATCTCGAACCGTGTCGGGCAAAGCGGGCACTGTCATGATGGAAACGAGGCCTAAAGACGGCACTTGCCTGCGTTTTTCACATCGAGGGCTGCGGGGATGTGTGGTAGGCGACGACTTGAAAAGACCTGCTTGAGTGGGGTTCTTCGGGTCGGTCAAGAACCCCGTCGAAAGTGGACCGGACAGGTGGTGCCGGTTTCTGGAGTCGTGTTCAGGTGGGAATGCGAACCCGGGCGTCGACACGCCTTTCACCATAAGCCCTGTCCTGCGGCATTTGGACTGCCCTCGGGTCGTTGAACAGGAATTCGGAGATTCTCGACATCAACCTGATGCGTGTGTGTCTGTTGCCTTCGTGAAATCCGATATCATTAAGCCCTCTCACATAGGCTTGGAATGTCGGGTCCGGGGCGTTGTCCTGCGGTGGCTTGAAATAGAGCTCACCTTGTCCGAACGCAGGCTGATAGCCGAAAAACGCCAGGCCAAGCAGTTCGCGCGCCAGCACACGCGGGTTCTGGAATGATGCTTTCCTGTTGGTTTGTCTGTCCGTGTACTGTCCGAAGGTCCAGAACATGCCGGCGTTCCGGTTCATGAACTCCTTCCAGTGGTTCTTTTGATAGTCCACGGTTCCCTTCACAAGGTGCTCTGCATTTCTCCGGTTGGTCACATGCGGCAGAATCTTCTGCAGTTTCGGGACCTCTTCGTCCAGCAAATCCTCGCCGCATTGGCGAAAAAGGCCGGCCTCAGCGGTTTCCAGCGTCAGACTAAAGGTCTTGTGGGCAGTGATCGCACCGATGATGAGTGCATCGTTGAGAAGAGGCGTCCACTTCTTTTCACTCAGGATGGCGCCTCCTGTGACGGGCACGGGAGGGATGATATTGTTGTCCGCGTCCGTGTGCGTGCCTTTGCCATCGTTGCGGGCTCTTTGTTCCGTCCGGACATGCTTCCTGGTTACGTCTTCCTGGATGCCGCTGGCAGCCGTCACACCGAAGTTTGCGATCAGGTTTTTGCACATCCGGATACCGGTGCCGCCAAGCAAGGTATATGGCATTCGGTTATTTGCGGCAGCCCTGTACAGATTGTAAGCAGCCCGGCAAAACTGGTCCATTTTGTCCCGATCCTGCCAGTTGGACCAGTTTTGAACCCACGCGTTGTCGTCCCAGTAACGCTGCCAGTGAGGTTCAACCGCTGCTTTGAAGGCGTCATAGTCTGCGTACATGTTCACGGTCTCCACGATGTGGCAATGCTTGCGGCCGCACAAAAGGGATCGGGCGCACGCTTTGCTGTGTGCCGGTTTCTGTTTCAGGTGTTGGCTGGCTTGCTTGTGTCACCGGGTATTGAGCAGGCGCTTTCGGCTGCGAGCACCCGGCTGCACAAGCTGTTGCATCTCTGGCAGACAATTTGATGGAAGAAGGGCCAAATGGCCAGTGACGCCCGTCACTGCGCTCGCATGGGCCTTGAAGTGGTCAACGCTGGGTCTTGTCGAGAAATGGCGAACTCTTGCCGGTCATTTCCATACCGAACATTCACTCGACAGGCGGAGCGGGACAAAGTCGGCAATGTCCTGCCGACGGAAGCCAGGGGGCGTCATAAGAACATCAAAAGGTTCGATGACCGGCCTCTCAATGAATAAGCCCCGCCGGTTGGCGGGGCTTATCGTTTTCAGGCAACTGCCAGAGGACTAACTCTTGTCGTCGGGAGCTGGCTTCTTGCGTTTGAAGAGCGCCCCCAGATTGTCCCAGAGCTCCACCTTGGCTCCCTGACGGCGCATGATCACATACTGCTGCGTCACGGACAGGGTGTTGTTCCATGCCCAGTAGATCACCAGACCAGCCGGGAAAGAGGCCAGCATGAAGGTGAAGATCACGGGCATCCAGGTGAAGATCATCTGCTGGGTCGGATCGGGCGGAGCCGGGTTCATCTTCATCTGGATGAACATGGTGATCCCCATGATCAGCGGCCAGACGCCCAGCATCAGCATCTGCGGCGGATCCCAGGGGATCAGGCCGAACAGGTTGAAGATGGTGGTCGGGTCCGGTGCCGAAAGATCCTGGATCCAGCCGAAGAACGGTGCGTGGCGCATTTCGATGGTGACGTACAGCACCTTGTAGAGTGCGAAGAACACCGGGATCTGCACCAGGATCGGCAGACAGCCGGCCAGCGGGTTGATCTTCTCTTTCTTGTAGAGCTCCATCAACGCCTGTTGCTGCTTCTGCCGGTCGTCGGAATATTTCTCCCGAATTTCCGTCATTTGCGGCTGCACGAGCTTCATCTTGCTCATGGAGACGTAGGACTTGTTGGCCAGCGGGAAGAAGATCAGCTTGACGATAACGGTGACGACCAGGATGGCGACACCGAAGTTGCCGAACAGGTGGAAGAACCAGTCGATCGCGAAGAACATCGGTTTGGTGAGGAAGTAGAACCAGCCCCAGTCGATGAGGAGTTCGAACCGTTCGATGCCGAGCGCTTCCTCGTAACCGTCGAGAACCTTGGTTTCCTTGGCGCCGGCAAACAGATACGAGCTGCTTTCGCCGGTCGAACCGCCTGCAATGGTCACACCGTTGCCGAGATAGTCGGCCTGAAAGACGTCGGTGGTGGCGGAGTGGCTGAAGCCCGGCTGGAATTCCTGACCCGGGGTCGGGATAAGCGTCGCGGCCCAGTACTTGTCGGTGATGCCGAGCCAGCCCTGGTCGACCTTGGCCGGCCGGATGGAGCTTTCTTCCATCAGATCGTCGTAATCGACTTCCTTGAGGCCTTCCGCGCCGAAGACGCCGAGCAGACCTTCATGGAGAATGTAGATACCCTTGGTTTCCGGCATGCCCTTTCGAGCGATCAGGCCGTAGGGATAGAGCGTTACCGCGTCGGCGCCAGTGTTTTCGACCGCCTGATTGACGGTGAACATGTAGTTGTCGTCGACAGAGAAGGTGCGCTTGAAGGTGAGGCCCGCACCATTGTCCCAGGACAGTGTCACGGGGGTTGACGGGGTCAGTGTCGTCTCGCCGTCGATGGACCAGATGGTATCCGGGCCGGGCAGGGCGATGTTCGAACCCGGATCGCCGACCCAGCCGTAATCAGCGTAGTAGGGCTTGGGGCTGCCGGACGGTGAGAACAGCACGATGGTCGGGCTGCTCTTGTCGACGGTCTCGTGATAGTCCTTCAGCCGGATATCGTCGAGGCGGCCGCCTTTCAGATTGAGCGACCCTTCAAGGCTGGGCGTATCGATGATCACGCGCTGGGAAGCGGCAAGCGCAGTATCCCGGTTGGCAAAGGCGGCCTGTTGCCCGGCTGCCGGTGCCGCGGTGTTGGCGCCCTGCGAACCGGTTGGTTGCGGTGCATCCGGGTTTGTTGTGCCGGTCGCGGCCTTTTGAGCGGCCTCCTGCTGGGCCTGAAGTTCGGCCTGCTGGCGTTCCAACTGAGGCGCGGCAACGAAATATTGCCAGCCGAGCAGAACAATCAGGGACAGAACGATCGCGAGAATCGTGTTGCGGTTTTCAGAAATCAACTGGATTTACCCCTGTTTCCTGCGCTGTTTCGATTGGGCTGCGAGCCCTGCCGGCGCGGTTTTCCCCGTCCGCGCGGCGTTTGCGGATCCAGCACCTGGCTCAGGCCAGACTTAAGGTCTGCAACGATTTTTTCAAAGGGAAGAGTGAGTGCGCTGTCGCGAGCGACAAGCACGAAATCCGCCTTTTGCGGGATATCTTCGGGCGCAAGTTCGGCCACGGCGGCTCGAAGCCTCCGCTTTATGCGGCTGCGCATAACCGAATTGCCGGTTTTCTTGGTAACCGTGTAGCCAACCCGCGACGCGTCGTCGCTGTCGCGGTTCAAGCCCTGAACGACAAAAGCGCGCCGGCCCAGCCGGCCGCCTTTGGCGACCGCCAGGAATTCGGAGCGCTTTTTCAAAGTGTCCATAGCGGCGGATTGGTGTTGGCAGTCGCCGCCAACCCGGCGCACTGCGGGCTGGTCGCCGATTAGGCGCTGAGGCTCTTGCGACCCTTCGCGCGGCGACGAGCAAGCACCTGACGGCCATTCTTGGTGGCCATACGTGCGCGGAAGCCGTGGCGACGCTTGCGGACAAGACGGCTCGGTTGATACGTACGCTTCATTGTTCTTCCCCGCGCGGCTAAGAGCGCGGCCCTTGTTCATTTTTTAAATTCTTTGGAGGAAGCACCCGAAGCGCCATGAAGAGCGCGGCTTTTCCAGCCTTGGGTCCGAATGCATGTCCCGGTCGAGCGCGCTTATAAGGGCCATGCCGCCTCAAGTCAACTTTGCACGCCTAAGATTCTGCGTTTTCCTTTCGATCACGCACAGGTGAACCTGAAACGGGCAAGCGTCACTTATCAGTGAAGCACAGTTCTTTTTACGAGGTTTAAGGTACATCTGCCTATCAGAACAAAAAAGCAGGGCGCCCCTGCGACAAGAAGCGAGCTGATGGAAGAGTGGATGCTGGGTGACGAGGCCAACAGGATGACGCCGCCGAAGGACACGGGGCAGACCGGCGGAAAGACGCAGGAACGCACGGCAGCCGAAAGGCTCAGAAAGTGGCTGCCACTGGCGGTTCTCGCAGGCCTGATGGTGCTCGGATTCGCTCTTGGCCTGCACAAGCAGCTGACCTTGTCGAACCTCATCATGCAGCGGCAGGACCTTGCCGGATACGTCGAGCAGAACCTGGTGCTCGCCATTCTCGCCTATGTGGCCATTTATACGGTGGCGGTCGCTCTGTCGTTTCCCGGGGCATCCTTGCTGACCATCGCGGGCGGTTTTCTGTTTGGCTGGGTAATTGGCGGTGTCGCAACGGTTCTGGGCGCGACGATAGGCGCCTGCGCCGTCTTTCTTGTCGCAAGATCCTCCTTCGGTGAGGTGCTCACCAATCGGGCCGGCCCCTTCCTTGCCCGTCTGGCCGAAGGGTTTCGCAAGGATGCGTTTCACTACCTCCTGTTCCTGCGGCTGACGCCGGTATTCCCTTTCTGGCTGGTCAACATCGCCCCGGCAATCTTCAAGATGCCGTTGCCCTCCTACACGCTCGCCACGTTTGTCGGCATCATTCCGGGCACCTTTGCCTTCACCTTCATCGGTTCCGGCCTCGACAGTGTCATCGCGGCACAGGAAGCTGCCAACCCCGGCTGCGCGGCGTCCGGAACCTGCCAGATCGACGTTGCTGCCCTGGTAACACCACAGCTGCTGGCGGCGTTTTTTGCGCTCGGAATCGCCAGCCTTATTCCGGTGATCTTGAAAAAAGTCCGCAATCGTTAAACTTTCCGCCAGTTTCCTGCCGAATCGGAGCCCGTCATGGCCAATTTGCTGACCCCGGACATTTGCGTGATTGGCGCAGGCTCTGCCGGCCTGTCCGTTGCCGCGGCCGCGGCGGCTTTTGGCGTCGAGGTGGTGCTGATTGAAAAGGGGCTCATGGGCGGCGATTGCCTCAACTACGGCTGTGTGCCCTCCAAGGCGCTTCTGGCCGCCGCCAAGGCCGCGCATACGCAGGAAGCTGCGAGCCGGTTCGGAGTGCATGGTGACAAGCCGGAAGTCGATTTTGCCGAAGCGAACGATCATGTCCGCAAGGTCATCGCCGCCATCGAGCCGCATGATTCCCAGGAACGCTTCGAAGGCCTCGGCGTCACCGTCCTGCGCGAGCCGGCAAGGTTCACCGGATCCGATGAGGTGTTGGCCGGTGCAGTCCGTATCAAGGCCCGGCGTTTTGTCATCGCAACGGGTTCCTCCGCTTTCGTTCCGCCTATTCCAGGCCTCGAGGACGTTCCCTATCTCACCAACGAAACCCTGTTCCAGTTGCGCGATCGACCGGAGCATCTGGCAATTATCGGCGGCGGACCAATCGGTCTTGAAATGGCGCAGGCCCACCGGCGTCTCGGTTCGAAAGTCACCGTGTTCGAAGCCCAGAAGGCTCTTGGCAAGGACGATCCGGAACTGGCGGGGGTGGTGCTGGATACTCTGCGTGCCGAAGGTATCGACATTCTGGAAGAAACGGCGGTCGAAAAGGTTGGGCGATCCGGTGCGGGGCTTTTGATCAGTGCGAAGGGGGCGGATGGAAAGCCGGTCACGGTGGAGGCCTCTCATCTGCTGGTGGCGACCGGCCGTGCGCCCAACGTCGACGGGCTTGGTCTGAAAGAAGCCGGCATCGATCATGACCGCAAAGGCATTGCGGTCGACAAGGGTTTGCGAACGAGCAACCGGCGCGTCTATGCCATTGGCGACGTTGCCGGTGGTCTGCAGTTTACGCATGTCGCCGGCTATCAGGCAGGTCTTGCGATTCGCTCCATCCTGTTCCGGCTGCCGGTCTCCATGACCAGCGACATTGTGCCATGGGTTACCTACACATCGCCGGAACTTGGTCATGTCGGCCTGAGCGAAGCCGAGGCCCGCTCGCGCTATGGCCACAAGGTCAAGGTGCTGACGGCGGACTATGCCGGCAATGACAGGGCGCAGGCAGAAGGCCTCACGAAGGGCCGCCTGAAGCTGATTGCCGGGCCGCGCGGCAGGCTGCTTGGCGCGGATATCGCGGGTGCCCAGGCAGGAGAGGTCATCAATCTTCTGTCGCTCGCCCTGTCGAAGAAGATGACCATGAAGGACCTTGCCGGGTTCATCGCGCCCTATCCGACACTGGGTGAACTCGTGCGCCGTGCGGCAATTTCTTACTATGCGGAAGCGCCCAAAAATGCTTGGCTGCGCAAAGCGATCGGTTTCCTGCGTCTGTTCGGGTGACCGCTGGTGCCGTCTGTTTTAGAGAAGCTGTGGTACCATCGCTGATGCGGGGCCGGGGCCTTGGGATTTGGAAAGACGTGACATGAAACATGAGGGCGCGCCGCAAGGATCGGCTGTCCCGCAAGAACCCGCCGCCACGCCCGCTTCTCCCGGCGATGGCTTCGGGCATTATCGATTTGGCGGCCTGTCGGGCAAACTGCTGTTGATGACGGTGCTTTTCGTGATGCTCGCGGAAATCCTCATCTATGTGCCCTCGATCGCCAACTTTCGAAACACCTGGCTTACCGACCGGCTGACCACGGCAGGTGTCGCGGCTTCTGTGCTTGCGGAAACCAACACCATCGCCCCGCGTCTTCAGGAAGAATTGCTGCGCACGACTGGTGCGCTCGCGATTTCCCTCGACGAAGGCTCGCGGCGCAGCCTGATCGCCATGAGCAATGTGCCTGGCGAGATGGATTTCGTTGTCGACATGGCCGAAGTCACCCCCTGGTCGGCCATCCTGCACAGTTTCGAGATCCTCACCTATCGCGGCGACGGCGCCATGCGCATCATCGGTGTCGGCCAGATGGGCCATACCGAGCATGTCGATGTGGTCCTGCCCGTACGCCTTCTGCAACAGGATATGCTGGCCTTCTCCGGCCGCATTCTTGCACTGTCGCTGGTGATCTCGATCATCACCGCCAGCCTTGTCTACATCACCCTCAGGGCATTGTTCATCCGGCCGCTGCGCCGCCTGACGCGCTCCATGGAACGGTTTGCCGAAAGCCCGGAAGATACCTCGCGCATCATGTCGATTTCCGGCCGCCGCGACGAACTCGGCGACGCCGAAATCCGTCTGGCGGGCATGGAGGAGGCTCTTTCAAGGGCGCTCCATCAAAAGCAGAGGCTTGCTGACCTCGGTCTGGCCGTTTCCAAGATCAATCACGACCTCCGCAACCTGCTGGCCTCTGCACAGCTGTTTCTGGAGCGCCTGGAGCATGTGCCGGACCCGACGGTCAAGCGCCTTGCCCCCAAGATCCTGGCAACGCTCGACAGGGCGGTCGGTTACACGCAGGCGGTGATGTCCTACGGCAAGGCCCAGGAACGGGCACCGCAACGCCGTCTGTTGGCGCTGAAGCGTGTCGGTGACGACGTGGCGGACGTGCTGGGTCTCGTGGATCATGCCACGGTGCGTTTCGACAACAAGGTCCCGGTGGAAATCGAGATCGACGCCGATCCGGAACAGATCTTCCGTGTGATGCTCAATCTCGTCCGCAATGCCTTTCAGGCGCTGGAAGCGGAAAAGGACGAAACGCTGGTCCGGCGGATCACCATCGAGGCCGAGCGTGAGGGCACCTGCGTCCGCGTCCGGGTTTCCGACACGGGGCCGGGCATTCCGGAGAATATCCGCAAGGCACTGTTCAGGGCTTTTCACAGCGGTTCGAAAAACGGCGGCGTCGGTCTCGGGCTGGCGATTGTCGCCGAATTGCTCAAGGCGCATGGCGGATCGGTGCGGCTGGAAGACAACCGGACCGGCACGTGTTTCTGTTTCGAGGTTCCCGACCGCAAGCCGTGAGCGGGAAGGGCGATCTTATTCACTGCTAAGTCTCGAGGAGTTCTGCGGCTTTCCGAACTGTGTGACAGTTCTTTGAAAAAAAGTTCAAAAAGGTTCTTGCAATCCCCATCGGACCGCAGTAGGTAAGCGCCCTGTCCGGGGTACACGACACGCCCCGCAGCGCCAAGACCGGTCATCTCCAGGTTCAACCGAGATGACAAGATCTTCGCAAATACGCACCGGTAGCTCAGCTGGATAGAGCACCAGACTACGAATCTGGGGGTCGGGGGTTCGAATCCTCCCCGGTGCGCCACTTTTCCTGCACCATCAGTATTTGATCCGTTTGCACCTGTTTGCATTGCGCTGAAGCGTTGTCGGCCTGTCCGGACAGTTTCCAGGAAGCAACTTCAACATTTGCCGTCTTTGAAATGGCTACATTCGTGCATTGGGTTCCTGCTTTCCATGCGATGGACCGAACAGGTTCTCGGGGGCGTCAATCTCGTGTGAAGGCCAGCTTGTCAGCGGGTGATTTGCCGAATCCCAACGTGCCTGATCCGGAAAATCGGATCTTGTTTCCGATGACACATGCCGCATGTTCTTGGGCAGGTGATTACGGTCGCCCGGCTTGGATGGTCCCTATAAGAAGGGGCCGTTTCGGGTCGTTCCAAAAGAATTGTAAGAAATAAAATCTCAAAATATTTTGTTGTTTGATTATTATTGTAAAATGTGTATGCTGAAAATTAGAAAAATAAGCGCGGAACAAAATAAAAATCAATCTTACCGCCTATTTTTGAATGAAAATTCAAAGTACATGAGTGTATTTTTCCTTGTCAGGGTGCTGCTTAGGCCTGCGCCCTCCCTGGACAAGTGTGCCCGCGAAACCGGTCATGACACGTTTGGTGGCGCAGATGTTTACCGCTTGCCGTCACGCATTTGACCTCGTTGGATCAAGAACAGTTTACGGAAGCGGCCACCGTATGCCGGTTGAACAGGCCGATACGCGTATCTGTCGATAGCATAGCGTCACTTGGCGGATCTCAGCCGGCGAATTCTTCAAATCAAAGGATACCCAGTTATCATGACCAGGAAAACGGTCACAAATACCAGCCAGGGCAGAGTCTCGGGTGGCTCTTCGGACCACAGTTTCAGGATAGGGCAGGCCGTACGCCTGAAAAACGTATTCGGTGGCAAGGGCATGTCCGGCCTGACATATCGTGTGACAGGAAGGTTGCCTGCTCGCGATGGCATGCCGCAGTATCGCATACAGTCCGATGGGGAAGCGTACGAGCGCATGACCACGCAGGATCAACTTGAAGCGGTTGGCGAAGCTGCTTCTGGTTCCAACTCGACGCTGCTTGAACGAACATTCGGTTCAAGCCACCGATAGGCTGCTGGAGAACCTGTTCCGCCCATCAGCGAGAAGAGGTGTTCCTCATCTGTGATTGCCTGATGAACCAGGAACAGGAAACGTGGTGGAGCTGGTCGAACTTGCGTCTGATGGCGATCTATCAGACGGGCTGCCCAGATCCCGTCTCAGGGCTTTTCTTGTAACGTGCTGGCGCGAAACCTACCAGGAGCAATTGGGCAGCGTCACGGCCACTGCGATGGTCGAATCCCTTGCCGGAGACGATCTGGGTGGCATTCTGCCTGCGACGGATGAACGTGTGGTCCTCGCGTTTCATGACGATCGGATCGTCGGAAGCTGCGTCTACGCAGCTCGCGGGGAAACTGTCTATGTCTGGGGCTGTTACATCAGGCGAGCGTTCCAGAGATCGGGGACTGGACGCAGATTGATCCGGCATGTTCAACGTGAAAGTTTGAGCGCAAGTCGGCTTCAGGTCACGGTGCTATGCGCCAGCGTGGGCGCAGTCGCCTTTTACGGATCTTTGGGATTTGCAGTTGTGGAACGCGTAGAATACGAGCTCTTGCCCGGTTGCAGGGAGCCGGCGCTGGTCATGGAACTGGCGACCGCCTGACGGTGTGCCATGGTTCCGAGGTTTTGGGCGGAAAAGCAGAAGCGAACGCCGAACGGCAATCAAGGGCGGTCCATATTGAATGCCCGTTTCAATCGCCTTGCCGACAGTGCCCGCAAGAAGCCCTGGGAAAAAGAGAAATGAAACCCGGCGTCAGGCCTTGGGCACAATGGGTTTGCGGGGTTTTGCCGGGGCTGACTTGCCTTTGGCGGTATTCGTGGCGGCGGCTGCCTGCTTGTCCTGGCTCGCCAGTCTTGCAGCTTTCAGCCGGGCCGTCTTGGCGTCGCGGGCAGATGTCTCGGCCTCATTGATTTCACGCGCGACCCGACGCGTTGTTTCCGCTTTGCTTTCCGCAGTTTCCCGTCGTGTGCGAAGCGGGCTTTCATTATCCTTGGACGAAGTCATCTGCACGTCTCCAACCGTTCACTGGTGGTAGTTGCAAAAAAGGCCGGGAGTTACCCCGGCCTTTTCCATTCATCCTGCTGCCCGGTGCCAGTACATCCGTGGTCACCGAACAGAGTTGGATGCAGAATTAGACTTCCTGAAGGTTGTCAGCAGCGGACTTGCCGGAACGGCGGTCCTGGACAACTTCAAAGCTGACCTTCTGGCCTTCGACCAGGCTGCGCATGCCTGCGCGCTCTACAGCGGAGATGTGCACGAACACGTCGGCAGCGCCATCTTCCGGCTGAATGAAGCCAAAGCCTTTGGTGGTGTTGAAGAATTTTACGGTACCTACTGGCATAACGATTTCCTTTCAATCGGTCATGGTAGTTTGCGCGCCTCACGGTATGCGGGGCGGCGCGGTTAGGTCGACGTTGATGGGAAGATCGTTCAGAACACGGAAAACCGCGCAGTCACAAAGTTCGACAAACAATATCGATGCCCGTTACCTAAGTTGAAACCGTGTCCAAAACAAGGCGCATTTCCTGTTTCTTTGAAAAGAATTTTTGCGGCGATGAAACTTAGCAATAATAATTCGTTTTGATCCGATTTCAGGATCGTTTTGGCGGGGGATGGGGCATCTCGGCCGGATGCAGGCCCAGGGGTAATAACGGAATTCCGGTTAATGGACGTAGAACCTGGCAATCGGCGAAGGCGCAGGCGGTAGTTCTGACAGGTTTGTTTTACCAGCCTTCTTTTAGGTGCTACAAAGACGCGAAGTGTTTTTCCAAAGTGAGTTCAGAGACATACATGTCCCAGGCGCTGGAAATTTCGCTCCTTGGGGAACTGCGCGTCAGGGCCATGGGGCAGGAAATTGTTCTGCCGGCCTCCAAGAAGGCGCGGGCGCTTCTGGCGTTTCTGGTTGCGACGGGGCGGCCGCATCGACGTGAGCGATTGTGTGAGCTGTTCTGGGACCTTCCGGACGATCCGAAAGCGGCGCTGCGCTGGGCGCTCAGCAAGTTGCGGCGGGCGGTGGATACGCCGGACCGGTTGCGCATCATCGCCGACCGCGAGCGCGTCCAGTTCGATGCTGAGGGCATCGGTATCGACATTCTGGATATTCACGCAAGGCTTCGGAACCAGGCAGGGATGCTTGGTGTCATTGAGCTTGAGGACATGGCCACGCGGCTCGGGAACATGTTGCTGGACGGCCTGGACGGTGCCGGCGACGAGGCTTTCGATGCCTGGCTGACGGCTGAACGTGAAGACGTCCATCTGGCGCAGGTGGAAGTTTACAGGCGTCTGGCGACCCACGGGGATATTGGCCCGGCTGCCAGTCGGAAGTGGCAGCGACTGTGGCTGGAAGCCGACCCGGAAGGTGCAGAGGCGCACCAGCGGATGCGAAGTGATACGTCACCGGCAGGCCTTCAGCGGATCACATCACCCCCAGGTCTTTCGTCTGACCACGTCGTGCTTGCCGAGACGAGTTCGGCCGACCCGGCAGACAGGGTTCGCAAGGCCCGTGCCCATGCGCTCAGGGCGCAGAATATCGGATTTTGCGACGTGGCAGACGGCACCAGGATCGCCTATGCCAGCATCGGGTCCGGCCCACCTATTCTGAAGGCGGCCAATTGGCTGAACCACCTGGAGTTCGACTGGTCGAGCCCGATCTGGGGCAGAAGCTTTGCAGAGCTCTCCCGCGGCCGCACGTTGATCCGCTACGACGAGAGAGGCTGCGGTCTGTCAGATTGGGACGTGGACGATCTCGGGTTCGACGCCTTTGTCGAGGATCTTGAGGTCGTTGCCGATACCCTGGGGCTGGAACGGTTTCCGCTGGTGGGTATTTCTCAGGGCTGTGCCGTGTCGGTTGAATACGCCGTGCGTCATCCCGAGCGCGTTTCCGGACTGATCCTGATCAGTGGGTATGCTGCCGGCTGGCGATATCTCGCCTCACCGGAGGAACAGGCCCGCCGCGAAGCGGTGATCACGCTGACGGAACTTGGCTGGGGAACGGATAATCCGGCCTACCGGCATATTTTCACGCAAACCTTCATGCCGGATGCCAGCGCGGAAACCCTGGACTGGTTCGATGATTTTCAGCGTCAGACAACCTCGCCGAAAAACGCGGCGCGGTTTCAGGAAGCCTTCGGCCGTATCGATGTCCGCCACCGTCTTGGTCAGGTAAAGGCGCCGACAATCGTTTTGCACTCCAGATACGATCAGCGCATTCCGCTGGAACTCGGCCAGGCTGTTGCGGCAGGTATCCCGGGGGCGCAATTCGTGGCGCTGGAAAGCCGAAATCACATTCTGGTCGATCAGGAACCTGCCTGGCAGGTATGCCTTGGTGCCATCCATCGCTTTCTTGAAGAGAACGGCATCTGATTTTGGCTATTGCCGGAGGCGCATTCCGGCGGGGCAGAGCCGGGATATGATCTCCGTGCTCTGCCCGCTTTGCCGGCAAATGTCTCCTGTCAGGCGAATGGTCAGCGGCTAATGAACGGAGAGGAGCACTGCAGGCGCGAGCCTTGCCCGGACTGGAACGTGTTGTCGGAAACACGATAGGAGTTGTAGCGGCCAAAGCACCAGTCGATATGCCGCGTCACAACCGCATCACGAGCGCCAAAAGCCCATTGGTGCTGATAGCCCTTGTGGTTGCTTTTTCCATAGCCCCCGGCAAAGGCGGCAGGGGCGAAGGTCGTGGTTGCCAGGGCTGCGGCGGCAACGGCGGTGAAGATGGTTTTCCTGAACATCTGGATCTTCCTTTGGCTTGGTGAAGGCGAAGTGGTGTTCGCCTGTCCCTCTTACCTAGGAGAGATCATTCGCCGGGGCCTGTGACGCGCGACACTGCCCCGACATCGGCTATCTGATGACGGCCAGCGCGTCCTGAGTTGTGGCCAAAACGGCTCTCGTGTTCCTCACACGAAGTCCGCGACGTCCTCTAGGCCTTCCCGGTTTCGGATGATCAGCCAGCCTTCCTTGAGGTCGATCAGGTCTGCTTTCTGGAACTTGCGCAGGCACCGGTTCACTGTCTCTCGCGTATTGCCGATCATCTCTGCGATTTCCGACTGGGAGAGCGACAGTTTGGTCAGTGGCTTCTCTTCAGTGCCGGGAGCGGTCACGGTGATGCGGAGCAGCAGGCGGGCGAGACGTTCCGGCAGACCGAGAAAACCGATTTCCATCATCCGTTCGTCCGACCGGCGAACGCGCTGGCAAAGAAGCTCGATCAGCCGGATGGAAAGAGCCGGATCGCGATTGAGCACTTCAAGCAGAGACCTCCGTTCGACCACGACCAACTTGCAGTTGGTCAAGGCGCGCACGTTTGCTGACCTCTCGCCGCCATCGAGCAGGGCAATTTCGCCGAAGATGTCGCCGGGATGCAGTTCCGACAAGGTAACATCGCGGGCGCTGGGCGTCGGCATGCTGACGCGTACCGAGCCTTCCGCAATTGCCATCATGCTTTGCCCCGGCGTTCCCATGTCGAAAATGATATCGCCTGCGGTGTAGCGTTTGACATGTGCGAAAGCGGCCAGATCCTTGCGGCTCTCGTCATCCAGCGCTTCGAAAATAAAGCTCTGTCCCAGGAGCTTTTCCTTATTCAAACTCTCTTCGGTAGCCATATTCTCTCTTTCTCGTGTGATGCGAGCACCAGTACAACGGTGGTTACAACGGTTGTTGTGTCATACCATGGTGGTATCTCACGGCGATGCCTTACCTAAAATTGACAAGCCTATCGGGATTGCAATGTCAACAAGACGATTGAAATTGGCCGGAACCCTGATCGGGTTGATGCTCGCAGCTTCCTCCACGGCCATGGCGCAAAATGTGAACGGCTGCGAACGCACACAGATCCAGGATCCGCCCAGGACTGTGTTTCAGTGCGCGAACGGTCTCGTGATCGAAGCAGAAGCAGCCAGTGCTTTCAACATCGACACCGCCGCAGGCGCCACGCGCCCGGAAGATGTCGATCTCGAAACCGATGCGATGCTGATCGAGGTCGAGCCGGGCAGTGGCCCGTTCCAGGTGCGAACCCCTCACGCCATTGCCGCCGTTCGTGGCACGATCTACGCAGTGGATGTCGGGCCGGAGCGCACGTCAGTCTTCGTTTTGCGCGGTCACGTGTCGGTATCCCGGCCGGATGGCAGCGATACGGTGCTGCTCGCAGCCGGTGAAGGAGCGGACGTCGCCCCGGGCCTTCCCTTCGCACCGGCCACATGGTCAGCGGAAAGGGCCGCAGGGCTTATGTCCCGTTTCGGTCAATGAAACTGAAGCTCTACGTCTGTCTCGTGGTCCTGGCGATGATCGTCGGGGCCGTCTGGGCAGGCTCCCTGGCGTTGGGCCATGTTGCCGGACGGGCAAGCGTGCTTGACCGGCTGGAGACGGTGCTTCTCGATCTTCGTATCCACATCAAGGGACCGCGCGAAGCGCCGCAGGATGTGGTGATCGTGGCCATCGACGATCAGACGGTGGCCGCAGCCGGTCACTATCCGGTCGACAGGGTGTTTCTGACCGAGCTGGTTGACCGGATCCGGGACGCAGGCGCCAAGGCCCTGGCCATCGATATTCTGCTGATGGGAAAATCGAACGAGGCAGCAGACACCGGCCTTGCGACGGCGCTTGCTTCTCTGCCTACGGTGATTGCGGCCGGTGGCCAGTTCCCGCTTGAAAGGGCTGCGGCGGTACTGGTGCCGGCTCCCGAAACCGAGTTGCGCCCGTTTGAAGCCTTCGCGGAAGCAGCCAGCGTCGGCCTCGTCAATGTCTCGACCGATGCCGGCGGCACACCGCGCCATATCCCTCTCATTTTCAAGACCGACCAGGGACTGGCTCCCTCGTTTGGCATGCTGGCTGTTGCCGGGTTCCTGGGTGCACCCCCATCGGTGACCGCGGAAGGTATCCGGATTTCCGGGCGAGTGCAGTCGCTGGATCTGCAGTGGCAGCAACCGCTGAACTATTATGGCAAGGGCGGCACCATCAGAACCGTCAGCGCGCAATCGCTTCTTCAGGATGCCGCAGCCGCCAAGGCAGCTCTTGGTGGTCGTCTGGTGCTTCTTGGTGTCACCGCTTCGGCTGTCGGCGACCGGTTTTCGTCTCCGTTCGACCCTATCCTGCCTGGGGTGGAAGTCCTGTCGACGGGGATTGCCAACCTGCTGGACGGATCGGTTCTGCTACGCGACAGCCGGGTCCGCAGTTTCGATGCACTCGCTGCCGTCTCCATTACGCTACTGGGCATGGCCGTTGTCGTGTTCCTGCCGCTGGCCAGCGCAACCATCGTTTATCTGCTGCTATTGCTGGGCTGGCTGACCGTCGTCGTCATCTGTTTCAACCAGGGCATCTGGCTCAACGCGGCATTGCCGATTGCGGCAAGTGTGCCGCCGGTTGTCGCGCTTGCTGTGCTGAGGGAAGGTTTCGAGTGGTTCAGGGTACGCCGACTGGTGGCGGCCCGTGAGGCTCTCAGCCGGTTTCAGGCGCCGGATCTTGCCCGGCGCATTGCCGATGACCCCGGCTTTCTGCTGGTCCCGCGGGAGCAGCCGGTTGCGATCCTGTTCATTGATCTGGCCGGATACACCGCCCTTTCGGAAAAACTGGGTCCTGCGCGAACCCGGGATGTTCTGAAGGCCTTTCATACGCTGGTCGTCAATGAGGCCGCGCGCAACAAGGGGCTGGTACTGGATTTCATGGGAGACGGGGCGATGATCGGATTCGGCATTCCGGACGCCGGACCAAAGGATGCCGCTGACGCCTGTCGCTGTGCCTTTGATCTCGTCGTTGCCGTGCGTGGCTGGATCCTTGCCTCCGGGCTCGACGCCGAAATTCGCGACGTACGCCTTGGCGGCCATTTCGGTCCGGTGGTGCTGTCGCGTCTGGGGCATGAGAACCAGCAGCAGATCGCGGCAACCGGCGACTGCGTGAATGTGGCCAGCAGGCTGATGGAAGTCGGCAAGTCACGTGGCGCTTCGATCGTCCTTTCCACCGCCCTGACGAAAGCCGCCGAGGTTGGTGGTGAGATGTTGGGAATGCCGCCACGTAGGGAAGCCGTCGCAATCAGGGGGCGCGTGCAGGAGCTCGAAGTTGCGCTCTGGACAGCGGACGAAGCCATGCCGGAGCGGCGCGCACTTTCTGCGACAAATTGAATGTGTGCTAGGCGATCCCGGGTTGGCCGAAAAGCGGACGGGCGGAAGCTTTCTGCCTCCGCCCGTTTGCTCCACCGGCCATCTGCTTGAGGGTTGCTCCTGCCAGTGGTGTGTCCGTTTCTGCGGACAAGATGTAAGTAGCCCGACTGAGCCCCGGAGACATGTGACGGCCCTCACAGGCAAACGGTCTTCAGCCAAAGATCGCCACTTGCGATACTTCGCATGTGGCTCCGGCCTTTCGAGGTTCGTTTGCAGGAAAAATCGTCCCAAGCAATCTCTTCAATTTTGTAAGGCTATGGCCTACCGTGTGCTCCACCGCGCAGGAACCTTTGAGTCGCCTGCGGCCGGATCTTTCCAACCGCATTTGAGACGAGACCCTTCATGGCACAGCTGCCGAATTCCCTTGAAGCCCGCGACACGGCATTCCAGCTCCATTCCTACGCCGACGCCCGCCGTCAGGAAGAGACAGGCGCATTGGTGATCGAGAAGGGCGAGGGCATCTATGTGGAGGATATCAACGGCAAGCGTTACATCGAAGGTATGGCCGGTCTCTGGAGCGTTGCCGTCGGCTTCGGTGAAAAGCGCCTGGTCGATGCGGCCGCCCGGCAGATGGAGAAGCTGCCCTACTACCACACCTTCACCTACAAGAGCCATGGACCGTCGATCGAGCTGGCGGAAAAGCTGGTCGAGATGGCTCCCGTGCCGATGTCGAAGGCCTATTTCACCAACTCCGGGTCTGAGGCCAACGACACCGCAATCAAGCTGATCTGGTACCGGTCGAATGCGCTTGGCCAGCCGGAGCGCAAGAAGATCATTTCGCGCGTGCGCGGCTACCACGGTGTCACCATCGCCTCGGCCAGTCTCACGGGCCTGCCCAACAACCACCGCTCGTTCGACCTGCCGCTGCCGCAGATCCTGCACACCACCTGCCCGCACTACCGGACCATGAAAAAGGACGGTGAAAGCGAGGCGGATTTCGCAAAGCGCTGTGCGCAGGATCTGGAAGACCTGATCCTGGCCGAAGGCCCGGAAACGATCGCGGCCTTCTTTGCCGAGCCGGTGATGGGGGCCGGTGGCGTGGTCGTGCCGCCGGACGGATACTGGGAAGCAGTTCAGCCGGTTCTGAAGAAATATGACATTCTCTTCGTCGCCGATGAGGTGATCTGTGGATTTGGCCGGACCGGCAACATGTTCGGCACGGAAACCTACAATCTGCAGCCGGACATGATGACCCTCTCCAAGGCCTTGTCGTCGTCCTACCAGCCGATTTCCGCGCTGCTGATCAACGACACGGTCTATCAGCCGATCGCGGACGAAAGCCACAAGATCGGCGTGCTTGGTCATGGTTACACCGGCAGCGGGCACCCGGTTGCAGCAGCTGTTGCGCTTGAAAATCTGAAGATCATCGAGGAGCGCGATCTGGTTGGCCATGTCAGAGCCATTGCGCCGACTTTCCAGAAACGCCTTGCCGGTCTTGCGGAAAATCCGCTGGTAATCGAAACGCGCGGCATCGGGCTGATTGGTGCCGCGGAACTGTCGCATGAGGCGCTTGCGGCAACGCCCGGCGCGCTCGGCGCGAAAACCAATGCAATGTTCCACGACAAGGGCCTGATTTCGCGCAACATGCTGGACGCCATGGCCTTCTGTCCGCCGCTGATCATTACCGAAGCCCAGGTGAACGAGTTGTTCGACATCGCAGAAGCCGGTCTCAAGGCAGTTCAGGAAAGCCTGTGAGCGATCACTACTCCATCCTTGGAACAATCTCGGGCACTTCGGCCGACGGTATCGATCTGGCGTGGATCGAAACCGACGGCCGGACGGTTGCCCGGTTCGGCCCTGCGGAAACGGCAAGCTACCGGCCAGAGACAAAGCGCCGGGTGCTGGAAGCTGCTGCGCGCAAGGGAACCGGACGCGACGACTGGCCGGAAATCGCCGCTGCGGTAACGCGCGACCATGCCGAGGCGATCCTGGGGTTTCTGGCAACGCACGGTCTCGCGCCGGATGCCGTGGTTTTTCACGGCCAAACGGTCTGGCACGATCCGGCCAAGGGCGAAACAGTCCAACTCGGTGATCCGCAGTCTCTTGCAACGGATCTCAATGTTCCGGTGATCGGCGACGTTCGCCTTGCGGATATGGTGGCAGGCGGGCAGGGAGCTCCTTTGGTCCCTGTCTATCATCAGGCGCTCGCCAAGACACTGGTTGGCGAAGACAAGGAGCCCTTGTGTTTCCTCAATATCGGTGGGGTTTCCAATCTTACCTATATTGAAGGCGACAAGCTGCTGGCGTTCGATATCGGACCGGGCAATGCTTTCCTGGACGATTGGGTCCGCAAGCACGGTGCCGGCGACTATGACGCGGGCGGGGCGATCGCGGCAAAGGGCACGGTCGATGAAGGTCGTCTTCAGGCAGCGCTCACCCATCCGTTCCTGGCCGAGCCGGGTCCGAAGTCCCTCGACCGCTACAGTTTCTCCGGCGAATTTGCTGAAGGTCTTGGCCTGGAGGATGGCGCTGCTACCTTGCTCGCTTTCACGGCAGCCGCCATTGCCAGCGCGGAAAAGCTTTTGCCGCGGGTTCCTCGGCTTTGGCTGGTCTGTGGCGGCGGACGGCACAATCCGGTTCTGATGAAAGCCTTGGCGAAGCTTCTTGCGGGAGATGTCGTGTCGGCTGACGACTACCGGATCGACGGCGATGCCCTGGAAGCCCAGGCAATGGCTTTCCTGGGCGCGCGTTTGAATGCCGGTCTGCCAACCACCTTTCCCGGCACGACCGGTGTCAGCAAGCCGGTTGTCGGCGGCAAACTGTTTACGCCCGGCACCTGAGCGTGCGTAGCGAGGTGCTTCTCCCGGTAATCGCAAAAACGCTTCTCTTCCGGAAGACAGTGTTTCGGAAGGTCAAGCGACCCGAAAGCTGCAATTGCTTGCGCGAACCCCAGCTTGCCGCTAACCAGACATCATGAACGGATCTGAAATCTACCACCGGCTGATCGGCCTCATTGAAGAGCGGGTCTTGAAACCCGGAGACCGATTGCGCGAGGCAGACCTGGCGGAAGAATTCGGCGTCTCCAGAACGCCGATCCGCGAAGGCCTGAAACGGCTTGAGGCACAGGGTCTCGCCGTGCACGAGCCCAACCGTGGCATGGTGGTGCCGACACTTGATCATGGCCAGATCAACGAAGTCTACTTCATGCGGGAAGTTCTGGAAGGAACGGCCGCCGGACTTGCCGCCAAGCATGCGTCAAAGCCGGAAGTGGAGATCCTGCAGGATCTGGTCAGCGCCGATCGCAAGCGCATTGCGGACAAGGACAGCCTGGTGCGCTCAAACCGGGAGTTTCACCGCCGCCTGTGCCTGGCCTCGCACAATCGCTATCTGGTCGACCAGATCGACCACCTGCGCCTGTCGCTCATCCTGATGGCTGGCACGACGCTGGATACGCCGGAACGGCGGGAAACGGCGGTCGAGGAACATGCCGCAATCGTTGACGCGATTTCACGGGGCGACTGTGCCGCAGCAGAAGCTGCTGCCCGGCTTCACATTGCGCACGCACACAAAACTAGGCTGCAGCAGATCTGATCAGCCGGTCAGCAGACCGTTTGCCGAGCGCGTTAACAACATCAGTGCCGCGACAACCAGAACGGTGAATGTGAGAGCCATGCCTGCAATCCGGAACCTGAGCGGTTCCGGTTCCTGGCTGACGCTGTAGGCGTGCAGGGCCCTGCCGGTGAAAAGACCCACCCCAAGAGCCCAGAGCAGCCAGGGCGTGGCACCCGTCAGCTCCAGAAGCAGCATGAGTATCAGCCCCAGCGGGGTATATTCTGCAAAGTTGCCGTGGGCGCGCATGCGTCTTTGCAAACCGCCATGGCCGCCATCGCCGAGGCCGATGCGTTCGCTCTTGCGCACGCCGATCACCCGAACACTCAGGAAAATGTAAAGCAGCGTCAGCAGGCCCGCGAAAAGCGGGGTGATGTAAAGCGCCATGTCGGCCCCTTGAAAGAGAGAGCCGGCGGCGCAGGTTCTGGCCGCCGGGGATGATCAGCTTACGACGGGCGGGCAAAGGAGGATCAGCATTCCACGATATTGACGGCCAGCCCGCCCTTCGAGGTTTCCTTGTACTGCTCCATCATGTCCATGCCGGTCTGGCGCATGGTCTCGATGCAGCCGTCCAGCGGCACGAAATGCGAACCGTCGCCACGAAGCGCCAGAGAGGCAGCAGTAACAGCCTTGACCGCACCAAGGGCATTACGCTCGATGCAAGGGACCTGCACCAGGCCTGCAATCGGGTCGCAGGTCATGCCGAGATGGTGTTCCAGGGCGATTTCCGCCGCATTCTCGATCTGCTCGTTGGTGCCGCCAAGCGCTGCGCACAAACCGGCAGCCGCCATGGCAGAGGCCGAGCCGACTTCGCCCTGACAGCCAACTTCGGCACCTGAGATCGAGGCATTTGCCTTGATGATGCCGCCAACAGCTGCCGCCGTCAGCAGGAAGGTCCTGATGCCGGCCTGGTCCGCGCCGGGGCAGTGATCGAGGTAATAGCGGGTCACGGCCGGAATGACCCCGGCAGCACCATTGGTCGGGGCCGTCACGACACGGCCTCCGGCAGCGTTTTCCTCGTTGACGGCCATGGCGTAAACGCCGAGCCAGTCGACCACGTTGTGCTCGAAAGGCGGGTTCGTGCGGCCTTCACGAATGAGCTTTTGGTAGATATCTGCGGCGCGGCGTTTCACTTTCAGGCCGCCGGGCAGAATGCCGGTCTGGGAAATGCCGCGGTTGATACAGGAATCCATTGCCGACCAAAGGCGGTCGATGCCTTCTTCCACTTCAGCCTGAGGTTTGTCGCTGCATTCGTTGCGAAGCTTCATCTCGGCAATGGAAAGCTCGGCTTCCCGGCCCATCTCCAGCATCTGTTTGGCGTTTGCAAAGGGAAATGGCACATCCTGCTTGGCAAGCTCGTTGACCGGTTCGTTGCTGGTCTTGCGCAATTCGGATTCGCTGACCACGAAACCGCCGCCGATGGAATAATAGACAAAGGTGTCGATGACGGCGCCGGCAGCATCCAGCAGATGGAAGGTCATGCCATTGGCGTGGAGCGCCAGCGGAGGGCCATAGTCGAAGATGACATCCCGGGACGGTTCGAAATGCAGCTCCGGCAGGCCGTCTATTTTCAGCTTCCTGGTCTGCTCCAGCTCTTCCAGCATCGGGTCGACCTTGTCCGGATCGATGGAATCGGGCCTGGCTCCCAGCAGGCCGAGACACACGGCCTTGTCCGTGGCGTGGCCCTTGCCGGTGAAGGCAAGTGAGCCATGCAGGGTGACGGTCAGCCGAGTCGCGCGGTTTTCCGCGCCGGACAGGCCCCGCACCCGGTCAAGGTAACGGTGAACGGCTACCATCGGGCCAACCGTGTGAGAACTGGACGGCCCGATGCCGATTTTGAAAATGTCGAAGACGCTGATGAACATCTCTTGAACCGCATATGTCAGATGCACCGGCCCTGCCGGCGCTTTGAGGTCACGCTAACAGATAGCGCCCGGATGTCCTCCATTCAAACGGGCATTTTTGTGTTATTTGCGACATGCGGCTGAAACAGACGTTTTCCCGTGCGGGTTGGAACCGGATGAAACGGTTCGCGGAAACAGTTGTTTGCGAAATGCCCCTTTGATAGCGTGCCGCTTCCTTTCAAATGCAACTATCCGACACAAGAGCTACTCATGACCTCGCAGCACCCGGCCGACACGGCAGATGTTCTGGCTTCCAAAAAACAGGCGTTTCAAATCCCCGACGGGGTCATCTATCTGGATGGCAATTCGCTTGGTGTGCTGCCGAAACACGTGCCTGCCCGCATTGCGCAGGTAATCAACGAGGAATGGGGCAACAGCCTGATCCGGGCCTGGAACACCCACAGCTGGATCGACCTTCCCGCCCGCACAGGTGACCGCATCGGCAAGTTGATCGGCGCACCGGCCGGGACGGTCGTCGCCTGCGACAGCACCTCTGTCAATGTGTTCAAGGTCCTTTCCGCAGCCCTGGCGTTGCGGCCGGAGCGCAAGGTCATCCTTTCCGACAATGGCAACTTCCCGACCGATCTATATGTCGCCTCCGGCCTGAAGCAATTGCTCGACAAAGGCCACGTACTGAAGGTTGTCGATCCGGAAGCGGTGAAGGACGCCATTGGTAAAGACGTGGCGGTGGTGATGCTTACGCAGGTCGACTACCGCACCGGCCGGGTTCATGACATGGCGGATATCACCCGCGCGGCCCATGACGCAGGTGCCCTGGCGATGTGGGACCTCGCCCACTCTGCCGGCGCGATCCCGGTCGATCTTCACGGGGCTGGAGCGGATTTTGCCGTTGGTTGCGGATACAAGTATCTGAATGGAGGCCCGGGTGCTCCGGCATTTCTGTATGTCGCCCCCGAGCACCAGGACAAGGTCACCTCGCCTCTGACCGGCTGGATGGGGCATGAGGCCCCCTTCGCGTTCGATCTCGACTACAGGCCGGTTTCCGGCATCAGCCGGATGACGGTCGGCACGCCCGCCATTCTTGCGCTTTCGAGCCTTCATGCGGCCCTTGACGTCTTCGAGGACGTCGACATGGCGGACATCCGCCGCAAGTCCGTTTCACTCAGCGAGTTGTTCATCGCTGAAGTCGAGGCCAAGTGCCCGCAACTGGAACTGGCCAGCCCGCGGGATCCGAATGCCCGCGGCAGCCAGGTCTCGTTCCGCTTCAAGGAAGGTTACGCCGTCATGCAGGCGCTGATCGACCGCGGCGTGATCGGTGATTTCCGGGCACCTGACGTGATGCGCTTCGGCTTCACGCCGCTGTACCTGTCGCATCAGGACATTGTCGACGCGGTTGAGATCCTGAAGGATATTCTGGATACGGAAAGCTGGAACCGGCCGGAGTTCAAGACCCGCGCAAAGGTCACATAGCCGCGACGCGAACCTGGGCCTGCAGCATGTCGATAAACTGCTGTTCGGGCACCGGTTTGGAATAGAGGAAGCCCTGGAAACGGTTGCAACCGTTTTCAGACAGCCAGGCCCGCTGTTCAACGGTTTCCACCCCTTCGGCGACAACGCTGGCATCAAGCGCTGATGCCAGCGACAGGATCAGCTTCACGATGGCGCCGCCGGTGGCAATGTCGTTCATGAACATCCGGTCGATCTTGATACCGTCGATTGGATAGTTGTGCAGATAGGCCAGGTTGGAATAGCCGGTGCCGAAATCGTCGATAACGATCCGGTAGCCGGCGGCTTTCAGCTTCGTCAGGGATTCGTAGGCATGCGGAATATCGCCAAGCAGAACGCTTTCGGTGATTTCCAGCGAGATGTCGTTCGCATTGCAGCCGGTTTCCTTCGGCAGGCTCTGCATGCGTGCAACAAACGTGGGGTCCGAAAGCTGCTTGGGTGAGACATTCATCGACAGCGGTACGGAAACGTTCAGCAGCTTGAGCCCGGACTGCATGTAGGCAACATTCCGGCTGACCCAGGTGCCGATCTCGTTGATGAGGCCCGTTTCCTCGGCAACCGGCACGAAGTCGTCGGGACTGACCAGGCCTTTTTCGGGGTGCTGCCAACGCAACAGGGCCTCCGCGCCGACAACACGTTGGGTACGGGTGCAGGCAATCGGCTGGTAATACAGCAGGAATTCATTCTCGCGGATTGCCCGTTCGAGATCCTTCTTCAGGGACATGTGCTTGTCCCGGAGTTTGCGCATGAATTCCTTGTAGCGGACGCATTTGTTCTTCCGCTCCGACTTGGCCTGGTAAAGCGCAAGGTCCGCATGACGCATGAGCTGGTCGATGTCCGTACCGTCGGCCGGATAATGGGCATAGCCGATGCTCAGCCCGACATGACGAGGCTTGCCCTCAATCAGATGCGGACTGGTAAAGGCCTGCAGCAGCGCCTGTCCGAACCAGTCCGGTCGCGGGCTTTCGGGCGAGGACAGGTGGCAGATCAGAAATTCGTCGCCGCCAAGACGGGCGACAATGTCGTTGTTTCCGGCCAGATCCTTCAGTTTGGATGCAACAAGCTGCAGAAGATGGTCGCCTGCAGCATGGCCAAGCGTGTCGTTGACCATCTTGAAGTCGTCCAGATCCACGAGATAAAGCGTTGCGATCAGGTTGTTGTCCTTCGCAGTCTGCCTCACATGCGACAGGCGTTCCTTCAGATAGGTCCGGTTCGACAGTCCTGTCAGCGCATCATGGCTCGCAAGATACTGGGCGCGTTCCTTGGTCTGGTGAAGCTCCGTGACATCGATCTCGCTCAGCAGAAAGGCAGGCTTTCCTGTTACGGCGTCATGGCAGCGGCGGATGGTGATTTCGTGCCAGCGTAGGCCGTCGCTCGTCCGGACCTCCGCCACGAACTTGGTCGTGGCTTTTTCCGTGAGGACGCCCATCACGTTCTTGGCGAGCACCTGATCGATGAAATGATCCCACAAGGTGCACGCGAGATCGGTGCAAGCTGCCCTCGCGGCCGTGTTGCGGTAAAGAGGTTGTCCGTCTTCGGAAAACAGCGAGATCATCACCGTGGTGTGCATCAGCGCTTCGGCGCTTCGGAGCGTTTCCGGCTGTTGCTCGTGATGCGGACGGCCTTCGCACAGCAGCGCCATACGACCGTCATTCAGCCGGATGCCGCTCATGACAACCTGCAGGACCTGAGCCTTGCCATTCGGATAGAGTGTCCAGATCTCCGAAAAGCTCACGTCGTGCTTGGTGAAATCCTGCTGGTACTGCCGCAGGCGCTGTTCCACCGAATGGGACATGTCCGAGCCCATGTCGCGTGCCCGCAGCTCTTCCAGCGATTCGGCATCGGTAATCTCAAGCGCCTTGCGATTGGCCCACACAATGCATTTCTCGTCGAAATCGAAAATCCAGATACCGGTGTCGAGACGATCGTAAATCGAAAAGATCAGGTCCTGATCCACCCTGCCGTCATCGAGTGTAAAAGGCAGGGACGCTTTCCTTTTTTCGGTTGCCCGCTGCGTCTGGGAAAGATCGGACATGTGTGACAGGGTCGTTCTCCGGGATGAACGCATTCGAAATCAAAAATCATGACGGACGAAGCCGCCAGTTCGTGTCTGGCAACGCAAATTTGCAACTTTGCAGAAGTGTAAGGAACGTGAATATATCATTCAATTTAAAATCGGGAAAACCGCTGACAAACTTAACGAGATCTGGTGATACTTTCAGTTTCTGAATTTAGAATAGTGCCGATAGATAAAACTTGCATCAAACGCCAACAGATTGTTGTGCGACACCTTGGATGCCGGATTTGAGCTTTCCCCGATTGCAAAAGGCCGTATCGCGCTGGTTTTGCGCCAGCTGACTGCCTGTCGCCGGCGTGTCTGCTCAGCTTTACAACACTTGCCAGCCATGGTTGTTTCAAACTGTCTGAAACGCGGCAATTGCCCTTCAGCAGGATATTTCAAGATGACGGATCTGTTCGACATCACGCCGCCCGTGCGGCCGGGTATAGCGGTCTATCCCGGCGACGCGCCTTATCGCAGCTCCTGGACGGCGGCTATCTCAGAAGACTGCCCGGTGAATGTCGGCGAGTTTTCCATGTCGAGCCATTGCGGAGCCCATGCCGATGCACCCCTGCACTACGACCCGGACGGTCTGACGGTCGATCAGCTTGATCTGCATGATTTCGTCGGACCGGCCCGGCTGATCGATGCACGCGGTACCGGTCCGCTTTGCCAGCCCGAAGAGCTGGAAGCGTTCCTTGAAGGCTGCCCGCCTCGAGTGCTTGTGCGGCTTGCCGAAGAACGAGACGTTACGGTCTGGCCGGCAGGCTACAGGGCTCTGGCACCGGAAACGATGAGCCTGCTGGCGGACGCCGGTGTCAAATTGATCGGCGTGGATGTGCCCTCCGTCGACCCGGATCCTTCCGAAACCCTGCCCAGTCACGGGATCGCCCGTTCCCGTGACATGCTGATTCTGGAAAATCTTGCTCTTTCTGCGGTGGAACCCGGTGATTATGAGTTGATTGCGCTGCCAATGAAGTTAGAAGGGCTGGACGCCGCGCCGGTTCGGGCCATTTTGCGCCCGCTCCGCTAATTCCGGGAAACGGGAAAGCGCGGCCGGAATAAGAAAAAGACTGACCGTTGGGAGCGGCAAGGAGCGTGAATGCTGGAGCTTGATCAGCTCGTTATGGATTTCAGCGGATTCCGGGCGGTGAATGGCTGCTCGTTCCGCGTCGAGGAAGGCAGTATCACCGGATTGATCGGCCCGAACGGGGCTGGCAAGACGACGCTTTTCAACCTGATCGCAGGGGCACTGCAACCGACAAGCGGACGCATCCGGTTTCTGGGCGAGGACGTCACCAGCCTGGCCAGCCATGAGCTGTTTCACAAGGGACTGGTGCGGACATTCCAGATCCCGCATGAATTTCACAAGCTGACGGCGCTGGAAAACCTGATGATGGTGCCGCCGTCTCAGCCGGGCGAAAGCCTGTTTTCCAATTGGCTCGCCTGGGGGCGGGTGAAGGCTGCCGAGGCCGAGGTCGAGAAAAAGGCCTATGAGACCCTGGCATTCCTGGAGCTGACCCACGTGGCGCACGAGCCGGCCGGCAACCTTTCCGGTGGCCAGAAGAAGCTTCTGGAACTGGGCCGCACCATGATGACCGATGCCAGACTTGTGCTGCTCGACGAACCGGCGGCAGGCGTCAATCGCACCCTGCTGCGCAAGCTCGAGACCAAGATCGAGATCCTGAACAAGGAGCGCGGCTACACGTTCATCCTGATCGAGCATGACATGGAAATGATCGAGAAACTCTGCGATCCCGTTGTGTGCATGGCCGAGGGCAGGGTGTTGATCCAGGGCGATTTCCAGACCGTGCGGTCCAATCCTCAGGTGCTGGAAGCCTATTTGGGCGAAACCACGGGAGATGCCGCATGACAGCGCTTCTTTCCATGGACGGCATCACCGGAGGCTATGGTGACGCCGACATCCTTCAGGACGTCTCCATGCATGTGGATGCGGACGAGATCGTCGTCATCGTCGGCCCGAATGGTGCCGGCAAGTCCACAGCCATGAAATCCGTTTTCGGTCTCCTGACCATCCGCGGCGGTCGCATGCTGTTCGACGGCGACGACATCACCAGTTGGGCTCCCAACCGCATCGTCCAGCGCGGCATCTGCTATGTCCCGCAGGTCGACAACATTTTCCGCGAGATGTCGATCCACGAGAACCTGGAGATGGGCGGCTTCCTGAAGAAGGGTGACCTCAGCGCTGCCTATGACCGGGTCTACACCCTGTTTCCGGACCTGAAGGAACGTCGCAAGACGCTTGCAGGGTCCCTGTCGGGCGGGCAGCGGCAGATGGTGGCGATGGGCCGGGCGCTGATGCTCGATCCGAAGCTTCTGCTTCTCGACGAACCGACCGCCGGGCTTTCGCCCAAATACATGGAACAGATCTTCCAGATCTGCCGGGACGTGCGCGACACCGGTGTCGCCATTCTCCTGGTGGAGCAGCACGCCAAGCAGGCGCTTGCCTTTGCCGACCGGGGCTATGTCCTGGCCGCCGGCAAGAACCGCCACGAAGGCAGCGGTGCCGACCTCTTGGCCGACCGTGAAGTCGCTGAAATGTTCCTGGGGGGCTGAGCGGTATGGATTTTCTCGAGCTCATCAATTTCTACGTCATTCCGGGCATCGTGCTCGGCTCGATCTATGCACTTGGCGCCGTTGGCATCACGCTGATCTTCGCCATCCTGCGCTACGCGCATCTGGCGCATGGTGATCTGGCGACGCTTGGTGCCTTCATTGCGCTGGCGGTTGTCACCGGTCTTGGCGTCTCGCCACTGCTGGCCCTGCCGATCGCCATCATCGCGACCGCCGCCGTTGCCGTCGGCATCGACAAGGTGTTCTATGAACATCTGCGCGAGCGGCCGAAAATCGTCACCGTGATGGCCTCGCTCGGCATAGCGCTTATGATCCGCGCCGTGGTGCAGGTGGTCTGGGGTGTCGATACGGAAACCTATTCCCGCGGCATCGTCCGTCCGGAAAATTATTTCGGCCTGCGCATCCGTGACCGCGAAATCCTGACGGTCATCGCCATGCTCGCGCTTGTCGGCGGACTGCAGCTGTTCCTGACCCGCTCCAAGTGGGGCAAGGCCATGCGCGCCATGTCGGACAACCCCAATCTGGCTTTGCTCTCTGGCATCGACAACAAGAAGGTCGTGATGCTGACCTGGGTGATCGCAGGTGGTCTGTGTGCCGCCTCCGGTGTCTTCCTCGGCCTCAACACGGAACTGAAGTCGCTGATGGGCTGGCAGATGCTGCTGCCGATGTTCGCTGCCGCCATCCTGGGCGGGGTCGGCCGGATCGAGGGGGCCGTGCTTGGCGGGTTGATCGTCGGCATTGCCGAGGAGTTGTCGGTTCTGGTGATCCCGAGCGAATACAAGGCCGCAATGGCCTTCGCCATCCTGTTGTTCATGCTGCTTGTGCGCCCGACCGGGCTGCTCAAGGGCAAAGTGCTATAAGGGGAGGGAGAGAAAATGGAATATCTCGGTCTTCTCAACTACGCCCTCTTCATGGCGATCTTCATCGGCATCTACGCGCTGCTGGCGCTGGGGCTCAACATTCAGTGGGGCTTTGCCGGTCTGTTCAACGCCGGCATCGCCGGGTTCTTCGCAGTTGGCGCTTATACCTCCGCGATTCTGACGACAGAACATGCCGACGGCCGTATCGGCGGCTTTGACATGCCGTTCTTCGTCGGCTGGATCGGAGCGATGCTTGCCGCAGCTCTGGTGGCCTGGCCTATCGGCAAGATCTGTCTGCGGTTCCGGTCCGACTATCTGGCGATTGCCTCCATCGGGATTGCGGAAATCATTCGACTTGTGGTCAAGTCCGAACCCGTGCTGACCAATGGTGCCCGCGGCATTTCCGGTATTCCGCGCCCGGCGGCGGAGTTTCCGTCGCTGGCGCAGGAAAGCGCCTACATGGCGTCTCAGGCTGCCTATCTTGCCATTGTCATTGTCGTTCTGATTGCGGCTTACCTGCTGGTCGAGCGTCAGTTCAACGCGCCCTGGGGCCGCATGATGCGCGCCATCCGCGACAATGAAGGCGCCGCCAAGGCCATGGGCAAGGATGTCGAGTTCCGCCGCCTGCAAGCCTTCATTTTCGGCTCGGCCCTGATGGGGCTGGGCGGCGCGCTGTTCGCGCATTTCAATCGCTCGATCACCCCGGAAGCCATCGACCCGATGGTCGCGACCTTCCTGGTCTGGATCATGCTGATCCTTGGAGGCTCCGGCAACAACCGCGGCGCCATTCTGGGAGCTGCGGTGGTCTGGATCATCTGGTCGATGTCGGAAATCGCAACTGACCGCCTGCCGACGGAATATGCCATCCAGGCCAAATATATTCGCCTGTTCCTGATCGGCCTGATGCTGCAGCTGGTGCTGCGCTTCCGGCCGGAAGGCCTGCTGCCGGAACCGCTGAGAGGCGACCGGCGTGCAACAAGATCCGGTGCGGATCACACTTAGATCCGTTCCTCAGGCTAGCTTCCCGGTATCGGGAGGCGGAGCCTCGAAAATCCAAAGTCCCGGCGAAGACCGGAATAATGAGGAGGTACTTTGATGAAAACCAAGATTCTCGCGCTTGCAGCCGGTCTGATGACCGCAACCGCGCTGGCATCCGTGCCGGCAAAGGCCGATGTCAAGATCGGCTTGCTCGGTGGCATCTCCGGCCCGATCGCAGCCATGGCTCCGGCCATGATCGACGCCGCGCAGCTGGCCTTTCAGCAGGTCAACGAGCAGGGCGGCATCGGCGACGGCGAAAAGCTGGTCGGTGTTGTCGGCGACAGCGCCTGCAACCCGCAGAACGGCACTGACGCCGCAACCAAGGCCGTGAACATCGAAGGCGTCATCGGCGTCGTCGGTCCGCATTGCTCGGGCGCGGTTCTGGCTGCAGCCGGTTCCGTTACCATTCCGGCTGGTATCACCATGATCACGCCGTCCGGCACCTCGCCGGAAATCTCCACCCTCGACGACAAGGGCACCGTATTCCGCACCGTGCCGTCCGACGACTATCAGGGCCGTGCACTGGCACGTACTCTGAAGGAGCAGGGCTACGAGAAGGTCGCCGTCGCTTACCTCAACAACGACTACGGCACCGGTCTTGCCAACGCGTTCAAGGCGGAATTCGTCGATGAACTCAGCGGTGAAATCACCCAGTTCGCAGCGCATGAGGAAGGCAAGGCCTCCTACCGTTCCAACCTTGCCGAACTCGCCAAGGGCGGCGCGGACACGCTGGTGATCTTCGACTACGGCGACGGTACCGGCCTCACCATCCTGCGTCAGGCTCTCGAAAACGGCTTCTTCGACAAGTTCGTCGGCGGCGACGGCATGAAGTCCGAGGCAGTCATCAACGAGCTGGGTGCCGAAAACCTGGCCACCTTCGTTTCGTCCTCGCCGGTTGGCGAACAGTCCGAATCCCTCGACATCTTCAACCAAGCCTTCAAGGGCATCGGCGGCGATCCCGATGCGATCTTTGCCACCACGTCCTATGACGCGGCGTTCCTGCTGGCACTGGCGGTCGAAAAGGCCGGCGGCAAGAAGGAAGACGTTGCAGCGGCAATGGCCGAAGTCTCCAACGGCGAAGGTGAAGCGATCCGTCCGGGCGAGTGGAAGAAGGCCAAGGAACTGATCGCAGCCGGCACGGCCATCGACTACAAGGGCGCAGCCGGCGACCACAACTTCGATGAAAAGGGCGACGTCCCGGGCACCTACGCCCTTTGGGAAGTCGGTGCGAATGGCTTCGAAGTCCTGACCGAAATGAAATAAGCGACTTCGCAAGAAACGTTTTTAAGAGACCGGCGACCTGAAAGGGCCGCCGGTTTTTCTGTTTCCATCGCTTCGGTTCCCCGTCATTCCGGACAAGTAAGGCAAAGCCGAACGCAGATCCGGAAACCAGACTTATTTCGCGCGCACGGGGGGCGGCTTCCTTTTCTGTCAAATAAGTGTTCGCTCATGTTCACGCTTACGCACTGGGTTCCGGATCGGCGCGCAGCATTGGCTGCGCTTGTCCGGAAAGACGGAGGGGCAGAGAAAACAAGCTCACATCTCCCTTACCCCCTCCCGAAATTCCCGCTATACACCCCGCCATGCGTGATCTGGATGTTCTTGTGCTTGGTGGCGGTGCCGCGGGGCTGATGTGTGCGATTGAGGCGGCAAAGCGCGGGCGCAAGGTGCTCGTGATCGACCATGCCAGAAACCCGGCGGAGAAAATTCGCATTTCCGGCGGGGGGCGCTGTAACTTCACGAATATTCATTGTTCGCCGGCTAATTTCCTCTCCCGGAACCCGAGGTTCTGCGTCTCCGCGCTGAAGCGCTATACCCAGCAGGACTTCCTGAAACTGGTCGAAAAACACCGCATTTCCTGGCACGAGAAGACACTCGGCCAGCTCTTTTGCGACAACAGCGCCAAGGACATCATCCGGATGCTGCTGGCCGAGCTAGAAGCGGCCGGAGGCACGTTGCAGCTGGAAACGGACATCAAGGCGATTGAAAAACCCGACGACCGGTTTTCCGTGTCAACGTCCAAGGGGCCGTTGCGGGCGGCATCGCTTGTTGTGGCGACAGGCGGGCCTTCGATCCCCAAGATGGGCGCGACCGGCTTCGGCTATGATCTGGCCAAGCGCTTCGGCCACAACGTAATTGCCCCGCGCGCGGCGCTGGTGCCGCTGACCTTTTCCGATACCAACAAGGAACTGTGCGGCCGGCTTGCCGGTGTTTCGGTGGATGCGGTCGTTTCGTTCCAGAAGACGTCGTTTCGCGAAGGCCTGCTCTTCACGCATCGGGGTCTGTCCGGGCCGTCGGTGCTGCAGATTTCGTCCTACTGGCAGGAAGGCAAGCCCATCTCGGTGAACCTGTCTCCCGAGGCCGACGTCTTCGAAGCCCTGCGGCAAGCCCGCCAGGACAACCCGAAACAGGATTTGAAGACCGCACTGGGGGGACTGCTGCCCAACAGGCTGGCTGACGAACTTTCGCAGGCGTTTGCCCTGAAAGGCCGTCTGGCCGACCAGTCGGACAAGGTCCTGCGCCGGGCGGCAGAACAGTTGAACCGCTGGCAGCTGACGCCGGTCGGCACGGAAGGCTACCGCACGGCGGAAGTCACGCTTGGTGGCGTGGACACGAAGGAACTCTCCTCCAAGACCATGGAAAGCACGAAGGTGCCGGGCCTCTATTTCATCGGTGAGGTGGTCGATGTCACCGGCCATCTCGGCGGCTTCAATTTCCAGTGGGCCTGGTCGTCCGGTCATGCCGCCGGGCAGGTGGCCTGAGTTTCGTAATCATCAATTGGTAGAAGACTTTGCGCGGCGCAGCATTTTTTGATGATCGCCCCTCAAAGCTGGTTATAGTGGCTTGAAAGAAGGCTTGGAACCAAGCCGCTCTTTCACCGTTGCCTTGAGTGTCCTCTTCCCGCGGAAAAGGTCTGTGCCGGTGCGAAGTAACGGCAAATGGCTGACGTCCGGGGGGATGAATGAAGCGCGTAACGATCCACGATGTGGCCGAAACAGCGGGTGTCAGCCTGGCAACGGTTGATCGTGTCCTCAACGGGCGGCCGGGTGTCCGGAAGGTCACCATCGAAAAGGTCAAGCAGGCCGTCGAGGCGCTGAACTACAAACCGGATGTCTTTGCCGCCGGCCTTGCCAAGAAACGGGTCTACCGCCTGCACTTCCTCATTCCAAATGGCCCCAACGCCTTCATGGAAGACCTGACCCGCGAGGCGCTGTCTCACGCCGAAACCATGAGCGGTGACCGCATGCATGTGCATGTCGAGCCCATCGACGCCTTCGACGGGCACAGGGTGGCCGGTACACTTGCGATCCTCGACCGCTCGCAGTGCGACGGTGTCGCGGTCGTCGCGCCCGCGTTCCCGGAGGTTCAGGCAGCCATCGACCGGCTGCAGGACAGGGGGGTGCCCGTCGTAACGCTGGTCTCCGATCATCCTTCCTCCAGCCGCCAGCATTTTGTCGGCATCGACAACGTCGCCGCCGGGCGCACCGCCGGACGTTTGCTCGGTCGCTTCCTGCCCAGAACTCCGGCCAAAGTCGCCATTATTGCCGGATCGCTCGGCCTTCGCGACCATGCGGAGCGCTATCAGGGCTGCCGGGCAGTCATCGAGCAGGACTATCCCCATCTGGAATTGCTGAAGGTGCGTGAGGGGAGGGACGACAACGCCCGCAATGCGGACCTGATGCGAAAGCTTCTTGCGGAACATCCCGATCTTGCCGGGCTCTACAATATCGGCGCGGGCAACCGCGGCACGATTGCGGCCCTGAAGGAAAGCGGCCGCAGCCAGGGCATCGTCTTTGTCGGACACGAACTGACGCCCTATACGCGCGAAGCGCTTCAGGACGATGTGCTGGATGCGGTGATTGCGCAGGACCCGGGTCACGAGATCCGCAGCGCCATCCGCGTCCTGAAAGCGCTTTGTGATGGTGTGCCGATCATCGAAGGGCAGGAGCGTATCGGCATCGATGTGTTCCTGAAGGACAATCTGCCCGGGGATCTGGAGCCATCAGACACCGCCGGACGACCTGTCTGATCCCGGAAACTGGGCGTCTTTCCGGCATTCCTGCCAAAAAGTCGCCTCTCACACTCAAATTTTGAATTGACCTTTCAGATCGCGCACCTCATATCTATGGCATGCGTTTGACACAACAGACAAACTATGCCGTGCGCGCGCTGATGTACTGCGCCGTCAACCCGGACAAACCAAGCAAGGTCGCTGATATCGCGGCCAGCTTCGACATGTCCGAAACCCACCTGTTCAAGATCATGAAGGTTCTGGTCGATGCAAATCTGATCAAGACCATTCGTGGCCGGAACGGCGGGGTCATGCTGGCGCGTCCGGCAGAGAGTATTTCGGTTGGCGAAGTTGTCCGCGCCGCCGAGGAAAGCTTCCTTCTTGCCGAATGTTTCGACAGTGGCCGCAAGGATTGCCCGCTCATCATGTCCTGCGGCTTCAATGGCCTGCTGCATGAAGCGCTCGAGGCGTTCATGGAAGTTCTGGACGGCAAGTCGATTGCCGACCTTTCGGAAGACCGCTTCGGCATGCGCGATCTCCTGAAGATCGAAATGACCAAGGCTCCGATCGCGGCCAACGCGTAAGGTTTTGTCGACATAAAAAGTTTCGAAGGCGCCACCATCCGGTCGGCGCCTTTTTCGTTTCGTATGTCTCGAACATGTGACGATTGGTCGGGAAAAGGAAAGGCATGCCACGCGACTTGCGCGGGCGCTCTCAAAGAAAAGGCCGGGCTGGCTTGCCGCTGAGGGAGAGGAGAGGGCGGTTGGCTGGCCTGGCATTTGTCACTCCGGTTGCCCGGAGGTCCTGTCTAATCCGAAACCAGAGGACGCGATTTCCGGTTCCGTTTCGATCAGGCATTGCCTTGATAGGAAAACTTGAGTATGAGTGTCAAGTATAAAGTTGAGTTTGAAACTCATCTTTTGATTCCGATGTCCCACCGCTCCGCTAAGAAACTGATTTTTTGAACAGTTTCAGGAGCAACACAAAGGCCAAGGACCGATTGCGCGCAATGACACCGACCGCCAACAGCCAGAAGCACCGCCTCTCCCTGGGTTCCAGCAGCCGCGCTACGCGCGCCTTTGCGGCAACACCGCCGCGTGAGCATAAATCGGAGCTCGACACGCGCGACCTGTTCAGCGGCCAGCGCCAGATCCAGATCCGCCACAACGACGAAACCTACCGTCTGTCGATCACCAAACAGGGCAAGCTGATCCTGACGAAATGATATTGCCGGGCTGACATCCCTTCCCTTTTGCGGGGAAGGGGTGCGGCAAAGGGAACGCCCTCTCTATAGACTGCGATATGCCCGGGCGCTCTCACCACAGCCTTTCGTTCTCCACCTTCAAGCCGTATCGATCAGAGCTTCTTCGGGTGCCGAATGGCGTTCGACGCGGATGGGTTGGCGCACGCCTGCGGCCTGGTGGAAATGTTCCAGCCGGCGGATGGTGGTGGGTGTCAGCATATGGCCGCGGGACAGAACCAGTTCGTGACCGGTTTCGGTCAAGGCGTCGTCAATCAGCACATCACCCGGCCGCAGAGAACGGATGTAGCATTCGGCAACAAGTTTCTTGCGCTCCTCCGGCACGTCGTCCATCAGCGTTTCCTTGGCCAGCTCCAGCAGCATCGGATCATATTTGCGCTTGTTGATGGTAAGCGCCTCGAAGGCCGCTGCATCCGGTCCGCTTTCCGGGCTTGCGTACCACAGATCCGTCAAGAGTTTGAGGATCCGGGCAATCATCGGGATTTCCTTGCCCGTCGGCCCGTCCTTGGGGAAACCCGAGCCGTCGAAACCGCGGCCGGATAGAAACAGGTATTCGGAGACTTTCTCCAGTTGCGGTATGTTCTTCAAAAGATCCCGGGTCTGGTCCGGTGCCCGATCCAGGATATTCCGCTCCTGCTCGGTCAGGCCGCGTGCGGCCCGGTAGCGAGCCAGGATCTGTTTGGGCAGCAACGCCTCGCCAAGCGGTGACAACATCACCGACATTTCCAGTTCCCAGGTTTTCTTCATGCCCAGGCGTTTGGCCAGCCGCAGGGCCTGTTTGCGAACCGTACTCGTGCGCCGGAACGCTTCCGGGTGGAAGAGCGCCAGCATGTCGATCAACAACTTGACGGATCCGGCAAGTGTCCGCTCCAGCAGCGCGCGGTCCTTGGCGAGCTGAAAATGATGGGAAAGAGCTGTTTCCATGGCGCTGGCCAGATCTGTCGATTGACAGGGCTTTTCCAGATACATGAAGGCATGGGCCTCATTGAGCGTCTTCTTGATCGCATCTGCCGAGGTTTCCCGGGTCAGCATGACCCGCGCGGCTTGAGGCGCAATGGTCTCCGCTGCTCGCAGAAAGGCCGTTCCGCCACGGCCCGGCAGATTGAAACAGGAAAAAATGACGGCTGTGCCATGGTTCTGCTTCAGAAACTGCAATGCAGCTTCCGTTTCGGAAAAGCAGGCAACCCTCATGTGACTGCCGAACAGGCGTTCAAAGCCTGCCTGAACGTCCTTGTCCGGATCGGCAACGACTACCAGGTCCGTGCCTTTTTCCATTCACGGCTCCTTTCACAGGAAGCAGACCCGCCGGGAAAACTTCCGCAGGTACACCCCCTGGATGATATTCTCATGAGACTGATAACAAATACTTGCAATAATTCTCGACATACCAACACCGGCTCTGATGAAAATCGATGGTGGTCTTTGCAGCCCGCCTTGAACTATAAGGCCGCATGTTCGACGTCCTGATTGCCGGTGCCGGTCCGGCCGGTCTCTTTGCCGCGGAGCGCCTGTCCGAAAACGGGTATAGCGTTGTGGTTATCGACCGCATGCCTTCGCCCGCGCGCAAGTTCCTGATGGCTGGCCGCGGCGGCCTGAACCTGACCCACAGCGAAGACCTGACCGCGTTCCTCGCGCGCTACCGGCAGGCCGAACCCTTTTTGGCGCCCTTGATCCAGGAATTTCCGCCCGAAACGCTGCGGCGCTGGTGCGAAGACCTTGGCGAAGAAACCTTTGTCGGCAGTAGCGGACGTGTCTTCCCGAAATCCATGAAGGCCTCCCCCTTGCTGCGAGCTTGGCTGCGCCGGCTGGATGCCAATGGCGTCCGCCTCCTGACCCGGCACGCACTTTGTGCCATTGAAGGAGACGGACCGCTTCAACTCAGGACACGGGATGAAACTGCCGCCGAAGACACTGCAGGTGAAGGCGCCCTGCAATCCCTCACCGCACGTGCCTGCCTTCTGACCATGGGTGGTGCAAGCTGGCCGAAGCTCGGTTCCAACGCCGCGTGGGTGCCGATGCTGGAAGAACGCGGTGTTCGCATCAACCGGTTCCAGCCGGCAAATTGCGGCTTTCAGACCGGCTGGAGCGATTTCCTGAAAGAGCGGTTTGCCGGTACGCCGCTCAAACGTATAGCCCTGTCCCATGGCGGGAAAAGGGTGCAGGGGGAGGCGGTCTTGACGGCTCAGGGCCTTGAAGGTGGTGCCGTCTACGCCTTGTCCGCCGAACTGCGCGAAACAATCAACGAAACCGGTTCGGCGACACTGCACATCGATCTGCGGCCGCAGGCCGGAGTTGACGAGCTGGCAGCGAAACTCTCAAGACCCCGAGGCAAGCAGTCTGCAGCCACGTTTCTCAAGAAGGTCCTTCGGCTGAGCCCCGTTGAAATGGCGCTGCTGCGCGAAGCCGGCGATGTCCCTTCCGATCCGGAAAGCCTCGCGCGCTGCATCAAGGCCGTTCCCGTTGTTCTGGACGCGCCCTATTCCATCGACCGGGCGATCTCTTCCGCCGGAGGCATCGCGCTGGACGAACTGGACGAAGGCATGATGCTCAAGAAGATGCCGGGCATCTTTGCCGCGGGTGAAATGCTGGACTGGGAAGCGCCGACAGGCGGCTATTTGCTGCAGGCGTGTTTTGCGACAGGTGCCCGGGCAGCAACCGGCATCGCGGCCTTTCTCCAAAGCTCGAAAGGAGAGCAAACAACATGACCGTGCTCTACATCGACGCCGATGCCTGTCCGGTCAAGGACGAAGCCGTTCGCGTGGGCGAGCGCCACAATGTTGAGATCAAGTTCGTTTCCAACAGCTGGATGCGGCTTCCCGAAGGCGATCTGATCGAGCGGGTTGTCGTTCCTGAAGGGCCGGACGAAGCCGACAACTGGATCGCGGAACGTGCAGTGGCGGGTGATGTGGTGGTGACCGCCGATGTGCCGCTCGCGGCACGCTGTGTGAAGGCGGGCGCTCTTGTCATCGGTCCGACAGGCAAGCCGTTTCGCGAGGATGCCATCGGCATGCGCCTTGCCATGCGGGATCTTAACACGCATCTTCGTGAAATCGGGGAGATCCGCGAAAGCGGGCCTGGCTTCACGAAGGCCGACAGATCGCGCTTTCTGAACCAGCTTGAGACCACCATGCGCGCGGCAAAGCGAATGTTGACCTGATGCCGGCCGTGCCGGTTTTTGCTTGCCGGAGGCCCTATTGAGGTAAACTAAGTATTTGCAGAGACGGAGGCGTCCCGTTAGGTTGCTGTGTCGGATTGTCCTTGTGCTGTTTGAACTTCATGATCGCACCCAGGGAAAAACCGAGACCTCCCAGTGTCATCACATTAGCGATCGGGGGATCATCCTCCCGGTGGCGACGGATAAGGGACTTGGACTTGCCGCCGAAATAGATGCTGACGCCTGCAAGTGCGTAGGCTTCGCCGCCTTCGCGCAGGGCCGCGCGTGCAAACAGGCTGGGTTGAAGCTGCGTATCACGTAGAGGTGCCCATTCGACGCCGAGCCCCCCGGATGCATCACCACCCGACACCCTGCCAGACACAGACAGAGCCAGGTTCTCGTCAGGATACCAGGTGAGTTTCGAGCCGGCCACGAACGTGGCATCGAGATCATATCTGAATTGACTGCGTCCGTTGGTTTCGATCGCGCGGCTGCCATCGGTCACCCCGACGACGCCCCCGAGTGTGATTGGACCCCAGTATCGCTCGGCCTCGATGCCAGCGGAAAACACGTCGACACCCTGGTAAGCGTCGAGATGGGAATACGAACCTTCAAGGCCGATCATGCCGGTTGACGGATCTCGCCAGAACAGATGTGCCCCGGCGCCGTAATAGGCGGATTGTCCTGCAAAGGGTTCATCGTAGCCACCGACACCGGCATCAAGCTGCAGGCCGAATCTGTGTCCAAGCGGCATCGTGATTGCGCCTTCCACACCTCCAACCGCGCTTCCGTCGGAACTGCCGCCATTGACGGACATCTTGCCGCTGATCCCGTCTACGGCAGGTAGCGTTTGTTGTGAGTTTGCGGGCGTAATCGTCATGCACAGCGCAGTGAGCGGCAGCAGCACACCAAGGTATTTTGCAATCATGTGGTTCCCCCAGCCCGATCGGAAGAGATGTAGCGGAAGCGCCGAGGACATCTGGATGATCGGAAGGTATTTCTCCGTTCTAGGAAGATGGAGAAGACTTACAAAGCACAAGTAATTGCAATTTAAGGTGATGTAAAACGCTCAATTCTGACCAATTCTTTCAGAGGGTCGGCGTTCCAGCAAATAAGGATTCTAGTTATTGATCGTATTCAAACAAAAAACTCCCTGCAAGGAGGGGAGGAAACCCTTGCAGGGAGTGGCCGGTGGCCTTTTCAGGCCGGTTATGGCCCGGCGAAGTTGGAAACTGCCTTACTGGCAGAAGCGGTACTGTCCGGAATAGGACAGGAAGTAGCCGGTGTTCGGATTGAACGAACGATACTTGCGGCTGCAGTAGTTGTACCAGGCGGGGCTCCACGGAGCCGGACGGTAGATGACCGGGGCCGGAGCCGGTGCCGGATAGTAGGCTGGCGGAGCCGGATAGTAGGCCGGGGGCGGAGCGACATAACGCGGCTGGGAAAGTGCTGACCCGAGGATCGCGCCGGCGGCAAGGCCGCTGGCGACGCCGACACCGACCTGCCAGCCCTTGGCGGCATGTGCGGGTGTGGCCTGAGAGGTCAGTGTGACGCCGGCAACAAGAGCCAGCGCAGAGGCGGTAACTGCAAACTTCTTGAACATGACGGTGTCCCTTCCAGTGTCGTGAGGCCCTGCTGTCCGCCTCAACTCATGAGACGAAACTAACCCGCCCCCCGGTCGGGCTCTGTGACTGGTGTCACAAGCTGTCACTTTGTAACCGGAACAGGATTTATCGGCTTTGTGGCCTCGGTTTGACCACTGCAAAAATCTTTCGCTTGCCGTAAGCGCCACCTAGACCTACATTATTCTCCATCGGTACGCGTTGTGCCGTACGGGACTGACGAAAGACCCGGTGAGACTGACTTCGGCAGGGCTCCATCAAGCGCTGCTCTGAATTTCCAAGCTTTCCGTTTCTTGTTGACTTCTCGTTTATCCGCGCCTGCCGGAAACGGGATGGCGCATCCAACCAGCGGAAAGGTTTCTCCATGCGCGAGAACGGCACCATTAAATTCTTCAACCATGACCGTGGCTTTGGCTTCATCACTCCGGAAAACGGTTCCAAGGACGTTTTCGTCCACATCACCGCATTCGAGCAGGCCGGTATCGGAACGCCTGTCGAAGGCGCGAAGATCTCCTTCGTTGCTGAAGACGACCGTCGCGGTCGCGGCAAGCAGGCTGCTCAGCTCGAGCTGCTCTAAGGTTTCAGGCTGCAGCCTCCGTCCGGGGACGGCTGGCGCGGATTGAACAACGAAAAACGGGACCGAAAGGTCCCGTTTTTTGTTTGTTTTTGAGGATGAAACCAAGCCTCGTATCTTCACCCACTCAGCGCGGCCGATTTGTTCATCCTCATCCTGAGGAAGCGCAAGAGCGCTGTCTCGAGGGATGGGCGGCAACCTCTTGAACAAGTGGCCCATCCTTCGAGACGGACCTGGCGGTCCTCCTCAGGATGAGGCTCAATGTGCGGAAAAACTCCAGGTCGCCACACGCCTTACGCCATGCAGTCCAGCAGTTCCTTCTCGCCAATGACACCGACGATGGAGCCGCTTGCTTTCACGACGACCGGATCCTTGCTGGACTTTTTCAGCTGGGCGACTTCACGCACCGAAGCGTCGGCATCGCAGGTCAGGGCGCTGGCGAGCGAGCCCGGCAAGCTGCCCGGAGGCACCATGATGTCGCGCGCGCGCAGCACGTTCAGCGGGTTCATGTGGCTGACGAATTCAGCCACATAGTCGGTTGCCGGCGACTTGACGATTTCCTGCGACGTACCCAGCTGGATCACCCGTCCTCCTTCCATGATTGCGATGCGCGAGCCGATCTTGGCGGCTTCATCGAGATCGTGGCTGACGAAGATGATGGTCCGGTTGAGTTCCTTCTGCAGGTCGAGCAACTCGTCCTGCAGCTTGTCGCGGATGAGCGGGTCGAGAGCCGAGAACGGTTCGTCCATCAGCAGAAGCGGCGCGTCGGTCGCAAAGGCGCGAGCGAGGCCAACACGCTGCTGCATGCCGCCCGATAGCTCGTGTACGTGCTTTTCGCCCCAGCCGTTCAGGCCAACCAGCTTGAGCTGCGCCTCGACCTTTGCGGCTCGCTCCTTTGCGGGCATGCCGGCAAGCTCCAGGCCAAAGCCGACGTTTTCGGCCACCGTACGCCAGGGCAGAAGACCGAACTGCTGGAACACCATGCCGATCCGGTGCCGGCGCAATTCCCTCAGATCGTTTTCAGAGCAGGTTTCCGGATTGACGTAACGCTTGCCGTCATGAACCTGCACTTCACCCCGGATGACCGGGTTAAGACCGTTGACGGCCCGGAGCAGCGTCGACTTGCCGGAGCCGGAAAGCCCCATCAGCACGATGACTTCGCCTTCGTAGATGTCGAAGGTCGCACCGGCGACACCGAGGATCTGGCCGGTTTCTGCCTGGATTTCCTGCCGGGTCTTGCCGGCATCGATCATGGGCAGAGCCGTGTGAGGCTTTTCGCCGAAAACGATGTCGACGTCCTTGAAGGAAACGACGGCCGATTTGTTGGTCTCGCTCATCGTTTGCCTCCCTCTTCGGCGCGGAAGAAGCGGTCAAGCACGATGGCGATCAGGACGATACAGACACCAACTTCGAAACCTTGGGCGATATTCACCGTGTTCAGGGCGCGCAACGTCGGCACGCCGAGGCCGTCCGCACCGACAAGGGCGGCAATCACGACCATCGACAGCGACAGCATGATCGTCTGCGTCAGGCCAGCCATGATCTGTGGCAGGGCGTAGGGCAGCTCGATTTTCCAGAGCAGCTGCGATTTGGTTGCTCCAAAGGCCTTTCCGGCTTCGATCAGCGCGGTCGGCGTCGAGGAAACGCCGAGCTGCGTCAAACGGATCGGAGCGGGAATGGCAAAGATGACCGTCGCGATGAGACCGGGCACCATGCCGAGACCGAATAGGATCAGTGCCGGGATCAGGTAAACGAAGGTCGGGATGGTTTGCATCAGGTCCAGCACGGGACGAAGTGCGGCGTAGAACCGGGGGCGATGCGCGGCCAGCACACCGACAGGCACGCCGACCAACATACAGACCACGGACGCGGCAACCACCAGCGCCAGGGTTTCCGTCGTTTCTTCCCAGTAGCCCTGGTTGATAATCAGCAGCAGGGAAATTGCCACGAAAGCCGCAAAGGATATGGTCCTGTGGACCAGGTAGCCGATGGCGACGGCGACAACAACGATGACCAATGGATGCGGCGTCTGCAGCAACCAGAGGATTCCGTCTATCAGCGTTTCGAGAATTGCCGAGATTCCGTCAAACACCCAATAGGCGTTGTCGGTAAGCCAATCGACCAAGGTGCGCGCCCACGGCCCGATCGGCAGCTTGTGTTCTGTGAGCCAGTCCACGCCACTGCTCCGGTATTATTGTTCTTGGAAAACCAGTGGCGCCGGGCAGGAGACCCGCACCGGCGCCAGATTTTGGTCAGCGATCAGAGACCGAGAGCCCCTTTGACGGCCGCGAAACTGTCGCCGCCATCAAAAGTCTTCACGCCGACGAGCCAGTTTTCGAAGGTTGCCGGATGCTCCTTCAACCAAGCGGCTGCCGCCTTGTTGGGATCCTCACCCTCGATCAGGATGGCACCCATGATCTCGTTTTCCATGGGCAGCGAGAATTCCAGGTTTTCAAGCAGCTTGCCGACGTTCGGGCATTCCTTGACATAGCCGGCACGCACGTTGGTGTAGACGGTGGCTCCGCCATAGTTCGGGCCGAAAATGTCGTCGCCGCCTTCAAGATACTTCATCTTGAAATTGGCGTTCATCGGGTGCGGTTCCCAGCCGAGGAAGACGATGTCCGCCTCGCGGCGGTTTGCACGGGCGACCTGCGCAAGCATGCCCTGCTCGGAGGACTCCACCACTTCGAAGCCTTCCAGTTCGAAGAGGTTTTCATCGATCATGCCGATGATCAGGCGGTTGCCGTCATTGCCCGGCTCGATGCCGTAGATCTTGCCGTCGAGATCGTCCTTGAACTTGGCGATGTCCTGGAAGCTCTTCAGGCCTTTTTCGTAGGTGTATTCCGGAACGGCAAGCGTGTACTTCGCGCCTTCCAGGTTGGCCCGGACCGTTTCCACGGAGCCGTCTTCGCGATAGGCCTTGATGTCACCTTCCATGGTCGGCATCCAGTTGCCGAGGAAGATGTCGATGTCCTTGTTCTTCAGCGACGCATAGGTCACCGGAACGGACAGGATTTTGACTTCCGGCTTGTAGCCGAGCGCTTCCAGGACGACCGAGGTTGCGGCGGTGGTTGCCGTGATGTCAGTCCAGCCGACGTCGGAGAAGCGAACCGTCTGGCAGCTTTCCGGATCGTTTGCCAGGGCGGTTCCCGTGAGCATCAGCCCGAGCGCCAGGCCTCCAGCGAGTTTCGCTGCTACTTTCATATGTATACCTCCTATGGAAAGTCTGTTTTCTTGTTTTTCTGCAGGGCATGGGGTGTCAGTGTGGTTCTAACGCCCTCAGTTTCCTCTGCCCACAGCCTGCCTAACCTAGATCCAAACATCCACGGGAAAAAATTGCAAGTTTTCATTGATTGACTGATCAATTAAAAATAAAACTTGGATGTGAGACGAACGCGGCAAGGCGCATTCAGAGGCTCTTGGGATGGCTTTTCCTTCTCCTTGACGCTGCTGCACCATGATCGTGACGATCGGTAACCGGACTTGTTCTTGTCCGGATGTGCCGCCGTCTGATCATCGCCAGAAACGCTGAACCGAATTCTTCTCTCGCCCTGTGTCGGAGGTTGAAATGCCCAAGGTCGGAATGGAAGCGGAACGGCGGCGCAGTCTGATTGACGCGACGGTCGATGCCATACACGAACGCGGCTACAGCGACGTGACCATGGCGCAGATCGCAAAGCGCGCAGGCGTTTCCGGCGGTCTTGTGCATCACTATTTCGGCTCCAAGGACCAGTTGCTTGCCGCAACCATGCGCCATCTCCTGACCGAACTCGGCCGGGCGATCCGCGAGAGCCTGGAAAAGGCGGAGACCCCGCGCGAGCGTATTTCGGCAATCATTGCCGGCAACTTTGCAGTCGACCAGTTTCAGCCCGCCGTGATCGCGGCCTGGCTCGCCTTCTACGTTCAGTCGCGTACCACCGACAGCAACAATCGTCTTTTGAATATCTATTCGGCAAGGCTTGCCTCGAACCTGACCCACAACCTGAGGGCCTTCATGCCTCAGGACGAAGCACGCCGGATTGCCGAAGGCACGGCGTCGATGATTGACGGCGTCTGGATCCGGCAAGCCCTGCGCGACGGCAAGACCGACCGGCCGGCCGCGATCGAGCTGGTCGAGGACTATGTGGAAACCCAGATTGCCGTCCACCTGGCGCGCAATACCAAGAATTGAGCAGCTAGGATCAACATGAGCGACCAGTTCGACTTCATCATCGTCGGAGCCGGATCCGCCGGCTGTGCGATGGCCTACCGCCTGTCGGAAGACCCGAGCAACAGGGTGCTTGTGCTGGAATTCGGCGGCACCGATGTCGGTCCGCTGATCCAGATGCCGGCTGCCCTGTCCTACCCGATGAACATGCCGCTGTATGACTGGGGGTACACCAGCGAACCGGAACCGCATCTGGAGGGCCGGCGCCTGGCCACACCGCGTGGTAAGGTGATCGGTGGATCATCCTCCATCAACGGCATGGTTTATGTGCGTGGCCATGCCTGTGATTTCGACACCTGGGAAGAGATGGGTGCGAGCGGCTGGGGATATCGCCATGTGCTGCCGTACTACAAGCGCCAGGAGCATAGCCATGGCGGCCAGGACGGCTGGCGCGGCACCAACGGCCCGCTGCATGTCCAGCGCGGAACGAAGTGGAACCCGCTGTTCGACGCCTTCAAGACAGCCGGCGAGCAGGCGGGCTATGGCGTGACCGCCGACTACAATGGCGAGCGTCAGGAAGGCTTCGGCGACATGGAAATGACGGTCCATCGGGGCCGTCGCTGGTCTGCCGCAAACGCCTACCTGAAGCCGGCACTGAAGCGCGGTAACCTGACCCTGATCAAGGGGGCTCTCGTGCGCCGGATCCTGATCGAGGACAAGCGCGCGGTCGGTGTGGAATTCGAAACCGGCGGCGAGGTCCGCGAGGCAAAAGCTGCCCGCGAAGTGATCCTGTCGGCGTCTTCCATCAATTCGCCGAAGATCCTGATGCAGTCCGGCATCGGCCCGGCGGCGCATCTTGCCGAAATGGGAATTGACGTCGTGGCCGACCGGCCGGGCGTCGGTGCCAACCTGCAGGATCATCTGGAGCTATATCTTCAGCAGGCCTGCACCCAGCCCATCACGCTCTACAAGCACTGGAACCTGTTCTCCAAAGCGGTGATCGGGGCCCAGTGGCTGTTCCTGAAGCAGGGTCTCGGTGCATCGAACCAGTTCGAAAGCTGCGCTTTCATTCGCTCCAAGGCGGGCGTGAAATATCCTGATATCCAGTATCACTTCCTGCCTTTCGCCGTGCGTTACGACGGACAGGCAGCAGCCGAAGGTCATGGCTTCCAGGCCCATGTCGGACCAATGCGCTCCAAATCGCGCGGCCGTATCAAGCTGACCTCCAGCGATCCGAAGGCCAAGCCGTCGATCCTGTTCAACTACATGTCCCACGAAGACGACTGGGAAGACTTCCGCACCTGTATCCGCCTGACCCGCGAGATCTTCGGCCAGGAGGCGTTTGCCCCCTATCGCGGCAAGGAGATCCAGCCGGGAGACAGTGTGCAGAGCGACGAGGACCTGAACGGCTTCATCCGCGAACACGTGGAAAGCGCCTATCACCCATGCGGCACTTGCCGGATGGGGGCGAAGGATGATGCCATGGCCGTGGTCGACCCTGAATGCCGGGTGATCGGCGTTGACGGGCTTCGTGTTGCCGACAGTTCCATCTTTCCGCAAATCACCAATGGCAATCTGAATGCCCCCTCGATTATGGTCGGGGAGAAGGCGTCGGACCATATTCTCGGCAAGACCCCGCTGCCCGCGGCCAACCAGGAACCGTGGATCCACCCGGACTGGCAATCCAGCCAGCGATGATCCCCGGCAGTCCAACGGCAGACACACAGACCAAGGAGCCAACCCATGCGCGCCCAACCGCAAGCGTCCCACTATGTCGGCGGCTCATATGTCGAGAGCCAGAGCGGCACTCCCTTTGACTCGCTGTACCCCGCAACCGGTGAAGTCATCGCGCAGATCCGCGCGGCCGACGATGCCGTGATCGAGGCGGCAATCCGTTCTGCCCAGGAAGGTCAGAAGGTCTGGGCGGCAACACCAGCAGCCGAACGCGGCCGGGTGCTGCGCCGGGCGGCCGAGATCCTGCGTGAAAAGAACCGGGAACTCTCCATTCTGGAAACGCTCGACACCGGCAAGCCCTTGCAGGAAACCCTGATTGCCGATGCTGCGTCCGGCGCCGACTGCCTGGAATACTTCGGTGGTCTGGCCGCAACGCTTACCGGCGAACATATCGATTTGGGCGGCTCCTTCGCCTACACCAAGCGCGAACCGCTCGGCATCTGTTTCGGCATCGGCGCCTGGAACTATCCGATCCAGATCGCCTGCTGGAAGTCTGCTCCCGCACTCGTTTGCGGCAATGCCATGATCTTCAAACCCTCGGAAGTCACCCCGCTGAGCGCCTTGAAACTGGCGGAGGCCTTTACCGAGGCCGGTCTGCCCGCTGGTGTCTTCAACGTGCTTCAGGGCTTTGGTGATGTCGGTGCAAAGCTGGTCGCTCATCCGGCCATTGCCAAGGTTTCGCTAACCGGCTCTGTCCCGACCGGCGCCAAAGTGGCGGCCCTTGCGGGTGAGCATCTGAAAAAGACAACGCTGGAACTCGGCGGCAAATCCCCGCTGATCGTGTTCGAGGACGCTGACATTGAAAACGCGGTGTCCGCCGCGATCAATGCCAACTTCTATTCCACCGGGCAGATCTGCTCCAACGGGACGCGCGTGTTCGTTCATGAAGCGATCAAGGAAGCCTTTGTGGCACGGCTCGCCGAACGCACCGCCAAGGCCGTTCTCGGTGATCCGCTGGACGAGGCAACCAATATTGGTCCGCTGGTGTCCAAACAGCAGCTCGACAAGGTGCTCCACTACATGCAGATCGGTCAGGATGAGGGCGCCCGGCTGGTGTGCGGCGGTGGTTCAGCCTCTGTCGCCAGCTTCCCGGACGGCTATTTCGTGCAGCCGACCGTCTTTGCCGACGTGAAGGACGACATGCGCATTGCCCGCGAGGAAATCTTCGGCCCGGTGCTGAGCGTGCTCGACTTCACCGATGAGGACGACGTCATCGCCCGCGCCAACGACACCGACTTCGGCCTTGCCGCGGGCGTTTTCACAAGGGACATTCAGCGGGCGCACCGGGTGATCGATCAGTTGCAGGCCGGCACCTGCTGGATCAACACCTACAATCTGACCCCGATCGAAATGCCATTTGGCGGCTACAAGAAGTCGGGCATCGGCCGCGAGAACGGCCATGCCGCGATCGAGTACTATAGCCAGACCAAAAGCGTTTACGTGGAAATGGGCGGTGTAGAGGCGGCGTTTTAAGGCGCTGCTTCTCGTTCCACCTAGAACAGCTTGGCCCAACCTTCGAGGCGACGTTTCCTGCTTCTTCAGGACAGGGCTGGCGTGTGTGGTACGTTCAAGCTACCTGTCAACACATGCGTCTTTATCCTGAAAAGCCGCGCAAGCGGCGTCTCGAGGGTTGGGCCGGTTGTCCTCGATGCCCAGTTGCCCTTGGGTCGATGTTTCCCTTGGGCCAATTGAGGGCATTTCCTACCATTCGGTTTTTTGCCGATTGAAGTTTGATCTCCGGCGCCCGAGATATTAGCCAGAGCGTTTCACGGAGCCCCGATGAACAAAGCCTTTCTTGACCCAGCCCCGCGCACATACGCGCCTCATGTCTATCTGCTTGCCCGTTCCAGCAGAGGCCCTTCCTGTGCGCCGGAGACACTCAGCATCGACCAGCTGAATTCGTGGCTCTTGCATGAAGCGACGCGGATCGATGATGTCATGCTGATGTTCGAGGAGTTCATGTGGCGCTGCAAGGCTGCCGGCCTCGCCATCGACCGGGCAACGCTGCATATCGGTACCCTGCATCCGCGCGTCATCGGTTTTTCCTGGGTCTGGAACAGTCAGGACTATTTCTGCGACGAGGTTGCCGCAGATGCCAACGCCACCAAATCGGAAGCCTTTACCCGCAATCCGCTTTTCCACGTCATCAACGAAGGCCAGACCATCAAGGTCGATCTGGAAAGCGAGGAAGGCGCCAATTCCGCTCCGCTGATGCGCGAACTTGCCGATCAGGGATACACGACCTATGTCGCCCTGCCGCTCAGTTCCTCGCACGAAAAGCGGAATGCCATGACCTTGGCAACCCGCAAACCCGGTGGGTTCCCTCCGGCGGAAAAAGACCTGATCCGCAATCTGATCGACCTTTTGGCGCTGCACATCGAGCGCCACATCGTTCAGCGGATTGCCCGCAACGTTGCCGACACCTATCTCGGGCCGATCGCCGGACAGCGCGTGCTGGACGGCGAGATCAAGCGCGGTGATGGCGAGGCCATCAAGGCAGTGGTCTTCATGGCCGACATGCGCGGCTTCACTCAACTTGCCGACAGGCTGAGCGGACCGGAAGTGACGGCTATCCTCAACGCCTATTTCGACAGGATCTCCGATGCCGTGCTCAACCACGGCGGCGATATCCTGAAGTTCATGGGCGACGGCATTCTGGCCGTGTTCGATCAGAAGACATTTGGTGAAACAGCGGCGGCGAACGCCGCCGTGAAGGCCGCCAAGGCTGCACTGGAAGCCATTGACGAGCTGAACCGCAATCCACCCGAGGATCTTCCCGACCCGATCCACTGGCACCCCCTGAAGATCGGTATCGGGCTTCACCGGGGTGAAGTCTTCTTCGGCAATGTCGGTGGTGAGGAACGGCTCGACTTCACCGTGATCGGACGCGCCGTCAACGAGACCAGCCGGGTGGAATCCCTGTGCAAACCCCTCGGCCGCGCCTTGCTCCTGACAGAACCGGTACGCGCTGCTCTTTCCGGCGACCTCCAGACTGGCCTCAATGCCATGGGCGAACATGCCCTACGCGGCGTCGGCAAACCGGTTGCCATTTTTGCGGCCTAGTATGGAACGGCTCAGCAAGACCGATGCAGGTCCGGTGAGGGGGGCGCGACAACGGTAATGCGCAGCTCTTGCCTCAGTCCGTTTTGGTCCTGTCCAGCAACTCGGCCTCATAGGCCTTGGCGACGCGCAGGAAGCGGGCGTGGGCGTAATTCATGGCCAGGATAAAGCCCCACCAGCCGTATTTGCGGTACTTGCGCACGAAATAGGCCTTGAAGAAGCTCACCGGGAATTCGGTCAGGAGGCGGCTTTTCGGCAGCTTGCGGCCGCGGGCGCGCATGTCGTCCACTTGCATGCCGGAATAGCGATTGTATTTGCCGACCTGAAAATCCAGTGACCGGATGGACCGGTGCGCCATGATGCCGGAAAGGTTCGAGATGCGCGCACCTTCCTCGGGCCGGACCGTGTCATGAACCGTCGAGGCAGAGAACCGGCCCTTGCGCCGGTCATAGAGGCGGATCTGATGATACCCGTAGGCCCAGGGGGCAGGGGCGGTTTCATGGGCGTAAAGATCGCGGATCATGATGCGCCAGCCATCAGCATCCGCGTAACTGCCGTCTGCGAATTTGGTTTTGATTTCCGCGGCGAGGCCCGGCGTCACCTCTTCGTCGGCATCCAGATTGAGCAGCCAGTCGTTGCGGCACTGATCTTCGCCGAAACGCTTTTGCGGACCGTAGCCAGGCCAATCGTTGCGGATGACCCGCGCGCCAAGTTGTTCGGCCACGGAGACAGTCTCGTCCGTTGATCCGCTGTCGATGACGATGACCTCATCCACCCAGCCAATGACACTTTCGATCGGTCGGGCGATCCGGTCGGCCTCGTCACGGGCGATGATGAAAACGGAAAGAGGCAGGCGGTCGGTCATGAAAGGTCCGGCGTTGGGTTGCTCGGCCGGAAATGCTCCGGCGCGACTATTTAGCCGTGCCGGAGCCTGAATTGAAGGCGCGAAATCAGGATTTCACGCGAGCAAACAGCGCGTCGAGACCCTGGAGGACAATCGTGGCGCCCTCCAGCGTGCCGTTGAAGCCGGGCGCATTGAGGTTTTCCAGCTCAAGTCCGTTCAAGGTGACGGTGGCCGGTTCGGTGCCAAGGTTGAAGGCACACAGCACGGTCTCACCCTGATGGCTGCGGGTGAAGACCAGCGTGTTGGCCTGGCTGTCCAGAAACACCATGTCGCCCTTCTTCAGGGGCTCCTGAGCCTGCCGCCAGGCATAGAAGGCCCGGTTCCGGTTCAGGATGGAGCTTTCGTCCTTGTCCTGTTCGAAGGCGGCAAGCGCCAGATGATCCTGCGCGACCGGAAGCCAGGGCTCGGCTTCGGAGAAACCGGCGTTGCTGTTGTCTTTCACCCACGGCATTGGTGTCCGGCAGCCGTCGCGGCCCTTGTATTCCGGCCAGAAGCGAATGCCATAGGGATCCTGTAGCTTTTCAAAAGGAACTTCAGCCTGCGGCAGGCCGAGTTCTTCGCCCTGGTAAAGGCAGGGGGTGCCGCGCAGCGAGGCGCAGAGTGCAGTTTCAAGCGGTGCGAACCGGGCAATGTCCAGATCCTCGCCCCAGCGGCTGGCGACCCGCTTCACGTCGTGGTTCGACAACGCCCAGGAAGCCCAGCCGGAGCCGATGCCGGCGTTCATCTCTTCCACGATCTTTCGGATGTAGGGCGCCGAATGTTGGGGTGTCAGCAGGTCGAAGCTGTAGGCCATGTGAATGCGCTTGCCGGCTTCCGTATAGGACGCCGTCAGTTCCACGGCCTGTCCGTCCGCACCGATTTCACCGACGGACGTCGTGCCCGGATATTTGTCCAGGAGCGCGCGCAGCTTCTCAAGAAACAACAGGTTTTCCGGTTGGGTCTTGTCGTAAAGGTGATCCTGATAGCCGTAGGGGTTGGTTGGATCCACGGTGGACGGCATTTCAGTCGCGCTCAGGGGTGGGTTGTCCCGGAGTTGCTTGTCGTGGAAATAGAAGTTCACCGTGTCGAGACGGAACCCGTCGACACCGCGGTCGAGCCAGAACCTGGCGGCACCGAGAACCGCGTCCTGAACCTCCGGGTTATGGAAGTTCAGATCCGGCTGGCTGGTCAGGAAATTGTGCATGTAATACTGGCGCCGGCGGCTGTCCCATTCCCAGGCCGGGCCGCCGAAGATCGAAAGCCAGTTGGTCGGCACCGTGCCGTCCGGCTTGGCGTCGGCCCAAACGAACCAGTCGGCCTTGGCATTGTCGCGTGACGAACGGCTTTCGACAAACCATGGATGTTGGTCGGAGGTGTGCGAAATCACCAGGTCGATGATCACCTTCAGGCCGCGCGCATGAGCGGCAGCCAGCATGCGGTCGAAATCGGCAAGCGTGCCGAACATCGGGTCGACATCTTCATAGTCGGAGACATCGTAACCGAAATCATCCATCGGCGAGGTGAAGAAGGGCGACAGCCAGATGGCATCGACGCCCAGCGAGGCAATGTAGTCCATGCGTTCGCTGACGCCGTTGAGGTCGCCTATGCCATCACCATTGGTGTCGTTGAAGGAGCGCGGATAGATCTGGTAGATCACCGCTCCACGCCACCAATCCGGGTCATTCTTCATGTCTGACGGCACATCAGCCTCCAGGCCCGTTTCGGCTTCTTCGAACATTGCCGGTTGTCTCCGTTCCGCTTCTGAGGCGGTCTTCATGGGTTTCAAAGCGCTTTGAATGGCTATATCCAGCGCCTTGTCAGGTCAAGTGAACAGTGTTGAAAAAGTCGTTCGGCAATTGCTTTCGGTAAGCGATGTGTGAATTGCGTCGCACATATGGAACGGGGAGGATGAGCACATGCAAAAACCGGCCCTGCGAGGCAGGACCGGTGGAGCTACTGAAAAGGAACGAAACACGATTTTGTCCGGAACGCGCTTTTCCTACATGGCTTAAGTGACAGGGGTGTGACCATCTCAATCGGTTTGCCTGCCGCGGACCTCGCCGAAGACGGAAGCCTCCGACATGCTGCGCCTGCGTGGCCAACGCGTGTTATCTCTTTGGACTATATTATTTAAGTAACTGAAATAAAACATGGAAAAATATTGTTATGACGTTTAGGTCAGTTTCTTCTTGCAAAGCAACATGGAAGCTGGAACTGTCCCCGCACACAGAACTTACGTAAGATGGAGGGCCCCTCGCACGGACAAGAGATCCGGCGGAAATCGGGTTTCATCTTGCGGGCAAAAAACCTGGAGGAAGTGTCATGACGGCAGCCATGGTGGGTTGGGCACACATGCCCTTCGGCAAGCATTCGGAAGAGACGGTTGAAAGCATGATCGTCAAGGTGGCGGTCGATGCCATCAAGGACGCAGGTATCGAGCCGGGAGATGTCGACGAGATCCTGCTTGGTCATTTCAATGCCGGTTTCTCGGCACAGGATTTCACCGCTTCGCTGGTGCTGCAGGCCGATCCGGCGCTGCGGTTCAAACCGGCAACCCGTGTCGAAAACGCCTGCGCCACCGGCTCTGCCGCCGTGCATCAGGGTGTGCGCGCCATTGCTTCGGGCGACGCCCGCTTCGTGCTGGTCGTCGGTGTCGAGCAGATGACCACGACGCCCGGTCCGGAAATCGGCAAGAACCTGCTCAAGGCCTCCTACCTGAAGGAAGAAGGCGATATCCCGGCAGGCTTTGCCGGTGTCTTCGGCAAGATCGCCGACGCCTACTTCCAGAAGTACGGCGACCAGTCCGATGCCCTGGCCAAGATTGCGTCGAAGAACCACAAGAATGGTGTCGGCAACCCCTACGCCCAGATGCGCAAAGACCTCGGATTCGACTTCTGCCGCGCGGAATCGGAAAAGAATCCGTTTGTCGCCGGTCCGCTAAAGCGCACCGACTGTTCGCTGGTGTCCGACGGTGCCGCCGCACTCGTCCTGACCGATCCTGCAACGGCGCTCGGCATGAAGAAGGCGGTTGCCTTCCGCGCGCTTGCCCATGTGCAGGATTTCCTGCCGATGTCGAAGCGCGACATCCTGAAGTTTGAAGGCTGTTCCAAGGCCTGGGGTCAGGCACTCGGCGATGCCAATCTGGCGCTGGATGACCTGTCTTTCGTCGAGACCCACGACTGTTTCACCATTGCCGAGCTGATCGAATATGAAGCCATGGGCCTGACCAAGGAAGGCGAGGGTGCTCGCGCCGTGCTGGAAGGCTGGACGGAAATGGGCGGCAAGCTGCCGGTGAACCCGTCCGGTGGTCTGAAGGCCAAGGGCCATCCGATTGGCGCCACAGGTGTCTCCATGCACGTGCTCACTGCGATGCAGCTGACCGGCACTGCCGGCGAAATCCAGGTGAAGAACGCCGAGATCGGCGGCATCTTCAACATGGGTGGTGCCGCGGTGGCCAACTTCGTGTCCGTGATGCAGGCGATGAAGTAATCTTGTAACGGACAGGAAGTGCAATTAGCTTGCGGTGGACGGATCGGCTGTGGCCGATCCGTCCATTCTTGTTTCAGTCTCTAAAAAAATCTCATGACAAAAGACTTATTCATCAGTTTATTTTATGTGGCGGTGTTTTATTTCTTCGGCGGGTTCACAATACTGAATGGTTGTCCTCCATTTTACAAAGAATCCAAGCCGGTTTTCGCCTTCAACTCTCCGACGAAGGACGAAGTTCTGGAGGGAATGCATTTCATGTTGGGTGCCTCTGGAGTTGTTCTAGCCGCAGTTTTTCTCAGTTTGTTGACCGGCTTAAACCTTCATTTGGCCCTCTCCGCCGGCTGCCTATACGGCGGCTGGTCCATTCGCGCAAAATTGAAACGGACGTCTGACGGGCCTCTGCCCTGGGTCGCGGTCTACACGGCATCACCGCTGCTGTTTCGGTTGTTCGATCGCAGGCCAATGCTGCTGTTCGACATCTGGACACTGGCCGTCGCGGGCGTTTTCGGTTTGCCCCTAGTTGCGTTTGCCCTCATGAAAGGGTGAGGTGAGACCGGAGGTTTTTGTGTTTCCGGACTGCCACCCCAATCGAAACGCAGCAAATGGCCGGGATTCGGCATATTGGTTGTTTCACAGGACAGTGACCGATGCAGCTCCTGGGTACCCACTCGCTCGGGGATGGCAACAGTGGAAATACGTTTGCAGCGGCAAACTGTGAGGATTACTCCGCAGCGTTTGCGATTGCCGAGTAGAGATCCGGATCCGTCAGTTCAGGCGGAGAAACCGGTGCGCCACCGCCTTCGCCGACTTAAGTATCGGCCACGCCGTAAATGAAGACCCTGCCCGCCTTGCGTGGAACGATGGCGACACGCTCGATCAGCTGGAAATCGCCTGCTTCGCAAATGGCGTAGCTTGTGTAGATCGCTTTGCCGTTCTCGTTGATCCGCTCCGAACCTGAGGAAAACCGGCCTTCCGCGCACTTTTTTTGGGGCTGTCGGCGACAATCAGCGCCATCAGCTCTTCTTCCGATTGATAGCTGCCTGACGGGAAGATGTGCGCCTCGAGCGTCCGTGCGGAGTCGGCGGCAACCGCATAAAGGCCATTGAGATCTTCCTCGCGCTGCCGTGGCGAACTTCGTCTCTGTACTGCAGGCGATGAAGTAATCGTTATAGTTGTATTTAATGAGTTCTAGAAGAAGGCGAGAAATCGCCCTCTTTGCCTTTTTGTTGAAAATGAAAGTAGTTTTTGTCTAAATACATACTCGTGAAAAGTTCCTAAGTGTTCACCTAAATTAATTTTTTAAAAATCTTATAAAATCAGATTGTTGCCCAGAGTAACGCATCGGCAGGGGGCAGGTGCGACATAAGCTGGGTTAACCATGTCCGTCTTTCAAAGTCTGAAATCCAAAATGATCGCCATGCTGGCTGTACTGTTCGTTGTTGCGACAGCGCTGAGCCTTGGCACGATACGCAATCTTGGCGTGCTCGAAGAAAACGCGGGGCATCTCCGCGAAGGGGCGGAAACCTTTGCCACCGACGGCGTGAACCTGGCCATTTCACTGCAAAAAATGCAGTTCGACATCGTTCAGGTGCAGCAATGGCTGACAGACATTTCCGCAACAAGAGGTCTTGATGGCCTGAACGACGGTTTTGATCTTGCGGTTTCCTTCTCCGACAATTTCAAGAGCGAGAGCACCGCGGCAATCGATCTCGCCGAAAAGCTCGGTTATGCGGATCTTGTTGAAAAGATCAGGAACGTTCAGGCGAAATTCCCGTCATACTACGACACCGGAAAAGCCATGGCGGAGGCCTATGTTGCCGGTGGACCGGAGCAGGGCAACAAGCTCATGGGGGCATTCGACGGCGAAGCTGAAAGCCTGACGACGGCGCTGGAAGCAGCCCTTGATCTTCATCACCAGCATCTGGAAACGGAACGCGCCGAGTTGGCCGTTGAGGTGGCGAGCTATCAGAGTGCGGCCCGGAACGCTGACGTCATGACCTACGCTAACCTCGGGCTCGTCGTCCTTGCCCTGGCAATGGCCGGTTTCTTCATCATGCGTGCGGTCATTCTGCCGCTCGGGTCCTTTGCCGAGGCAGTCGCCCGGCTTTCGAAGGGCGACTATGGCATTCACCTTGCCGAATGCGAACGGGCTGACGAAATCGGACAGCTTGCAAATGCGATCAATGTCCTGCGCGACGGCGCTTCGGAGCGAGAGGAGTTGGTCAAGGCGCAAAAGGCGGAAGACGAAGCGCGCATTCGGCGCATGCGGCAGCGCGAGGAGCTGACTGCTTCCTTCCGCAGCAGCGTATCGTCCCTCATCGTGGATGTGACCGGCACCATGTCGCAGCTGGAAGACACAGCAACTGTGCTGATCGGTGTTGCAGATGACACCACGACACACGCTGAAGGAGCGGCCTATTCATCCAATTCGGCTCTGGGTAATGTCGAGGCTGTCGCTTCCGCCGCTGAAGAGCTTTCGGTTTCCATCGAGGAAATCAACCAGCGTGTGGCTTCCACCTCCGCAGTTGTCTCGGAAGCTGCCGAAACCACCAGCCTGACCAATGAAAAGGTCGCAACCCTTTCCTCTGCGGCCCAGGAAATCGGTGAAGTCGTCCAGCTGATCCAGACCATCGCCGAACAGACCAATCTTCTGGCTCTCAACGCAACTATCGAGGCTGCTCGTGCTGGTGAAGCTGGCAAGGGCTTTGCTGTCGTTGCTGCGGAAGTCAAGGAGTTGGCCAATCAGACAGCGAAAGCCACGGAAAGCATCACCCAGCAGATCATCGCCATTCAGGAAGCGACCACCGATGCAGCCCACTCGATCCAGCAGATAACCGACATCATGGGCAATGTAACGGCGGAAACAACGGCAATCGCATCGGCGGTTACTGAACAGAGCGCAGCGACTGGCGAAATTGCCCGTGGCGTCAACGAGGCCTCCACCAGCACCCAGACGGCAAGCGACAGCGTGTCCGGCATGAAGGAAAACGCGGTCCGCTCCAAGGATGCGGCAGGTGAAGTTCGCCAGGCGGTCAACCTGGTTGCAGAACGCACCCAGACGCTGACCCACCAGATCGAGGACTTCATCAAGTCCTTTGCGGCCTGATGTCAACCGAGACCAGTGACGAAAAGCCGGCGGTTTCCACCGGCTTTTTTGTTTCCCGGTTTTGACAATCCTCCAAGTGACAATGAGGCGGCGAACGGAAAAACGCCGACCTGCGCCTCAGGTGAACAGCCGACTTGTGGTCAGTGATCTGGGCTGCTCGTTTTGCCTTACTCCGCAGCGTTTGCGATTGCCGAGTAGAGATCCGGATCCGTTAGTTCAGGCGGAGAAACCGGTGCGCCACCGCCTTCGCCGACGTAAGTATCCGCCACGCCGTAAATGAAGACCCCGCCCGCCTTGCGCTTTGCGATGGCGACCCGCTCGATCAACTGGAAGTCGCCAGTTTCGCAGTTGGCGTAACTTGTATAGATCGGTTTGCCGTTCTCGTTGATCCGTTCGGAACCTGAGGTGAATTTGCCTTCCGCGCATTTCTTCTGGCTGTCGGCAACAATAAGCGACATCAGTTCTTCTTCCGACTGGTAGCTACCCGCCGGGAAAATGTGCGCCACAATCGTGCGTGCGTCGTTGGTGGCAACGGCATGAAGGCCGTTCAGATCTTCTTCGCGCTGTCCGTCGGGAACAAGCTTTAGCCCGGACAGGCCAGCGCTGCCCATCAGGTTGAACAGGGCCTGGGTCGCTTCGATGGCAAGTTGCGGGTCGGTCGCCGAACTGGACGCCGCCGCTTCGTCCTTGGTGGGGGCGGAATGTCCGAGGCCACCTTGAGAGCTGGCGCCTGCAGTGCCGGCAACGGGCGCCGCACCGTACCGAGCGATGTTCTGCTCCACGCATTTGGCAAGACGTGCCATCAGGCGAGAGGTGCCTGTGAGGCGGAATTCGTAATTGAAGGTGCCATCTCGAACGTAAAGTGTCCGTCCGCGGCGAAATCGGGTGATGATGTAGCCGCCTCTCGGCATTTGCATGCGCGCCAGATTCTTCGACGTCGCCTTGGCAACGCCGCTCTGCCAGGCGCTCCGGTCGATGCGATACTGAAGCGCAATATCTGCGCCGACCTTCATGTTCCACTGAAGCGCCGAAAAGCCGATGGCCCAGTTGTAGTTGGTGTCGAGCTGGACATATAGCGTGATGCCGCTGTGGTAGCTCACGGACGCGACACAGGTCGAAAATGCGCCGGTCTGATCATCAGTGAAGGCACTGCCGTTCCAGCCGCCGCTTTGGAAGTTTTCAACAACGGCTGCATGGCTAGTTCCGAAGCTACCGAAGAGCAAAAGACCTGCGGAAACCCCGGCGGCAACCAATGAATAAACAAGACGCATCATACCCCCTCAGATGCCACTGCGGCCGTGTCCCAGCCGTCTGGAAAGGCTAAGTGATTTCCTTTGCGGCATCAAGAATGACGCACGCTTGCCCGGAAGCTTGAATGCCGTCGCAAACGACGGCTGAACGGGGTGTTCACTGCCCGTTGGAACAGGAGAAAAACTCTTTCAATCGGACCGGGCCCGTTGGAAGTTTTTCCTCGCAAAAATCACTCTGACCGGCCGCCGGGAATTGAAATTGGCCAAATCAGAGGATTGCAAAAAACTATTCCGCTTCTGTTTCCAGCTTTGAAATCCGGTGCCCGGCGCAGGCATGGGCTGCCGATTACATTAGACCCATCAAACTGGGACTGGAGACCCTGACGATGACTAGCCGTGGTGGCGACACTCTGAAAACACTGAAAAAGCCGGAAGACCGGCTCGACGTGTTTCCGGCCTTCATGAAGGTTGCCGGCCGGCGTGTGCTCGTTGTCGGGCACGGCGGTGAAGCTGCTGCAAAGGTTCGTCTCTTGGGGGAAACCAACGCCCGGATCGTCGTCGTATCCAAAATTGTCGAACCGGATCTGCAGGAGGCTATTGACCTCTTCGAGACCGAGCATCTTGCCGAGGATTTCCAGCCTGGTCATCTGAAGGACGCCGCTCTGGTCTTTTCCGCGCGCGAAGACTGGGACCTCGACAAGGCTGTTGTCGATGCGGCACGGGCGCAGGGCGTTCCGGTCAATGCGGTCGACAAGCCGGAACTGTGCGACTTCTACACCGGAGCCCTGGTCAATCGCGCACCGATCGCCGTTGCGATAACCTCGACCGGTGTCGGTCCTGTCCTGTCGCGCCACATCCGCGCGCGCATTGAAGCCATGCTGCCGCGTTCGACCGGCGAGCTGGCGCGTCTTGCCGAAAGTTTCCGCGATGCCGCAACCAAGGTGATCCGCGACGGGGGGCTGCGCCGCAGTTTCTGGGCGCGCTTCTTCTCCGGTTCGGTCGCAACCAATCTCTATGCAGGCAAGGCTGATGTCGCCCGTTCAGAGGCACAGCGGTTGTTGAATTCGATGGCGGACGAGCCCGGTTTTGTCTGGCTTGTCGGTGCCGGGCCGGGCGCGGAAGACCTGTTGACCCTGCGCGCGCAGCGCCTGCTGCAGGAAGCCGACGTCATCGTTCACGATGCGCTGGTGCCGGCAAATGTCGTTGCCATGGGCCGCCGCGATGCGGAGCGCATTTCAGTGGGCAAGCGCAAGGGCGCTCATTCCGTGCCGCAGTCCGAAATTTCCGAGCTCCTGGTCGAGCTTGGCCGCAAGGGCTTGAAAGTCGTGCGTCTGAAAGCTGGAGATCCGATGATCTTTGGCCGTGCGGCAGAAGAAATGGAAGCGCTTCGCGAAGGTGGTATCGGCTTTGAAATTGTTCCAGGCGTCACGGCAGCCTTCGCCGCGGCAGCGTCAGCCCAGATCCCGCTCACGTTGCGCGGTGTCGCCTCCAACCTGGTTTTCGCTACCGGCCACAATGCCAAGTCCGAAACCCTGCCGGATTGGGCTGGGCTGGCACTCAAGGGCGCGACGGTGGCTGTCTACATGGGCCGAACCGTGGCGGCTGCGGTTGCCGAGAAGATGATCGGCGCGGGCCTGAAACCTGAAATACCGGTTGCCGTTATCGAGAATGCGGCACACCCGGACGAACGCCAATTTGCCGGAACCCTGTCCGAACTCGCGGTGCTGTCGAACCGCGCTGAGATCGACGGACCGGTTCTGATCGTGATCGGCGAGGCCGTGGGCCATGCCGCAATGGACAAGGCCGAACCCCTGGCGCCGCAGCTCGCCGCCCGGGTTGTAGCCGCCTGAACTTGAAGAGAGTGGACGCACATGAAAGTCATCACCGCCAACCGCCTTTTGAACGGCGATGTTGTCTGGCTCGCGGAAAACGGTTCCTGGGTCGAGCGCATTACGCTGGCTAAGGTTTATGACGGCAAGGAAGCGGTCGCGGCAGCCCTGGCCGAAGGTCTTGAGGCCGAGAAGAACCAGAAAGTCGTTGGTGTCTACGAGATGGACGTGACCGTGGAAGAGGGCGTCATCGTACCGGTGCGCCTGCGCGAAAAGATCCGGGCAACCGGCCCGACCACCCACCCGGAACTGGGCAAGCAGGCCCAGGCGGTTTCCGCCTGAAACAACAATGAAGGGCAGGGCAGCGCCTTCCATGGCAGCGCCCGCTGAGGAGAGATTGAGACATGTACCGTTACGACGAATTTGACGCGAGCTTCGTGAACCAGCGTACCGAGCAGTTCAAGGACCAAGTCCGCCGCCGTCTGGCTGGCGAACTTTCCGAGGACGAGTTCAAGCCGCTGCGCCTGATGAACGGTCTCTATCTGCAGCTCCATGCCTACATGCTGCGCGTTGCCATTCCCTATGGCACGCTCAACGGCCGGCAGATGCGCAAGCTTGCCCATATCGCCCGCACGTACGACCAGAGCTACGGCCACTTCACCACGCGCCAGAACATCCAGTTCAACTGGCCGAAACTGGAAGATACGCCGAAGATCCTGGAAGAGCTGGCAGAAGTCGAGATGCATGCCATCCAGACGTCGGGCAACTGCATTCGAAACGTGACCGCGGATCACTTCGCCGGTGCTGCCGCCGACGAGATCGCCGACCCGCGCCCCTATGCGGAAATCCTGCGCCAGTGGTCATCGCTGCATCCGGAATTCTCGTTCCTGCCGCGCAAGTTCAAGATCGCCATCACAGGCGCACCGAACGACCGTGCTGCCGTCCAGGTTCACGATATCGGGCTGCAGCTCGCACGCAACGATGCCGGTGAGATCGGGTTCGTGGTCTTCGTTGGTGGCGGACTTGGCCGTACGCCGATGATCGGCCGCAAAGTGCGCGACTTCCTTCCCGAGGAAGATCTGCTTGCCTACTCGGAAGCGATCCTGCGCGTCTATAACCGCTACGGCCGCCGCGACAACAAGTACAAGGCCCGCATCAAGATCCTGGTTCATGAAACCGGGCTGGACGAACTGAAGGCGGATATCGAGGCCGAATTCGAAAAGATCCGCTTCGGGGTCCTGCGTCTGCCGGACGAGGAAGTGCGCCGCATCGAAGCTTATTTTGCTCCGCCTCCGCTGGAAGTGGGCAATGCGACCTCGGCTGCCGTTGAAACACGCAAGGCGGCGGATGCAGCCTTTGCCCAGTTCACGGCGCATAACCTCAACCCGCACCGGGTCCCTGGTTATACCTCCGTCACATTGTCCATGAAGCCGATCGGCGGCATCCCGGGTGATGCGTCGGATGAGCAGATGGACGTGATCGCGAACCTTGCCGAGAAATACGGTCATGACGAGATCCGCATCAGTCACGAGCAGAACGTGATCCTGCCGCATGTAAAGCTGGACGACCTGCCGGCGCTGTTCGACGAGTTGGTGGCCGCGCGTATCGCGGAAGGAAATGCCGGTCTGATCACCGATATCATCGCCTGCCCGGGCATGGACTATTGCGCCCTGGCAACCGCCCGCTCCATTCCGGTTGCGCAGCGGATCTCTGAACGCTTCGGTGCTGCGGAACGGCAGGCCGAGATCGGTGAGCTGAAGATCAAGATCTCCGGCTGCATCAACGCCTGTGGTCACCACCATGTCGGCCACATCGGCATTCTCGGCCTGGAGAAGAAGGGCGAGGAATTCTATCAGGTGACGCTTGGCGGCTCCGCCAACGAAAACGCGTCCATTGGTGAAATCGTCGGCCGCGGCTTCTCGTCTGAAGAAGTGGTCGATGCCATCGAGAAGCTGGTCGATACCTATCTCGGCCTGCGGAACGGCAAAGAAGAGACCTTCCTGGAAGCCTATCGCCGGGTTGGGGAGGATCCCTTCAAGGAGGCCCTTTATGGCGCTGCATGAGACATTCAGCCTAGGTGTTGATCCGGAGCTGGGCTTGCAGGCGGAAGTCGCCGCACTCAACGCCCAGTTCGAGGATGCAACCGCGGACGACGTCCTGAGGGCGGCCATCCGCCACCAGTTCGCCGGTGGCATTGCCATGGTCTCCAGCTTCGGGGCCGATTCCGCAGTGCTCCTGCATATGGTTGCCCAGATCGACCCGTCGACGCCGGTCGTTTTCGTGGACACGGTCAAACTGTTTCCGGCCACGCTGCTCTATCGTGATGAGCTGATCGAGAAGCTCGGCCTGACCGATGTCCGCACCCAGAAGCCGAACAAGGACGATCTCTCCAGGGAAGATCCCGCGGGCATGCTCTGGATGAGCGATACCGACGCCTGCTGTCATATCCGCAAGGTGGTGCCGCTGGCCGAGGCCTTGAACGGTTTCGAAGCCTGGATTTCCGGCCGCAAGCGGTTCCAGAGCGCAAGTCGCTCCAGCCTGGAGTTCTTCGAAATCGACGAAGGCCGGGTGAAGGTCAATCCGCTGGCGGACTGGACGGCTGCCGAAATTCTGGATTATGCCAAGACCCATGATCTGCCGCCGCATCCGCTGGTGGCGCAAGGCTACCCCTCCATCGGCTGCCTGCCCTGCACCAGCAAGGTTGCCCCCGGCGAGGACCCCCGGGCTGGACGTTGGCGTGGCCAGGACAAGACGGAATGCGGCATTCACTGGCCGACCCATGGCAAGGAAGTTGACGGCAGCGGTATCTGACCGCTGTCGATAGAGGATTTTGAGGACGCAAAGAATGGCAACGATTTTCAAGGACGGCGATTTCGTCGAGGAAAGCTGGGCGCGGACAGATGCCGAAACCGGCACTGCTGTCGAAGGCGATGCGCTTGTACCGATGACCGTGTTTCTCATCGACCCGGATGCATATCTGGCACGAGACGGCAAAACCGCCGTCATCGTCGAGGCTGGTGACGATGTCGAGCTGATCGAAAATTATCTCGACCGACTGGCACTGGTTGCCGTCGACTTTCCGAGCTTTTCCGATGGCCGCGGCTTTTCCGCAGCCCGCATCCTGCGTGAGCAGATCGGCTACAAGGGTGATATCCGCGCGCTCGGGAAATACATTCTCGACCAGGTGCCGCTGGCACGCCGCTGCGGTGTGTCGACGTTCGAGATCTCCAAGCCGGAAGTGCTGAAAGCCCTGAAGGCCGGTGAATGGCCCGAAGTAACGAAATATCTGCAGCCGGTCGGCACGGTCGATGAAATCCCGGAAGGAACACGCCCGTGGGCGCGCCGCTCCCACCGGGATCTGGCGGTCGCCGCGGAGTAAGCCGAACAGGTCTGCCCGTCTTGCGACAATGGTCATAGGATGGCGGCACAAAATTCGAACGAGCGTTTCAGGGGACCTCGCAAGGCGGGGTCCCCATTTGTTTGCGGGCGGCGATCCTTGCAAGAGGCCGTCGGCATCGCCAAAGACTACAGGTGCTCGTCCAAGGTCATTTGCTGTCGAAGGAAAAGGTGAAACCGAACCACGGCAAGTGTTTTGCCCGTCCAGTTTGTGTCAGCAACCGGAATGCAGTTCGTCAGTGGATTGAAACATCCGGTTACAGGCTGTGAATCGCATTGTCACAAGACTGACTTATTATACGTCATATGGTCTGGCGGCAAAATGATTTGCCGGCGAACCGGCACTGGCGCACGAGGCAATGTGGCGTCGAAACGGGGATACCGGGGCATTGCCAATTGTTTCCCGAAATCCAATACCGCAGGCCGGTTCCGGTCCTCAGCAGGAATGTCGCTCAATGGCCGTCACTCGCACCCTCGAAACGCTCTTCGATCTGAGGAAGCCCGCAGTAAAGACCAACAAGGTGCTTGTGGTCGGGGTCAGTTCAAAGCGATCGCTCGGCCTGGCAATCGGCGAGCACATGTATCAGAACGGTTGGGAAACCGTGCTGACGTCGCGCCGGCCGGAAAAGCTGTCTGCCAAAACGCCACATCACGACATCCGCTTCCTGGATTATCCGCAGTCCATCGACGCGATTGACGATCTGACCGACCTGACCGGCATGGTGTTCTGCCTGGCCAAGACCGACATCGGCGAAGCCGGACAGAACGGTCTGCTGGGGACGAGCGAAGAGAACTTTCTGAAGACGATCAGCACCAGCTGTTATGCCTTCATCGCCCTGGTGCGGGAGGTGCAGCGGCGCAACCCGAACCTCAGATCCGTTGTCGCCCTGACCTTCCTGGGCGGTGAGCGCGTGGTGCCCGGCTACGAGGTCCTGGGTGTCGCAAAGGCTGCCCTGGAACACTCCGTGCGGGCACTTGCGGCGGAACTTGGCCATGAGAATGTCCGTGTGAACGGTGTTTCCGCCGGCGCGGTCCCGACCACGTCATCGCGCGTCCTGCCCGACTTCCGCAAGGTTCATGAAGTTCTCTCGCGGCAGTCGTTCCTGCGCCGCGGTGTCACCGCAGAGGAAGTTGCCGGAGCTGCTGCCTATTTGCTCAGTGATCTTTCCGGCGGAATGACGGGTGAGATCCTGCAAGTCAACGGCGGTCTGCGGCACACGGTGCTCTAAGCCGGTGGCTGGTACGGCGTCGTGGTCTTTTCGTGATGCCGCACGTCGTTCAGCCTAATCCAAGTCAACGCTCCACGTGAACTTAATGCAAAACATCCGTGCTCCGGAAGTTAATGCATACTTTGTGCTTGTGTTTTTATTGGTTCGTTAGATAAACACCCTCACCATGCCTCAGAGGGATCAACGGATTCGGTTGCCGAAACCTTCCGAAACCAAGGACGCACTTCGGGAAATTGCGGAACGTCCGACGGCGAATGCCTGAATTATCTTAATTCGAGCTGTCGCAGATGGAGAGAAAATTGGTCGCAAATTTATACGGAAAGGGTGGTGTCCTGGACCGGGTCGCAAGGCCTGAAATGCGCGTACCGTTCTTGCTGGGTCTGGTGGTGTTCCTGGCTTGCATCTTCGGCATTCTTACCCGGCCGACCGGGTTCCTGGCAGCAGTCTGGCCGGCCAACGCAATCCTCCTCGGACTGCTGGTCCGCGTGCCTAAGTCGGCTTGTTGGCAGAGCTGGGTTGCTGCTGCCGTAGGCTATCTGGCAGCGGATCTTCTGACAGGAGCGACACTCGAAAAGGCCGTGCTGCTGAATGCGGCCAACATGGTTGGGGTGGCTGCCGGGTATCAGGTCTATAGGTACTTGCCTGCTTCCTCCGTTCGGCTGCAACAACCCTTGGCCCTTCTCCATCTTGCGGTGGCTTCGGCTATCGCCGCTTCCCTGGCAGGGGTTGTCGGCGGCATCGCAAATCCGATCCTCTTCGGCGGGGGTGTCATTCCAGGCTGGATATTCTGGTCGACGACCGAGCTGGTCAACTACATCTCCTTTCTGCCGGTTATCCTGTCGGCACCGAAGCTGGAAGGAACGTTGCCGGACTTTTCCGGTCTGCTGGCCCGGTTGAGGCAGGAAAAACGCGCACCGCTGATCCTGCTGCTGATCTCCTGTATTGCTGGAGCAGTCGTCGGAGGACCTGGCGCCATTGCGTTTCCGGTTCCGGCGCTCTTGTGGTGTGGTGTCGTCTATCCGGTCTTTCCGACAGCGATACTGACGCTGTGCATTGGCGTGTGGGGTCTCGTCATCCTGTCAAACGGGCTTGGCGACAGCAGCTCCCTGCAACTCGACGTGATGACGCTCATTTCCATCCGGCTCGGCATTTCCCTTGTTGCTCTGGCGCCTATCATGTTGTCCTGCGTCACGCAGAGCCGGAATGCGTTGCTGGTCCGTCTGCAATATCTTGCCACGCACGACCAACTGACCGACGTGCTCAACCGCAACGCCTTCCGCGAGGAGGTCTCCCGCAGTCTCTCCCTTGGCATGAACGGCTTTGCCCTGCTGATGGTCGACCTCGATCATTTCAAGTCGGTCAACGACACTTACGGACACGCAGCCGGTGATACCGTGCTGGTCAGCTTCGTGCGGCGCGTGCAAGGCACGTTGCGGCCAGGCAGTCTTCTGGGTCGTATGGGCGGCGAGGAATTCGCCATCATGATTCCGAACAGCCAGATCATGGACGCAGTGGCGGAAGCCGAGAAAATTCGGCAAAGCGTCTGCAGTGAGCCGGTTGCCGCAGGAGACGGAAAACTGGTTCGCGTGACGGCAAGCCTCGGCGTCGTCGCTGTCGAACACGACAATGCAGCCTGTCTTGATACCCTGTTGGCCGAAGCCGACCGGCTTTGCTACCAGGCGAAGGAACGCGGCCGGAACCGCGTGGAGCATTGCGGAGCGGCATAGGGTTTTCGGACAGGCGGCCGTCAGACTTCCTTATTCCTGGTCAGGTAAAGCAGTTGCGGGAAGATTTCTTCCAGCGCCGGGTCTCGTCCGGTTTCCGCATTGGCCGTATAAAACTGCCGATTTGCCTTCAGATTGGCATAGCCGTGAATGAACGCCCACAGCATGGTTTCAACTGAAGTCCGGTGAACGGGGTTCTCGCAATTCTCCGGTGAAAGTCCTTCGGAGACCTCCCTTAGAACCGCATAGGCTTCGCGGCTGGCCGGCTGAAGCTCCGGATAGATGTCGATCTGTCGTTCCATGGAGAACATCAGCCGGAACAGATGCGGGTTCTCTTCAACGAAGGCGATGTAACCGCGGGCGCTTGCGAGTATCTGTTCACGGGCGTCGTTGGACGCATCCGCCATATGCCGGCGCATCGTGCCCGCAAACTGCCGGAAGCCTTCCGTCGCGATGGCTGCCTGCAGGACGGCAAGATTGGCAAAGTGGTTCTTCGGCGCTCCATGGGAAACGCCGGCACGGGCGGCGCACGCCCGCAGCGAAAGGGCCTCAAGTCCATCTTCGCGCAGAATGTCCAGCCCTGCCTGGATCAGGGCCTCTTTCAGATTGCCGTGGTGATATTTCAGGTCGCTCAGGCCTGTTTCCTCCATAAGTAGACACTGTCAACATTTTCGTTGACGGCTGAAAATTCCGCATATAGACAGTGACAACATTGCTGGGGTCGCAATGCAGAAGGGTTGTCTTATGTCGTCTAAGTGTTATGTGCGGGCTACCGTCCTTGCAAGTCTCGCGCTTGTCGCATGTCCTGCCATGGGGGAGGAACAGAAGGACTGGAGCGTACTGGTTGGCGCTGGTCCCTTCTTCGGTCCGGAATATCTGGGCTCCAAGGACTACGGTTTCGTTCCCGGCATCATCGCGTCTGTGCAAAAGGGGCCTTATTTCGTCAAGTTCAACGGATTGACGGCGACCGCCAACGTGCTGCCTTTCGACAGCTTTTACGCCGGGCCGCTTATTGGCTACGGCACGGGCCGCAAGGATGTGTCCGACAATGTTGTCGACAAGCTGCCCGATGTTGACGAGGAGCTCTGGGTTGGTGCCACAGCAGGCGGTGGCTACGCCGGTTTGCTGCTTGATCGCGATTCACTTGGTGCCAGTGTCGAGATTGCCCATGACGTCATCGGCGATAGCGGCACAACGGCCACATTCAGCCTGGGTTACGAAATCAACGCGACCCAGCGTCTGGCTATCGGCCTTGATGTCTCCACGACCTTTGTGGACGGCACCTATGCTGACGCCTACTATTCCGTGACCGCAAAAGGCGCGGCCGCAAGCGGTCTCAAGGAATACAAGGCCGACGCAGGCTTCAGGGACGTGAGCGTGGATGTTTCGTCAAGATTTGCCGTAACCGAAAACTGGGGCGTCGGTGGCCTCGTCGGCGGGTCGGTGCTTCTGGGCGGCATGGCCGATAGCCCGATCGTTGAAGACCGGGGAGAGGCGCTCAACGGCCATGGCGGTCTGTTTCTCTGGTACAAGTTCTGATCGGCGGTCTGCACGAAAAGCTGTTCTGACGCGGAAAAACTGTGCCGGAACCTTTCCCGGGAAAACCACGCAGCGCACCAGCGCCAGAACGGTCATCGGTTGCATCAGTGGCTCCGTCAGCCAGAATTCTTGAAAGATTATCGCGGGCCGCATTCCACCAGGCGTGCCCCGGCACAAGGCCGGGGCTGCTGAAGGTTCAAGCGGCAGGCGCAATCACGCGTCTGTCGGCTCTTCGTATGTGATCATCGCGATCACGCCTCCGAGCGGGTCGACAATCGTTGCCATGCGGCCGACGTTTGGAATGCTCATCGGTTCCATCGCAATCGTCGCGCCAAGCGCACGGGCCTTTTCGACACGCGCATCGACACTGTCGACAGTCACATAGGGCAGCCAACGGGGACTTTCAGTTTCCATGGATGGGAAGCCGCCGATCATGTTTTCATTGTTCATGATCATGGTGTAGGGGCCTACGCCCACATCCACGGTTTTTGTGCCCCAGCCGAGCAGATCGGAATAGAAGGCCTGCGCCTTGGCACCGTCAGCGCAATGAAGTTCCATCCAGCTGAACGCGCCATGTGTTTGCGACGGAGTGCTCATGTCTTTCATCCTCTGTGTTGAAAACAATTGCCTGGCAGTGCCAGGTGATCAGAGGACGGCGGGCGACAGGCAGACCCGACAGGGGGGTAAAAAATATTTTGGTCTGGCAGGATCTGAACAAAACGAGGCTCGAAACAGATCTATTGTCCACCAGAAACCTTCATTTTCCGACGGATATGGTCGCGATCAACATCGGTTCCCGCAAATTCCAGCGCTTTGCGGTAAGCGACCTGAGCCTCTTCAGCCAGGCCCAGTTCTTCCAGAAAGGTAGCGCGGACAACATGAAAGTTCGGGTAGCGCTCCAGAGAGCCAGCCAGTTGCTCCAGGCGGCACAAGCCGGCCTGTGCTCCGTTCAGCTTTGCCTGGACCACGGCGCGGTTGAGCGCCACAACCGGTGAAGGCCGGATATGTTCCAGGGCACGGTAGAGCCGGTCGATCTCTACCCAGTCGGTGGTTGCGTAGGTCGCAGCCTGGGTGTGGGTCGAGGCAATGGCTGCCTCGATCTGAAAGGGGCCGGGCCGCGCCTTGCGCAAGGCGGCCTCAAGCAGAATGTTGCCTTCGGCGATCAGTTTCCGATCCCAAAGCGAACGGTCCTGGTCTTCCAGCGTTACGGCAGCGCCGCTCCGGCTCAGCCGGGCCTTGCGGCGGGAATGCTGGATCAGGCAAAGGGCCAGCAAGCCGCGCAGTTCCGGTTCTTCGGGAAACAGCCGCACGATCAGGCGGGCCAGGCGGATCGCTTCCTCACACAGGGGCTCGCGGATCAGTTCTTCACCCTGTGACGCCGCATAGCCTTCGTTGAAGATCAGATAGATGGCATTGGCTACGGCGGAAAGTCGCTCGGCACGGGCGGTTCTGTCCGGCTCCTCATAGCTCAGTTTGGCCGCCTGCAGCCGTTTCTTCGCACGCGTGATGCGCTGTTCCATGGTCTTGGCCTGTACCAGAAATGCACGGGCAATCTCCTCCACAGCAAGACCAGCGACAATTTTCAGGGAAAGGGCAATCTGCTGGTCCCGGCGCAGCACCGGGTGGCAGCAGGTAAACAGAAGACGCAGGATGTCGTCCCGGTAGACGGCATGATCCAGCGATTGGGTCAGCTCGTCTTCCGGGTGCGGGCCTTCGGGAAGAGGCTCGAGATCATCCGGTGCGGTGAGGGTTTCCTTTTTGCGTTTCCGCAGCGTATCGATGCCGGCATTGCGTCCGGCTATGATCAGCCAGGCAACCGGATCCGCCGGCATCCGGTCGGGTGACCACGCCTTGAGCGCCTTCAACGAGGCGTCCTGAAACGCATCCTCGGCAAGGTCAATGTCGCCGAAGACGCGGTTGAGCGCTGCCAGGACGCGCGGGCGGGCAGCCCTAAGATGCGCTGATAACCAGGCGCTCGGCATTCTTGAAATCGGCTCCCTCGAAGAATTCCACCGGGCGAATTTCGATGCGGCCATGATCCAGCGGCAGGATCTTCACCGCCTCGATGGCGTCCTCCAGTGTCGGGCAGTCGATCACGTAAAAGCCCATGAACTGCTCTTTCGTTTCGGCAAAAGGCCCGTCGGTGACAATAAAGTCGTCCTTGTCCTTGTTGATCGTGACCGACGTTCCCGTCGACATCAACTTGGTTGCAACGGCGAAGGAGTTGTTTGTCTTTGTGTGTTCGTGAAAGGCGCCGTGTTTCTGATAAACGGTGGCAAGCTCTTCCGGTGGCAGAGCATCAATGAAATCTTCGCTGGCGTAAATCAAAACGGAAAAAAGCATGGGGGTCCCTCCGGTTGCTTGGATTGATACCCAAGGAACGTGCAGGCGCGAGCTTATCCGACAGCCGACCGAAAAAAAGTGAAAACTTGCCTGCGATCAGGGCATGGCCTGGCCGAAAGGGAGAGTTGCCGGCCGTTAAGCCGGGCAACTCCGATCCGTGTGATCTTCTAGGCGTTGCCGATGAGAACGCCTGCCGCAAAGACCAGAGAACCGCCGAGGACAACCTGGAAGGCTGCCCGCAGAAACGGTGTTTCCATGTAGCGGTTCTGGATCCATGCGATCGCCCACAATTCGATGAAAACGATGAATGCGGCGACAGTTGTCGCTGTCCAGAATTCGGGAATGAGATAGGGCAGGGCGTGACCAAGGCCGCCGAGGGCGGTCATGATGCCCGAGGCGAGGCCGCGCTTCAGCGGTGATCCGCGTCCCGAGAGCACGCCGTCGTCATGGGCCGCTTCCGTAAAGCCCATGGAAATGCCCGCCCCGACGGAGGCCGACAGGCCGACCAGGAAGGTCTGCCAGGTATCCTGCGTCGCGAAGGCGGCGGCAAAGATCGGGGCCAGCGTTGATACCGAGCCGTCCATCAAACCGGCGAGGCCCGGCTGGACGTAGGTCAGGATGAATTGCCGGCGTTCGGTCTGGCGCTCCTGTTCCTGCACGTCGTCGGGCGTGTGTTTGGCTCCAAGGCGCTGGGCGAGACTCTCGTGGCCTTTCTCGGCAATCGCAAGATCGCCCAGTAGCTTGCGGGTTCCTGCATCCGAGGTGCGCTTGGCAGCTTCGGTGTAGAAGCGATAGGCCTGCGCCTCCATTTCCTCGGCCATAGCACGGACCTTCTCCAGTCCGAGGGGGCGCACCAGCCAGTCGGGCTTGCGGTCGTAATAGCCGCGCACATGTTCCCGGCGTATGAGAGGGATCGTTTCGCCGAACCGCGCCCGGTGCTGTTCGATCAGTCTCCGCCGGTGCTGGTTTTCCTCTGCGGCCATGTCGTCGAAGACCTTGGCCGATTGCGGATACTGGTCACGCAGACCATCGGCATAAGCCTTGTAGATGCGGGCATCGTCCTCCTCGGAGGAAATCGCAAGCGCCAGGATTTCCTGTTCGGAAAGGGATGAGAAATCCCGCTTTCCCAGTCTGAAAACACGTCCGAACATCAATGCCTCTCACCCAGGATTACCATTTTGCAGGTGGACCGCCGTCAGGCAGGCAGCACGCCGGCCCCGAGCCGGTTCAATCACCGATCAGGTTATATTCGGATGTTAGCAAATTAAGAGAAGCCGAACCGATGCCAAGATGACGCATGTTTCATCGTCCCCGCAACCGGTTCGGCTGTCGGTGTCAGCCTATCCAGCCGTCACGCTTCAGGACCTGATAGGTCTCGTCGAGGGTTTTCTCGGCGGTCTTCACCAGAATATCCGCCTCCTCGTGGGTCAGGACCAGCGGCGGCGAAATGATCAGGCTGTCGCGCACCGCGCGCATGACCATGCCGTTGCCGAAGGAAATGTCGCGGCAGATGGTGCCGGCCGTGCCGACATCCTTGAACGGTCGATGCGGGTTTTTCTTGTCCGGCACCAGTTCCAGTGCACCGACAAGGCCGGTCATGCGGGCTTCGCCGATCAGAGGGTGATCGCCCAGCTTCAGCCAGCGTTCCTTGAGATAGGGACCGATATCGGTCTTGACGCGCTCGACCAGGCCTTCGCGCTCGATGATCTCCAGGTTGGCGAGTGCAGCCGCGGCGCAGGCCGGGTGACCGGAATAGGTGTAGCCGTGGTAGAACTCTTCACCCGAAAGCATCAGGCCTTCGGCCACGCGATCGGAAACCATGACACCGCCCATCGGCAGATAGCCGGACGTCAGGCCCTTGGCGATGGGCATCAGGTCCGGCTTCATGCCGTAGTGGGTCGAACCGAACCATTCGCCGAGACGGCCGAAGCCGCAGATGACCTCGTCGGAAACGAAGAGGATATCCCTTTCGTCGAGAATACGGCGGATTTCCGGCCAATAGGTCTCCGGCGGAATGATGACACCACCGGCGCCCTGGATCGGTTCGGCGATGAAGGCCGCAACCTTGTCCTCGCCGATCTCGTCAATGGCTTCTTCCAGTTTGCGCGCGGCAAAGACGCCGAACTCTTCCGGGCTCATTTCATGGCCTTCACCGAACCAGTAGGGCTGGTCGATGTGATGCACGCCCGGAACCGGAAGGCCGCCCTGCTGGTGCATGCCTTTCATGCCGCCGAGGCTGGTGCCGGCAAGCGTCGAGCCGTGATAGCCGTTCCAGCGGCCGATGATCACCTTCTTGTCCGGCTTGCCCATCTTGTCCCAATAGGTGCGGACCATGCGGAACACGGTGTCGTTGGCCTCGGACCCGGACGAGCAGTAGAACACCCTGTTGATGTGATCGGGTGCCAGTTTCGCCAGCTTTTCAGACAAGGCAATTGCGGGCGGATGGGTCGTCTTGAAGAACGTGTTGTAATAGGACAGCTCGTTCATCTGCTTGTAGACCGCATCCGCAATCTCCTTGCGGCCATGGCCAACCTGCACGCACCACAGACCGGCCATGCCGTCGAGGATCCGGTTGCCTTCCGAATCCGTCAGCCAGATACCGTCGGCATGGGTGATCACCCGGCTGCCTTCCTGGTTCAGCGACTTCATGTCGGAAAAAGGATGCCAGTGATGGGCGGCATCGAGCTCCTGAAGGGCCTTGGTCGGATAGATGTTGGAATGGGCCGTCATTGGCGAACGCTCCGGATAGTGACAGACGGGATCAGACGTTGAGCAGCAGGTATTCCCGCTCCCAGGGGCTGATCACGGACATGAAGGTTTCAAATTCCTCGTATTTGATCGCGCGGTAGGTGGCGACGAACTGTTCGCCGAACACCTCGATCATCTCGTCGGATTTTTCGAACTTTGCCAGCGCCTCTGGCAGACCTCGCGGCAGGGACTTGGACCGTTCCGAGCAGTCGTCGGATTTCGGCGAATCCGGCTTGAGCCCGTGGACCATTCCCAGGTACCCGCAGGCAAGGCTTGCGGCGATCGCGAGATACGGGTTGACGTCGGACCCCGGTACCCGGTTTTCCAGACGACGTGCCTGGGCGTTGGAATAAGGCACACGCAAACCCACCGTGCGGTTGTCGTAGCCCCAGTAGACATTCACCGGTGCGGTCGAGGTCTTGGAGAACCGGCGATAGGAATTTACGAAAGGCGCCATGATGCAGGTGACCCGCGGAAGAAACCGCTGGTGACCGGCGATGAACGACAGGAACGCCTGTGTTTCCTCGCCGTTTTCATCCGCGAAGATGTTGAGGCCGGTTTCCTTGTCGACCACCGACTGGTGAATATGCATCGCCGAACCGGGCTGGTTCGACATCGGCTTCGACATGAAGGTGGCATACATTTCGTGACGCAGCGCGGCCTCACGGATGGTGCGCTTGAACAGGAACACCTGGTCGGCCAGGGCCAGCGGTTGGCCATGGCGCAGGTTGATTTCCATCTGCGCTGCGCCTTCCTCGTGAATCATCGTGTCGATCTCGAGGCCCTGCTGTTCCGACAGGTCGTAGATGTCGTCGATCAGGTCGTCGAATTCGTTCAGCGCGGAAATCGAATAGGACTGTCGGCCGACTTCCGGACGGCCGGACCGGCCCCGCGGCGGCTCAAGCGGATAGTCAGGATCCGTGTTCGGACGGACGAGGTAAAACTCGATTTCCGGCGCCACGACAGGCTCCCAGCCCTTGTCCTCGTAGAGTTTGAGAACACGCTTCAAGACATTCCGCGGCGCGGTCTCGACCGGTGCACCCTGCCGGGTGACGGCATCGTGGATCAGCTGCGCGGTCGGGTCGCTTTCCCAGGGCACGGTGGTAAGGGTGCTGTAGTCGGGCTTGAAATAGAGATCGCCGTCGATGGGGTTGTGCTGAAACCAGTCGTCGTCGTCCGGATAATCGCCCGAGATCGTCTGCGCGAAGATCGAAGCAGGCATTGTCATCACCGGGCCGGAGAAAAACTTGCCAGTCGGCATCATCTTGCCGCGGGCAACACCGGCAAGGTCCGGAACGATGCATTCGATATCCTGGATGTTGCGCGCGTTGAGCCAGTCACGGGCCGCATCGACATCCGGAACGCCGCGCAGGCTGTCGATCGGATTTTCGCTTTCGCTGGCAGGCGTTTCAGCAGTCACAAGAAGCTCCAATGGTTTTGGCACTTTGGCCGGGGCAGGGAAGGCCATTTGGACGGCAAACAGGGGCGTTATCAAGTGCCTGTCTGCATGGGGCTGTCCCGGGTCGGAGAAATCATTTTGTGATCACAAAATGACATGGCTTTCAAAAAGGATCAACCGCCTGATGCATTTGACAGGATTTCCTTGCCGAGAAGCCCCATGCCGTCGGCAATATCGGCCGCGATCGCGGCCCGCAGTGCAGGGCCGTCCTGATCTTCGATCGCGCGGATGGCTTCCTTGTGACGGTCCTCAAGACTGGCAGTGCCGACCCGTCCGTAAACCGTACGCATGAATGGTGCGAACTGCAGCCAGAGACTGTCGATCAGCGGCAGCAGAACCTTGGATCCGGAGGCCCTGTAAATGCGGAAGTGAAAGGCGTGGTTGAGCCGCATGTAGGCTTCTGCATCGCCACTTGTGAGCCGCTCGTCGATGTCGTCATCGATCGATTGAAGGTCCTTTGCATCCTTGGATGTCAGGTGCGGCAGGGCCAATTCGGCCAATTCCGGTTCCAGAAGAAGTCTTGCTTTCAGCACCTCGTCGAAGCGGGCCGGGGTCATGTCGGGTATCTGTACCCGGCCGTTCGGTTTCACCTCGAGAGCGTTTTCAGCCGCAAGCCGTTGCAACACTTCGCGCACTGGCATCGGGCTGACGCCAAGTTCCGCGGCAAGCCCCCGGATTGTCACGGCTTTTCCAGGTATGAACCGGCCTGTAAGCAGCCCGGACCGGACGGCATTGTCGACCTGCCCACGGGTTGCACCACGGGACGTGGAAGGGCCGCTGGCCTCCTTCACGGGGCCGGATTGCAAAGCGGATTGCCGAAGGGCCAAAGACGTCCTCCCGAAAAAGTCAAACAGTCAATTTATGCGATCCCGCTTGACAGGGTTTTCCGAAAGTGATCACATTTTTGAAAAGGACGCAAACAAAAGCTGCCGGCTGCCGCAGGAGTGCGGACGGCTTAGTCCAGCAAGACGCAGGGGCGTAAAAACTCTAAATGAACGAGCTTCCCCACCAGATCCTCGAGCATCCGGCGCTGCCCGGCTGGAAGACGGACTTCGAGGCCTTCATGGCCGCCCATCCCGATCTTGATACGCTCGAGGTCATTCTGCCCGATACCAACGGCGTGCTGCGCGGCAAGTGGTTGCCGGGCAAGGCGCTCGAAAAGGTATTCGAGGGCGGCGTGGCCTTTCCCTATTCGCTTTACGGGCTCGATGTCTGGGGGCGTGAGGTCGAGGCCACCGGCATGCATCTGGAAACGGGTGACAAGGACGGTGTCTGCTGGCCGATCCCCGAAACGCTGAAGCTTGTTCCCTGGACCGACCGCAAGACCGCCCAGGTGCTTTTGTCCATGTACGATCGGGACGGCGATCCGTTCCTGGCAGACCCGCGTCACGTTCTGGAAAACATGGTCGACCGACTGAAGGACGAATTCGGCGTGACCGCCACCTGTGCCTTCGAGTTGGAATTCTATCTGTTCGAGGAAAGTGACGGTGACTGGACGGAGCAGCCCAAGCCGCTGTTCTCCACCCATCTCGGCCCTGCCCGCCAGAACATGTACGCGCTGTCCGACCTGGAGGCCTTGCTGCCGGTGGTCGACGATCTGCGGAAGGCCTGCGAGGTTCAGGGCATTCCGGCGGACGCTGCAGTTTCCGAAGCCGCGCCCGGCCAGTTCGAACTCAACCTGCACCATCGCCGCAACCCGCTCCTGGCGGCCGATGACGTTGTCATGCTGCGCCGCCTGGTGGCAGGTGTCGCCCGCAAGCACGAACTCAAGGCGTCCTTCATGGCCAAGCCTTTCGTGGAATGGCCCGGCAACGGCATGCATGTGCACGTGTCCATGGAAGACGATAACGGCAATTTGTTCGCGGATCCGGAAACCGGCGCAGACCGGCTCGGATATGCCATCAACGGTCTTTTGAAGACCATGCCGGAAGCTCTGTTGCTTTTCATTTCCACCTTCAACGGTTTCCGCCGGATGCAGCCGGGCTCCTATGCCCCGGCCTCCATCTGCTGGGGCTACGACAACCGCTCCGTGGCGTTGCGGGTTCCTGCCTCGACACCGGAAGCTGCCCGTGTCGAACACCGGATCGCAGGCGCCGACGCCAACCCCTATCTTGTGCTGACGGGCATTCTCGCCGGCATGATGGAAGGCCTCAGGCTGAAAAAGGATCCGCCTGCGCCAGTGACCGGCAATGCGTATGAGAAACGCAAGAAGCGACTGACCCCCTGGATGGACGAAGCCATTGATGCTTTTGAAGCCTCCAAGCTGATGAAACAGGCGGTCGGAAAGGAAATGCACAAGGTACTTACCGAGATCAAACGGGAGGAACTGAACGAATTTGGGCGGGAGATCTCATCGCTTGAGCGACAGACGTATTTGTGATCGGCTGCTGCCCAAAATCGACGCTGGACAAAAACCGGCGCCATAGCCAATCTGCGGGACAGACAAGACGCAAACAGCGCAAATGTCCATTTGCATTCAGGCACTAGGCCATCAAAGGGCCACTGACAAAACTCTGAGGGGAGTTCTCAAATGACGTTTAAATCCATGTTGACCGGGGTCGCCGTTCTCAGCCTGATGAGCGGTGCTGCATTCGCCCAGGACAAGGTCGTGAATGTCTACAACTGGTCCGACTACATCGACGAGACCATCCTGGAAGACTTCACCAAGGAAACCGGCATCAAGGTTGTCTACGACGTGTTCGACAGCAACGAAGTGCTGGAAACCAAGCTGCTGGCAGGCGGTACCGGCTACGATGTCGTCGTCCCGACCGGAACCTTCCTGGCCCGCCAGATTCAGGCCGGTGTTTTCTCTGAACTCGACAAGTCCAAGCTGACCAACCTGTCCAACATGTGGAAGGACATCGAGGCACGCGTCGACAAGTATGATCCGGGCAACAAGCACTCGATCAACTACATGTGGGGCACCACCGGCTTCGGCTACAATGTCGACAAGGTGAAGGCCGCGCTCGGCGACAACCCGCCGGTGGACAGCTGGGATCTCCTGTTCAAGAAGGAGAACATCGAGAAGCTGAAGGATTGCGGCGTGTTCATCCTGGACGCTCCGACCGAGCTGATCCCGGCTGCTCTCAACTACCTGGGTCTCGATCCGGACAGCAAGGACCCGGCGGAAATCGAAAAGGCCGGTGAGCTCCTGATGTCGGTTCGCCCGTACATCCAGAAGTTCCATTCTTCCGAATACATCAACGCTCTTGCCAATGGCGATATCTGCCTTGCGGTTGGCTGGTCCGGTGACGTTCTGCAGGCGCGCGACCGTGCGGCGGAAGCCGACAACGGAGTGACCGTCGAATATTCGATCCCGAAAGAGGGCGCGCTGATGTGGTTCGACCAGATGGCGATCCCGGCCGATGCTCCGCACAAGGAAGAGGCGCACGAGTTCCTGAACTACATCATGCGTCCTGAAGTGATGGCGAAGGCTTCCAACGTCGTCTACTACGCCAACGGCAACAAGGCGTCGCAGGAATTCCTCAACGAGGACGTGATCGGGGATCCGGCGATCTACCCGACCGAGGAAGCGGTGAAGAACCTCTACACCGTCACCCCCTATCCTCCGAAGGTGAACCGGGTCGTGACCCGCACCTGGACCTCGGTCAAGAGCGGCCAGTAAGCGAACACGAACACCGCCGGGCCCTTTCCAAGGGTCCGGCGATTTAGTCTTGGGAAGGTCTCTTAGGGGTGGGAGATTGTTTTGGCGAAGAAATCGATTGGACCGGTGCGTCGGGCCTACAGCCCGTGGGACGATCCGGACAAGACACCGTTTATCGAATTCCGGAATGTCACTAAGAAGTTCGGTGATTTCACCGCGGTCAAAGACCTGTCCCTGAAAATCTACGAGCGCGAGTTTTTCGCGCTGCTTGGTGGCTCAGGCTGTGGCAAGACCACCTTGATGCGCATGCTGGCGGGTTTCGAGACGCCGACTTCAGGGCAGATCTTTCTGGATGGCCAGGACCTGGCCGGAATTCCGCCCTTCAAGCGTCCCTCCAACATGATGTTCCAGTCCTACGCGCTGTTTCCGCACATGAGCGTCGAGAAGAACATTGCCTTCGGTCTGAAGCAGGACAAGTTGCCGGCCTCGGAAGTTGATGCGCGCGTGTCCGAAATGCTGCGACTGACCAAGCTGGAACAATTTGCCAAACGTCGTCCGCACCAGCTCTCCGGTGGCCAGCGCCAGCGCGTCGCGCTGGCTCGCTCGCTCGCCAAGCGCCCCAAGGTGCTGCTGCTGGATGAACCGCTCGGCGCGCTTGACCGCAAGCTGCGCGAGGAAACCCAGTTCGAGCTGATGAACATTCAGGAAGAACTGAAAATGACCTTCCTGATCGTGACCCACGACCAGGAAGAAGCCATGACAGTGGCCGATCGTATTGCCGTCATGGACAAGGGCGAACTTGTGCAGGTTGCGACCCCGGCCGAAATCTACGAAGCGCCCAATTCCAAGTTCGTTGCCGACTTCATCGGCGACATCAACCTGATCGAAGCCAACGTCATCGAGAAGTCGGACGCCGGTACGAAGCTGCGTTCGGTCGCGGACAACTTCTCCATCGAAAGTGATCAGGTGACCGATGCCGCCGTCGGCGATCGGGTCTGGTATGCCATTCGTCCGGAAAAGGTCCGCATTGCCCAGGGGCGCCGCGAAAAGGGCGTCCCCAACAGGATCGACGGCGTTGTCTGGGACATCGCCTACCTAGGGGACATGTCGATCATCCATTCGAAAGTCGGCGACGACGACGGCGATACGTTGCGCGCGACCTTCGCCAATGTCTCGCGCATGGTCGAAAACCCGATCACCTGGGATGACGAGGTCGTCATGTCCTTCGACCGGGACGCCGGCGTCATTCTAAAAGGGTAGGAGGAAACGATGTCCGACGTACACGTTCCCGCTCAACCCAAACGGACGCTCGGCGGCTGGCTGCTGATTTCAGTGCCATACATCTGGCTGCTGATCTTTTTTCTGGCGCCGTTCCTGATCGTCTTCAAGATTTCCCTTTCGCAGGTGGCCGTCGCCATTCCGCCCTATGTGCCGACCTTCGATCTGGCAGAAGGCTGGAACGGTATCTGGGAAAGCGTCTCGGAATTCTCCTTCGAGAATTATGTCTGGCTGACGGAAGACGATCTCTACTGGAAATCCTATCTGTCGTCGGTTGTCATCGCGGCTATTTCAACGCTTCTGACGCTCATCATTGGCTACCCGATTGCCTATGGCATGGCACGCAGTCCGCAATCCTTGCGTCCGACGCTGCTGATGCTGGTGATCCTGCCGTTCTGGACCAGCTTCCTGATCCGCGTCTACGCCTGGATCGGCATCCTGAAAAACGAAGGCCTGCTCAACCAGCTTCTCCTGATGCTCGGCATCATCGACGAACCGCTGGTGATCATGAATACCAACATCGCGGTCTTTATCGGCATCGTCTATTCCTACCTGCCGTTCCTGGTTCTGCCGCTCTATGCCAGCCTGGAGCGGCTGGACGGCAGCCTTTTGGAAGCCGCTGAAGACCTTGGATGCCCACCCTGGAAGGCCTTCTGGAAAATCACCGTGCCGTTGTCGCTGCCCGGTGTTATCGCGGGGTGTTTCCTGGTGTTCATTCCCGCCGTCGGTGAATTCGTCATCCCGGATCTTCTTGGCGGGTCCAACACCCTGATGATCGGCAAGACGCTCTGGGTCGAGTTCTTCAACAACCGCGACTGGCCGGTGTCTTCTGCGGTTGCCGTGATCCTTCTGATGATCCTGGTGGTTCCGATCGTGCTCTTCCAGAACCAGCAGCAGAAAATGTCGGAGAGAGACAGATGACGCGCGGCCCGACCTGGTTCAACATCACCTCGCTGGTGGTAGGCTTTTCGTTCCTTTACCTGCCCATCGTGCTGCTGGTGATCTACTCCTTCAACGAGAGCCGTCTAGTGACGGTCTGGGGCGGGTTCTCCACCAAGTGGTACGCGTCGCTGCTGCAGAATGATCAGTTGCTCGATGCGGCCTGGGTGACCCTGCGGGTTGCCTTTGCGTCGGCCACACTGGCAACGATCATCGGCACCATTGCTGCACTTGTGCTGGTGCGGTCTGGACGCTTCGTCGGCCGGTCTCTGTTTTCCGGCATGATTTTCGCGCCGCTTGTGATGCCGGAAGTGATCCTCGGCTTGTCGCTGCTGCTGCTGTTCGTGGCCATGGACTATACGCGCGGATTCTGGACCGTGATGCTGGCGCATACCACCTTTGCCAGCTGTTATGTGGCCGTTGTCGTCCAGTCGCGTCTGGTCGGCTTCGACAAGTCGATCGAGGAAGCCGCAGAAGACCTCGGCTGCCCGCCGGTGAAAACCTTCTTCCTGATCACCTTGCCGATCATCCTTCCAGGGGTCATCGCCGGCTGGATGCTGGCCTTCACCTTGTCTCTGGACGACCTGGTGATCGCCAGCTTCACCACGGGACCAGGCGCCACCACGCTGCCAATGAAGATCTACTCACAGGTGCGCCTTGGCGTGACACCGGAAATCAATGCGGTCTGTACCATTCTCGTTGCTCTGGTCACCATGGGCGTGATAGCCGCCTCCATTGCGACCAAGCGGCAACAGGCGCAAAAAGAACGAGACGAAAGGGCGGCCTTTGGCGCGGAAGGGTGATGATTTCCGAAGCTTCCAGAAGTCGGCGATATTCTGTAGACAATACTGAATTTTAACAAAACCATGCCTATTTTACGGCCGGGCGGTACACTTCATTGGTGTGTCCGGGCCGATGGTTTTTATTGGGGTATTGCGAGTGATGGCATTGCGGGAAACAGAGCATCTACTGGCTCTGGAAAGCAGCGCTATTTCCCGGATAAAGGTTCGTGAACTCGAAGCTCCAACGCTTTCGGATATGAGCGGTCTTTGGTCTTCGTTGAAGGGCGGCGTCGTATCGACGCCGTTTCAGACACCGGAGTTTCTTGCAGCTTTGCAGGAAACCAAACTGAAGACAGGTGATTACCGATTTTCAGTGGGCGTTTTCGCGGAGCAAGGCGAGGAAGCCTCTCCCTGTATGCTGTTGCCGCTGGTGCGGTTCCAGCGTGGCCCAATCCGGGTCGTTGGCATGCCGGATTTTGGTCTCGCCGATCAGAATGCACCGGTTCTAGGTGCAGGATGCCGGGCCTCCAGAGAGTGCCGGGTTGCAATGATCCGGGCATTTTTTGAGCGTCTCCACGATGCGGATATCGTCGACATACATAAACTGCATGGCCGGATCGACGCCCGGGAAAACCCATTGAACTTCATGCCGGAAACCATTTCCCAGAACAGTTCCCTTCTCCTCGATCTTCGCGACGGAGAGGGATCGGACAATTGGTGCGGCAAGTCCATCTACAAGAAGACCAGATCCAAATTTCGCAGGCTCGTGAAGGAAGGTGTCAGCCTGGTTGAGGCTGAAACGCCTGAAGAGCGAACTGAATTGTTCAAGACACTTGCGGCGCAGCGCAGCGACAGGTTCCGACAGCTCGGGCGGAAAGACAGTCTGGAACGTGAAGACCGTGCTGACTTCTACATCCGCCTTGCGCAGATGGAAGCTTCATCCTCGCCTTTCAGGGCCATCGCGCTGAAGTGCGGAGAAGAGACCGTTGCGGCCATGGTGTTGATGATGTCTGGTTCCCAGGCGACCGCCGTGCTGGTGTCCATCGGGGATCCGCGGTGGCACGCCTTTTCGCCGGGCATGGTGTTGTTTGCCAAGGCGATACAGCACGCTGCGCAAACCGGTGTTCGCTGGTTCAGCTTCGGCACAGGACAACAGGAATACAAGCAACGGTTCGGTGGGGTTGAGCAACCTTCCCGACGTCTTCTTATGCCACTCAGCACGCGTGGACGGCTCTTCGTCGGTGCCCGTGAAGCGCATCGTGCCGCTCAGGATATGCTTCAGATCGCGTTGCGCAGGAATGGGGTGGATACGTGACGGAGATGTCGGACGTGGCAGGAAAGGAGACCTTCCGCGGGCAGGTGGCTGGGCAGAAGCTTCATGTTGTCTGGCATGAGAAACCCGGCGCGGACCTTTTGCGCTCGCTTTGGGCTTCACTACCCGGCGGAGCCATATGTTCGGCGTTTCAGGCACCGCGGTTCGTCGAGTGCTTTTTTCAGGAAATGGCACCTGCTGCCTGCGACACTTTCGGAGTGCTTGCCGCTTATCGCGCCGGTTTGCAGGACCCACTTGCATTGCTGCCGTTGATCCGTTTCAGGAAAGGTCCGGTTCGCATCGCATCCACTCCCGACCTTGGCGTGGCAGACCAGAACGGCCCGGTATTGAGCGAAGCGCTCGCGAGCGAAGGCGCTGAAACGGTTCAGGCGGTCATGTCCGCAATGATCGAGGCCATCCCGGATGCCGATGTGGTGGACATCAAGAAACTGCACGTATCGATAGGCAGCGCTGATAATCCCTTCTTTGTGCATCCAAATGCGAGCCCGGAAAGCAGCAGCCTCTTTCTGGAAACTGACGCCCTGCTCGCCGCCGGGGCCAGGTCCGGGATAAGTATCTACAAGAAGGCAAGGGTCAACTTTCGCAAGCTTCAAAGCGAAGACGTTCAGTTGGTCGAAGCAACGACCCCTGAAGAGCGTGTGAAAATTCTCGAAGCTCTGATCGTCTCCAAGGAGGAGCGTTTCAAAGCACTCGGCCGCGCCAATTCCATGAAACAGGACAACCGGGAAAACTTCTATCGCGCCCTGGCGGCCCAAGCGGGGCTGGAAAACCCCCTGAAGGTTCTGGCGTTGAGGTCCGGTCACGACGCCATCGCCGTGGTTGCGATGTTGGTGGAAGATGGCTACGCCACCCTTATTCTGATTTCGATCGGGGCAGAGCAATGGCACCGGTTTTCACCTGGCATGGTGGCACTGGTTCAATCGATCTACTGGGCGCGGGACAATAACATTCGGGTCTATGGTTTCGGCACGGGTCACCAGGGTTACAAAAGCAGGTTCGGCGCCACGGAACAGCCGACACGACGCCTGCTTTTGCCGGTTACGGTGAAAGGTCACGCGGCGATCACTGCCCTGAAGGCAAAACGGAGTTTCCAGGAAACCGTTGATCGCTGGAAACATCGGAAAACCGCTCAGACAGCCTGATCGGGAAATGTCATCCCGCTCGCGGTGGCCGGATCAGGTAGATGACCAGCCAGATCGGCACGACGATGAAGGCGCCCAGGATCATGTTGGGAATGGCCCAGTCCCGAAACTCCAGCAGATAGATCCAGAGCTCCAGAGGGCTCATGCCGACCGAGCCCAGAATGTCCTGCGCGGTGATGTTCACGAAGGAAAGACCCGCGCCGACGAGCAGCGAGATGACCGCGATCTTGAAGAATGTCGACAGAAACGGGAACACGGTGCGTAGTGTCTCTCAGTAGGCTCAAGGTATCCGGTGCGCTGGAGAGTGGCGGTAACGCTCCGCGAACGGTGCCCAATTCTTGCCGTTAAGGATTTACAAACCATAAACAACTTGCCGGAAACCGCCCAAACCCGCGCTGCAACGGCAGTTTGGCGCCGGGCAAAGTGACGCAAATCGATTAAGTGACGGGCCATTCATGTTTTTCGCTGCAACGCGGGAAAGAGCTCTTGACCCGGTCGAACCAAGCGGCGAATGTGCGCCTCACGCATGTAGCGGTCTTAAACGGGAGTGAAACATGAACAAAATTTATCCGGACGCAAAGGCCGCCCTCGAGGGGCTGACCTTTGACGGCATGACGGTGATGGCCGGCGGGTTCGGCCTCTGCGGCATTCCGGAAAATCTGATCGTGGCGCTCCGGGATTCCGGAGCCAAGGACATTACGGCCATTTCCAACAATGCCGGTGTCGATGACTTTGGCCTCGGTCTTCTGCTGCAGACCCGCCAGATCAAGAAGATGGTGTCGTCCTACGTGGGTGAAAACGCGACCTTTGAAAAGCAGTACCTGAACGGCGAGCTTGAGCTTGAATTCAACCCTCAGGGCACGCTGGCCGAACGCATTCGCGCTGGTGGCGCGGGCATTCCGGGCTTCTACACCAAGACCGGCGTCGGTACGCTGATTGCCGAAGGCAAGGAGCACAAGGACTTCAACGGCGAGACCTACATCATGGAAACCGGCCTCGTGGCCGATGTGTCGCTGGTCAAGGCCTGGAAGGCCGACAAGGAAGGCAACCTGATCTACCGCAAGACCGCGCGTAACTTCAATCCGATGATGGCAACCGCCGGCAAGACCTGTGTCGTGGAAGTCGAGGAGATTGTCGAGATCGGTGAACTCGATCCGGACAACATCCACACCGCCGGCATCTTCGTCGACCGTATCATCGTCGGCAGCCACGAAAAACGTATCGAAAAGCGCACCACGCGCGCAGCCTGAGGGAGAAAACATCATGGCCTGGACTCGTGATGACATGGCAAAGCGTGCCGCGCAGGAACTGGAAGACGGCTTCTATGTGAACCTGGGCATCGGCATTCCGACGCTGGTATCCAACTACATTCCGGAAGGTGTCCATGTGACCCTCCAGTCGGAAAACGGCATGCTCGGCATGGGCCCGTTCCCGACTGACGACGAGGTTGATGCAGACCTCATCAACGCCGGCAAGCAGACCATCACCGAATTGCCGCAGACCAGCTACTTCTCGTCTGCCGACAGCTTCGGCATGATCCGCGGCGGTCATATCGACCTGTCGATCCTGGGTGCTATGGAAGTGTCCGAGGGCGGCGATCTCGCCAACTGGATGATCCCTGGCAAGATGGTCAAGGGCATGGGCGGCGCGATGGATCTCGTCGCCGGCGTCAAGCGCGTGGTGGTGATCATGGATCACACCTCCAAGGCTGGCGACCCCAAGCTTCTGAAAGAATGCTCGCTACCGCTTACCGGCGTGAAATGCGTTGATCGCGTGATCACCAATTTCGGTGTCTTCGATGTTGTCGAAGGCGGCCTGAAGGTGGTTGAACTCGCTGACGGCGTAACGCTGGATGAGGTCAAGGAAAAGACCCAGGCAACGCTTCAGTCATAAGGCAGGATGCGCGCTTCGGCGTCGTTTTAAATCAAGGTGCCTGCGGTCCCGCAGGCACCTTTTTTCATGGCTGCTTCAGCCAGCTCGTCGATTTTTTCAATAAAAAAAGACTGTTTGAACGTGTCGCAGGCGCAATTTGTCCCGAATTGGAACCAATTCGTAGAATTGCCGAGGAAATTTCCAAATTCGTTAATAGATCGATTTGCGATTAATCCGCATAAATCAAGCATAGATAACCCGTTATCCTTTAAAAGCCGGGAAAGACGATTTCCCGGCTAAAGAACAGATCAGTGTTTACGCGATCTGGTCGTCGGTATTTACCTTCTTCAATCCACCTTCAAGACTTGTTCTGTATGGTGTTCAGGTATTCGCAAGGGGTGTTTGGCGTGCCTGGAACGCATGGGGCTGTCTCAAAGCTGATAAAAGTCCTGTCGACCTGGCTGCCCAGCCTGCGCACCCGCTTTGTCTTGCTGGTGGCCGGCCTGTTTCTGGCGCTCTCGGTCGTGATGATCATGGTGGCGAGCTACCTGGACCTGCGGGACGAGGAGCAAAGGGTGGTCTCGGACGCGCGGGCCATCGGGGCGACCGTCAGCCGACTGGCCGTACCGCATCTGACCAACCACCACTATCTGATCCTTGAACAGGAACTGGAAAGCATTGCCGGCAGCGGCGTGGTCGACCTGGCGCAGGTTCACGATCCTGCGCGTGCGGTCACTATCGACAGCGATCCGGACACGAGCTACTTCGACGAAATGGACCTGCATCCGCTGATCACGTTGTCGCTGCAAACCGGGCTCGATCAGATCCGCCAGACCGGAGACAGGATCGAAATAGCCTTGCCGGTGCGCGAGACGGCAGACAGTCCGGTTCTCGGGGTCGCGCTGGTGTCGGTCAAACGGCTTCAGGCCAACGGCATGCTGTTCGCCATCTGGGGACGGAACATCGTCATCACCCTGGTGCTCCTGATATTCTGTATTCCGGTGACGTTTCATTTTGCGGAAAATTTCGTCCGGCCGATCAAGGCGCTGACCCAGACTGCCCACACGGTCAGTGCCGGCAATTTCGACGCGCCTTTCCCAGTCGAACGAACCGATGAGATCGGTGTTCTCGCCCGCGCCTATCGAGACATGGTCGGAACCATTCGGAACAACATGGCCCGCATTCACGAGCTTGCTTATGTGGATCCGGTCACGCGGCTGCCGAACCGGGAGAGCTTCCGTCAGCATTTCAATTCAAACATGCAGCTTACGGACGGCACGCCGGTCCGGATGGCCGTTCTGTTTATTGACCTTGATCGCTTCAAGCGGGTGAATGACAGCTACGGACACGATCATGGCGACGCACTGTTGAAGGAAGTGGCGGCGCGGCTGCAGCGCTTGCTGAACTCCTCGGACAAGGTTGCGGCAGGCAAGACGGCTTTTTCACCACTTGTCGCCAGGCTCGGCGGTGATGAGTTTGCCATCGTCCTGCCGGCTGAAAAGCCCATGTCCAACGTCTACACACTCGCGGATCAACTGGTGCAATGCGTCGAGCAACCGCTGGAAATCAACGGTCTGACAATGGCCGTTGGGGCCAGCATCGGCGTCTCGACCTATCCGGATGACGGCGAGGACTACACCGCCATCCTGAAGAACGCGGACATTGCCATGTATGCGGCCAAGCGAACCGGCGGCAACCGTGCATGCTTCTTCAACGAGATCGAGCGCGATTCGCGCTCTCACGAACGCATCCGTCTGGAAGCGGAACTGAAACGGGCCCTTCTGTCGGACGAGATCACCATCGCCTTTCAGCCCAAGATCGACTGCGCCACGTTGAGGGTGGTTGGTGCCGAAGTGCTGGCCAGGTGGGACCATCCCGAACGTGGCCTGTTGGCACCGGGATGTTTCATCGATGTTGCCGAAGAAAGCGATCTGATCACGCGCCTGGGTGACAGGGTGCTGGAACTGGCCTGCCGACAGGGTCGGGTCTGGCTCGATCATGGTCAACGTCTGCCACTGGCCGTGAATGTTTCCATTCGCCAACTTGAAAAGCCGGGCTTCACCGCCCGCGTCCTCGATATTCTGGAAATCACGGGCTTTCCGGCCGAGCTGCTGCAGCTCGAGGTGACGGAGACCGTTGCCATGGGGGATCCGGAGCGAATCTCGGAGGCGGCAAAGCCGCTTCTGGAAGCCGGCATTACCTTTGCGATAGACGATTTCGGCACCGGCTATTCAAGTCTGGCGCATCTTCAGCGTCTGCCGTTCAACACCTTCAAGATCGACCGAAGCTTCATCAGCGGTCTTGCCGATGACCATCACAGCCGCTCGATCGTTCAAACCATTCTGGCAATGGCGAAAAGCCTCAATTACGAGGTTGTCGCCGAAGGCGTCGAAACGGAAGAACAACACGTTTTCCTGGCTGAGAACGGCTGCACGACTGCGCAAGGCTTCCTGTTCGCGCGGCCGATGCCGGTAGAACATTTCGAAGCCTGGTCGAAGGCATTTCTGATGGATGGCAACCATCCGCGCCTGGCCGCCGGAGCACAGCCGAAAGATGGCAGCACGTTCGCCGCGTAAGGCAATTGGACGTTGACACGAACCGGCCTCACTCCGCCGCCTCGGTCTTCCGGCGTTCGGCAAGGGGGCGGATCGCGGGGAAGTCCTGATCGGTCAGCGTTTCCTTTGCGAGCAGCAATGAAGCCCCTTCGTCCAGTTCGCCGCGATGGCTGTTCAGGAGCGCCTTGGCGCGCTGGAAGGCAGCTTCCACCCTTTGCTTGATGGCAAGGTCGATCTCCCGCTGGGTCTGTTCGGAAACCTCGGCAACGTCTCCGGCAGGCTGGCCGAGAAAGTTCTGGCGCTGGGTGGCATAGGCGCGATTGCCAAGGTCAGGATCCATGCCGTATCGCATGACCATGTCGCGGGCGACTTCGGTCACTTTCTGCAGGTCGTCGGAAGCGCCGGTAGAGATCTCGTTGAAGACAATCTCTTCTGCCGCCCGGCCGCCCATCAGGACAGCCATGCGGTTTTCCAGGTCGAGAGAGGACAACAGGAAACGATCCTCGGTCGGCCGCTGCATCGTGTAGCCGAGCGCGCCGATGCCGCGCGGGATGATCGAGATCTTGTGCACCGGATCACAGCCTTCCAGGTTGGCGGCAACCAGGGCATGGCCCATTTCGTGGAAAGCGACGGTTTTTCGTTCCTTGTCCGACAGGATCCGGCTGCGCTTTTCCAGTCCCGCAATCACCCTCTCCACTGCCTCGTTGAAGTCCAGCAGGGTAACGGCATCCGCCTGCCGACGTGTTGCCAGAAGGGCCGCCTCGTTGACCAGCGTCGCAAGGTCGGCGCCGGAAAACCCTGCTGTTAGCTGGGCCACCTGATCGAGGTCGATATCTGCGGCCAGCTTGATCTTTTTCACGTGGACATCGAGGATCGCGCGCCGGCCGATCTTGTCCGGCCGGTCGACCAGCACCTGCCGGTCGAAGCGCCCGGCGCGCAGGAGGGCTGGATCGAGGATCTCCGGCCGGTTCGTCGCTGCCAGCAGGATGATGCCGCTGGACGGATCAAACCCGTCGAGCTCGGTCAAAAGCTGGTTGAGCGTCTGTTCTTTCTCGTCGTTGGTGCCCATCGGGCCGGCTGCACGCGCCCGGCCCAGTGCGTCCAGCTCGTCGATGAAGATGATGGCAGGAGCGGCCTTTCGGGCCTGCTCGAAGAGGTCTCGAACCCGCGCGGCGCCGACGCCGACGAACATCTCCACGAATTCGGAGCCGGAGATCGAGAAGAACGGCACACCGGCTTCACCGGCCACGGCGCGCGCCAGAAGCGTCTTGCCTGTGCCCGGAGGGCCAACCAGCAGGATGCCCTTGGGCACATGCGCCCCCAGACGGCCATAGGAAGCTGGTTCCTTCAGGAAATCGACAATCTCCTTCAGTTCCCGTTTGGCTTCATCCACTCCGGCGACATTCTGAAAAGTGACTTTCACGTCCTTTTCGACAAATACCTTCGCCTTTGACTTGCCGACCGTCATCATGCCGCCAAGACCCTGTTTTTCGGCAAACCGGCGGATGAAGAACATCCAGAGGCCGAACAGCAGCAGGACCGGCAGCACCCAGGAGAGGATGTCGCGAATGAAGGTGTTCTGGACGACGCCGGTGTATTTGACGTCGTACTTGCTGAGTTCGTCGGCGAGCGGAACCTCGACGCGCGTAGTGACGAAATACTGCTTGCCGTCCTTCAGTTCCGCCTTGAACTTGCCTTCGATGAAGTTCTCCTTGACGGCGATCTCCTCGATCTTTCCGTCCTTGAGGTACTGCTCGAACTGGCTGTAGGGAATCTGCTCGACGGTCTTGTAGGTGGTCCACCAGCTTTGGAACATCAGCACCAGCATCATGGCAATGAAGGCGTACCAAAGGTTTATCTGGTGTTTCTTTTCCATCGTGAAACTGTCCCGGCAATCGTCTGAACTATGCCGCCATTGACGCGGTTCGCCCGGAGGCTGTCAAGGCACGAGGTGGGCACGAGGTGGCATGGCTGCCCTGGTTCAGACGACCGGCTCCAGTTGCCGCTTGGACGTTTGCGTGCGGAAGGACGAGGCGCTGGAACGGGCGAGGTAGATGACCGGGATGAGGCCGACCAGAACGATGGCAAGCGAGGGCAGGGCCGCTTCGCCAAAGGCTTCGCGCGAGGCGGCCTCGAACACGGTCGTTGCCAGGGTTTCGAAATTGAACGGACGCAGGAGAACCGTTGCCGGCAGCTCTTTCATGCAATCGACGAAGCTGAGCAGGGCTGCGGACAACAGCACCGGCTTCAGGATCGGCAGGTGGATCTGCGTCAGGGTCTGACCGCTGTTGCGGCCAAGCGTGCGCGCCGCCATGTCGAGATGAGGTGTGATCCGGCCGAAGCCACCTTCGACCTGGCCGTAAGAAACTGCAAGGAAGCGAACCACATAGGCAAACACCAGGCCGGTGCCGCTCCCCAGCAGTAGCAGGCCGGTGTTGATACCGAACCAGGCTTCCATGCGGGCATCCAGGAAATTGTCGAAGCCGGCCAACGGCACCAGAATGCCGATGGCGAGAACGGTGCCCGGAATGGCGTAACCGATCGAGGCAAGCCGGACGGCAAACTTCAATGGACCCCTGGGGTTGAGACGCAGGGCATAGGCCAGGGCAACGGAAATGAGCACGGTGATCAGCGCTGCAATGGCAGCGAGGCTGAGGCTGTTCCAGACAGCATCCAGAAAACCGCTGTCCCAAAAACCGTCCAGGCGCCGGCTGGCCAGGTCTGCAAGCAGCAGGCCAGGAACCACAAAGCCGACAAAGACCGGCGTCAGGCATAACAGCAACGCAAGCGCAGCCTGCCAGCGTCCAAGTTCGAAGCGTGTCGGTGGCCGGTGCTTGGAGCCACCGCCGCTGTCGAAGCGCTGTTTGCGCCGCCCGAACCGTTCCAGCCACAATAGCAGGAACACCATCACCAGCATGGCCAGCGCGAGCTGGGCTGCGCCACCGAGGCTGGAACGGTGCAGCCAGGTGTCATAGACGGAAAAGGTCAGGGTCTTCACGCCGAAGAATGTCACCGCGCCGATATCGTTGAGGCACTCCATCAAGGCAAGCGAAATGCCGATGACGATGGCAGGGCGTGCCAATGGCAGGGCGACACGAAAGAACAACCCGTAAGGCGAAGCGCCAAGGGTACGCGAGACATCCAGCGTCGAGGCGGACTGGATCAGAAAGCTCGCCCGGGTCGTCAGATAGACATAAGGGTAAAGCACCGCCCCCATGACGAATATGGCGCCGCCAAGTGAGCGAATTTCGGGAAACCAGTAGTCTCTGGACGTCTTGAAACCGAAAAGCGTGCGGATCAGGCTCTGGACCGGCCCAGTATAATCGAGCACTTCGACATAGGCGAAGGCGACGATATAGGTCGGCACCGCAAGGGGCACCAGAAGAGCCCAGTCGAGGACCTTTCTTCCCGGGAAATTGCACATCGTCACCAGCCAGGCCGTGGCAACGCCGGTGATGCCTGTGGTCAGGCCGACCCCGAGCATCAGCAAAACCGTCGTCTGCAGGGAGCCAGGCAGAACCGTTGTCAGAAGGTGGCCCCAGACTTCGCCCGTCGGCGTCAGCGCGATCCACACGATCGCCGCCAATGGCAACAGCACCAGCGTGGCAATCGCCAGCGATGCAATTTGCCAGAAACGGTCAGCAAAAGTGAGGGTGGGCGTGCGCAGCAAGGCCTGTCATTTCTTTGAGAATGGTTCGCAGGAAGCTCTATAGGCAAAACCCGGAAAATGCAAAAGCCAAGAGATCCCGAGGCGTGACCTGAATTTTTGCGGTGGCTTTCTTTTCGTCATGCCATGGCTCGACCATGGCATCCATGCCGTTGAGGATCGGATCGACGTCACCTCTGAATTTTGTCGACAGGGAATGGCATGGATTGCCGGATCAAGTTCGGCAATGACGGGCCCCAGAATAGTTTGAAAGTCCGCCTTCCATGCTCTCAATAGAAAAGCGCCGCAAAATGCGGCGCCCGTCTTTTTTGTCGATATGGCCTCAGGAGGCCGGGCCGTCATCAAAGCCGACTTCGTCGATCAACTCGCTGGCGGTCTTGCGGTTCTTGGCAATGTCGGCGAGTGACAGGGTGTCTTTCTTGAACTCGCCCCAGCTTGCAACGCGCTCGGAAACCGCGACGCCCGGCTTGACCGGATATTCATGGTTGGTTTCGGCGTAGATCTGCTGCGCTTCATCGGAGGACAGGAACTCGATCAGCTTGACCGCATTGTCCTGGTTCGGTGCGTTCTTCGTCAGGATGACGCCGGCAACATTCACGTGGCTGCCACGGTCGTCGGTGTTCGGAAACAGGATGCGGACGCTGTCGGCCCAGGTCTGCTGTTCCGGTTCCTTCTCGTTGGTCTGCATCAGGCCCATGTAATAGGTGTTGCCGAGTGCGATGTCGCATTCGCCGGCGAAGATGGCCTTGACCTGGGCGCGGTCGTTGCCGGCAGGCTTGCGGGCAAGGTTGTCGCGAACGCCTTCAAGCCACTTTTCGGTTTCTTCCGCACCATGATGGGCGACCATCGAGGCGACCAGTCCGACGGTGTACACATGCTGACCGGAGCGGGTGCAAAGGCGGCCCTTCCACTTCGGATCGGCAAGTTCTTCATAGGTGATGCTGTCCTGGTCAACGCGTTCCTTGGAAGCGTAGATCACGCGGGCACGGTTGGTCAGGCCAATCCAGTGGCCTTCCGGATCGCGGAATTCTGCCGGTACGTTTGCATTGACGATTTCAGAAACAACCGGCTGTGAAATGCCGAGCTGCTTGGCACCGTCCAGGCGCCCGATGTCGACGGTCAAGAGAACGTCGGCCGGAGAGTTGGCGCCTTCTGCCGCAATACGCTCGCCCAGGCCTTCAGCCGCAAAGACCACGTTGGTCTTGATGCCGGTTTCCTTGGTGAATGCGTCGAGCAGTGGCTCGATGAGATAAGGCTGACGATAGGAGTAGATGTTCACTTCCCCGTCGGCAAATGCGGGTACAGCGGTAAGGGTTGCCGAAGACAGCAGGGCAGCGCCTGCCAGGATGCGGAAAGTGGAATTCATGTAACTCTCCCGTTGATATGGTTCTTGTTGCTCGGACGCGGGGTCCGAAGCTTGCCGGGAATATGTCGTTAGCAGGGCTTCAAGTCAATAAATCTAGCAAAATCAATACTTTAGAATGATTCAAAACTAACTGGAGGATTGCATTCCACTATTTTGCCGAAAACCGGTGAGAATACAGGAGTTTAAGACTCGACTTTAGGTCTGATGGTCATTGAAGCTCGCTTTGAAAGACTGATCACGAACGCGTTACCGACTGGCGTGAAAAACTGTCACACCCAGGCAAGCGCCTGCCGCAGGAAGGCTGTGCCATTGCCTGGCTGCCAGACGCCGTGCGCCATGATCACCCTTTCCGGTGACCAGGCAAGGATCCTGTCCCGGCAGGTTCGGGCCTTTCGGCGGTCGAAAAAGCTCAGCCGCCATTCCAGGGGCGCATAGCCCTTGCCTTCGACAATACCCCATAGACCGGCAATCCAGCGCTGCCAGGGTTTCCAGTGCCGGTGCAAAAAACCTTGCGAGAAATGCTCGCTGAGATCTGCCAGGATGACGGTTGCCGAGGGCCGGTGCAGAAACACCAACTCGTCCATCACCGGAGAACCGGAAAAGCGCACCATGTCGATGACGCCTTCGAATGCATCTGGCACCGCCTCGTCCAGCGCCGGTTCGAAGGCGAGGTCCGTACGCTTGGCAATGGTGCTCTGAGGTCCCCAGAGCCTGGCCTCCGGCCACGCCGCCTTCCAGTCCTGCAGAAAGAGATGGTGGATCTTGTTGGGACTGACGAGATGTGTCGGGGTTCCCAGGGCATCGATCTGCTGCCGGACCGCCGGCGTCAAGGCGATGGGTGACCAGACCCACAGCTTGCCGGACGGCAGGCGAATGATCACGCATCGGGTCGGGTAACAAAATCCGTAGAAGGAGACAGTGTCCCCTTCAAGGATCCAGATATTGCTGTCGACTTCAACCAAGGCGCTCTCCTGTCCGGAGCCCGGCATTACTCCGAAAGCACCCGCTGTGTCGGGAAGATGATTTCCACCAGGGTGCCCTGATCCGGCGTGGAATCGATATGGAAGCTGGCCCGGTTGGCTTCCACCAGTGCCTTGGTCAGCGGCAGGCCAAGCCCGGTTCCACCGCCGCGGCTGGAGGTATGCAGCTGCCGGAACGGTTCAAGCGCCGCTGCCAGCTGCTTGGCTGTCATGCCGGTGCCGGTATCGCGAACCCGCAGCGCGACTTCGCCGTTGCTTTCCAGTGCGGTCGACAGGATCACCTGCCCACCGGACTTGTTGTATTTGATCGCGTTGGACAGAAGGTTCAGCACGATCTGGCGCAGAGACCGCGGGTCAGCCACGACATCGGGCACGGATTCCGGCAGGCTGGCACGGATGATGACACGCTCCCGGTTGGCCTGCGGCTGCATCAGGGCAACGCATTCGTTGATGACGTCGTTGGTCGAGACGGCGGAGAACTTCAGATCCAGCTTGCCCGCCTCGATCTTGGACAGGTCCAGGAGATCGTTGATCAGGCTCATGATGTGCGAGCCGGATGTGCGGATATCCTTGAGATAGTCCTTGTAGCGGTCATTGCCGATCGGGCCGAAGCGCTCTTCCATCATGACTTCCGAAAAGCCGATGATCGCGTTCAGCGGGGTGCGGATTTCGTGACTGATCTTCGCCAGGAAATCGGACTTCTGAGAGCTGGCGTTTTCAGCCTGGCGCTTGGCCTGGGTCAGCTCTTCTTCTGCCGTCTTCCATTGGGTGATGTCGCGCAGCACCGCACAGTATTTGGCGTCGTCCTTGTTGCCGCTGATCCGGCCGATGGTCATGAACAGCGGGATGAGCCCGCCGGTCGGAACCTTGCCAAGCACTTCGCGGCCATCGTTCAGGATCGAGGCAACGCCGTTGCGGGACAATCCGTCCAGATAGTCGGCCGCCGCCCGGTGGCTTTCGGGTGCCAGGAAATCCGTGAAGGGCGCTCCGATCATGTCGGACCGGTTGGCGCTGAAAAGCGCCTCCGCGGAGCCGTTCACTTTCAGGATCGTGCCGTTCTGATCAAGCACGAGAACGCCGTCGGTCGCCGTTTCCAGAATGGTGTCCATCTCGGCGATCTGGTTTCGCGCGCTATCAAGTTCCGAGCGGACTTCCGCGAAGAAGTTCGGCGAAGACGGAGCAGCGGTTGCAGGTGCCGGCTTGGCCTTGCGTTCGGTGATGGAAATCATCAGACCGCGCGTGCCGTTCCACGGAACGGAATGCATATGAGCGTCGACGTTGAGGACACCGCCATCCGACAGGCGCATCTTCATGGTCTCGTCGACTTCACCATCCATGCCTTCGGCGTCCGGCAGCTCTTCCGCATCGTCGATGAAAAGTGCTTCCAACCCGCCGGCCTCGGAGAGCGCGGTGATCGACTTGTAGCCAAGCATGCTCAGCAGCGCCTTGTTGGCGTAGAGAACTTCCCGGTCATGGGCAATGGCGATGCCGATGGGCAGGCGGTCCAGGAGGCTCGGGTCGATAGGGCCGGCTTCCGGAACTTCGGGCGGCAGCTCTTCGACCGGTTCCACCGGATCGGGCGCATCGAAATCTTCAAGGTCGCCCTCCAGCCGTGCTCCAAGGGCTTCGGCGATCTTGCGGAAGGCCTGACGTTCGGGCCGGGAAAGACCGGAGGTATCCACCGGAACAACGCGCGGTTTCACCGTTGCGAGCGGGATGACCTGGCCTGTCGGTTTCGGTTCGGCCGGCTCATCGGCGTCGGCGGTTTCGGCAGCCTTGTCCTCGCTCTCGAAGGCAGCGGTTTCTTCGAAGAACTCGCGCTCTTCAGCCGCATCGTCCGTTTCCAATGACGCAGCCACGGCTTCGATCTCGCGGTCTTCCTCCTCAACAAGATCGAAATGGGTGTCTTCAAAGGCAGGCTCGGGCTCGAACAGATCTTCGTCGCCAGCCGAAGCCTCATCGGTTCCCGTTTGCTGGTCCTCGTCACTTTCGGCAGTTGCGACGGCTATGGACGACATGTCGTCGTCTTCCGGGGCCGTGGGGTCTTCTTCTTCCTCAAAGAGGTCGCGAGACTTCTTTTCCGCCTCTTTGTAAGCCTTGGCGAGCGACTTGACCGCGCTTTCGATTTCAGCCGGTTTCAGCGCCGCTGGCCCGGAGATACCGGTTGGTTCGGCACTCGCTGGAGTGGGCACTGCAACGGCTGTGGTGGTGTCCCCTGTCTCTTCACCGGTCAGCTCGTCGCTCGCAGCATCGGTTTCGCTGTCGGCGTCCGCTTCGTTTTCTTCTGCCAGCTCAGTGTCGTCATCATCGATGGCGGTGTCTTCGCTTCCTGTGTCGCTGACCTCGTCTTCAGGGTCTTCGTCATCAGCTACTGCATCGGCGTCATCGACGACTGTTTCCGGCGCATCGTCCGTTTCGTCGGTTGCAGTTCCGGTGTCCTCAGTGCTTGCGCCGTCTTCAGGAGCGGTTTCATCGCTGCCGGAGACGGGCTGGTCTTCGCCAGTCTCCGGAACGTCGCTTTCCTCGGGAAGAGCTTCGTCTTCCGGTGCATCTTGCAGACCGGATTCCAGGGCCTTGAACTTGCTGTCGAGAGCTGCGCCGGGCAGATCGTCGAAATCCTTGTCGGCATCCGGGGCAACGTCCTCTGGAGACGTGTCTGCTTCAAGGTGTCGGGTATCCGCCTTGGCGGGCGCGTCTGCCTTTGCCGGCGGGTCTGCCGGGCGCTGCGGGGCCTTGCCGGTGAACTTTGCCAGGGAACCGACGAGAGCAGCCGCACTTGCGCCAAGAAAGGTCTTGCCCGCGAAAGAATCCGGTTTTGCCGGCTTCAATTCCGCAAGCTTGGCTGCTGCCTCCGCGGTCGCCTGCTGCTCTGCTGCGTCTGGTGAACCAGCTTCATCGGTACCAGCCTCACCAGTCGATGTATCTGTCGTTTCATCACCTGTTTCAGAGCTGACGTTTTCATGTCCGTTGTCATCGCCCGCGGTGGCAATGTCACCTTCCACCTCTGGCGTCACGGGCACATCGGCAGCTTCGGCACCGGGCGCGTCTTCCTGCAGCGTTTCTGCGGCGTGGCTGGCTTCATCTTCCGCAAGTGTGTCGCGTCCGGTTTCGTCCCTGTCAGTGTCAATGTCAGTGTCGGATGCCCCGACAACGGCCAGCGTCGGGCCGGAGGGCTGGCTGCCATGCTCCGGCACGGCATCCGCGGTCCGGCAAACTCCAAAGCCGCGATAGCCTTCGAATTTCCGGTTCCGGTCGAAGGCGGGCAGGGCGGCCATGTCGACAGGTACGCGCAAGTCCGCACCGGAGACCGGCCAGTCGATTGTCTTTCCGCTCCAGGTATCGCGTCGGTCGAGTGCCCGCGCAATATGGCCACGGGGATCGAGATCGAAAGCGTCGGACACTTCCTTCCAGGTCAGACCGATAATGTCGGTTGAGGAAGGGCCAAGAACTTCGGCAAACTCGTCGGACAGAAAGGTGAAGCGCTGGTCGATGTCCATCTTCCAGGCAAAGCGCACAGGTCTGCGCCGTGGCTGAAAGACAAAGCCGTCCCCACCTTCCGTTGCAGCGTCATCAGAGGTGTCTTCGGCCACGACTTTGGCGGTCGTCTCCTCAAGGACACTTTCCTCGAGGTCGAGTTCTTCGAGGCCGTCGTCCTCTTCAGCATCGGCCGAGACGACTTCTGCCGTCTCGTCGTCGTCGTCTTCAATCTCTTCCAGGTCGGACAACGCGGCGTCAAGGTCCGCCTCTCCGGCATCCATCGGGGAGATGTCGTCTGAGGTGACAACACCAGCGGCAATGGATTGCTCACTGGCAGCCAGGTCGTCGAGGTCTTCCTCAACAGGTTCTTCAACGGGTGGGGCAGGGGCGGCCTGCGTTGCGGCCATATTGTCAGCGGTTTCAAACTCGTCTTCGTCGGCCCGTACCCAACCGGCGTCGTCCTCACCGGTCTGGGAAACTGTTTCCTCGTCCGCGGACGAAGTGTCAGCGGCAACTGCAGCTCCGGCGGCAACGCCTGCGGCCAACAGCCCGGCTTCAATTGCGGAGGCGTCCGCTTCTTGCGCGCTTTCAGAGCTGTCTTCCCCGGCTTCTGTGCCGGGATCCGCCAGAGGCAGGTTTTCCAGGACCACCAGCTTCTGGCGGTCCGTCACCTTCAGAACAACGCCCTCATGAAAGTCACCATCGAGTTCCAGAGGACCGAAAAGCGCCGTCTGTCCGTCCGGCAGGTCAAGGTCTTCCGGTGTTCCTTTCAGTTCGCCAAAGCAGCCTTCCACCGAACCGGCATCCGTTACGAACACGGTGGCATCATCGGCACGCAACATCTGTGCAAAAGCCGGCACCGGGTCTTTCGTCATGGACAGACCCTTGTCACCGCACACAATCAGGGCAGCGGCTTCACCGTTTTCCAGCTCGATACGCATGCACTGACAGGTCAGCAGCATGACCCTGAGACCCCGGTAAAACCGCAGCCGGTCGATGCTGAACTTGTCTGTAGGGCCGGATTCGGCAATGCGGGCGATATGCGGACGGGCGGGTGAGCGCTCGAGCGACGTCAGGTTAGCCAGGTCGGCTACGGACTGTGCGGAGAAAAAGGAAGCACCGGCAGCATTCGCCCATAGAATACGCGCCCCATCGGCCGACCAGAGCCAGGCTGCCCTTTTGTCGGCGACAAGCTGAACCAGATCATCCATGGCAGTCAGTTCCAGGAATGATAGGGTTTGTTCGTCCATGGCTCTGCTCCAAACTGGTCTGCAACACCGGTTGACGGGTGCGTGGCGGCCGGATTTGCCCAAAGTGGTAAACACTCCGTTAATACAAGCAATCTCCAACACAGTCCACGTAAAGCAAGGTTGCTAAAGGGGTTACATGAAGGCGTGGTTAATCCGACCGGACAAGTTTGCCGGAATGCCATCGTCGTGTTACGAATTTTTGGCATGGAAGGATTTCAGGATACCCGCCTGACATCTTTCGTCGACCTGAGGAGCGCCGACATGAGCACAGACAAGACCGGTTTTGAAATTCCCGACCAGATGCGCGATTTCGCGGAAAAGAGCGTCGACCAGGCCCGCAAGGCCTTTGACGACTTCATGGGCGCGACCCACAAGGCTGTCAGCAATGCGGAAGACAGCGCAAATGCGGTTCAGGCCGGTGCTGCGGATGTGAACAAGAAGGCGTTGAACTATGCCGAAGAGCATGTCGATGCGGCTTTCAAGTTTGCGCAGGAACTGGTCAAGGCGCAAAATGTCGAGGACATGATGAAGCTGCAGCAGGACTATCTGCGCCGGCAGATGGAGTCCCTCGGCGAACAGGCGCGCGAGTTTTCCAACTCGGCGACGAAGGCCGTTCAGGACGCGGCCAAGGCCACCCAGAAAAAATAATCCGGCCGGCATTTTTCCTTGCGCAGGGCACCAGAGCCCCGCGCAAGGTGTCACAAGTGTTTCATTGAATATTTCCTGCTTTGGTTGTAATGTTTTTCCGGTCCTGATTGCCTGTTTTCGTCTTCCCTTGTCCAGCCAATGGCTTACCGACAAAGGGCTGCAGTCCGCTCCGCTTTTTGCAGAACGGAACCGACGAAACACCAGAAATCCCCGACGGTAAGTTTGTTGTGCAGTGCAAAAAAATGTTGCAATGCAGCACGGCATGCACTATGTAGTGTTTGCGGATGACGACAGGGTCCGCCGGCACACGTATCGGCGGAATGAACTTGCACCAATGATCGCATCCGGACTCAAGGAGATGAGATCATGACTGACACCACAACCACTGCTCCGGCAAAGCCGGCGCCGAAAGCTCGCACCACCAAAGCCAAAACCGCTGCTGCTGGTGTAGCTTTCCCTGACTTCGAGGCTTTTGCTATGCCCAAAATGGAAGTTCCGGCCATGTTCCGTGAAGCAACCGAAAAAGGCATCGAGAACGCTCGCGAAGCCTATGCAAAAGTGAAAAACGCTGCTGAAGACGCAACCGACCTGATGGAAGACACTTTCGAGACTTCCCGCCAGGGCGTTGTCGAATTCAACCACAAGGCCGTTGATGCTGCCAAAGCCAACGCCGACGCAACTTTCACTTTCGTGAAGGACATCATGTCTGCGAAGAGCCTGGCTGAAGCTATCGAGCTGCAGTCCACGTTTGCTCGCCAGCAGTTTGACGCTCTGAGCGCCCAGTCCAAGGAAATGCACGAACTGGCTACCAAGCTCGGTACCGACGTTTCCGCACCGGTCAAGGAAGCGTTCGAGAAGTCCTTCAAGGACATCAAGGTCAACTAATCCGGCATCCTGCCGTCCGCAGTCACCTGATTGCGGTTCGGCAGGGCCATGCCGATGACATCGGCAAACGGTTGTTATGCCCGGGGCAACGCTCCGGGCATTTGCTTTTCAACAGCTCGAAAATTTCCGCAAATTCCCGCTTGCGGGTTGGAAAAAACGAGTTTAGAAGACGCCCTTGCAAATGGCGGCACGGGTCAGTATGGTCCGCGTCACCTCACGCCTTTAAGCAGACGTAGCTCAGTTGGTTAGAGCGTCGGATTGTGGCTCCGAAGGTCGGTGGTTCGAATCCACTCGTCTGTACCATTTCCCTCTTCATTCGTGTTGAAACAGAATTTGGTCCGACGCAGGGCTCCCTTGCGGCCGGCGACATGATTTTCTGTATTGGGTATGTCGCAGCCGGATTGTCCGAAGCTGTTGAGACCTAACCCTTCACCATCAAATTCAGAACCGCCGGCAGGTAGACTGTAACCGGGCAGCAATCTCTGTTGTCTGCAAGCCGATCTCCAATGGAGCACACAGGCTGTCCTTGACCTACAGGGACGGGTTCTCGGATTTGACAACAAGAAACGGATAGTTCGGCTCGGCCCGATCATGACACCTGTCGCTCGGACCCTGGCTTATGCCGGGTTCAATGACAGACAGGAGAAAACGTCATGGAACTCGAAAACAAATCGATCATCATCACCGGGGCAAGCAGCGGGATCGGGGCTGCTGCAGCGACCCTTTTTGCGGCCGAAGGAGCGAATGTCATCCTCGGTGCCAGGCGTTCCGTGGAACTTGAGGCTGTGGCGTCCAAAATCCGTGAAGCCGGCGGCACGGCCGTTTTCCTGGAGGGCGATGTCAAGGACGCAGGATATGCCGCGGCACTGGTCAACCTCGCCCTGAAGGAGTTCGGGCAACTGGACGGTGCCTTCAACAATGCAGGCATTGTCGGGGCCATGGAGCCGGTCCCGGACATGGGTATCGGCAACTGGAACGAGGTCCTGACTGTCAATTTGACAGCGGCGTTTCTGGCAGCAAAAGCGCAGATACCGGTCATGAAGGAAACCGGCGGTGGCTCGATCGTCTTCACATCGTCATTTGTTGGTTTCAGCAACGCGGGCATGCCTGGCATGGGCGCTTACGCGGCTTCCAAGGCCGGTCTCAACGGCTTGGTGCAATCACTTGCCTCCGACCACGCCGCGGAGGGTATTCGGGCTCATGCCTTGATGCCGGGTGGCACAATTACACCGGCCAGTGGCGAAGGAAATCCGGACGTCTTGGCTTTCATTGCAGGTTTGCACCCCATGAAACGCATGGCCGACGCAAGGGAGATCGCACAGGCAGCGCTTTTCCTGCTGTCCGACCGCGCAAGTTTCATGACGGGCAGCCCGACGATTGTCGATGGCGGCATGTCCATTCGGCTGACCTGACCGGACGATTTGCCATAAGGCGGAGCGCCGCCTTGTGGCAAATCCCGGACCGCCTGTTTCAGGCAATAGCGCCTTTTCAACAGACTTGAACGGAGCCTCCGCTCCGTCCCTTGCCTTGAAATTCAATTATGCCAGCAGCTCGGAAAACGGGTCGCTGAAGGTCCCGATTTGAAGGTAAGGACCGGAGTGCACGGTCGAGAAACCGGTGACAGGATTGGCGAAGTTGACGACAACAATTTCGGGAAGACGCACCAATGGAAGCCTTGAACGACAATCAGACCAAGCTGCCCCTGGCAGAGGACCCTCGATGGGCGCGCATAGCAGCCCGTGACAAGACCGCAGACGGCCAGTTCTGGTATTCGGTGTCGACGACCGGTGTCTATTGTCGCCCGTCGTGCCCTTCGCGCCTGGCCAATCCGAAAAACGTACAGCTTCACACCACGCTCGAAAGTGCCCGGGCGACCGGTTTCAGGGCGTGCAAGCGCTGCAAGCCGGAAGGCTTGCCTGCCGGTGCCGAGAATGCAGCAATTGTCGCAAAGGCCTGCCGCATCATTGAAGGCAGCGAAGAAGAGCCGTCACTGGATGATCTTGCTCGCTCTGTCGGTCGTAGCCCCAGCTACTTTCACCGGGTGTTCAAGGCGGCGACCGGGCTTACGCCAAAAGACTATGCGTCAGCGCATCGGGCCAACAAGGTCCGTGATGGACTTGGTTCCGGCATAACGGTGACCGAGGCAATCTATGACGCAGGCTTCAATTCCAGCGGACGGTTCTATGAAAAATCCACCGGGATGCTGGGTATGACACCCACGCAATATCGTGCCGGCGGAGCCGACGAGGAGATCAGGTTCGCGGTTGGCCAGACGACGCTTGGTGCCATTCTAGTCGCGTCCAGCAAGAAAGGCGTTGTGTCGATTCTTCTCGGAAGTGACCCAGGGGATTTGGTCCGGGATCTGCAGGACCGGTTTCCCAAGGCAACACTGCTCGGGGCGGATCGCGACTATGAAGGTCTGGTGGCCCGGGTGGTGGGCTTCGTCGAATGTCCAAAGATCGGTCTGGACCTGCCTTTGGATGTCCGCGGAACCGTCTTTCAACAACGGGTATGGCAAGCTCTTCAGGAAATCCCTGCCGGAGAAACGGTCTCCTATGCCGAGATTGCCCGGCGTATCAAGGCACCCAAGGCATCACGGGCTGTTGCCCGGGCTTGTGCTGCCAACAAGCTCGCAGTGGCAATCCCCTGCCACCGCGTGGTTCGAACCAGCGGTGCACTTTCCGGCTACGCATGGGGTGTGGAGCGCAAGCGCGATCTCATCGAGAGGGAGAAACGGGCATGAGAAAGATTACCGCCAACGAGGATCGTCCGGATGCCTTGGCGACCTCTTTAGAGGCTCGGGTTGCCGGTTATGATTGGGCTGCTATCCACCAAGAGCTGAACGGTTTCGGCTGTGCCACGCTGCTTCAGCTCTTGTCGCCCGGGGAATGTCGTGCCCTTTCGTCGCTTTATGCCGAGGAAGAGCATTTCCGAAGCCATGTCGTCATGGCGCGGCACGGCTTCGGCAAGGGGGAATACCGCTATTTCAAATATCCGCTGCCGGATATTCTGGCTGGATTGCGGACCGCCCTTTATCCCCGCTTCGCCGGTCTTGCCAACACGTGGAACGAGGCCATGGGCTTCGATCAACGATTTCCGGTCACCCATGACGCGTATCTGGAGCAATGCCACAAGGCGGGCCAGGTCCGGCCGACCCCTCTGCTGCTGCAGTATGGCACCGGCGACTTCAACTGCCTTCACCAGGATCTTTACGGCGATCTGGTGTTTCCGATTCAGGTCGCGATTCTGCTATCGGAACCGGGCAAGGATTTCTCGGGTGGCGAGTTCTGCATGACCGAACAACGCCCGCGCATGCAGAGCCGCGTTGAGGTTGTCAGCCTGCGCCAGGGGGATGCCGTGGCCTTTGCCGTTCACAACCGGCCTGTCCAGGGAACGAGAGGTAATTACCGCGTGAACCTGCGCCACGGCGTGAGCCGCGTGCGCTCCGGCACGAGACACACCGCAGGGATCATCTTTCACGACGCGAAATAGACACCTGCTCCGTGCTTGGCGAGCCGTCTTGAAGTTTGATGGTACCTCGCAGCAGGTTGATAGCTGCCGAAGTGCGATCATGTCTTCCTGAAAGACTTGATGAGCAGGACAATGGCGCTGCAGCCGAGAAGGACGCCGGCGATGAAACACATCAATGGAGCCAGCAGGCCAAAGTCCGCCTTGAGTGCCTCGTAGTTCTGGTTGCCGTACTTGAAGAGGGCGGACGTCATCCAGAGGAACAATATTGCTGTGATCAGGCGGCCGTAGTTCATCCGTGTCCTATCGGTGTTTTGAATGGGAACGGAGTAACCCTTTTTCCGTTAAAGGTAAGTGTCGTTTCCCGGATAAAGTGTAGGCTGGGCTACAGGCAGAAGATACCAGGGCGCTGATACGGTGAACGGATGGTCGGTTGGTTCTCCCAAGAAATCAGGTCTTTCTGACGGTTCACGGCCCGGGAGGCCGTTGTGTGTCATGCGGGACTCTGTCTGAATGAGAGCACCTGATCCTTAAGGAGCATGCAATGTCCTATCACGATGCCCCCGGCCTTGGCCGCCGTCTGGTCCGTTTGCCCGGTCAGCTGCTTCTGGCGCTCGTGAATGCGACGGCACTGCTCGTCATTGCAGCCTGCGTGCTGTCGCTCCTTGTGTTGAACAGGGTCGATACAGCGGGCGAACGTATCGCCGGCAATGTGACAGAAGCCGCGCTCGCCCGGTTGCAGGTCTCTCCGGGTGAATTCAAGGCCCGGATCGAAGCGCTTGACGGCAAGATCACCACGCTTGCTGCGCAACTCTCTGATCCCGACCTCAGGGATCATTGGGAAGTGGCGCAGCAACTGAAGGAACTCAATCGGAACCTTGCCGACATTAGGCTGGCGGCAGTTGGTTTGAGCGCAGCCGGTCCGGAAATCACCGACACCGCTTTCGAACAGGCCGGCGACATGCTGACCGGTGCGCTCTACACGTTGCGGGGGTGCGAGACGGCGCTAGAGGACAGCGAGCCTTCGAGCTGAGCATGTTTCTTTTCGCCTAGGCCTGAAACACATCCGCCCATTCAGGGTGCTTGCGCCGCTGCGCATTCACATAAGGACACAGCGGCACGATCTTCACCTGCTTGCGACGGGCGTCATCAACAAGCCTTTCCACCAGTGCCTTGCCAACCCCCATGCCACGCATGCTGTCCGGCACACCGGTGTGATCGGCAATGATCAGGTGTTCGTTGACAATGGAAAAGGTCAGTTCGGCTGGCTCGGTGATCCCGCCTACCTTCGCCACATAGCGGCCTTTGCTGCCATCCTGTTCCAGGGTGATGTCGGGGGAAGTTGTCTCTACCATTGTCGGTCTCCTGAAGTGGATGAAAGCAATTGCTTTGATCCTGTGTTCAATCTGGCTGTTCGTTTCCAGGGAAGTACATGGGATGGGGCGGAAACAATCCCGCCCCAATTCGGATCAGGCTGCCAGGTCGAACAGCAGGAATTCGGCATTCTCACTGGCTGTCAGCGAGATTGCGCCTGTCTGAAGCAGGCCGAGACCGTCGCCTGCGGAAAGCGGCTGGTCGTTGACGCTGATCTTGCCTTTCACCAGTTGCAGCCAGACCTTCCGGCCGGGACGGATGTCGAAGGCCAGGCTGCGATCCGCGGACAGAAGCGACGCGTAGAGATCGACATCCTGATGAATGGTAACGGATCCGTCCCGCCCGTCGCGCGATCCGATCAAGCGCAGCGCATCGCGGCGGCCGTCTTCCGGAAAGGCCTTCTGCTCGTAGCTTGGCGAGATTCCGTCAGCTTCCGGAACGATCCAGATCTGTAGGAAGTGGACCGGATCCGTGTCCGAGTGATTGTATTCGCTGTGACGGACACCGGTGCCGGCGCTCATGCGCTGCAGTTCTCCCGGCCGGATGACTGAGCCCGTACCGAGAGAATCCTTGTGTTCCAGACCACCGGAAACGACATAGGAGATGATCTCCATGTTCTGGTGCGGGTGGGTCGGGAAGCCGGCGCTGGGGGCAACACGGTCCTCGTTAATCACCCGCAGGGCACCGAAACCGATGTGGTTCGGGTCAAAATAGGACCCGAAGGAGAACGTGTGCTTGCTCTTCAACCAGCCGAAATCGGCATCGCCGCGAGCATCCGAAGGACGGAGTATCTGGTTCATGGTTCAATCCTTTCCCAATCTCTGGCACGGGAATGTCCGTGCGCTGTTGGACCTAAGATTGCCATTGGGGGATTGTTTTACAATTCTGCCAAATCTGGACAATTAGTCATCGATTTTTGAACAATTCCCTATTGAACAGCCTTGGGAGCTTCGGTCCGGGTCCGGTTTCGTTCCGCGATCTGTTTCGATACGCCGCCGTTCACTGTTGTGGGCTTTCCGGAAGGATCGAAAGCGGACTTGAATGTGAAGGCCGCGGGCGTGGAGCCCGCGTCGCCCAGGCGTTCGAAACGGTCGATCGCTTCCACCCAGTCCGGTTGGTGGCCTTCCGGCACCCACCACAGAGCATAGGCGGGGTAGGCGTGGTCTTCGCGCATGAAGTCCGGACCCTTTTTCAGGATCTCGGCGTGCGGCCCTCGGTAGACGGCGGCAAGCGCTGATTCCAGGTCTTGCCAAAGCGAGATGGTGGAGGGTGCCCAGCCGTCGCCATTGTCCTGCCAGTACCTGGGAAAAACCTGCTCGCCCCAGCTGTCCGGTCCCGGTTCGTCTTCATAGCCGGAGCGGGCGACGAAACCCTCGGCGCGTTCCATCGCAGCCCACACAAGCGGCTCGGCCTGGTGAAAGGGTTCCACAACCGGGTGGTCCGCCCGCGTACGGAATTGGCCGAAAGTATAGAGCGCAAGCCAGTGACCGTTCATGCTTCCTCCCCGCTGAATGACACCCGGCAGAGACTGGCTGCAATTCACCCGTGTCGCAAGTGGTTGCAAGCGTCGCAAAACAGATAGTCCACGCATGCGGCTGGAAAAATTCGCGCAGCTGGTCTAAGCGCTGGAAGAAGACTTTGGTGGCCGGCATGAGCCCGGCACCGGCAACGAGGATAATCGCGTGGAAGATCTCAGCCTTTTCTCCCTTGGCCTTCTGGCTGTTGCACTGCTGGCAACCGGGCTTGTGGCCGGGATCATTGCAGGCCTGCTCGGTGTCGGTGGCGGCATCGTCATCGTGCCGGTGCTCTATTACATGTTCACCGCCCTGAAGATCGACCCGTCGGTTCTCATGCATGTGGCCGTGGGAACGTCGCTCGCCACCATTCTGGCGACCGGCACGTCGTCGGCGCGCGCCCACTACAATCGTGGCAGCGTCGACATGGATCTCCTGAAACGCTGGTGGTGGGCGATCGCTCTTGGTGTCATCGCCGGGGGAACGCTCGCGGGGAACATTTCGGGTGGCGCACTGACGCTGGTCTTCGGGATTGTCGCTCTGGCCGTGTCGGCCAACATGATGTTCCGCAAGGATGGCTCCCATCTGGCCGACAAGCTTCCCGGGTCTCCGATCAAGGAAACACTGGGTTTCCTGATTGGCGGCATCTCGGTGATGATGGGCATTGGCGGTGGAACGCTCGGCGTTCCGACATTGACCCTTTTCAATTATCCGATCCGCAAGGCGGTTGGCACCGCGGCGGCCATCGGCCTCATCATTGCCGTTCCGGGCACCCTGCTGTCGATCTTCTTCGGCTGGGGCGAGGAGGGGCGCCCGCCGTTCTCGCTCGGGTATGTCAACCTGATCGGCTTCTTCCTGATCATTCCGGCCAGCACCCTTGCTGCACCCTGGGGCGCGAAGATCGCCCATGCCATCGATCCGTCGAAGCTGAAACTCGTGTTCGCGCTGTTCCTCGGTTTTACCGGCCTGCGCATGATCTACGGCGTCGTGTTCTGACCGGTGGCCTGGTCCCGGCTACAGGATCGCTGATGGGTAAATCAAAAGGTTTCATTGGTTCTGAGGCGATTTATCAGCAATACTGACCTTTCTTTGCGGGGGCTGCCCGCCGCCTGACACTCTTGGACAGACATGTTGAACAAAAATGTGACCCTCAGCCTGCAAGGCTGCGTGCGGGGCGCCACGATGTGCATTCCGGTTTCACCGGGCATCATCGCGCTTGGACTGGTCTTCGGAACGGTCGCCGCGCAAAAGGGGCTGACCTTCCTCGAAACGATCATGATCAACTCGCTGGTCTTCGCCGGCGCCAGCCAGTTTGTCGCGATGGAAGTCTACAGCGATCCGCTCAATTATGCTCTCGTCGTGGCGATGATCGGGGTTACCGCTGCCGTCAACATGCGCATGCTGCTGATCGGCGCGAGCCTGCGGCCCTGGCTTGGCCAGGTGCCGGCCTGGCAGACCTATCCTTCCCTGTTTCTGCTGACGGACCTCAACTGGTTGCTGGCCTTGTCGGAATACGACAAGGGCACGCGCGACTGGGGGATCTATCTCGGCAGCGGTCTTTTCACCTGGTCTGTCTGGTCGCTTTCCGTCGTTCCAGGCTATTTCGCAGGCAGTCTCGTGTCGGACCCGAAGGTCTATGGCCTCGATGTGGTTCTGCCGGCTTTCTTCGCTGCACTGCTCGTGCCGCTCTGGAAGGGCAAGCGCCAGACAGTCAGCTGGCTGTTCGCCGGCGGTATCGCCGCGCTGACCTGGTATCTGGTCGGTGGCTACTGGAGCATTTTCACCGGTGCCATCGCCGGAGCATTCGCGGGGGCCTATCTCGATGACTGAGGGAGCATTCACCGCCGACCCGATCTTTGTCCTGGCCGTGCTTGGCATGACGGCGGTCACCTATGCCCTGAGGGCGGGCGGATACTGGGTCATGGGCCGGCTGCCCATCACGCCGCGGGTGCGCCGGGGGCTGGAGGCCTTGCCGGGCGCGATCATTGTTTCCACCATCCTGCCTATCGTGTTGAAGGGCGGGCTGGCCGTGGCGCTGTGCCTTGTCGTTGCTGCAGCGGCGCAGGTGACCCTGCGCAAGGAATATGTCGCCGTCTTCTGTGCAGCCGGAGCCGCGGCAGCCCTCAGGGCTGCCGGACTGTAGGCTACTGGCGGTTCAGGATTTTCCGAACCTGTCCGGCGGTTTCGTCGACATTGCTGCCCGCGTCGATTTCCACCCAGTTCATCTGGCCGAGGTCGTAGCCAAGCTGGGTATCGACAACGTCAGCGTTTGCGTCCGAGGCATCGTCCCCGCGCGCGGAGACCCGGGCTTTCAGGATGTTTGCCGGCGCAGTCAGCCAGAGGCCGCAGAAACCGCATTCAACATTGTTGGCGATGGCCTCGATACGGTCCCGTTCGCTCTCGGCGGCAAAAACCGCATCGAAGATTGCGGAGTGACCCGCTGCGAGGACGGTCTGAATGGTGTCGTCCAGCGCGTGGTAGACCTTCTGGGAGGCCTCCAGCGTATAGGCTTCCGCCGGCGCCTTTTCCGTTTCTTCAATGCCCAGAAGGCGCTTTCGCATCACGTCCGTGCGCAGCACGCGCGCGCCGGGTGCCCGGCCGATGCCGGGCGCAATTTCGTAGGCAAGCGTGGTCTTGCCGGTGCCGGAAAGGCCGCCGATGGCAACCAGTTGTGGGCGTGAGGGATCCAGAAAGTCCACTGCGTGGCGGAAATAGGCCTGGGCCTGGTCGCGCTCACGTTGTTTCTGGTTCGGGTCCGATTGGTTGAGAGCGGAGCTGGCCGCGATCTTGGAGCGGATCGCCGCGCGCATCATCAGGTAGAAGGGCAGGGCTGCCAGGCCCTCCGAATGCGTGTCCAGACGGCTCTTGTCCATGTAGCGGTTGAACACCCGGTTGGCCGCACGCTGTTGACCCCGGTCCCACAGGTCCATCAGCAGGAAGGCGAGATCGTAAAGAACGTCGCCGGTAGCAATCGCATCTGAAAATTCAACCGCATCGAACAGGACCGGGGTGTCATCAACCATGACGATGTTGCGAAGGTGGGCGTCGCCGTGGCAACGACGGACAAGGCCCTGTTCGCCCCGGCGCAGGATCAGCTCGTGCAGAGAAGACAAGACAGTGCGGGAAGTCTCGGTCAGATGCCGGACCGCCTCGGCTTCGAACAGATCGGGGTGCTCGCGAAAGGCGGCGTCGTTCTGCTCCACATAGCTTGCAAGCTCCGCGTAGAAGCCATTGCCCTGCCGTAGTGGCGCGACGTCATGAGCAGTCACCATCATGTCCGCCAGCCTGTCCGTCAGAGTGTCCGGAAGAGGGCTGGTTCCAGCGACGGAGTCCAGTTCGTGCTGTCGCTCGAACCGGTTCATTTCAACTGCCCATTCGACGGGCTCTCCAGTGCCGCCAAGATCCAGCGTGCCATCTGCCTCCCGCGTCACAGGCAAGGCCTGCCGGTAGATCTGAGGTGCGTTCGGCTGGTTGTAGGTTATTTCCGCCTTGCAGGCTTCTTCCCGCAAGGGCAACGTCGAATAGTCGAGAAAGGGAAACTTGACCGACCGTTTGACCTTGTAGGCCTTGCTGCCCACCAGAAAGACGATATTGGCATGGGTGTCGATCCGCTTCACCTCGGGCCGCGCCGGATCGTCGGACGGAAGGCTGCCGAGGAACTCGAGCGCCTGGTTCTGGGTTTCGGCCTGATCCATCTTCCGTCCCTTTTGCTGACACGTGGCAATACATGCCTCACATGCAAACGACCCGGTTTGATCCTTCTCAATGTGAGGTGCCCCGGATGTGGCACAAATAAACCGGATTGTCAGTAAAGGAGGGCCCCATGAGCGACTATCCGACTTTGAAGAAGATCAGGTTGAACCTGGCCAGAACCAAGGATTTCCCGCAAGGTTCGGCGAACCACGGTTATGAATTCACCGCTCCGCTAGACGAAACCGGCCATATCGACGCCGGTCTTTGGAAGAAGCAGCGCGACCATTGCCGTGTGCGGCGATTCTGGGGCGCCGAGGAAGAGGAAGTCGGCCACCTCATCCACCGTCCGGGTGGCTCCTGGGCTTTCCATTACGATATCGACGGCGAGGACGACGACGAGGCGGGCTACCGTTTCGGCGCTCATGCCTTCAACCCGGGTGAATACGTCTCCATCAAGGACGAGGATGGCGAGATGCACACCTTCCAGGTGGTGACGGTTCAGTCGATCTGAGATCAGCTTCCCATAACAAGACATAACAACGAATGGGGGCAGGGGTGCCGGGAAACCGGTGCCCCTTTTTGTTTGCAGCGCCAATGCTTACCGGCAAGGCCTACCATGACATGAGGCCCATCCTTCGAGACAGCGCTTCGCGCTTCCCCAGGATGAGGACTGTGTGTGGCACAATCAGGCGGCCTTACAACACATTCAACCTCATCCTGAGGAGCGCGTTTGTGCGCGTCTCGAAGGACGGGCTGCAAGTCCGTTGTCGGAGATATATTATTCTAAATCGGAATGACCCCATTTCCAATTAATCTGATTTTCGCCTCTAACAGGCGGGATTTTCATACGCTATAGAATGAACAGATCATCTTTCTCGTAAGGACCCGGAACATGGACCAGAAGACCGGCGGTGAATTGTTGGTGGAGGCGCTGGAGCGTCACGGGGCAGAGCGCGTGTTCTGTGTGCCCGGCGAAAGTTACCTTGCCGTGCTTGATGCGCTTTACGATGCGTCGATCCCGGTCACGGTCTGCCGCCAGGAAGGTGGGGCTGCAATGATGGCCGATGCCTGGGGCAAGCTCACCGGCAAGCCGGGCATCTGCATGGTGACCCGTGGTCCCGGGGCTACCAACGCTTCTGCCGGCGTCCACGTGGCGGCGCAGGATTCCACGCCGATGATCCTGTTCATCGGACAGATCGAGCGCGGCATGCGCGAGCGTGAAGCCTTTCAGGAAATCGACTACCGCCAGATGTTCGGTGGCATCGCCAAATGGGTCGCGGAGATCGATCACGCGGATCGCGTACCGGAGTTCATTTCGCGCGCCTACCATGTCGCCACGGCCGGCCGTCCTGGACCGGTGGTTCTGGCGCTTCCGGAAGACATGCTGGTCGAAAAGGCGGATGCCCCGCAGCCGCCTGCGTGGACCCAGGTCGAAACGCATCCGGGCCTCACCCAGATGGCGGACCTGCAGAAGCGCCTTTGGGCGGCCGAGCGGCCGATCGCCATTCTGGGCGGCAGCCGCTGGTCGGAAGAGGCCGTCGCCGGCTTTACCCGCTTTGCCGAACGTTTCGACCTGCCGGTTGCCTGCTCGTTCCGCCGCCAGATGCTGTTCGACAACCTGCATCCGAACTATGCCGGCGATGTCGGTATCGGCATCAATCCGAAGCTGCTGGCACGGGTCAAGTCCTCCGACCTGATCCTGCTTGTCGGTGGCCGCTTGTCGGAAATGCCGAGCCAGTCCTATTCGCTGCTCGACATTCCCTCTCCCACACAGCAACTGGTGCATGTCCATCCGGATGCCGAGGAACTTGGCCGGGTCTACCGGCCGACGCAGGCAATTCATGCCAGCCCGACTGCCTTCTGCAAGGCGGCCGAAGGCCTCCAGCCGCCGTCCGAACTGAAGGGCGCAGGCGAAGCGGCCAAGGCCCATCAGGATTATCTGGACTGGTCCGGTGCCCGGCCACAGGTACCCGGCAACCTCCAGATGGCCGGCGTCATGGAATGGCTGGAAGCCAACCTGCCGGAAGATGCGGTCTGCACCAATGGGGCCGGCAACTACGCCACCTGGCTGCACCGCTTCCACCGGTTCCGTCGCTACGCCACCCAGGCAGCGCCGACGAGCGGTTCCATGGGATATGGCCTGCCGGCAGCCGTTTCCGCCAAGCTTGCCTTTCCGGAGCGCGAAGTCGTCTGTTTTGCAGGCGATGGCTGCCTGCAGATGACCATGCAGGAGTTTGGCACCGCCTGTCAGGACGGCGCCAACATCATCGTGCTTGTGATCGACAACGGCATGTACGGCACCATCCGCATGCATCAGGAACGCACCTATCCCGGCCGCCCGTCAGCAACCAAGCTGGTCAATCCGGATTTCGCAGCGCTTGCCCGCAGCTATGGTGCCTTCGGTGAGACGGTCGAGACGACAGACGCTTTCGGTCCTGCATACGAACGTGCCCGTGCCGCCGGCACACCCGCAATCCTGCATCTGAAGCTGGACCCGGAAGCCATCACCCCGGCCGCCAGCCTCAGCCAGATCCGCGCGGCGGCGCAGGGAAAGTAACAGCTCAGCCTTGAACGAAAAAAGCACGCCCGTTACCCGGGCGTGCTTTTTCATTTATAGGGGCTTTCGATGCCTACCTCAGCACCTGCGGCAGCCACAGGGTGATGATCGGAAAACAGACCAGCAGGATTACGCGCAGGATCTCTGCACAGAAGAACGGCGCAACGCCCTTGAAGGTCTCGATCATCGGCGTTTCCCGGTCGAGCGAGGAGATGACGAAGACATTCATGCCGACCGGTGGCGTGATCAGGCCGAGTTCGACCACGATCAGGGCGAGTACGCCGAACCAGATCTTCAGGTCCTCCGTGCTCATGCCGAAGCCTGCCCCTTCCGCTCCCTGGTAGATGCCACCGTTGATCTCGACCAGAACCGGCCAGAAGAACGGGATCACCAGCAGGATCATCGACAGGCTGTCCATCAGGCAGCCGAGCAGGATGAGCGCGATCAGCAGCAGGATCAGAACCGTCATCGGTTCGAGCCCGGAATTGGCGATCCAGGAAGCGGTTTCCTGAGGCAGGCCAACGCGGGACATGAAGATCTTGAGGAGTTCCGCCCCAAGGATGATGAGATAGATCATGCCTGAAGTGGACGCGGTTTCCTTGAGTGCCTGAATGAAGTCGTGGCCGGACAGCTTGCGCTGCAACAGCCCGAACAGCAGGACCAGAAAAACGCCGACGGCAGCTGCCGGTGTCGGGTTGAAGAACCCGAAGTAGATGCCGCCGATGACCAGCCCGAAGATGATCAGCACCGGGATCATGCCGGCAGTCGCCTCCAGGAATTCCTTGCGGTCGGCAACACCTCCCTTGGGCCCGGCTTCCGGCTTGATGGTGACATAGAGGGCGATGGTCAGAAGGAAGAGAACCACTGCCAGCAGGCCTGGCAGGAACGCCGCCATGAACATGGTGACGATGTTTGCTTCCACGATGATGGCATAGATGATCAGGACGACCGAGGGCGGGATCAGGATGCCGAGCACGCCGCCCGCGGCGAGCGTTCCCGTCGCCAGCGCACCGGAATAATTGTAGCGCTTGAGTTCCGGCAGGGCGACCTTGCCCATGGTGGAGGCGGTTGCAAGCGACGAGCCGCAGACCGCACCGAACCCGGCGCAGCCGGCGATGGCCGCCATGGCCGTGCCGCCGCGCAGCCAGCCGAGCCAGGCATTCGCCCCCCGGAACAAAGCCTGGCTCAGGCCGGTCTTCGAGGCGATCGCCCCCATCAGGACGAACATCGGCACGACGGAAAGGTCGTAGATGGAGAACTGGCCGTAGGCGAGGGTCTTCAACTGGCTGAGGACGAGGGCGGGGCCGTTCAGCATCATGGTGCCGACACCGCCGACAAGGATCATCGCATAGGCAATGGGCATGCGGATCGCGATCAGGGCGATCAGCACCACGAGAGCGCCAAGCCCGAGGACAAGTGCGTCCGTCATTCTAGTGGTGTCCTCTCGACAGCGCGGTCATGTCCTGCAGCAGCGTGACCAGCGCGGCCAGTGCCAGCAGCGCAAGCGATATCAGGATCGGCACGAAGGCCATCCAGTGCGGGATCTGCAGGATGGTGGTTGTGTAGTCGTAGTCCTTCTGGTCCAGCATGCCGTAATACATGCGCCAGATCAGCAGCAGCGCGAACACAAGGGCAACCAATGACCCGAGCAGGGTGAAGAAGGCAATCACCCGTCTGGACGCGCCGGCGGTGAAGATGTCTGCCGAGACGTTTGCACCGACAAGCTGGCAATAGGGCAGGAACGCGAAGACCGCGATGGCCACGCCCATTTCGGTCAGCTCGAAATCGCCCGGAAAAGGTGTGCCGAAAACCGAGCCGATGATCGACAGCATGTTGACAGCGACGACCAGTAACAGCACGCCGCCGCCAAGGAGGGCCCAGAGCGTTATCAGGCGGCTGGCAGCCCCGGTGAACCCGGAGCTGCTGGCTTTGAGAGTGTTCGACATCAGTTGGCCGAGTGGCTGGCCACCGCTGCGCGGGCCTTTTCAACCAGCGCGGCACCGTCGATACCCTTTGCGGAGACTTCCTCGACCCAGCGGTCGGCAACGGGGGCCAGCGCCTGACGGAAAGCTTCGGTCTCTTCCTCGGTCAAGGTGATGTGCGTGTTGCCCGCCTTGGTGGCCAGACCGATCCCGAAATCATCCGATGCAGCCCAGATTTCGCCAACCTTCACGATCCACTCGGGACCGGAAGCATCACGAAAGGCCTTCTGAATGTCTTCCGGCAGACCATTCCAGCGTTCCTGGTTCATGGAAACCTGGAAGGTGGTGGTGCCGAAACGCTCCTTGTCGACGCCTTCGATCTGGTATTCGGTCTGCTCCTGGATCTTCAGCGGCGGAATGATTTCCCACGGAATGAACGCGCCGTCGATAACACCCTTCTGCAGCGCAGGCGGCAGTTCCGGAACCGGCATGGCGACCGGCGAAGCGCCGAGCGCCTCGATCACCCAGGCACCTGTTCGGGTCGGGATGCGGATCTTCTTGCCGGCGAGGTCTGCCGGGGAGTGAACTTCCGTGTCGCGCATGTGAATGGCCTGGCCGGCGTGCACATGCAGGAACATTACTTCAACGCCCTTGTACTCGTCCTTCAGGTCCGTTTCGTACAGATCCATCAGCGCCTGGTTTGTGGCCGCCGGATCGTTGGTGTGAATGCCCGGAAGTTCGAACACCTCGGTGCGCGGGAAGAGGCCAGGCGTATAGCCGTTCACGGTCCAGACCAGATCGACCACGCCGTCACGCACCTGGTTGATCAGTTCGGGCGGACGGCCGCCAAGCGTCATGGCCGGATAGATTTCGATATGGACCTTGCCACCGGAATTTTCTTCCACCTGCTTGGCCCACGGCACCAGCATCTGCGTGTGCGCAGGGGCTTTCTCGCCCAGGAAGTGGTGCAGCTTGAATTCGTAATCGGCCGCGGCTGCGGACGATGCGCCGGCGGCGATCATGGCAGCGGCCAGAAACGCGTTCTTGAGAATGCTCATGTTGTCTCCTCCCATCGGAAGCTCTTGTCGACTCCCGGTCTGTAACTTGCTGGCCAACCTTCAATGTGTGCGATCGTGGAACGCCCTTCAACGAAGTCGGAAGACCTTTCGGGCGCACCTCTTGCAGATTTGCAGCCAGCAGGGAACGTAGCTCCGCGATCATCTTCACTAATTAATTTGGTAATGTAAAATGAGATAATAGCCATTATACTTTCCAATTTTGGAAAGAAAATTCCTTGTTCCCATTGCCGTTTTTTATCGTCTAGGGTGCGCGTCAAAGCAGATGCGAAGGCGGCGGTTCGCGGAGGGGCTCCTCTCCCGCAAGAGCCTGAATTGCCTCGCAATTTCTGCATTCTGCATCCAAAAGCAACATGGGAGGACGGCATGGCCGACAGGATGGACAGCACCACGATTACCGCGGGTGGAGCGGTGTTCGGCAAGTTGAAGGCGCTCGGTGTCGACTATGTCTTCGCAAATTCCGGCACAGATTTTCCACCGATCATCGAGGGACTGATCGAGGCAACGCAGAACGGGCTCGACCTTCCGGTGCCGATCACGGTGCCGCACGAACATGTTGCCGTCGGTATGGCGCACGGCTTTTACCAGATCTCCGGCAGGATCCAGTCCGTCATGCTGCACACCAACGTGGGGCTCTCCAACGGCATTACCGGCGCCATCAACGCCTGGTGCGATCAGGTCCCCGTGCTGATGATGTCCGGTCGCACGCCGGTGATGGAAGCCGGCCGCTTTGGCGCGCGCACGGTGCCGATCGGCTGGGGACAGGAAATGTTCGACCAGACCGCGCTGATCCGCGAAGTCACCAAATGGGACTACGAGTTGCGTTTTCCCGAGCAGATCGCGGATCTCTTCGACCGGGGCTGGGCGATTGCCAATTCCACGCCCAAGGGCCCCGTCTATCTCAGCCTGCCGCGTGAAGTTCTGTGCGAGCAAACTCCGCCGGACGGCCTTGATACCCCGTCGAAACAGGCCCCGGTCATCGCAGCGCCGGATCCCTCGTCCCTGAAACGGGCAGCAGACCTGCTGGCGCAGGCCAAAAGCCCGCTGATCATCAGCCAGCGAGGAGCCGGATCGGAAGAGGCCTTTGCGGCCCTCGGACGGTTTCTGACGGACTGGGCCCTGCCGCTGTCGCATTATTGGGCAAACCAGCTTTCCGTGCCCCTGTCGCATCCGATGCAGGTCGGTGCGTCGCCGGAAGCCCTGCTTGCCGAGGCGGACGTGGTGCTGGTGATGAACTCTCTGGCACCCTGGTGGCCGGACAAGGTCGCCCTTCGCGATGATGTCACCGTAATCCAGCTCGGGCCGGATCCCCTGTTCACCCGCACGCCTATCCGCAACTTCCAGGCGGATGTGACCCTGGCAGGAGAAACCGCGCAAACGCTGCTGGCGCTGATTGCCGAAATGCAGAGCCGTCCGCGTGACGAAGCCGTTTTGACCGCCCGCAGACATCGTATTGCCGAACTGTCGTCCGCCAATCGTGCGGAGGTTGTCGCCCGGGCCAAGCGCGGCAATGCCGGCCCGATGAGCAAGGACTGGGTCAGTCTTTGCCTTGGCCGCGCCATCAAAGGGCGGAAGGCCACCATCTTCCACGAGCTTGGTTGTCCGCTCGAGCCGCTCGACCTGGAGCAGCCGAACAGCTACTTCCAGGAACCGCATTCCGGGGGGCTTGGATGGGGTCTCGCGGCGGCGCTAGGCGCACAGCTTGCCGACCGCGACCGGCTGGTCTTCGCAACCATCGGCGACGGCAGCTACATGTTCGCCAACCCGACGGCCTGCCACATGGTTGCCGAGGCGCATGAGTTGCCGGTGATCACGCTTGTGCTGAACAACGAGGAGTGGGGCGCGGTGCGTCACTCGGTGGTGGGCACTTACAAGGATGGTCTTGCCAGCAAGGCCAACGATGTGCCGCTGACGTCCCTTCGGCCAAGCCCGGATTTCACCAGAACCGCGGAAGCCAGCCGCGCCTACACCGAAACGGTGACGGAAGGCGACGCGCTGCCGGCAGCGCTGGAACGTGCCATCAAGGTGGCGACGGAGGAAAAGCGGCAAGTTCTGCTCAACATCGCCATCGCGCGGGCTTGAAGCGCGGGTTCAATTGATCGGAAGAATAAGAAAATCAAGGGACGATTATCTTGTTTTTCCGAAAGGAGCTCTTCGGACATGCCCCGTGGTACGGCCTCGAAAGGCAGGTCATAGTTCCCGGTAACTGGTTTTGTTGAAGAAGAAGGTTGGCCGTGTCCCAGTCCATGCCCCCAAGATCCTATTACGCGCCGACCGGCGGTCATCCCGGTCAGGAAACACTCCTGACAGACCGGGCTGTCTTTACCGATGCCTATGCGGTCATCCCGAAAGGCACCATGCGTGACATCGTCACCAGCTATCTGCCGTTCTGGGACAAGACCCGCCTGTGGGTGCTGTCGCGCCCATTGTCAGGTTTTGCCGAAACCTTCTCGCAATACATCGTTGAAGTGTCGCCGGGTGGCGGCTCTGACCGGCCGGAGACAGACCCTTCCGCCGAAGGCGTGCTGTTCGTTGTCGAAGGTGAGGCTGTTCTGACAGCCGACGGACAGCGATACGACCTGAGGCCCGGAAGCTACGCCTTCCTGCCGCCGCAAACCGACTGGAGCCTGAAGAACACAGGCAGTGAACCGGTGCGGTTCCACTGGGTCCGCAAGGCGTTCGAGCCTGTTGAGGGCCTGGAGCGACCGACACTTTTCGTCACCCACGAAAACGACATCGAACCGCGGGCAATGCCCGGCACGGACGGCAAATGGGCGACGACACGCTTCGTCGATCCGGAAGACGTGCGCCACGACATGCATGTCAACATCGTCACCTTCCAGCCGGGTGCCGTCATCCCGTTTGCGGAAACCCATGTGATGGAGCACGGGCTTTATGTCCTGGAAGGCAAGGCGGTCTATCGCCTCAACCAGGACTGGGTCGAGGTGGAAGCCGGCGACTACATGTGGCTACGCGCCTTCTGCCCGCAGGCCTGCTATGCCGGTGGCCCGGGCCCGTTCCGCTACCTCCTCTACAAGGATGTCAACCGCCACATGAAGCTGCAGGCGGCAGGCCGTTTCGAGGCCGGTGCCCGGCAGAGCTTCCGCAGCGCCGCGGAGTAAAGAGAAAAGCCCCTTCCTCCTTGCACCCTCATCCTTCGAGACGGACCTGACGGTCCTCCTCAGGATGAGGGAGAGGGTGGGATTGGCCGCTTCAGGGTGTGGGTGTAACGAACTCCTCTGGATCGGGTCGGGAGTGAAGCAAGCGCCCTCATCCCACGGTCTTCGTTTGCGGCGGAGCGATTTCGCCGCCGAGGGCGGCGGTCAATGCAGCGGCCGCCGCCTTCACCGCTTCTGCGAAGGGCGCGATCCTGTCCGGGCTGACCCGGCTGGTCGGGCCCGAGACGGACAGACCGGCGACAGCTTCGCCATGGTGATTGAACACGGGTGCCGCGATGCAGCGCATTCCGAGGTTCTTTTCTTCCCCGTCGATCGAGAACCCGCGTGCACGGATCGCTTCCAGGTCCGCGGCCAGCAGGCCCGCGTCACACAATGTGTGCTCGGTGAAGCGTTCCCGGTCGGTCTGCTTCAGGATACGCTTGCATTGATCCTCGTCCATGAAAGCCAGAAGCGCCTTGCCGATGCCGGAGGCATGCAGCGGTGACAAGGTGCCGGGCGGGAAAAAGGCGCGAATGCTTTCGTGGGTTTCGACCTGGCTGACAAACAGCACCTGGTCCGCCTGTGCCACACCAAGATTGGCCGTTTCCCCTGTCTGCTCCATCAGGGAGCGCAGGACAGGACGCGCCCGTTCCACCAGACTGGTACGCCTTAAAAATCGTGCGCCGATGATGAAGGCGCCCGGACCAATGTGCCAGAGCTGCTGCGCCTGGTCGAATTCCACCAGGCCACGTGTCTCCAGCGTGAACAGGATGCGATAGAGCGTTGCCGTGGATTCTCCAAGCTGATCCGACAGGGCTGAAAGAGAGACGCCGGACTGGGTGCTCAGATGCTCGAACACCGCCATCGCCCGGTCGAGCGACTTGATGGTGTTCTGTTCGGTCTTGTCGTCCCAGGCACGTGGTCGCCCACGGGCGCGTCTGGTGGCGGAACTATCGGATTTGAGATCTGTCATCAGCTCATTTTCTCGGAATTTGAAAAATCAATTCACCATATGAAAAATATAACACACTGACAAGATTGGCAATTTCTACAAAATCTATTTTTGAAAAAATATTTTAAAAAAATTGCGGAGCTCCGCCCCTGCACGGTACCGTTTCTCAAAATTCATAAGAGGAAACGGCCATGAGCTTCCAAAATCCTGTTTTCATTCCCGGCCCCACCAACATGCCGGAAGCGCTCCGCAGAGCGTGCGACATGCCGACCCTGGACCATCGCTCGCCGCTGTTCGGACAGATCCTGCAGCCCGCGCTTGCAGGCGTCAAAAAGGTGCTGAAGACGGAAACCGCCGAGGTGTTCCTGTTTCCGTCGACCGGAACCGGCGGTTGGGAAACCGCGATCACCAACTGCTTGAGCCCCGGCGACAAGATCCTGGCTGCCCGCAACGGCATGTTCAGCCATCGCTGGATCGACATGTGCCAGCGCCACGGCCTGAAGGTTGAGGTTGTCGAGGCAGCCTGGGGCACCGGGCTGCCGGCAGACCGCTATGAGGAAATACTCGCCGCGGACACAAACCACGTGATCAAGGCGGTGCTGGCAACCCACAACGAAACCGCGACCGGCGTCAAATCCGACATTGCCGCGGTACGCCGCGCGCTGAATGCCGCGAAGCACCCGGCGCTGCTCTTTGTCGATGGCGTCAGCTCGATTGCCTCGATGGATTTCCGCATGGACGAATGGGGTGTCGATGCCGCGGTCACGGGCTCCCAGAAAGGCTTCATGTTGCCACCGGGGCTTGCCATCATCGCCCTGTCGCCAAAGGCACAGGCTGCCGTTGAAAGCGCCCGGTTGCCGCGTACCTTCTTCGATGTTCGCGACATGATGAAAGCCTACGCCAACAACGCCTATCCCTATACACCGGCCGTCGGCCTGATGAACGGGTTGAAGCAGAGCTGCGACATGCTGCTGGCAGAGGGCCTCGACAATGTCTTTGCCCGGCACCACCGCATTGCAGAAGGTGTGCGCGCCGCGGTCCGGGCCTGGGGCCTGGAGCTTTGCGCGCAGACACTGGACGTCTATTCGGATTCGGTCAGCGCGATCCGTACTCCTGAAGGTTTCAACGCCACCGGCATCGTTACCCACGCCGCGGCGAAATACGGCGTCGCCTTCGGTGTCGGCCTCGGAGAGGTCGCAGGCAAGGTGTTCCGTATCGGCCATCTGGGCAGCCTGACCGACGTCATGATGCTGTCGGGGCTGGCGACTGCCGAAATGGTCATGGCCGATCTCGGCCTCGACATCAAACTGGGCTCCGGTGTTGCGGCCGCCCAGGAAGTCTATCGCAGTGACAGCGCCATTGCCTCGAAGGAAGCCGCATGAAAACCGACGCCCTGACCCAGTACATCCCGACTCTCGAGGACATGCTCGTCGCGCATGAGCGCATCAAGCCGCATATCCACCGGACGCCGGTTCTGACCTCCTCGTTCCTGAACGAGCTGACCGGTGCGGAACTGTTCTTCAAATGCGAGAACTTCCAGAAGGCAGGTGCCTTCAAGGTGCGCGGTGCATCCAACGCCGTCTTCGGTCTGGACGAGGAAACCGCCAAGGCCGGTGTGGCGACCCATTCCTCCGGCAACCACGCGCTCAGCCTGTCCTATGCGGCGGGCCGGCGGTGCATTCCGTGCCACGTGGTCATGCCGAGAACGGCGCCACAGGCCAAGAAGGATGCCGTTCGTGGGTACGGCGGCATCATCACCGAGTGTGAACCGTCCACCTCCAGCCGCGAAGCGGTCTTTGCCGAGGTCGAGGCCCGGACCGGAGCGGAATTCGTTCATCCCTACAATGACCCGCGTGTCATCGCCGGTCAGGGCACCTGTTCCAAGGAATTGATGGAGCAGACAGATGGTCTTAATGCGGTTGTCGCACCGATCGGCGGTGGCGGCATGGTCTCAGGCACCTGCCTGACCCTGTCGAACCTGGCGCCCGAAGTGAAGATCTTTGCTGCCGAACCGGAGCAGGCGGATGATGCTGCCCGCAGTTTCAGGGCGGGTCACATCATTGCCGACGACGCACCGGAAACTGTTGCCGACGGGCTGAAGGTGCCGCTCAAGGAACTGACCTGGCACTTCGTCTCGAACCACGTCACCGACATCCTGACCGCGTCGGAACAGGAAATCGTCGACGCCATGCGCCTGATCTGGGCGCGGATGAAGATCGTCATGGAACCGTCTTCCGCCGTGCCGCTGGCAACGATCCTGAAGAACAGGGACGTCTTTGCCGGCAAACGCGTCGGCATCATCATCACCGGCGGCAATGTCGATCTCGGTAAATTACCCTGGAGCATCCTGCGTTCCGAGGACCGCAGCTAAGATGCTCCATCGCTCTAAAAACGATCAACTTTTCAGCTTTCGGATGAATTCCGAAAGCTGGTTGATCTGGAATGCCTGAGCCATTTGGAGAAGAAAAATGAACGCACAAACCGGATTTGAAAAGCTCGAAGTAGGCTTCGACATTCCCGCCCTTCCGGGCATGGACGAGGCCGATATCCAGACGCCTTGCCTGGTGCTCGATCTCGATGCACTGGAGCGCAACATCAGGAAGATGGGCGACTACGCCAAGGCCCACGGCATGCGTCACCGGGTGCATGGCAAGATGCACAAGTCGGTCGATGTCGCAAAGCTGCAGGAACGGCTCGGCGGTGCTGTCGGGGTCTGCTGCCAGAAGGTTTCGGAAGCCGAGGTCTTTGCCCGTGGCGGTATCAAGGACATCCTGGTGTCGAACCAGGTTCGCGACAAGGCCAAGATCGATCGTCTGGCCCGGCTGCCCAAATTTGGCTGCCGCACCATCGTCTGTGTCGATGATCTTGCCAATGTTGCCGATCTGTCTGAATCCGCTGCCAAGCACGGCACCACGCTGGAAGTGTTCATCGAGATCGATTGCGGTGCCGGTCGTTGTGGCGTTACCACGAGCGAGGCGGTTGTCGAAATCGCCAAGGCAGTGGACGCGGCAAGGAACCTGAAGTTCAGCGGCATCCAGGCCTACCAGGGAGCCATGCAGCACATCGACAGCTATGAAGCCCGCAAGGACAAGCTCGACATTGCCATTGCCATGGTCAAGGACGCCGTCGAGGCGTTGAAGAAGGTAGGCCTGGAGCCGGAACTCGTTTCAGGTGGCGGCACGGGCTCCTACTATTTTGAATCCAATTCGGGCGTCTACAACGAGCTGCAATGCGGTTCCTATGCCTTCATGGATGCAGACTACGGCCGCATTCTCGATAAGGACGGCAAGCGCATCGACCAGGGGGAATGGGAAAACGCCTTCTTCATCCTGACCCAGGTGATGAGCCACGCGAAAGCCGACAAGGCGATCTGTGATGCGGGCCTCAAGGCCCAGTCCGTCGACAGCGGCCTGCCGTTCATCTACGGCCGTAACGATGTCGAATATATCAAGTGCTCGGACGAGCACGGGGTCATTGCCGACCCGAAGGGTGTTCTGCAGGTGGGCGAGAAGCTGAAGCTGGTGCCCGGCCACTGCGACCCGACCGCCAACGTCCACGACTGGTATGTCGGCGTGCGGGGCGGCAAGGTCGAGACGGTCTGGCCGGTCTCGGCCCGCGGCAAGGCCTATTGAGGACCACGAGCTCCCAACTGTTCGTCATTGCCGGGCTCGTCCCGGCAATCCATGCCGTGACCTTTCCACACATCGAAGCTTTTCGAACGGATGGGGAGCGGCATGGATGCCATGGTCAAGCCATGGCATGACGACGGTGGGGTTTGCCACGTCAACAACCACCATCCCCCTCATCCTGAGGAAGACCATAGGTCTGTCTCGAAGGATGGGCCAAACACTCCGAGTGAGCCACCCATCCTTCGAGATGGTGCGTTGCGGCTCCTCAGGATGAGGTCGGGGGGAAGACGATGTTTTGCTGGAGACACACATGATCATCGTTCCTGAAAAGGAAATCGCTGGCCTGATCGGCCGCCAGGAATCCTTTGACGCTGTCGAAAGCGTCTTTGCCGCCATGGCGGGCGGGGCGGCCTATAATTTTCCGGTTATTCGCGAGGCAATCGGTCATGCCGATGCGCTATACGGGTTCAAGTCGGGCTTTGACCGGTCCTCGCTCGCGCTCGGCCTGAAATCCGGCGGATACTGGCCGGGCAACATGGCAAAGGGCCTGACCAACCACCAGTCGACCGTGTTTCTGTTCGATGCCGATACCGGCAAGGCGAAGGCCGTCGTCGGCGGCAACCTGCTGACCGCCCTCAGAACAGCGGCAGCTTCTGCGGTTTCCATCAAGCATCTGGCACGCAAGGACGCGAAGGTGCTTGGCATGATCGGAGCCGGCCACCAGTCCGCATTCCAGATGCGGGCCGCCGCCGAACAGCGCGATTTCGAGAAGGTCCTCGGCTGGAACCTTCATCCGGAGATGCTGGTGCGTCTGGAGGAAACGGCGAACGAACTCGGTCTGCCCTACGAATCTGTCGATCTGGCCAGGCTGGGTGCGGAAGCCGACGTGATCATCTCGATCACTTCCAGCTTCGATCCGATCCTGATGGAAGAGCATGTTTCGCCGGGCACGCATATCGCGTGCATGGGCACCGATACCAAGGGCAAACAGGAAGTAGATGTTGCGCTTGTTGCCAAGGCAAAGCTCTTCACGGATGAAGTCGCTCAGTCAGCGACGATCGGTGAATGCCAGCATGCAGTGGCCAGCGGAATTGTCTCTGAGGACAATATAATTGAGATCGGCGCCGTCATTAATGGTAATCATCCGGGCAGGACCTCGCAGAGCGATATTACGCTTTTCGACGGGACCGGCGTCGGCCTTCAGGACCTTGCCGTGGCATCCGCCGCGGTCGATCTGGCAATCCAGAAGGGCGTCGCGATCGAAGTGGATTTCTAGACGGACCGTGGAAAATGCGGATTGTGATCAACGGGTTCGGCCGGATCGGCCGGACCCTCTTGCGTCAAGTGCTGAAGCTTCCGGAAACGGAACGCATCGAGGTGGTGCGGATCAACGATATCGCACCGCTGGAGACCTGTGCCTATCTCTTCAAGTATGACAGCGTCTTCGGCCCGTGGCCGGGCGAAGTAACAGCGGGCGAAGGCACCTTGACGGTAGACGGACGCGAGATCGTCTTCTCCGCCGAACCCGATTTGTCTCTCCTTGATCTTTCCCAGGTGGATGTGGTGCTGGAATGCACCGGCAAGGCTGACACGCGCGAGATCGCGGAACGTGGCCTGAAAGCCGGCGCAACCAACGTGTTGATTTCAGGCCCCTCCCAGGCCGCCGACATCACCCTGGTGCTTGGTGCCAACGAAGACCAGCTCGGCGACCACCGCATCGTCTCCAACGGTTCCTGCACCACCAATGCCCTCGCTCCGCTGCTACGCGGTCTTGATGATGCTATCGGCATCAAGAGCGGGCACATGACCACCATCCACTGCTACACCGGTAGTCAGCCGATGGTGGACGCCCCGAGGGGGCCGCTTGAGCGCAGTCGTGCCGGCGGCGTCTCCATGGTGCCCACAACCACCAGCGCCACCAAGCTTGTCGGCAAGGTTCTGCCGCAGCTTGAGGGCAAAATCAGCGGCGCTGCGGTCCGGGTGCCAGCGATCAGCGTTTCCGCGGTCGACCTGACCGTGACGCTCGCGCAGCCCGTGAAGGCCCCCTTCAACACCAGGCTGCTCGAGGTCTTTTCCGGCAATCCGGTAATCGGCTTCGTGCAGGACCATGTGGTGTCCACGGACATGCGTGCGCGGCCTGAATCCCTGGTCATCCATCTGCCTGAAACGCTAGAGGCCAATGACTACCAGGTGCGCATCTTCGGCTGGTACGACAACGAATGGGGCTTTTCCGCCCGCATGATCGACATGGCACGGCTGATGGCACGGCTGATGGCGGGGCGGTAGGGACACAATTTCTCCTCCCCCGTCATTCCAGACAAGTGCAGCTTGGCTGCACGCAGATCCGGAACCCAGCGCATCAGTGTGAGCGAAGCGAACACCTCTCAAAAATAGAGACGCGTTTTCAGCGCGAAATATGCATAGAGTCCGGATCTGCGTCCGGCTGCGTCTCCCTTGTCCGGAATGACGGAAGGGGAAATTTCCAACTGCTGAAACGCCTGAAATTCTTCCCTGCAGACCCCCTCCATCGTCATCCCGGCCAAACGAAGTGCGAGCCGGGATCGGGGCCCCACAGGACCGGGGTCTTTTACGTTGCATATCGACAAACCCGGGATCTCCGCTGCGCTGCGTCCGGGATGACGTGCAAGAAGTCATAAAAAAGGGCCGCTCACGCGGCCCTTTCTCATACAGGTATGGCTTGTCCTTACGCGGTTTCTTCCTTCGGCAGGGAGCCGCGTCCGTGGCCCGAGAGACCGCCGGAGACCTCTTCGGTGGATTCGTCGGAGAGTTCTTCCGGCAGCACCAGGTTGAGGACGATGGCGATCAGGGCTGCCGGCAGCAGGCCGCTGGTCAGAAGGATACGTGCGGTGTCCGGCATGTGCTGCAGGGCGCCCGGTTCCAGCTGCAGGCCGAGACCGATGGAGAGCGAAATGGCGAAGATCACCATGTTGCGCCGGTTCCAGTTCACATCCGACAGCATCGAGATACCGGCGGCTACAACCATGCCGAACATCACGATGACACCCCCGCCGAGAACCTCGATCGGAACGGTGCGGATGACCGCGCCAACCTTCGGGATCAGGCCGCAGACGATCAGGAAGATCGCGCCGATGGTCACCACATGGCGGCTCATGACGCCGGTCATGGCGATGAGGCCGACGTTCTGGCTGAAAGAGGTGTTCGGGAAACCGCCGAAGAAACCGGCGACAGCCGTGCCGAGACCGTCGGCAAAGGTCGCACCGGCGATTTCCTTGTCGGTCGCTTCCCGGCCGGCGCCGCCCTTGGTGATGCCGGATACATCGCCCACGGTTTCCACCGCGGAAACGAAGGCCATCAGGCAGAAGCCGAGCACGGCCGCGAACGAGAATTCGAAGCCGTATTTGAACGGCTGCGGCAGGGCAAAGACAGCCGCACGGTCCCAGGACGTGGAGACGGCTTCAAAGGTCAGCATGCCGGTGGCAAGGGCGAAGATGTAACCGGCGATCAGACCGAGCAGAACCGCAGAGACCGACATCATGCCCCTGCCGAAGAACTTCAGCCCGAGTGTCACCACGATCACCACAAGAGCGGCCGCCCAGTTGAGCAGTGAGCCGTATTCCGGCGTGCCGATGGCGGGGACACCGCCGGCGGCATACTGGATGCCCACCTGAACCAGCGCGAGACCGATCATCGTCACCACAAGTCCTGTCACCAGGGGAGGCAGGGCGAAGCGGATCTTGCCGATGACGAGGCCAAGGCACGCATGGAAGAAACCGCCGATGATCACGCCCCCGAACAGAGCCGCGAGACCGTCGACCCCCTTGCCGGCAACAAGCGGGATCATGATCGGCAGGAAGGCAAAGGATGTGCCTTGAACGATCGGCAATGCCGCACCGACCGGGCCGAGGGTGATCGTCTGCAACAGGGTCGCGACCCCGGCAAAGACCATCGACATCTGGATGAGATAAAGCAGTTCCGGAAAGTCGGGAGAATTGGACCCGAAGCCGAACCCGGCTGCACCGGCCACGATGATGGCAGGTGTGACGTTGGAGACGAACATGGCCAGGACATGCTGGATGCCGAGCGGGATCGCCTTGTAAAGCGGTGGCGTGTAATTGGGATCCCGGAGCTGCTCCGGAGATCCGATCGATGAATTAGACATTTCTGCTCCTCTGAAGGTCGTGTGAACGTCTCCGCCTCGTTGAGCGGGCAGGGATCGTTCTGAAAGGGAGGCTTATTCCTTGTTGTCGGCCTCCACTGTCCAAGGGTCGGGAAACCAGTGTTCCTCCAGGTTGGTTCCTTCCCCGATGCGGTCCACGACCGCGTAGCGGCCCGCTTGCCAGAGCGGGGCCAAAACACCGTGCCAGGTGCCGCGATACAGGTTGATCGCCTGTCCGGGCTGGCTGATGAATGCCTTCAGGTTGACCGGCTGGCCATTCTCGTCGTCAGCGACGACAACCAGCATCGGCACACCGTCCAGCGGTATGAAGGCCTGACTGCCTTCCGGGTGTCGCTCGACCATGTCGACGACATAGGGAAACGACCGGGCCTTGGCATCGAACAGGCTGATGCCTGCCCGGCCTTCGCCGAAGTCGAGCTTCGCCCGGTCATGATGACGGCCGCACATGCCCTGATTTATGATTTTGTCGGGTGCGCCCGCCACCTCGAGAACATCGCCATAGGGGGCGAAGGCCTCTGCGGTCAGGATCGATGGGGCAATGAGACGGCTCACGGCAGCAGGTCCTTGAGCCGGAACTGGGCAATCCGTTCCACCTGGCGACAGGCTTCCTTGAATTCGGTCGCCCGGTCGTTGTCGATCCGGCGCTGGAAGGCAGCCATGATCGAGGCCTTGTCATGATCGCGCACTGCGATAATGAACGGGAAGCCGTGTTTTTCGACGTAGGTATTGTTCAGCCGGGTAAAGGTCTCGCGTTCCTCATCGGTCAGCATGTCGAGACCGGCGCTGGCCTGCTCGTTGGTGCTTTCCGCCGTCAGGCGGCCTGCCTGTGCCAGCTTTCCGGCCAGATCCGGGTGGGCAGTCAGAACGCCGAGGCGCTCTTCCTCGCTTGCGGAGCGGAACATGCGGCACAGCGCGTTGTGAACACCGGCGGCACAGTCATGAGCCGGGCCGAGTTCCAGCTCGAAGGCACGTTCGGCGATCCAGGGGGAGTGCTCGAAGATGCCGCCGAAGGTTTTGACGAACTCGGCTTTTTCCATGCGGCTGGGGCGAAGACCCTTCTGCGGCGGATGTGTCTTGGCCCAATGGTCCGCGATCTCGATGCGGCGCGGACACCAGACGCCTTCATGAGCCTGGATATGATCGATGAACTTCTTCAGCGCCATGATCTTGCCCGGACGGCCGACGAGGCGGCAATGCAGGCCGATGGACATCATCTTCGGCGTGTCCGTCGTGCCTTCTTCATAGAGCATGTCGAAGGCGTTCTTCAGATAGAGGAAGAAATCCTCTCCATCCGTCCATCCCGGTGCCGTCGCGAAGCGCATGTCGTTGGCTTCCAGCGTATAGGGAATGATCAGCTGATCACGGCCATCGGAATCCAGCCAATAGGGCAGATCATCATCATAGGTGTCTGAAATATAGGCAAAACCGCCCTCCTCGGCGACGAGGCGAACGGTGTTTTCCGAGCAACGGCCCGTGTACCAGCCGAGCGGGCGACTGCCGACCACTTCCGTGTGCAGGCGGATCGCCTCGGCAATGGCCGCACGTTCCTCTGCTTCGGGCATATCCTTGTGTTCGACCCACTTCAGGCCATGGCTGGCGATTTCCCAACCGGCGTCCTTCATGGCCTGCACCTGTTCCGGGCTGCGGGCCAAAGCGGAAGCGACACCATAGATGGTCAGCGGAATATCAGCCCGCGTGAACAGCCGGTGCAGGCGCCAGAAACCGGCGCGGGCGCCGTATTCATAGATGGATTCCATGTTCCAGTGGCGTTTGCCCTGCCACTGGGCCGCACCCGGAATATCGGACAGGAACGCCTCGGACGCCGCATCGCCATGCAGCACGCAATTCTCGCCGCCTTCCTCGTAATTCAACACGAACTGGACAGCGACCCTGGCCCCGCCTGGCCACTTTGGATCCGGCGGGTTCTGACCATAGCCACGCATGTTCCGGGAATAGCGATTCAAGACGGACCTCCTCGTGATACCAACGTGTTTTGAACCAAGCAAAGACTATGCCTCATTCAAGGGCTGGCATGTTGTCTTCTTATAAAACAGAATAATGGACATGACTTTCTCGTCTTTTTAGAAAGTGCTTCCTGTGAACCACGGGTGCCCTTCGATTGAGGCCCACAGCATCATGCGCGCAAACTGACATTTGGAGGAGGCCAAGATGGCCGGTTACCTGACGACTCACGTGCTCGACACCGCCCAGGGTTGCCCTGGAAAAGGCATCAAGATCGATCTTTATGCAATTGATGGTGACAACAGGACCTACGTCCGTAGCCTGGAAACCAACGACGACGGCCGCACTGACAGCCCGATACTGCCGAAAGACGAATTCAAGACCGGAACCTACGAGCTGGTGTTCCATGTCGGTGCCTATTTCGACGCCGCAGGAATCGCTTTGCCGGCCCCGAAGTTTCTCGACACGGTGCCGCTGCGGTTCGGCATGTCGGAAGAAGCCCACTACCACGTGCCGCTTCTGGTCTCGCCGTTCAGCTATTCGACCTATCGGGGCAGCTGAAGCAGACTACCGGTGAGAATACAACGCGTGAACCACCGCGAACTTTTCAAAAAAGCGATAAACTACTCCTGCCTGCTCAAACCATTGGCCTTGCGGATCATTTCGACCACTTCTCCAATCCGCTCCCGAAGATCTAAAATGTCCAGCTTTGCAGGACTTTTACATATCTCATTTGCAGCGCCGACCTTATCGGCATCTTTAAAGATGATATGCCTTCCGGTATCCGTTGGATCATTTCTAGCGAAGTAAAATGCGTGATCAAAACGCCCGGTTTCTCCTGCAATTTTATAAATTTTTGGATGTATCTTCCTAAGGGCATCTTGCAAAATTTTACCATCGACGTAATTTTCAACCTCACGGCCTGCAGTTACCCAGCAAATGCTTTGCCCTTCATTCATTTCGTCAGATAATCTTTGAGCGTGAGGCTTTAATGCATCACCATCTTGTTCGCGGTCGCTATCAATTAAAATTGCCATATTTCGGTTTAGATCGCGAATATTGATAAACTCAGAGATTGCTGCATCCGAAGCAGTCAAGTGCCTAATCAATGCACCGCCATAAAACATCACAGTATAGTGAACTCCCTCTATCAAATTGGCGTCGTATTCATGCACCCAATGATTGAGATATATTCTATCCGACGGCCCTTCCACCCAAATAACAGCATTCGATTGGAGAATATCTGAAGCTCTATAACCTAATTCATCCAAAATTATCCTTTGCTCATCTTTTGTTATCGCTTCTTTTATGTGAGTTTGAGAACCATCGTTAATTACGTGGAAAACTGACGACCCCGGCGTGTCAATAAACGCTGAAGAATGAGTCGCGATAAAATACTGATTGTTTGTTTTTTCCATCAAATAATGGACTAGTTTTTTCTGCAATAGCGGATGTAAGTGTATCTCCGGCTCCTCTATACACAATATTTTCTCCTCATATATTGTACAAAAAGCCGCGATTAGCACTACTTCATGAACACCAGTGCCGAGTGAAGATAAAGGAAGAACTTTGCCGTCCAGATGAACAAGTAGATGCTCCCTTTCACTAGGAATTTCTAATTGAGCATCTGGCTTGCCAGTTATTTCTTGTACGAAGGTGTTAATTCTTTTAAATTTTTCCCGATCTACTTGCTTGTCAAAGGAGGGGTTTTGAAGTGTTGCCAGATGGTCGATCAACCCTTTGCCGCTGAGATCATTAAAGCTTTCGCCCCTTTCTCCAAGTTGCCTTTTCGCTGGAATCATTAGTACTCGAGGTATCGTATGTCTGGAAAGATCTGCTATCTTTTGGACAGTTCTCGGTATCCAGTGCTCCTTCAATTGCCCCCCAGAACCATCCGATAGAACGTTCCAAATTTTTTGCCAGCCACCAACTAAACCCGCCAAACGATCAACATCAAATTTCGGAAATATTTCTAACTTATTTTCTGCATTGGCCCCAAGTGTCCAGATCAACTCTTTATGAGTTAATTCGTCAATTAAAGTTTTTATATCTTTTTCGATCTCACTGTATTGAATGCTTCTAACGTTAGGTATTTTAAGTTCGACTATTTCCATGCATTTTTTAAAAATGATTTCTTTTTCTGTACCAATAAAAACCTGAGTGTTGCCAGCTTTCAATCCAAGATGACGATCTGTCGGCAAAATATTCAGCTTTCCGCTCTGCAGATACTCAGGATATATATTGCAAATCAAGTTCAATACTATGGATTTTCCGGCGTTATTAGGACCGATAAAAAAATTCATTTTTGTAAAAGGCGATATTAATTGTTCTTTCTCACCGATTCCTCTGTAAAAACGAGCGCCTATCCCTGAAATATACTTAGACATGTTCGCAAATGGCCCTTCTTTGATATTCCGTCTGCATTAAGTATCGCAGTAAAATCGGTGCCTATATTTAATCTAGGTGTTAAAAAATACATATACTATATGTGGTGCGCATCGCGTTTCTCTCCCGCATCTTTCTTCATAATAATCTCCCGATGCGGATAGGGGATGCCGACATTGTTTTCCTTGAACGTATCCCAAAGCGCCAGCAGCACCTTGCCGCGGACGTTGGTGAGGCCCTGTTGCGGATCGCGGATCCAGAAACGCAGGACGAAGTCGAGCGAACTGTCGCCGAAGCCCGTAAGCCAGCAGACCGGACGGCGGGAGCCTTCCACTCGGCCGACCGTCATCGCCGCTTCGATGGCAAGCTTCGAAACTTCATGCGGGTCGGCGTCGTAGGAGACGCCGAAATTGACGTCAAGGCGGACAAGTTCGTCGCTGAAGGACCAGTTGATCACACGGTGGGTGATGAAGTCCTCGTTCGGGATCAGATATTCGCGTCCGTCCCGCGTTACCACGGAAACGAAGCGGGCGCGCAACTCGCGGATCCAGCCGAACGTGCCCTCCAGCGAGATGGTGTCGCCGGGTTTGATCGACTTGTCGAGCAGGATGATGATGCCGGAAATGAAGTTGGAAATGACCTTCTGCAGGCCGAACCCGAGACCGAGGCCGACCGCCCCGGTAAAGACGGTGAAGGCGGAGAGATCGATACCAACCGAGGAAAGCGCAATCGTTCCGGCCACCAGGATCAGCCCGAACTTGGCGACCTTGCCGATCAACACGCGGATCGACGGGGTCAGCTCATCCGACTTTTGTACCTGCTCATCGAAATAGCGCCCGAGGACCACCGCGACCCAGACGGTTGCAAACAGCAAGAGAACCGCCTTCAGGATCAGCAGCAAGGACAACCGCATCTCGCCGAGTGGCAATGCCAGACTGTCGAGGAAGGTGCCGGCCTCGTCGTCAAAGCCCAGAATGACCAGCGCAACATAGATCCAGGCGAGCCAGCTGAGCGTTCTTGCCACCAGCCGGTTGCGGATAACCCTCGACAGAACCGAGACAAACAGCCAGGCGAGCGACAGCGACAGGGCGATCGCGATGAAATGGCTCCGGCTCGGCCAGGTGACGCTGCGCATCACCGCAAGCGCAATGAACAGGAACAGGCTGAAGAAGATCCACTCGATCCGCCGGAGCAGGGCCACCACCACACGAAGCAGGCCCGGATGGCCCCTGATTTCACGTGCACGGGCTTCAAGCCTCGGCTCGACGCGAAGGCTCAGCAGCTTGGCCAGGCCGAACAGAACTACGATGATGGCGAGCTGATAGGCAAACCAGGGCGCAGTCAGATAGCTGAGAGCCAGCGTGGCCCAGGATTGAAGTTCGGCAACGAAACTTTCGAGGTTCATCAAACCACCCGTCCGTCTGTTTCCCGTCGAAGCATCAACAGCTTAACAGCATTCCTGGCCCGTGGCCAAGGCGGCAGCAAAACGCGTGCTTCTTCGAGAAGGATACGGCGCGGCCGCGTAGGTGGTTCACACAGGCGGCTTTAGCTGGCGCTGTCGATCTCCAGCTCAGCGCGGAAACGGGACACCCAGTCGGCATTGGTGGCATCTGCCAGTTTGGCAACGCCGGGCACGACACCCCCCGCTGCTGACACTTCCAGGCCGAGTCGTTGAAGAACCAGTCTCAGCGTGGCCTGCGGATCTGCCGAAAGCGCGTCATAGGTAATCCGAAGTGGGGAAATACCCTGGATTTCGAACCAGGCTTGCCAGTCGCGGTCAAACCGGGTGAAGCGATCGTGACAGGCGCGGATTTCAGCGGCGTCATATTGCAATTCGCGCGGTTCCGACAATCGCTCGAGCTCGGTGCCGTCCGGAGCCCTGTGCCAGAGGCCGGATTGCTCGGCGCGAACGAAGGAAACCGCCTGGTCGACCTTGTCAGCACGGGTCAGGTGAATGAACAGCGTCTTGCCGAAGGCTGCTTCAAGACGCGTTAGATCGCTTTCATGAACTGGTTGCAGGATGGCAAGTTGTTTCATGAAAAAATCGAAGCTGTGCCGCTGCAGCCGCAGACCAAAAAGACCTTTGCCCCGCGTGCCCTTTTCGATAGCTGCCGCAAAGATACGGCGCAGCGTTGCCTGCTCGTTTTCCCCCGGCACAACATCGACATTCAGGTCTTCAAGCCAATCCTCTTGGGACGGCTCGTGAAAATAGGAGCCCGGGTGCCCGGAAACACCCGTCGCCGCCAGAAGCTTGCAGAGCAGCGTGCTGCCGCTACGGGGGGAGGTGCACAGGATGTAGGACGAGTAGCCGATCATGGGGTGTTCATTTCAAGGATCGGTGACAGGTGCAAGACAGCTGAAGCAAAGCGAGGGGATTGCACCGGACACAGGCTTGAATTTGCGACGGATTTTGATCAAGGGGTGTCCGGCAGGCAACACTCTGTCCGTGAATTTGCCAGAGAGGATCGCTCATCCCGAGGTTGGCCGATGCCTCGAACTAGTGTCGGCAAATCCGGAGCAAGCGGCCCATCCTTCGAGACAGCGCTGCGCGCTTCCTCAGGATGAGGGGGCTGGGGGCTGGAAGATCGTCTCTGTTGCCGGACAGGTTTTGGGATACCTTGCCAACCGCGCAGACGTTTCGTTTGCCATAGCCGGCAGTGTCGTTTTCGTTCAATCCCCGCCCCCAAGGCCGTCACCTCGGACAAGCGCAGCGCAGTTCCGGGGCCCACTCGCAGAGGCAGCTCGCTGAAGCGGTTGCATTGAGAACCACGCCTGAATTCTGGAAATGAGCAGACCCGGGTCTCGCGTTGCTCGCCCGGAGGGACTTCAAGGGATTAGCACCGGCGTACATTTGCGTCTGAGGTCTTGCTGGCAAGCACTCTAGTTATGCCAAGCGACGACTGTCAGACCGCCATCAGTCGCAGGCGGCGGTGATAATGATTTCGACCTTCAACTCCATCCGGGCAAGTTTGGATTCGCCGCAGGCCCGTGCAGGGGCATGTCCTTCGGGCACCCAGGCGTCCCAGACGGAGTTCATTTCGGCGAAGTCGCTCATGTCCGACAGCCAGACGATGGCTTGCAGAATATTCTTGCGTGAGGACCCTGCCTTTTCCAGCAAAGCGTCGATGCGCGACAGGCAATCCCGAGTCTGGTCGGCGACGCTCGTGCCATCGCCCACCTGTCCGCACAAATAGGCAACGCCGTTGTGCTTGACGATTTTGCTCATGCGGGGGCCGGTTTCGATGCGTTCTATCATGTGACGGGTTCCTGTTCGTCGGTTTCTAGATCTGTCATGGCCGCCAGTTCACCGAGTGTGACCGGTTTCAGGGGTGGCCGGATGCGGTAATAGCCGGTGTCGTCCTGTGAACGTCCACTTTCGTCCGCAAGAAGGTTCGTGACCGTCAGGCCACAATAGCGGCCCTGGCACGGGCCCATGCCGGGCCGTCCGAAAGCTTTGGTCTGGTTGGGCCCAAGGCAGCCCAGACCGGCATAGCGGCGAATATCGCCTGCTGTGACTTCCTCGCAGCGGCAGACGATGGTGTCGTCGGCAGGCAGCAAGGCTTCGCGGAAGGGCGGATAGGCCCTGTCTATGAATGGCCGGGCGGCCAGTTCGGTTTCCAGTTGCCGATTCAGTGGGGCGGCGTTCCGGTCACGATCTGCCGGCGTGGTTTTGCCGAGATCGCAAGCGATTGCCAGAGCGGCCAGCCTGCCTTGAAGTTGCGCAGCTGTAGCACCGCCAATACCCGCGCCATCACCGGCAATGAATACGTCCGGAAGCTGCGTGCGGCCCCAGCCATCCTTTTCCGGCACGAAGCATTGCTGAACTTCGTTCCAGTGATGCGGCACATCGATGGAGCGTGCCGCCTGGGTGTTGGGAACCACACCATGATGCAGCAGCACCGTTGCACACTCCAGATTGTGGCCTCTGCCTCCCGACGTGAAGCTTATCGTTTCGGCCTGCGCCTTGCCTTCAATGGCAATTGCCGATGCGCCGGTGTAGCGGGGAACGCCCGCCTTGCGGATTTCGGCAAGCAGACCCAAACCCTTGGCAAGCAGCCGCCAGCCGCGCAGCGCTCCGATCAAATTCCGCAGCGCTGCCTGCCTGTCGGCGAATGTCTGTGTTTCCACCAGAGCCAGGGGCGGTGTGCCTGCCCGGCACATCTGGGCGGCGACCAGATAAAGCAGTGGGCCGCTTCCAGCCAGAACCGCCCTTTCGCACATGAGGCCGGATTGCTTCAACAGGATCTGCGCGGCACCCGCGGTCATTACGCCCGGCAGGGTCCAGCCCGGGATTGGCATCGGCCGCTCCAGCGCACCGGTGGTTATCAGCAGGCGTTTGGATTTCGCGGCGGAGGCAGCACCGTCTCGTGTGAAGGAGACGCGTGGCCCTTTTTCGATTTGCCACGCGGTTGCGCCGCTCAGATGCCGGATCATCGGATGATCCAGCTCCTCGGTGAGAGCCTTTCCCTTGGTGTAATCGCTGCCAAGGATCTGCGCCCGGCCTTCCGGCGCGTTTCCGACGCTGCGATAGATCTGTCCACCGGGCCGGGCCTGCTCGTCCAGAAGCAGAACGGAAAGCCCGGCATCCGCCGCCGTTCTGGCAGCCGCCATTCCCGCCGGACCGGCGCCGAGGACAAGGAGGTCAGCTTCAAGCATCGCCATCTCCTCCGGTGCCCGGCATGCCAATATTCATGCCGGCGCTGACCTCGCACATGCAGGCCTGCCGGGTAACGCGGTCTATTTCAACCAGGCAGTCGAAACAGGCGCCCATCATGCAGAACGGCCCACGCTCTGCGCCTGAAACGGGCGTCTGCCGGAAGGAACGGACACCGGCAGCCAGAAGTTCGGCTGCCAGATTACCACCGTCGCGCAGCATCAGGTCCTTGCCGGCGAAGCGAACGCGGACCCGCCCGGTACCTTGTTCCAGCTCACGAAAGGGCGAAGCGGTCTTCACTGAACACCTCCAGGTCTGGCGCCGTGTTTGTCTTTTCCAGCCAGTCGGGCAGGAAAGAGGCATGGGCGGCGGCTAGCGTGATGCCGCTATGACAGGTCACGAGGAACGCGCCCGGCATCTCCGGACTTTCCTGATAAATCGGCAGGCCGTCAGGCGAGAGAACGCGCAAGGCACCCCAGCTGCGCACCAGTTGAGCCTTGGCCAGAATGGGATAGGCGGCGATCGCTTCGGCCGCGAGACCGGCAAGCCCCTTGGCGGTGACCTTGTCGTTGAAGCCGACTTCTTCGTTGGTCGCGCCGATCTGTATGCCACCTTCATCGACCTGGCGTGCAATCAGGGACGGCCGGTTGAGGATTCTGGGCAGTTTTTCGGTAATCAGAACCTGGCCGCGCTGCGGCCGGATAGGCGCCTTGAATCCGAGTTTCGGGCCGAGTGCAGCCGAACCGAGACCGGCAGCCAGCACCAGCTTGTTTGCTTCGACCACGGTGCCATCGCTGCAGTTGATCCTGAAAGAGCTGTCACGCGTGACCGTGTCGACCGTCTTGCCGTTCAGCACGGTTCCGCCGTTGCCGCGTACACCGGCAGCAAGGCCTCGCAGCAACTTCAACGGATTGGCGTGGCCGTCCTGATGATGAAGAATGGCCCCGGCGACCTTCGGGCCGACTTCCGGCTCTTCCCGGCGCAGTTCGTTGTGGCCCAGGATTTCATAAGGATAATCACCGCCAAGCTTTGCCTTTAGAATTTCATACTGGGCAACTGTCTCGGCTAGTGTCTCGTCCGAGAAATGGAGATCGTAGCCGCCCTTCTGCTCCAGCGCAGCGTCAAAGCCGGTGGCTTCGCGCAAGCTGGCTGCGAAATCTGCCCACGCGGCGGCGGAGCGCTGCGACCAGCGGGCATAGGCAGGCTGTTTCATGCCCTTGGATTGCACCCAGACGAGGCCAAAGTTGCCCCGACTGGCGCGGAAACTGCCGTCGTCACCGTCAAGAACGGTGACCGACCTGCCGCGCTGGAGCAGACCCCAGGCAACGGAAAGCCCCACGACGCCTCCACCAATGATGGCGTAGTCCGATTCCATGATGTTTCCCGAATAAGATCAATGTCCGGGCGGCGGTTGCCGCCCGGCGGTTCACGGCTGTCAGTTAAGGGCCTTGTCGAGGATCGACTGGCCCCACTCCTGACCGACATCGTTGAGAAGCTCCGGCCAGACCGTTTCCCGAACCTTGGCAGCCATGCCTGCAAGCTGTTCGTCGGTGAGTTCAACCACATTCGCGTCGAGTTCGTCGGCAAGACGCTGTTCCCATTTGCCCTGGTCTTCCTCGGCAACAACCCAGCGTGCCGCCTCGAAGTCTTCAGCAGCCTTCCTCATGGCCGCTTGGTCGTCTTCATCGAGACCGGAAAGCGCCTCGTTGGAGATGATCATAAACCAGACCTCAAAATGGGTGTTCGCTGGAATGTAGGACTTGGTCACGTCCCGGAACGACGCGTAGTAGCCTTCCGCGCCGGAGCCGATGACACCGTCGACCACGCCGACCTGAATGGCCGTGAAGGCTTCGGAGAAGGGGATCGGTGCCGGAATATAGCCGAGCGCCTCACCGGTGAGCTGGAAGCTCTTGATGCCTGGGACACGAACCTTGATGCCCTTCGGCTCGGTGGTGCCCGGCGTGACAGCGTCGCGGTTAAGCGAAATACCGCCGAAATAGACCGGGTAGGCTGCGAGCATGGTGATGTCCTGCTTTGAGAACAGTTCGGCCATGGTCTCGTGCAGTACACCGCCGGGACCATAAATCTTGCGGGCGTCTTCCCAGTTGGAGGCAAGGAACGGCACGGACGCGATCTGCATGCGCCGGTCCGTGCCGGTTGCCGCCGGCTGGGTTGCCATTTCGATGGCACCAACGGACACACGTTCCTGGACGGTAGTGTAGTCGCCCAAGGCCGAAGCGGCGTAGATCTCGATGTTGACGTCACCGCCGGTGGATTCCTTCACGGCTTCGGCATAGGCCTTCAGTTCAACGTCGATGGTCGCGCCCTGCGGGCGGACATGGCTCATCTTGAAATCGGCCGCCTGGGCAGCGCCGGAAAGCCCGATCAGTGTTGCGACGGCAGTCGCGGTCAGAAATTTCTTCATGATGGTGTTCCCCGTGGTTTTCATGTTTGTCCTCCCAAGAAAGTCGGTTCGATTCTGTGTTTATGAGCCGGCTCAGTAGCCAAAGAGACGCGGCAGGTAGAGTGAAAGGTCCGGCCAGAAAGAGGTCAGGAAGACCACCGGCACATATCCTGTCAGCACCAGGAACATCGCCGGCGGAATGACCTTGGTGACCTTCACCTTGCCGATGCGTGCGCCGAGATAGAGGATCGACGCATAGGGTGGCGTGACCCCGCCCATGGCGGTGTTGACGCCCATGATCGCGGCGAACTGGACCGGGCTGATATCGAGTGCCTGCATCAGCGGCAGCAGAAGCGGCGCCACCAGAATGATGGCGGTGGCATCGTTGACGACCATGCCGATCAGGAACAGCAGGATGTTGATCAGGATCAGCAGAACGATCTTGTTCTCGGTGATGCCGAAGATGACGCTGACCAGTTTCTGCGGCACGCCCTCATAGACGAACATCTGCCCCAGGATCATGGAAAACAGGATCATCAGCATGATCGCGCCAACAGCCGTTGCCGCTTCCTTGCCGGCAAAGAGGAAGTTGTCGAGACGCAGGCCCTTGTAAATCAGGAAGCCGACCGGGATTGCGTAGATGACCGCAAGAGCGGCGGATTCGGTCGGTGTCATGATGCCGCCGTAGATGCCGCCAAGGATCATCACAGGCATCAGGAGGGCCGGAAAGGCATAGATGCCGCGTTTCGTGATATCGGCGGTGAACTCCCGCGCAGTCGGCTTTTCGTCCAGAACCAGGTTGAACTTGCGCGCCATCCAGAGGTTCACGGCCGAGAAGTTGAACATGATCAAGAGGCCTGGGCCGAGCGTTGCCAGGAAACAGGCTGCAATCGACGTGTCCGTTACCCAGCCGAACAGGATCATGCTCAGGGACGGCGGGATCAACAGGCCGAGGATCGACGAGTTTGCGATCAGCGCGGTGGCGTATTCCCTTGGATAACCGCGCTTTTCCATTTCGGGAATGAGCAGAGGCCCAATGGCGGAAATACCGGTGAGGCCCGAACCGGAAATCGCACCGATTATGGCGCAGCTGACCGCCGCAACGACGCCCAGACCGCCACGGACATGACCGACGAAGGAATTGACGAACCGCAGCAAGGCCGCTGCTATTCCGCTTTCCGACATGATGGTGCCGGCCAGAACGAACAGAGGAATGGCAAGCAGCGCGGGGTTGCCGAGCTGCTGGAAGCCCCAGAGCACCATGCCTTTCATGGTAACGTCGCCGATGAAATACATGACCATCAGTGCGGCGCCGAAGCACCAGGGTAGCGGCACCCCCAGGGTCAGCGTGATGACCAGAACCAGAATGGCCAGAAGCGCGATCTCGATCATTGCGCGCCTCCTTCCGCCGTCCGCAGGCTGCGGACATGCACCAGCAGATAGGTGACGGTGTAGGCCATCATCAGCACCAGCCCGACGACCAGCGCGACGTCTGCATAGAAGGTCGGGATGTAAAGGGTCGGGCTCTCGCGCCAGACCCGCCAGGCATAGCGGGTGTAGTCCCACGCCCAGGTCAGCAGCCAGATGCCGACAACGAGGCTGATCAACTCGCCGACGATGGCCAGTATGGTGTGCTGGCGCTCTGTCTTGAGAAAGATTTCAAGGACGTTGGCGCGGATGTGGCTGTTTTCCCGCGAGGCGTTGACTGCGCCGAAAATATAGAGCCACAGCGTCGGATACATGATCGTTTCTTCCAGCCCCATCACCGGGACTTGAAGCACGTAGCGCGTGACGACCTGAACAAACTGGCCAAGCGCAACGATCAGGATCAGAGCCGTCAAAAGGCACTGCGTGAACCGTTCCAAAACCACCCCCGTATTGTTGGCGCCCTTTTTTTGGCGCTCGAACACCCTCTGTCTGGAAGGGGAGTATGGAGTTGGCTAATCCATAAAGGCAAATTCGAAATATTGCTACTTTGATAGAGTGACTTTATAGTTTGGTTATGAACCTCTCCTTCCGCCAATTGCAGACTTTCGTGCAGGTAATGCGCACTGGATCCGTCTCCGAAGCAGGGCGTGCGCTGGGGCGAACGCAGCCTGCCGTCAGCGCCATGATCGCAGGGCTGGAACGGGAGGTCGGCTTCCAGCTGTTCGAGCGCGAACGCGGCCGCCTCGTGCCCAAGCCCGAAGCGCATTATTTTCTGGAGGAAGCGGAGTTTCTACTGGAACGGCTAACACGTTCCACCCGCACGCTGCAGGACATCGGCAACCTGGAAAAGGGCAAGCTGCGTATTGCCTGCAATCCGGCTGCCTCCAGTTTCTTCATGCCCCGGGTTCTGGCCAACTTCTTGCGGGACAAACCGGACATCGAAGCCTCGCTGATGATGCGCTCATCGCCCGTCGTCACCGATTGGATCGCCTCCCAGCAATACGATATCGGCTTTGCCGAAACACCGGAGCCGCGGCGGACCATTATCTCGGAAGTCTTTGCCTTGCCGGGGGTCTGCGCTGTGCCGAAGGACGATCCGCTTGCCCGCAAGAAAGTCATCACACCCGCTGATCTTGACGGCAAGCCGATGGCGATGCTGTTTGACGATCACTCGATCAGCGAACAGACCCGCAAGGCCTTCAATGAGGCGGGAGCAAGGCTCAACAAGCGCTTCGAGCTCAGGACGTTCCTGCCCGCGTTGCAGCTGGTTTCCGAAGGTCTGTGCTACACGATCTGCGAGGGACTGTCGGCGATCAGCCACCAGGAAAGTTTCGGCGACCAGAACAGCCTGGTCTTTCGGCCTTTCAAGCCGGAGTGCTTTCTCAACATGTCGCTGCTTACTCCGGCCAACCGGCCGCTTTCCCTGCTGGTGGAAAGCTTTGCTGAGGTTTTGCGTGCCGAGATCAAGGCACTCGTGGAGAGAGCCACCGGTCTCCGTGATCTTTCTTGAGGTCTTGGTGAAGAGGTGAGACGGCTAACCCTCAGTGGGCGTTCGCCAGCTCCGCCAGTGACTTCTGGATATGCGCCACCATGAAATCCAGGAACAGGCGTACTTTCGGGTCCTGGCGGCGGCGGTGCGTGTAAAGGCAGGCCATCTGCACCGGGATTGGCGGTTCGTTTTCGAGCACCGGCACCAGTTTGCCCGAAGCCAGATAGTCGGCAACTTCAAACGCCGGTTTCAGCACGATGCCGTGGCCTTCCAGCGCCCAGCCGGTCAGGACATCGCCATGGTCGGATTCGAACGGGCCGGACACTGCGACGCGCTTGACGCCATTTTCCGTCTGCAGCGGCCACTGGAATTCCGGTGCACCGGGATAACGCATGTTGAGGCAGTCATGGCGGCCGGCGGCAAGCTCGTCGCTTGTTTTCGGGTTGCCCTTGCGGGCGAGATACTCCGGAGAGGCGCAAAGCAGCCGGTCGCAATCGGCGATCTTGCGGATCTTGAGATTGGAATCTTCCGGCAGGCCAAGGAAGAACGCGGCATCGAGACCTTCGCCCGTCAGGTCGACCTTGCGGTCGGACAGGCGCAGGCGAATGTCGATCAGCGGATTGGCTTCCTTGAATTTCGGGATCGCCGGGGCGATCAGCCGCTGGCCCATGCCGATGGGGGCGGCAACAAACAGCGTGCCGCGCGGTGAACGGGTGACATTGCTGATCTCCGCTTCTGCTTCTTCCACCGCCTCGATTATTTTTGTTGCACCGCGATAGAACAAGTTGCCATGCTCTGTCGGGCTGAGGGCTCGGGTGGTTCGCTGGAACAGGCGGACGTTCAGGTGCTCTTCCAGTTGGGACACCCGCGACGACGCGACGGCGGAGGAAATCCGCAGATCGCGTGCGGCGGCGGACATGTTGCCCAGCTCGTAAACGCGCAGAAAGGTTCGGATGTTTTCCAGATACGCCATGAGGATGTCCAACCGGGCCGGTTTATTGTTCCGATTTTTTTGAAACTGCTCGGAATTATCCCGAGATACCAGAAAATTCTTGCATGAGCTAGCTTGGGTCAAACGAATTTGGAGGGGAAGCAATGCTGGACATTGCCATCATTTGGGACTGGATCGCCTTTGCGGTTCGCTGGCTGCACGTGATTACGGCGATGGCCTGGATCGGCTCGTCGTTCTATTTCGTCGCGCTGGACCTTGGCCTGAAGAAAGCCCCGGACCTGCCCAAGGGGGCCCATGGCGAGGAGTGGCAAGTCCACGGCGGCGGCTTCTATCATATCCGCAAGTTCCTTGTGGCCCCGGAAAACATGCCGGAACATCTGGTCTGGTTCAAATGGGAAAGCTATTCCACATGGCTGTCCGGCGCGGCTCTCCTGATGGTCGTCTACTGGGTCGGCGGCGAGCTTTACCTGATCGATCCGGCAAAGGCCGATCTTGCCCTGTGGCAGGGTATCCTGATTTCCGCCGGGTCTCTGACCATCGGCTGGCTGGTCTATGACCGGTTGTGCAAGTCGAAGCTCGGCGAAAGCCCGACGCTGCTGATGCTGCTGCTGTTCGCGCTGCTGGTGGCCATGGGATACGGGTACAACGAGATCTTCACCGGCCGTGCCACCATGCTGCATCTCGGTGCCTTCACCGCGACGATCATGACCGCGAACGTGTTCTTCATCATCATTCCGAACCAGAAGATCGTGGTGGCGGACCTGAAGGCAGGGCGGACCCCGGACGCAAAATACGGCAAGATCGCCAAGCTGCGCTCCACCCACAACAACTACCTGACCCTGCCGGTCGTGTTCCTGATGCTGAGCAACCACTATCCGCTCGCGTTCGCCTCGGAATACAACTGGCTGATTGCTGCCCTTGTCTTCCTGATGGGGGTCACCATCCGGCATTACTTCAACACCAAGCACACGGGTGCTCCGGCACCGACCTGGACCTGGCTGGCAACGGCGATCCTGTTCGTCGCCATTATCCAGCTGTCCATGGCACCGCTCCAGCAGGATACCTGGGAAGCGTCGGAGGCCCGTCCGCTGACGCAGACCGAACAGGTATTCGCCAATGCGGAAGGCATCGATGATGTCATGAACATCATTCCCGGCCGCTGCGGCATGTGCCACGCTCGCGAACCCTTCTATGAAGGCATCCACTGGGCTCCCAAGGGCCTGCATCTGGAAACCAAGGCAGACGTCGTGCGCGCTGCAAAGCAGATCTACCTCCAGGCCGGCGTCACCAACGCCATGCCGCCCGCCAACGTCTCCTTCATGGAAGAAGACGAGCGCAAGAAGATCATCGAATGGTACAAGAACGCTCGTGGACAGCTGTCTTTCGGTATGGCCGCAACGCACTGAGCATCTACAGATGATCCACCCGGGACGCTCCTCCTCGCGGGGAGCGTTTTTGTTTGGGGCGACGTCTATGAAGGCGTGCTGACGGGCAAACGGAAATCAGATGCGTTGCGGACTGCGCAACGCGTTCAGATCTGTTCCGGAACTTCCGCCACAGGCAGCGTCACGAGGGCTATGCCGGGATCGTCCGGAGAAGTGCCGACGGAAAAGCCGAGCGACTGGCACATGGAGATCATCGAGGTGTTTTCCTTCAGAACCTCGCCCTTGATGACCTCGATGCCGTCTTCCCTGGCGTAGCGAATGAGCAGTTTCATCAAGGTCCAGCCGAGGCCCTGTCCCTTCAGGTCGGAGCGAACCATGATCGCGTATTCGCCTGTTTGATGGTCGGGATCCGCGTGCAGGCGGACGACGCCGAGCAAGCTGCCGTCTTTGGGTTCGATGGCAGCAAAGGCGATTGCGCGGGCATAGTCGAGCTGCGTCAGCCGGGACAGGAACCTGTGGCTGAAATCGCGCACAGGTGCAAAGAACCTTAGGCGCAGGTCTTCGGGCGTTACCTGCTCGAAAAACGTCTTGAACAGGTCCTCGTCCTCCGGGCGCACGGGCCGGATGAAGATCTCGTGCCCATCCTTCAACACAAGTGTCTGTTCCCATTCCTGGGGATAGGGGGCGATGGCCAGGCGGGAACTGCCGGCGCGGCCCGGTCGCTTTTCCGGATGGCACAACGTCATGCGGGCATCGAGCCCGATAAGCCCGCTCGGCAGGGCAACCAGCGGATTGATGTCGAGTTCCTGTATTTCGGGAATATCGATGGTGATCTGGGAGAGTTTCACCAGCGCCTGGGCAAGGGCTGCCTTGTCGAGGGCCGGGCGCGCCGGTCCGCCATCCAGAAGCCTGGCAATTCGTGTGCGGGAAATCAGTGCTTCTGCCAGATTGAGATCCAGCGGCGGCAATTCCAGCGCGACGTCTTCGCTTTCCTCGATTGCGGTACCTCCATGACCGAACACCAGGACCGGGCCGAAGTCCTGTGTTTCGGCAACACCCATATAAAGTTCCAGCCCGTGCCGGTCTTCCAGCATCGGATGAATGGAGAGCCCGGCGATCCGGGCGTCCGGGTAGTCCCGTCTGGTCTTTTCGATCAGTTCTTCTGCCGCGTGACGGACGGCTTCAGGGCTTTCCAGCCCCAGCCGCACACCATCGATGCGCGACTTGAACGGCAGATCCGGCGAAATCAGCTTGGCAACGCAATGAGCGGCGGTCTTGAAGAAAGGCTCCGACAGTTTGCCGGCTTCCTCTGGCGTTGTCGCCATGGCGGTTGCCATGATCGGCAGATCATATGCTTCAAGAACGGAGACCACTTCCGGCGGGCTGAGCCAGGTGCGGTCTTCCTGAAGCGCCGCTGTGACAATGCCGCGTGCCCGCGCAACATCGGGTGAAAACGTGCTGGGCAGGCTGGCCGGGGCCGCCATAAGGAATTCGCGCGCCTGCGCATCATGCGCCAGATGCATCAGGCTGCGGGCGGCCTCTGCCGGGCTGGCATAGTTCGGGATGCGCGCTTCGGAAAGGGCTGCCCGCGTTGCCCCATCACCACCGATAAGACCGGCAACAAGGGCCTTGCGCCGCCCGGTGCGCCGCCTGTCCAGCGCCGCCGCATCGGCAATTGCCTTGGCGATGGCCGACAAGGGCTGGAAGGCACTGGCAGCCTGAAGCACGACAGCACCATCCACATTCGGGTCTTTCAACACCGTGACGATTGCCTCGGTAATCTGTTCCGGTGTCACGTTCTCCTTCAGGATTACCGAACCATCGGCAGCGGGTGTCACCGACAGGCCGGCGTGGCTCCGGCTGGTGTCTTCAAGAGCTGTTCGAGTTTCGGTGCCAAGCTCGGCGAAGGAGCCGCCCAGATCCATCAGCCTGTCGACGGCAAGACTGGCAAGACTGCGACCGTTCGCAATGACGGCAAGCTTGTCGCAGCGGGGAACGCGAATGTGGGAGAGGGTTTCCAGTGCCTCGAACATCTCGTCAAGATCATGCACCCGCAAAAGGCCGGTGCGGCGAAACACGGTCTCATAGACCCTGTCAGTCCGTGCGAGTCGCCCGGCGTGGGTTCTGCCCGAGCCGCCTGTATCCCGGCTCTTGCCGGAGCGGATCACGATCACCGGCTTGCTGCGGGCAGCTGCCCTGGCGGCGGAAATGAATTTTCGCGGGACCGCGATGCCTTCCAGGTGAAGCACGATCGCACGGGTATGATAGTCCTGCGCGAAATAGTCGATCAGGTCGCTGATATCGACGTCCATCCGCGCGCCGAGAGAAACGACAGCGGAAAATCCGGTATTGTGGGTCTTCGCCCAGGAAAGCGTTGCATTGAGCACGGCACCGGAACGAGCGAAAAACGCGACTTCCCCCTTTTCGGGGCGCTCCGCGCTGAGGAGTGCGTTAAGTCCCCTGGCGGGAACGGCAAGGCCAAGCGTGCCTGGTCCGATAAGTCGCAAGTTCGTCGCCTGCGCGGCTTCGCGGCACTCCTGAAGCAACTCTTCAGGCCAGGTTTCAAAGCCGGGCGAAGGGATAAGCACGGCCTTCGTCCCACCAGCAGCAAGGATCCGGATCTTTTCCGGCAGCGCTTCCGCTTTGGCGAGATAAATTGCCAGATCCGGCATTTTCTCCAGATCGGCCAGCCGAGCGACCTTTCGGCCCTTGAAAGGGACATCCTCGTCGATCCCGACGAGCGTTACCGGATGGCCGGCCTCAATATCCTGCAGGCAGGAAATCAACTTGCTGGTCAGGACGCCCGGATGCCTGCAAGGGCCGATAATGGCTATCGATCCTGGCGCAAAGAAACCGTCGAGGTTGCGAATGGTCATGAGATCGATCCTTTGAAAAGCTCCGCAAGGAACGAGGCGTCTGAAACGAACCTAGGTCGCGCGTCGCAAAATTCACGAACAAGAAGCGAAAAACAACAGGGTGGTTGCAGACGAGCGTCCGGCCTTGCCGGTGTTTAGAGCCTGCAGTTTCATCATGTTTTCCGGTCAAAAAAAGCCCGCGGACCGGAGTGTGTCAGGTTCGCGGGCTTCATGCATCGCAAAATCTCGGCGATCGAGTGTGCGCCGGTGGCTTAATGGGCCATCAGAACCGGTACGGTCATGGCTTCCAGGATTTCCCGGGTTGCCCCGCCGAACAGGAATTCACGCATGCGGCTGTGGCCGTAACCGCCCATCACGACCAGATCGTTGCTGTTGTCGGAGACATGGTTGAGCACCGTGTCGGCAATGCCGGCTTGCGGGTTGGTGACAACCTCGACAGTGACATCCATGTTGTGGCGCGCCAGATAGTTGGCGACGTCGGCACCCGGTTGGCCGGTTGCTTTCGTGGCTTTCTTCTCGACAACCAGGACGGTGATCTTCTCCGCCTTTTCCAGAACGGGCAGAGCCGCATGGATGGCCCGTGTCGCGGTGGAGCTGCCGTCCCAGCCAACCAGCACATTCTTCGGCTGGAAGGATTTGCTGCCGATATAGGGCACAAGCAGAACCGGTACGCCGCTTTCAAACAGGACGGTCTCGATCAAGAGTTCACGCATCGGCTCCGGCTTGTCCGGATTGGCCTGACCGATGACCACCAGGTCTGTCGGGCGGCAATGAACCAGCACGTTTTCCAGGGGGCCGCCGGTGAGGATTTCCGCGAGCCTGCTTTCGCTCTTCACACCTGCCAGACGGGCCAGCTCGTCGAATTCCTTCTTGGCCTCGGTGGCCGCGGCAATCGCCTGTTCGTGTGCTGCTTGCAAATAGTCGACCGGCATCGGCGCGGCCGCGAATGCGGGAACGACCGGCTCGAACGACACCGCCAGTCCGGTGACATGGGCATCGTAGTTTCGGCCGAATTCCAGGGCGTATTTGGCGGCCGGCTGGTCACCTGCGAGATCCAGAACGGTCAAAATATCTTTGATAGGCATATATCCCTCCTGCGGCCGGTATCATGTCATCGAACCAGCCTCGTTAAAAATCTATAGGTCTGAATGTGGTGAGTCCTTGACGCGCATCAATGTCACCAACTTGTTCTGATAGCCGGCCGGGTGGCGGGAATGAAAAAAATGCGCAATATGGAGCCATGTCAAACCGCTGGCTCTATCTGGCCCTGCCACCGTTCCTGCTCGTGGCTGTCGCCTTCATGCTGGTTCAGCTCTTCATGGAGCTGGATGAGGACAGCGTTGACAGGAAGGCCGCCGAGCGGCTGACGCTTTATCGCCAGACGATTTTGGGCGAATATCAGAAGTACCGCTATCTGCCTTACATGATTGCGCGGGATCCCCGCGCAACGTCAGCGCTGGGCCTTGGCCAGCCATCGGAAAGCGCCAATCGGTTCCTGCAGGAAATGGCCGAAAATTCAGGCGTGGATCTGCTCTATGTCATGAATGCCGAAGGCACGACCCTGGCGTCCAGCAACTGGCAGGAAGACTTGTCGCTGGTCGGCCGCAACTACGGTTTCCGGCCTTATTTCTCAGCCGCCATTGAAGGCGAGGAAGGTCGCTTCTTTGCAATCGGCGCGACCTCGGACGAGCCGGGCCTGTTCCTGGCACGGCCGACGCCGGTCAGCGGCAAGCCGGTTGGTGTGGCTGTGGTCAAGGTGGACATGGGCCCTCTGGAAGAAGCCTGGGCCGAAGGTGGTGAGACCGTTTTTGCCTCTGATGCAAATGGCGTGATTTTTCTGTCGAGCCAGCCCGATTGGCGCTACCGGACGCTGACGGCGCTGCCGCAGGAGGTGCGCCAGATGATCGAGGCAACGCGCCAGTATGCCGGCCGGGAATTGTCCCCGGTCAGCGATAGTCTGGATCAGGAAAGACAGCAGCTTGTCATCGACGGCAAGAACTACCGGCACAATTCGGCGGATGTCGGCCTGCTTGGCTGGACCTTGCATTTCCTGGTCCCGGTGGAGGAGACCCGCAAGAGCGTGCTGCCGATCTGGGCGGCAACCATTTCGCTCTGCCTTGTCTATGCGGTCATCGTCCTTGTGCTGCGCGGTCGGCGTCTGCGCAAGGCCTCCGCGTTGCTGCGTCAGGAATCGGCCGGACTGAAAGAGCTGAACACCCGTCTGGTGGAGGAGATTCAGGAGCGGCGACGTGTCGAGAAAGAGCTTCTGGAAGCACAGCGCGGCCTTGCCCGCTCCAGCCGCCTTGCAGCCGTCGGCGAGATGTCCGCGGCAGTCGTGCACGAACTCAGCCAGCCGCTTGCGGCCTTGCGCATGTTCGTGGCTGGAACACGCAAGTTCCTGGAAAAGGGCGACACGGAAACCGCCTCGGAAAACCTTGACGAAATCGATTCCCTGCAGATGCGTATGGCCAGCCTCACGCAGGAACTGAAGCGCTTTGCGCGGCCTGGTGAAAGCCGTATCGAGAAGATTGACCTGACAGAAAGTGTCCGGACCGCTGAAAAGATCGTGCGGCCCCGGTTCGAAGAGACCGGCTGCCTTTTGAAACTGGACCTTCCGCCCGATCCGCTGGAGGCGGAAACCGCACCGCTCAGGATCGAGCAGATCTTGGTCAATCTCTTGCGCAACGGTGCCGATGCAACGGCGGGCGAAGAGGCCGGTGAAGTCAAACTGCACGCGGATCGGCAAGGGACAGAGCTGGTGCTGGCAATTTCCGATAACGGCCCCGGCATCCCGGAGGACCTGAAGGAACGGATCTTCGACCCGTTCTTTTCCACCAAGACCAGCAGCGGGGGCATGGGGCTCGGCCTTGCCATATCGATGCGGCTGGCGGAGGACCTTGGCGGCAGCTTGTCAGTGCGCGCAAACACCCCCAAAGGTGCGATATTCGAATTGCGTCTGCCTGCCTTGTCCGGCGAGAAAGCCAGTGAAAGAGCCAGTGACAGCGCCGGTGACAGGGCCTCCGGCACCAGGTCCGAACGGGAACCAGAAGCCGCAGAATGACCGACCTTTCCCAGAAGATTCCAGTTCTCATCGTCGACGACGATCCGTCCATGCGCGCGGCCCTGCGGCAATGGATAAGACTTGCAGGTTTTGAAACCCATGAAGTTGCAACGGCAGGTCAGGCGCTTGCCAGATTGTCCGCCGAATTCCGGGGTTGCGTCGTTTCGGATGTGATGCTGGACGGGGAAGACGGCGTCTCGCTTCTGCGCAAGATCGGGGCGCTCGACGCGGATCTTCCAGTGGTGCTGATTACCGGTCACGGCGATGTGCCGATGGCGGTCGAGGCGATGCGGGCCGGGGCCTATGACTTTGTCGAAAAGCCGTTCGATCCAGATTTGATTGCCGACGTGGTTCGCCGGGCGTGCGACAGGCGTGCACTTGTTCTGGAGAACCGTTCGCTGCGCACGCAATTGCTCGATAGTGCGGGTCTGGAAAGCCGCCTGATCGGCAATAGCCCCGCCATGCAGGCCCTGCGCCAGCAGATCCTGCATTTCGCTGCAACGGATGCTGCGGTTCTCATTACCGGTGAAACCGGCACAGGCAAGGAAGTGATTGCCCAGGCATTGCATGATTTCAGCCCGCGCAAGGACGGGCCTTTCATGGCGATCAACGCGGCAGCCCTGCCGGAGGCCATGGTGGAAGCGGAGCTGTTCGGCCATGAGGCCGGCGCTTTCACCGGTGCAGACAAGCAAAGGACAGGAAGGATCGAGGCGGCAAGTGGCGGCGTCCTGTTTCTGGACGAGATCGTCTCCATGCCGCTGGCGTTGCAGCCGAAGCTGTTGCGCGTGCTGCAGGAGAAAAAGGTAGACCGTATCGGCGGCACAAGACCCGTCGATGTCGATATCCGTCTGGTCAGCGCCGCCAATGTCGACCCCAGGGAAGCAGTGCGCAGCGGGCGGCTGCGCGAGGACCTGCTCTTCCGGCTGAATACGATTGAGCTGCGAGTACCGCCACTGCGCGAGCGAGGCCGTGATGCGCTCCTGCTGTTCGACACGTTCCTGAACCGCTTCGCCGTCCAGTATGGTCTGGATGCCCCGGCCACAAGCGCCCGCGACGAGGCTTTCCTTCAAACCTATGGCTGGCCGGGAAACGTCCGGGAGTTGCGCAATGCCGCCGAGCGCTTCGTGCTCAACGCACCGGTTACGCCGCAGCCGCTGGAAGAACTGGTGACCGGCAAGCGGGAAACGGGACCGGTTCCCGTTGGAGGTGGCCTGAAGGAGCTGATGGACGCCTATGAGCGCAACCTGATCGAAGGTGCCTTGCGTCGTCATGGTGGGCGGATGGCCGACGTGATGCAGGAACTCAACCTGCCGCGGCGAACGCTCAACGAAAAAATGACCCGCCTCGGCCTCAGCCGCGATCAGGCGAATGCCGAGACTGTCGAGGGATAGGCATTCCTGAGAGCATTCACCCGAGCGATGCCCCAACATCAAGCCAAATCCTGAGGAAGCGCGTGAGCGCTGTTTCGAAGGACGGGCCGCTGGCTCCCGAGTGTGCTGCGCATCCTTCGATACGGACCTGATGGTCCGCCTCAGGATGGAGGTAATCGGGAAATGAGACGGCGGTTCGAAGCTGGCAGACAAGCTCCCCACATCAACCCGAACCGGCGGAAATCCGCCGAGGGTATCGGGCTATCGGCAAGATCTTGCCGAGGTGCACTGCAGCAAATGGAGGGTGGGGCGGAAAGAAGCATCGATTTCCTGCCGGAAAGTGTTGCCAGCAAGAACTGGCACGGGTCATGCTACAGGCTCATCGACTTGGCACGGGCTTGTGCGCGGAGGTGTTCAGGCCGAGCTGTCAAGGAAATGAGCAAACATCTTGGGAGGATTGCATGCTCTTTTCACTGAAATCCGCAACCGCTGTATCCGCGGCTGCGCTGTCTCTGGTATTCGCAACCGAAACCTTCGCCGCCGACGTAACCTGGAACGTGTCGCTCTGGGGCAAGCGCCGTGCGTTTACCGAGCATGTCGAAAAGCTGGCCGAAGAAGTGGCCGCAAAGACCGACGGCAAGTTCGAAATCAAACTGCAGTACGGTGAAGCCCTGTCGAAGTCTCGCGAGAATCTCGACGGCATTTCCTTCGGTGCGTTCGAAATGGCGCAGATCTGCGCCTCCTATCACCCGGACAAGAACCCGAGCTTGACGGTTCTGGAACTGCCGTTCCTGGGCGTGAAGGACCTTGACCAGGAAATCAAGGTGTCGATGAAGCTCTATGAGCATCCCGCCGTGAAGGAAGACCTTGGCCGCTGGAACGCTCAGGCTCTGATGCCTTCGCCAATGCCGCAGTACAACTTTGCTGGCAAGGGCGATGTGCCGAGCTCGATTTCCGACTTTGACGGCATGCGCGTGCGTGCCCTTGGCGGCATCGGCCAGTTGATGGAATCTGTCGGCGCGGTGCCGACCTCCGTGACCGCTTCGGAAACCTATCAGGCGATTGATTCCGGCACGGTGGCGGCTGCCAGCTTCGCACCGCATGCGCATCTGTCGTTCAAGGTGGTTGAAGTCGCCAACTGGTGGACCAAGAACCTGAACCCGGGAACCGTGCAGTGCCCGGTGATCGTGAACATCGACGCTTACAATGCCCTTCCGGACGACTTCAAGGCAGCTCTCGACAGCTCGGTTGAGCCGGCCCTGGCGCATTACCTGGAGACCTATGACAAGGTCTACGAAAAGTGGTGGCCGGAACTGGAAAGCCGCGGTGTGACGCAGGTCGAGTTCTCCGATGCCGAACTGGCTGCCTTTGCCGAAAAGGCCGGTCCGATCCAGGCCGCCTGGGTGGAAGAGCAGTCCGCCAACGGTCTGCCGGCGCAGGACATCCTGGACATGGTCAAGTCGACCCTCGCGGAATAAGCCCGGCAAGCCTGGACTGTTTCACACTCTTCCCGGCGCAACCTGCGCCGGGAAGCCAATGCTCGGGGCTTAACTCATGAACACAATCGATCCCGGAGGACGTTCCGTTTCGGAGCGCCCGGTCACCTATATCCGCTTCGACGGCTGGCTCGCTCACGTCGAGAATGCCTTCAACCTGTTTGCCGCAGGAGCCATCCTGGCCTTGATGCTGCTGGCCGTCCTTCAGGTCGTCGGTCGCCTGGGCTTCAACACCCCGGTACCCGGCTTCATTGACATCACCGAACAGGCAATGGCCATCTTCGCCTTCGCCGGTATTGCCTATTGCCAACGCGTCGGGGGCCATATCCGCATGGAGATCGTGCTCGGCCGGCTCAGCGGCCGGACGCTTTACATCTGCGAAATGCTGGGTGTCATCCTGATCGCCTTCACGGTCGCGCTCCTGATCTGGGGCTCCTGGTACCATTTCGACCGGTCCTGGACGATCGGCGACAGCACCATGGATATTCGCCTGCCGACCTGGCCGTCCAAGCTGATGGTTCCGGTCGCGCTCAGTCTCCTGTTCCTGCGCCTGTGCATGCAGATCTACGGGTACGCCCGTCTGGTCGTGAACCCGTCTCGTGAAGCCTATTGCGTGCCGATGATCGAGGGTGTCGAGGAACACGCCAAACACGAGATCGAAGAAGCCTTTGGCGATGACGTGGAAGAAGGAGGCGCGCGATGACGCCGTTTGAAGTTGGCCTCCTGATGACCGGCGTCCTGCTGGTCCTCGTCGTCCTGGGTGTGCGTGTGGCTTTTGCCGCGGCCTTTACGGGACTGGTCGGCCTTATCGTGCTGTTCTCCCTGAAAATGGGGTTCTCGAAAGGCTTCTTCGTGGCCTTGCAGATGGCCGGCACGATCCCGCATTCCAAGTCGGTCACCTATGCCCTGTCGGTGCTGCCGACATTCATTCTGATCGGCTTCCTGGCTTTCTACGCCGGGTTTACCAAGCAGCTTTTCGAAGCGGCAAAGCGCTGGCTGGGCTGGCTGCCGGGCGGCATGGCCGTGGGCACGGTGTTCTCCACTGCCGGTTTCGCAGCCGTATCAGGTGCATCGGTAGCAACAGCCGCGGTCTTTGCGCGTGTCGCCATTCCCGAAATGCTGGCCGCCGGATATTCCAAACGACTGTCGGCTGCCGTCGTTGCCGCCGGTGGCACGCTGGCCTCGCTCATCCCGCCGTCCGCAATTCTGGTGATCTACGCCATTCTGGTGGAACAGTCGGTCGGCAAGCTCTTGATCGCCGGTTTCCTGCCGGGCGTGTTCTCGGCATTGATCTACGTCGGCATCATCGTGGCCGTTGCCGCCTGGCGTGGCGATGCACCACCGGTCGGCGGCTTTACCTGGAAAGAGCGCTTTGAAAGCGTGCCCGGAACCCTGCCGATCATCGCCGTCGTCGCGATCATCTTCTGTTCGTTCTTCTTCGGTCTGGCCACCCCGACCGAAGCCGGTTCGCTCGGAGCCTTCGTGGTGCTGGTCGTTGCGTTCATGAAAGGAATGCGCACCAAGCAATTGGGTCAGGCCTTGCACGAGACCGCGAAACTGACGGTGATGATCTTCACCCTGATCTGGGGCGTGCTTGTCTACGTGCGGTTTCTGGGTTTTGCCGGCCTGCCGGACGCCTTCAAGGACTTCATCGTCGCCCTGGATTATTCGCCCTGGGTGGTGATGGTCTGCATCCTCCTGGCTTACGCCGTTCTCGGCATGTTCATGGATGCGATCGGCATGCTCATCCTCACGCTGCCAGTGGTCTATCCTGCGGTGATGGCGCTGAACGGCGGTGAAGGCGTGTCGGCTGCCGACAGTGCGTTCGGCATGTCGGGTGAGGCCTGCTCGATCTGGTTCGGCATTCTGGTGGTGAAGATGGCGGAACTCTGTCTGATCACACCACCGATCGGGTTGAACTGTTTCGTTGTCTCGGGAGTGCGGCCGGATATTCCGGTGCAGGAAGTCTTCCGCGGCTGCGTACCGTTCTTCGTCGCGGACGTCCTGACCATCGCAGGCCTTTTGGCATTCCCCTCGATCATCACCATCCTGCCCGAGCTGATGGCCTGACGGGAAAGCCGAATTCAAGAAAACAAAACGCCGCCGGAAGGTCTTTCCGGCGGCGTTTTTTGTTGCAGGCCGGGGAATTGCCCCGGGTTCGGGTTAATCGAAGATGTGAGCCTGGCTCTGCGGCGTATCGAACCGGTTGGGTCCCTGTGTGCCGGAGAAGAACATGTTGGCGAACCCCTGACAGAGGGCGAAGAGACTGCCGACAATCGGGATGAACCAGACGAGCAGCCAATAGCCGGACACATCCCTGTCGTGAAACCGGCGAACCTGAACGGAGAGGTTCGAAATGGAGAACGGCAGGATCAGCAACCACATGGTCAGTCCACTTCCGCTTGCCAGCAGTTCGTCCGCGTTTGCGTAGTATTGAATCTCGTTTTCGATCGCGGTGAAATAGGCAAAGATGACCGCGACCATCATGATCAGGTTGAATGTGCCGATACCCCAGTAACCGAGCCTGCCGATGCGGCCGTTGAAGCTGAAAAAGAAACCGAGGAACTGCATCACCGCATCGATGATGGAAAGACTGCTGTCGCCGGCAACCTGAACGGCGGCGCCTCCGGCGCGCGCATACCCGCCGGCGCTCGAAGCATAGGCATTGTTGCCCGAATAGCCGTTCTGGCTCGGGCCCCACTGGCCCTGACCTTGCGGGTCCAGTCCACGTTTTCCAAATTGCTTGCGCTGCACAGGCATGAGTATCCCCCGTCCGAAAATTACTTGTCAGAACGAAGGTGACCTTACGCGAGCCAAGCTTAAGATTGACGTAAGGGACGTGGTTAAATCTTGGTGAAATTGCGGAGGGTTTTCTACCCGTTCAGAACAGGCTGCCCTGGCTGGTTGCCGGTCCCTTGCCGGTCGCCGGTTTTTTCACTTTGGCAGGCTTCGGGCCGGCGCTGTCGCTGAGCGCGACGGCGTCAACCGTACCGTCCGCCAGTTCGATGGCAAGGGCTGCACCAGACGCGATCGCTGCCGCCGAGCGCACCGGCTGGCCGCTGTCGTCGCGCACCACGGCATACCCGCGTGCAAGCACATCCTTGTAGGAAAGCGACTTCAGAAGTTTCTGCAAACCGTCAAGGCGCGCTTTTTCCTGCGAAAGACGGGCAAGATAGGCCCGGTCAAGCCGGTTACCCAGACCGGACAGGCGCTCGGTCCCGAGCGTCGTCTGCTGGGCGAGCCGGGCCGGTGTCAGCCGCACGGCCAGGGCTTCGAAGGCATGCCGCTTTTGCGAGACCGCGACTTGCAGCGCGCGTTGCTTCCGCTCGCTCGCTTGGACAAGGTCCTGCCGGGCTTTCGTGCTCAGGCGGGACAGGAGCAACGGTGACAGGCGTCCGGCAAAATTCTGGTAATGGGTCCGGTGCGTTCTGGTGCTCACGATCAGTGCGCGTTCCAGGCTGCTGGCCAGTGTGTCGAATTTCTGGCGCGGCAGGGCGAGAAGGTCTTGCGGCGCGGGCAGGGCGGCGCTGGCGGCACGCAGTTCTGTTCGCCGAGTGGTCACGAACCGCACCAGGCCCGAATTGAGCCTGCGGGAACGGTCGTCGACCATGGCCATAAGCTCGGCCTTTACCGGCACGGCAAATTCGGCTGCGCCTGTCGGCGTCGGGGCACGCAGGTCGGCGGCAAGGTCGATCAGCGTCCAGTCGGTTTCATGGCCGACGGCCGAGATCAGCGGGATCTGGCTGTCTGCGGCTGCACGGACGACGGCTTCCTCGTTGAAGCCCCACAGGTCCTCGATGCTGCCGCCTCCGCGGGCTACGATCAGGACGTCCGGTCGCGGGATCGGTCCGCCGGGTTGCAGGGCGTTGAAGCCGCGAATGCCGTTGGCGACTTCCGCACCCGAGGTCTCGCCCTGGACGCGGACCGGCCAGACCAGCACATGCAGCGGAAAGCGGTCGGCGATCCGGTGCAGGATATCGCGGATGACGGCACCGGTCGGCGAAGTGACCACGCCGATGACACTCGGCAAGGGCGGCAGCGGGCGCTTGCGCTCCTCGGCGAAGAGGCCTTCCGCGGCAAGTTTCTTCTTGCGCTCTTCCAGCAGCGCCATCAGGGCGCCAGCTCCTGCCGGTTCCAGGGAGTCGATCACCATCTGGTATTTCGACTGGCCCGGGAACGTGGTGATCTTGCCGGTGGCAATCACCTCCAACCCCTGTTCAGGCTGGATCTTCAGCTTGGAGGCTGCCCCGCGCCAGATAACGCCTGACAGGACCGAGCGATCGTCTTTCAGGTCCAGATAGATGTGACCGGATCCCGGCCGCGAGATCCGGCCCAGCTCGCCGCGCACACGCACGTAACCGAAAGCATCCTCCATCGTACGCTTGATGGAGAAGGAAATTTCGGAGACTGAGAATTCGGCGACGTTGGACTGGGTTTCGCTCACGCAGGTGATTCCTCTTCTGCCCCGAAAGTGGCCGTTCGGGGAGGCAGGGTCAAGGACCGTGCGGACCGCCTTTGCCCAAGGCTTGGGAAAAGAAGATACGGCTTAAGCAGGCGCGTAAGAATCGAATAGGCTGTGGAAGCTTCCACAGCCATCCGAACCGCCTTGAAACCCTCACAATCGAGCGCATACCTAAGCACCATGGCCAAATACGAGTTCAATATGCAACGACTGTTCCTGCGACATATCCTTGCCGATGGCGCACGCATAGATGCGGACCGCAGCCAGGCGAACTATCTGCTGAACGTTCTGCGCCTCAAGGATGGCGACTACGTGCTTGTCTTCAACGGCAATGATGGTGAATGGCTGGCGAAGATCGTCAGCAATGGCCGGCGCGACTGCACTTTGCAGCTGATGGAACGCACTCGCGAGCAAACCTCGGCAAATGACCTCATGTATATGTTCGCGCCGCTCAAGCATGCACGGCTTGATTATATGGTGCAAAAGGCCGTGGAGATGGGAGCTGGCAGTCTGAAGCCGGTGCTGACCCAGCATACCCAGGCCAGCCGAATCAATCTCGAGCGGATGGAAGCAAACGTGATCGAAGCGGCCGAGCAATGCGGTGTTCTGGCCGTGCCGGAAGTGCTTGCGCCCCAGCCGCTGGCGGATGTGCTTGCGGTCTGGAACGAAGCCCAGCCCGGCCGCAGGTTGCTGTTCTGCGATGAAGCGGAAGGGACAAACAATCCGCTTTTGACCCTGGCCCAGATGAAGGAAAGCGGCCCGAAGCCGCTCGCCATACTGATCGGGCCGGAAGGCGGTTTTTCCGATGAGGAGCGGTCTCTTCTGCGCAGTCTCGATTTTGTCACGCCAATTCCCCTGGGCCCCCGTATCCTGCGTGCCGACACGGCCGCTGTCGCGGCCCTGGCGGTTCTGCAGGCAACGGTGGGCGACTGGAGGTAGGGCTGTCCGGTTGTCCGGCTGCACGGAACCGTTATTCATGTTCAGGATCGCGTGACAGCGTTGGGGGAGGAGGCCTTGCTTGATCTGGTATCGCTCCTCTCCAAGGTCAGGGCAAAGCTGGGATCGGCGCCGTCGCAGAAGCCGGTTGCACATTCCCCGACGAACGGCTTGCGTTCCTGAAACGGACCGGCATGATCACCACGCACACTTCGGTGTCGTTTCCTTGCTTGCATTCTTGTTTCAAGAAACCTAAATCACCGAGGCTCAAAAGCGTTCCTCCCGGAACGCGCCGGATCACTGCGGTTTGTAGGGGGCAGCCTGACGGGCCGCGCAGTTTTTAGGACGCTTTCATGGCCCGCGATACGGTCGACTCCACCCCGATTGAAACGGTTGCGGATCTTGCCGCGACGCTCGAGGAGGGCTGTAAGCCGGAAGAGAAGTTTCTCATCGGCACCGAGCACGAAAAATTCGGCTTCTGCCTGAACGAACTGACGCCAATTCCCTATGGCGGTGAAAAGGGCGTCGAGGCCATCCTGACCGGCATGGAAAAGCTGATCAACTGGGAGCGGATCGAGGACGCCGGCAAGATCATCGGTCTGGCCGACGACCGCGGCGGCGGCGCGATTTCCATCGAGCCGGGCGGTCAGTTCGAACTTTCTGGCGCGCCGCTCGATAACCTGCACCTGACCTGCCGCGAAGCCAACCAGCACCTTGCCGATGTGCGCCGCGTGGCCGAACCGCTCGGCATCGGCTTCCTTGGCATCGGCATGACCCCGACATGGTCGCGTGCCGACATGCCGCGTATGCCCAAATCCCGCTATGACATCATGACCAACTACATGCCGAAGGTCGGCTCGCTTGGTCTCGACATGATGTACCGGACCTCCACCATCCAGGTGAACCTCGATTTCTCGTCCGAAGCGGATATGGCCCTCAAGATGCGCGTCGGCCTGGCCCTGCAGCCGATCGCGACCGCCATTTTCGCCAATTCACCCTTCACCGAAGGCAAGCCGAACGGCTTCAAATCCTTCCGCGCCCAGATCTGGACCGACACCGACCACGACCGCACCGGCGACATGCCCTTCGCTTTCGAGGAAGGCTTTGGCTTCGAGCGTTATGTGGAATGGGCAATTGATGTGCCGATGTATTTCGTCAAGCGCGGTTCGACCTACTACGACGTTACGGGCACCACTTTCCGCCAGTTCATGAACGGCGCGCTGGAAGGCAAGGTTCCGGATGCAACGCCAAATATCGGTGACTGGAACAACCACCTGTCCACGCTTTTCCCCGATGTCCGTCTGAAGAAATACATCGAGATGCGCGGCGCAGACGGTGGCCCGTGGCGGCGCATCTGCGCTCTGCCGGCACTCTGGGTCGGCCTGCTTTACGACAAGGGCGTGCTCGATCAGGCCTGGGAACTGGTCAAGGACTGGACCCAGGAAGAACGCGCGGCTCTTCGTGCAGGCGTTCCCAAAACCGCCCTGCAGACACCTTTCCGCTCAGGCACCGTTCTGGATGTCGCCAAACAGGTGCTTGCCCTGTCCCAGGAAGGTCTCAAGCGTCGCAATCGCCTGAGCGATGGCGATCTGGACGAGCGCGTGCATCTGGCTCCGATCGAGGAAGGCCTCGCCTCCGGCATGTGCCCGGCAGACGTTCTGCTGCAGCGCTATAACGGTTCCTGGAAGGGCGATATCAGCCAGGTCTTCCGCGACTACGCCTACTGAATAAACTTCGCCCGCAGCATCAAGTTGTGGGCGACCGGCGCTGTCCGCAAAAGGCCTGAATTGACCTGAGGCCCGCGAAGCGTCACTCTGTCTGTGATCGGTCTTTTTTCTCAAGGCCTTGCAACAGCGTGAGCGGAGCGACGCAAATGACTGGCAGCGAGACGGGAGCTCCTCCCTTCGACATCTTTTCCTTGTCGGAAGATGTGCGCAACCGCTTCGGCTGGTCGAATGAAGACCTTAGCCGGGTGATGGAGCAGCTCCTGCCTGCCGCGCTCAACGGTTTCCGCTACTTCGGCAGCACGGTACCGGGCTTTTCGGAGTTCCTCGGGCAGACGTCGCCGCTTGGCGCAGTCGCGCAAAACCCCTTTGCCGGCTACGCAGGTCTGTTCCAGAGTCCGTCCGATGCGGCCCTGACACCCTTTTTCGGGCCTGAAGCTGTTCAAAAGGCGCTTGCCAGCCAGATTTCCGGCCTCACAGGCCTTCAGCGCGATGCCATCCAGGAAATGATGCCCGTGGCGGCGACGCTTGCCATGGGGCAGATTGCCAGGCCCTTTGTCCACGGTGAAGCTCGTAACCTGCTTGACGCCTATCTGCGCGGCTTTGCCAGAGGCCGGCCGAAACCGCAGCCGACCCCGGTCGACTACCTGCAAGGCTATGCCGAGGCGATGCAATCCTTCTGGGGCGCGTTCCTGCAACCGGCCAGCATCGTTACGAAATCCGCCTCGCCAGAGCCTGAGCCCGAGCCGCAGGAAGAAGACTTGCCCCCGGACGACGAGCCGGATGCCCCTGAAGGCAATGCGTCCGAGTTTGAGGAAATGGTGTCGAGCTGGATGTCCGCCGGCCGTGATTTCCAGTCCAACCAGTTCAAGGCTTTCGACAGTTTCTTCGAAAAGGCCGCCAAGGATTTCCGCGACGTTTGAGCCGTCTTCAGGCTTGGGCCGCCCTTAACGCTTTTTGCAAAAAAAAGACCCGCCGGGGAGGCGGGTCAGGTTCGTCAGCAAGGCTTGCCGACAGGGGCTGCAAATGAGGGGAGGTCAGCCGAAAGGTCAGGCCGCCAGCTGGCGGGTCTTGCTTTCGGTCACGAGTGTCATCATCGGCTTGTCCTGCGCCGAATTGGCGGCGCTATAGCCGATGGTCTCGCGGAGCGCTGAAGATCCGTTCACCAGGGATGTCGGATCGGTATAGAACGGTTGGGCCAATGCGCGTCGAACGTCGCTCCGCGTCAGGCCGATGTCCTTCAACTGCTCGTCGGACCAGTCATTCAGTTCCGCGAACTGACGACGGTTTTTGGACACACGCCATACACGGGCAACCATCTGCCCGAAGAGAGCGAAGAACGGGGTGCTTGCTGTATGTGTCATGGCAAAATTCTCCTGTTGGCGGACGGAGGGATTCCGACTGCCTGTTCCGAGCCTGATTTGGCGTCGCTTGTTGTGGAACATCCCCTATGTGGACTGTTTGCTGCTATTAATCCAACGAATGTTTGTGATTGAAATTATCACTTTCTGTGAAGTCAAAATCCCCAAAGCGCTTCGATTCAAGCAAGGCGGCCGCTTCGCGAAATCATTTCCCCTTTAAATGGATGCCATGTTAAATATGAGCATCCTTTATCAGTGAGGCGCTCATGCTCGACCTGGATCAGCTCCGGACCTTTGTGGCCATTGCCGAAAGCGGCAGCTTCACCAAGGCGGCGGACAATGTGCACAAGACACAGTCGGCGGTGTCGATGCAGATGCGCCGTCTGGAGGAGCGGATCGGCAAACCGCTCTTTGTCCGGGTTGGCCGGCAGTCCCGCCTGACCGAACATGGCGAGCGTCTGCTTCACTACGCGCGCCGGCTCGTGCAATTGAACGACGAGACGCTTGCCGCTTTCGATGACACGGAACTTGCCGGGCTCGTGCGTCTGGGCACACCGGACGACTACGCAGATCGGTTCCTGCCGGAAATTCTGGCGCGCTTTTCCAGGTCCAACCCCAAGGCGGAGGTCAGCGTCGTCTGCGCGCCGACACCCAATCTGGCCGACATGATCGCCGAGGGTGAGCTGGATGTCGCGATCATCACCCACGTACAGAAGCGCGGTCGCAAGAACGTTGATCTGGTACGGCGTGAACCTTTGCTCTGGGTTGTCTCGGCCCGCCACGCGGTGGAAAACGAGTCGCCCCTGCCTCTGGCGCTGGGGCGCGCTACCTGCGACTGGCGCCGGGCTGCGATCAATGCGCTCAGCGATCAGATGCGCGAACATCGCCTGCTTTATTCAAGCTGGAACTCTACGGCAGTCGGCGCTGCGGTCCTGGCCGGGCTTGCCATTTCCGTTCTGCCGGAATCTGCGCTTCGGTCCGGCATGCGGGTCCTGACGGAAGCCGAGGGTTTCCCGAAATTGCCCGATTGCGAAATAGGTATCATGCGGTCCTGGCATAACAATTCCAGGGTCACGGATGCCCTGGTCGAGCACATTGTTTCATCGCTCGACAACCTTTCGGTTCCACTCGCGGCCGAATAGTTGCAGGCGAACGGAATTCCCGGAACGATTTCAAAATCTTACCTAGAGTATTGTTTTGTCCTGCTGGCCAAATATCGATTGAAGTGTAAGAAGTTGTGATGTATCTTTAGTAAATCAATTCGAATCTCAAATTTCACCACCGGTTTGTGGCTCATTTCATAGGGTCCTTGCATGCATCACGCACTGGACATCGACCAACTTCGAACGTTTTTGGCGATCGCGGAGTTGGGAAGCTTCACCAAGGCTGGTGAGGCTGTGCACAAGACGCAGTCGGCAGTCTCCATGCAGATGCGGCGGCTGGAAGAGCGTGTTGGTCAGCCGATCTTCATCAAGGACGGGCGCCAGTCCCGGCTCACGGAAAACGGCCTGCGGCTAGTCGAGTTCGCCCGCCGGATGATCATGTTGAACGACGAGACCCTGTCTGCCTTCAATGGCCAGAAGGAAGTCGGCCATGTGAAGCTGGGCGTGCCGGACGATTATGCCGACCGGCTGCTGCCGCAGGTGCTGGCGGCCTTCAACCGGCTCAATCCTTCCATTGAAGTGCAGGTGGAATGTCTGTCCAGTGCCCGGCTGACGGATGCGATCCGGGAAGGAACGCTCGACGTCGCCATCACGACCTCCCAGGATACGATGGACCTGCGCGGTGAAATCATTCGCCGTGAGCCGCTCTACTGGGTTACGTCTAACCAACATTGCGCCCACACACAGGACGTTGTCCGGTTGGCACTCGGACCGGTCACCTGTGGCTGGCGCCGGATTTCGATGGATGCGCTCGACCGGTCGGGACGCCCCTACCGGGTCTCCTACACAAGCTCCAGCGCGGCGGCTCTCGTCGGTGCGGTTCAGGCCGGACTCGCCGTGACGGTGTTTCCTGAAAGCGCAATTCGAGACGGCATGCGTATTCTGGACGAGAAGGACGGCTTTCCGACGCTGCCCTATTGCGACATCGCCCTGCTGCGCTCGGATACGGCACGCGAAACCATGCACGATACGTTGTGCAACCACCTGGTGGCAGCCATCGGCAACGTTGGCAGCGGCACAACGCAGCTGGCGGCGGAATAAACCTCCGCCGTCCGGTTTCTTCTCATGTCAGGGATGGACCTACCGGGCGCGCAGCATCATCAGGTTGCCACCGATGACACAGGCCAGACCGGCGGCGGCCACTGGCGTCCACTGATAGCCTTCGAAAATGGTCGACAGAGTGAGAGCGACCACCGGGAACATCACGGTGGCATAACCTGCCCGCGCCGAGCCGATGCGGCCGAGCAGGGTCAGGTAGGAAGCAAAGGCGATGACCGAGGCGACAACAGCCAGATAGATCAGGCTTCCGAAATAGTTCACGGACCATTCGACGGAAAAGCTCTGGCCGCGCAGGGCCGAGAACACCCCCAGGAAAAGCATGCCGTAGACCATGCCCCAGGCAGTGGCCGGTGTAACGCCGATGCCGCGCCGCTGGGTGTCAGCCGATAGCATGTTGCCAAGGCAGAAGGACAGCGTGCCACCAACACACATGGCGAGGCCAATGGCAGCTTCGTCGTTGAACTCTGCCCCGGCCAGCTTCGGCCAGAACATCAGGCCGATACCCAGAAAGCCGAGCAGCCCGGCACCGAGAGCGATCGGGCTTGGCCGTTGACCGAACAGGATCAGTCCCAGAAACAGGTTGAAGATCGAGGCGGTCGAGAAGATCACCGCCAGCAAACCGGACGGCAAGATGGCCGCGCCGTAGTAGAACAGCGTGAAGTTGGTGGAAAACAGAAACACGCCAAGTCCGGCAAACCGCAGGTGATCCTGAAGGCCGAAGGCAAGATGGTGTCCACGAAAGCGTGCCCACGCCATCATGATCGACGCTGCCAGCACAAAGCGCCAGAAGACAGACACTTCAGGCGCGACCGTTGCGACCTGGCCCTTCATTGCAATCCAGCTGAAGCCCCAGGCAAGAACCGTCGCCGCGTAAAGACCGTAGTCGGTTGCACTGAAGCCGGCAGAGCCGGGCCGGAGGCTGGGGGATGCAACGCTCATGAATGAACCGATCTGTATGGGATGTTGTGCCTAAGATTGGCGGTCAGGACACTTCAATGCAAATGATTGTTTTTGATGTTTTCATCAAGGTTGCGCATGGATAAAGTCCTGCCGGAATTGAAGCGGTAAGGCTCGTGAGCAGGTTAGAGGACAACATGCATTTTCTCGTCGTAGAGAACTATCAGCATACGGAACTTGGCATTCTCGGTCGTGTCGCTACGCAGAAAGGTCACAGCTGGCACACCGTCAAGGCATATGAAGGCGATCCGCTTCCCCACACCACCGATGCGTTTGCCGGATTGGTCGTGCTGGGCGGAGCCCAGGATGCGCTGGCGGACGAAGCCTATCCGCATCTGCCGAAGGTCTGCGACCTGATCCGTGCCTTTGACGATGCCGGCAAGCCCGTGCTCGGCATTTGTCTGGGCTCGCAGCTGATTGCCCGCGCCTTTGGTGGAGAGAACCTTCTGGGCTTGCCCGTTGAATTCGGCTGGCACGACGTGACACCGACCGACGCAGGGCTGGAAGACCCCGTGGTCGGCAAGCTCGGGGCCGGTGCTCCTCAGTTCCACTGGCATTCCGACACCGTAACGCTGCCGGATGGGGCAGTGCTTCTGGCGAGCAGCGACATGACACCGGTCCAGGCCTTCCGCATGGGTGATTTGACCTACGCAATCCAGTTCCATTTCGAAGCCGGCCTGCCGGAAGTACGTAACTGGAGCGAAGCCTTCAGTGACGACATTCGTGCGCATACGCCGGACTGGCACAGCCGTTTCGACACCGAAGCGTCCCGCCATGCAGCAAAGGCCGACGAGACCGGAGCCACAATTGCAAAGGCCTGGCTGTCGTTGCTTTGAGAACTTTCGCGCTTCTGGTTCCGGGGTTGTGTCCCGGGATATTATCATCCCGGTATTCAGACCACCGGCGTTCCGCCGGTCAGAACTGTCTGCATTGCCGTTTCGTCCAGATTGCCTCCTGACAGAATGATACCGGCCTTCCTGCCTTGAAGCTTTGGCGCATCTTGCATCAATGCGGCGCGGGCGGCAGCACCGGCACCTTCGGCAAGATTATGCGTATCTGCAAACAGGACGCGGATGGCGGCAGCGATTTCGTCATCCGTAACCGTTGCGATCCGGTTGGAGCCGGTCTGCAGGATATCAAGCGCCGCCTGTACCGGCTCCCGGCAGGCCATGCCGTCGGCGAAAGTGGCTGCGGTTTCCGTGGTCACGATTTTTCCCGCTTCGACGGACAGGCGGTAGGCGGGGGCGTTTTCCGTAACGACAGGCACGATCTCGGTTTTAAGCCCCAGAAGGTCGCGCACCGTGATCAGTCCGCAGGCGCCGGAACCCATGCCAACGGGGACATAAACCACGTCGAGATCGTCATGCGCCCTGAAAAACTCCAGCGCGTAGGTCGCAACGCCAAGGACAATGTTCCTGTGAAAGCTCGGCACCATCAGGAAACCGCTTTCACGGGCCAGCCGCTCGGCAGTGCGCCGGGAAATGTCGAAGTCGCGACCGTCGATCACGAGATCAGCACCAAAGGCCTTCATCGCCCGGTTCTTGCCCTCCGCATTTCCTTCCGGCACCACGATGGTGGCGGGCAGGCCAAGCGTTCGGGCGGCCAGCGCCATGGACTGGCCGTGGTTTCCGCGGGTGGCCGTAACGACGCCGCTGGGGCGGCCGTGTTCTTCGATATGTTTCTGGATGTAGACGATGGAGCTGCGCGCCTTGAAGGCGCCGATCGGGGTGTGGTTCTCGTGTTTGACCGCGATTTCCAGGCCGAATCGCTCCTTCAGGAGTGGCCAGGCATAGCTTGGCGTTTCCGGCACAAGCTGGCGCACGATCGGAAAAGCGGCTTCAAGGTCGTCCAGGGTGAAGAGAGCGGTCATGGGCGTGGTCAGGTCCGGTTTCTGATGTTGGTCGGCCGCGAGTATATCCGCGTGGTCCGCACTGTCTTTCAGGATCCTGAACCTATTCGGACTTGCGCGGCCCCTGTTCCTGCGTCAGGTTTGCGCGCCATGCAAACGGACACTGTTCATACCCAGCCTGGATCTGTGCCCATCCACCGGGAGGTCGCCGGATATGGGCTCCGCCTTTTGCCGGCCGCCGGTTACGATGTCGGTTTCGTGGCAGATACGGGCTCCATCGGCTTTGCGTTTGACTGTCAATCGGGCATCCATGCCATCGCTTCGGACAGGCGAGAAGATTTCGTTCGCTTGCCCAACACGCTGGCTTTGACACCCAGCGGCTGCGACATCCGCTCCCGGTCAGAAATGGGCGGTGAATATCTTCTGGTCAGCGGTCGCGAAATCCGTCTGACTGAGGGGTGTTACCGCACCAACATCCTGTCGAAATCTGCTTCCATGGCCGCAGGCAGACTGCGCAAGTGGCTGTTGTCGGATACGCCTCCGGATAACCTGGAAACCGAAGCATGCATCAACGCACTTGCAGAGGCGGGGCTGAAGCCGCAGCGCCCTGGCAAGGCTGCCAGATGGATGACAGGCAATCGGTTTCGGAAAGTGGCGGACAGGATCGAGGCCGATCTCGGGTCAAATCTGTCCGTTGCCGTTCTGGCGCAGGAAATCGGCGTTTCGGCCAGTTTTCTGAGCCGTGCCTTCTCGGCTTACTGTGGGCAGTCGCCCTACGACTATATCGTCAGCCGGCGGCTGCAGCGCGCCCGGGCGCTCATCGTTTCCACCGGCAAGCCGCTTTCGGAAATCGCTCTCAGGTCGGGCTTTTCCTCGCAAAGCCACATGACGGCGAGTTTCCGGACGCGCCTCGGGGTCAGTCCCTCCAAGTTCGCGCGCCCGGATCGGTGACCCGTCAGAGCACCAGGTTGTGGCGGCCGACCTTTTTGATGTCGGTTTCACCGCAAAGGCCCATGGTGACGTCCAGTTCCTTGTGCATCATTTGCAGCACCTTCGAGACTCCTTCCTTGCCCATGGCGCCGAGACCATAGATGAAGGCGCGGCCGATGTAGGTGCTCTTGGCTCCCATTGCGACCGCCTTGAAGACATCCTGGCCGGACCGGATGCCGCTGTCGAAATGCACTTCGATCTTGTCGCCGACCGCATCGACGATGTCCTGAAGCACCTCATAGGACGCAAGAGCTCCGTCAAGCTGACGGCCGCCATGGTTGGAGACGACAATTGCGTCGGCCCCGACGTCCGCCGCGATCTTCGCATCCTCCACATCGTTGATGCCCTTGAGAATGAGTTTGCGCTTCCAGTGGGACTTGACCCACTCCACCGAGGACCAGTCGAGGGTCGGGTCGAACTGGCTGTTGGTCCATTCGGCAAGCGAGGTCATGTCGCCAACACCGGACACGTGGCCATGGATGTTGCCGAACTGGCGGCGCTTGGTCTGCAGCATGTGCCAGCACCAGCGCGGCTTGAAGGCAAGATCCAGCAGAACGTGCGGTTTGGGTTTCGGCGGCGTGGACAGGCCGTTTTTCAGATCCTTGTGCCGCTGGCCCAGAACCTGAAGATCAAGCGTCAGAACGAGTGCCGAACAGCCGGCAGCCGTTGCACGCTGCATCAGGTTTTCCGAAAAGCCCCTGTCGCGCATGACGTAGAGCTGGAACCAGAACGGATTCTTGGTGTTCTCGGCGACATCCTCGATCGAGCAGACACTCATGGTGGACAGGGTGAAAGGGACACCGAATTCTTCTGCGGCCTGGGCCGCGAGAATTTCACCGTCGGCGCGCTGCATCCCGGTCAGGCCGACAGGGGCAAGGGCAACCGGCATCGTTACGTCCTGGCCGATCATGGTGGTCTTGACCGAGCGGTTGTCTATGTTGCAGGCCACGCGCTGGCGCAGTTTCTGGCGCTGCAGCGCCGCTTCGTTCTCGCGGTAGGTGCTCTGCGTCCAGGAACCGGTATCCGCATAGTCGTAAAACATCTTCGGTACCCGGCGCCGGGCCAGGGCCTGCATGTCGGCAACATCGGTCACAACAGTCATCGAATTCCTCCTGAGGCTCACGCGCGAGCCGGTTTTCGGGTCCGTCTCAGGCCGGCCAGCTGCTCGCGCCGGTCCAGATCCTTCGTTTCGGCAAGGGTGCCGCGCACATAGTCGATATGGTTTTCCGAGGCCTGCCTCGCGCGGTCGGCATCCCCGGTCTGAATGGCGTCGGCAATGGCCTTGTGCTGCTGCAGCAGCTCGATCCGTGCCGACGGGTGGTGGTACAGGCGCCCGCGATTGTAGAAGACGCCGTTTTCCAGAAGCCGGTAACAGGACCTGAGAGTGTGCAGCATCACCACATTGTGGGCCGCTTCACCGACCGCGTGATGAAAGGCAACGTCCAGCCGGCTTTCGGCAGGCAGGTCCTCGCTGTCATGCGCTTCCTGCATCTGGCGAACAATGTCCTGCAGCCGGGCAAGGTCGGATGGGGCGGCCCGTGCGGCTGCAAGGGCTGCTGCCTGGCTCTCGATGCCCCGCCGGAATTCGAAATAGTCGTTTACCGCGCCCGGGTGCCGGGCAATCAGCTGGACCACTGCTTCGGAAAAGATCGGGCCGATCAGCTCGGCAACATAGGTGCCGCCACCCCGGCGCGACGAAATCAGCTCGCGGTCCTCAAGCGTCTTCAAGGCATCGCGAAGCACGGGACGGGAGACGTTCATCTGGTCGGCAAGGTCGCGTTCGGCAGGCAGCCTGTCGCCGGACTGCAGCACGCCCTTCAGGATCAGATCTTCGATCTGCTCCACCACGGCATTTGCCGTTTTCTGATGATCGACCGGCTGAAACATGCCGCTCCCGCTCCAATTGTTGGCGCGGAAAATAGCGCCGCTTTCAAAATTGGTCAATTTTTTTGTCCAATTATTTGTTGCTGAAATGTCGCTCCGGAAACCCAATTGTCTGCTGCGGCAAAAATGCGGATTGGTTTCGGCAATGCCTTAGCGGAATGTAGAATTGACAGAACATTTCCAAAGTCGGGGTTGCTCCTTGGATCAGGGATCAGAAAACGGGTCCACCTTTCCTGCCTTTCGCACATCTCCCTTGCGGGAAAAGGTGCTGGGGGAGGTTCATGCGCGGCCGTTTCGTCCGCTGCCCTGTCCGCGGACGGTGCTCCACTACGCTTTCCTGACAGATGCTGAGGAAGCCGCCAGAGATCATGCCTGGCTGTCAGAGTTCTGCATTTCCCGCGGCGGCCACGGCCCTGCGCCCGGAGCCCGTCATCACACCGTCAATTTCGGCGGCGGCACCTTGAGCTGGGAACAGCACGCGGAATTCACCACCTACACCTGGGATGGTCGCGCCCACGAACAAACGATTTTCGGGCAGGTGCCGATCAAGCACCCCTTTGGCGCTGCGTTTCGGGCGCCCGGCGATCTGCTGGTAGCCGTCCGGCTGGAATTGCGCGGCGGTGATGAAGGCAAGGAATGGCGAAGCCAGTTCGATGAAGCCAGCCTGACGGTATCGAATCTTGAAGACGGCGCTGCCATGGTGGCGACCGACTTCCGGCAGGATGGCGATGGGCTCACACGGCTCCTGGTCTGCAACCGGACCTTGAGCGACGTTCAGTCCGGCGCCGTTGTCCAGCGGCTTCTCGAGGTCGAGACCTATCGAACGCTGGCCATGCTGGGCCTGTTCGAGGCAACCAGACTTCAGCCGGATATCAGGCGTTTCGAGATCGAGCTTGCAGAACTGACCGGCCAGATGCAGGAGACCTCCGCGCTCGGCGCCAACCAGGAGCTTCTGGACAAACTGAGCGGCCTTGCCGCTGCTCTGGAAGCAGGGGCAACCGCCAGCACGTTTCGGTTCGGCGCGAGCCGCGCATATGACCAGATCGTCCGGGCACGGCTGGAAACCTTGCGTGAAGAGGCTGCCCCCGGCGAACTTTCAATGGCGTCCTTCCTCGTCCGCAGGCTTGCCCCGGCCATGCGCACCTGCCAGGCGATCGAAGACCGTCAGGCGATGCTCTCGCGCAAACTGGCGCGGGCAACCACGCTCTTGCGCACGCGGGTCGACGTCGAACTGGAAGAGCAGAACCGTTCGCTGCTGGAATCCATGAACCGGCGTGCCCATCTGCAACTCCGCCTGCAGCAGACCGTCGAAGGCCTGTCCGTTGCCGCGGTGAGCTACTACGTCGTCGGCCTGATTTCCTATCTGGCGAAAGCCGCCAAGGAAACCGGCTTGCCTCTGCCTGACTCCAACCTGATGACCGGCATATCCGTGCCGCTGGTCGTGCTGGTGATCTGGTGGACCGTCAAGCGCATCCGTCAGCAACACGGTGAGCACTGAAGACGTAAATGGCAGCGCGCTTCGCTGCGTCCGGGATGACTGACGAGAGGCTTCACCAGAGAAAAAAAGGCCGGGTAAACCCGGCCTTTTGTCGTCAGTCGGCAAGCAGTGCTTACTTGCTCGAACCGTCTTCGTTGTACTGGTTCAAATAGGCGATCACGTTGGCGCGGTCGTCTTCCTTCTTGAGACCTGCGAAGGCCATCTTGCCTTTCGGGATCAGATCCTTCGGCTTGGTCAGGTAAACGTCAAGCGTCTCGGCGTCCCACACTTTGCCATCGGCCAATTCAAGCAGGTTGGCGGAATACTTGTAGCCGTCAACCGCGCCCCATGCCCGGCCGACAATGCCGTTCAGTTCCGGACCGACCTTGTTTTTGGCTTCGGGTCCAACCGCATGGCAAGCGGCGCATTTCTTGAATACTTTCTCACCCTTGGCAGGGTCGCCTTCGGCGCTTGCCTGAACGGTCAGGGCCAGAAGCGCGGTTCCGGCGATCATCAGCAGTCGCTGCATGTATATCTCCCTCGGTTTGGGTGTTTAAAACCCCCGTCAACAGAACAGGATGTCAGGCCTTGATGCAAGTGACGGACCGTCGCATCCCGCATGCCAAGCTGCGATCGCCGACTGGGATCGTTTGGCGTCCGGGTGAAAGGTCAGCCCGCGCGGGCGTTGCTCGGCAGGCGTAACCAGTCCTCAAGCCCATGGTCCCAATAGGGCGACGAGCCATAGAGCCCGGCAAGGAAGTCGATAAAGACACGCACCTTGGCCGGCAGAAACTGGCGGCTGGGGTAAACGGCATAAAGCCCGACATCCTTCGAGGCCCGGTACTCGGGCAGAAGAATTTGCAGTTTGCCTTCACGCAACTCCGGACCGACGTCCCAGGTCGAACGAAGCGCAACGCCGACGCCGGCCAACAGGCATTCGCGCACGACCTCGTTTGAGTTGGTCTTGACCGGCGCCTGTGTGCGGACGGTCTCGATCCCGTCCGGACCGGCGAGCCGCCAAGGGTCCTGGTTGGTTGCGGCAATGGTCACATGGTTTGCGACAAGATCCTCGATGCTTTCCGGAGTGCCGTACTTTTCGAGATAGATCGGGCTTGCGCACAGGACGCGGTGGACCGGTGCCAGGCGCCGGGCGACGAGACTGGAATCGGAGAGCTCCGCAATGCGGATGGCAAGGTCATAGCCGTCGCCGACAATGTCGACAAAATCGTCGGAAAGATCGAGATTGACCGAAAGATCGGTGTTTTCAGCCAGGAACTTGCCAAGGTGCGGAGCAATATGAAGCCGGCCGAAGGACGTCGGAACGGCCACCTTCAGGTTGCCGCGTGCCTTGGCCGAGCCGCGCGAGACAAATGATTCGGCTTCTTCAACGGAGGCAAGAATGGCCACAACGCGCTCGTAAAAGCCCTGTCCGGCCTCGGTCATGGCGATCTGGCGAGTGGTCCGTTGCAGCAGTCTGGTACCGAGTTTTTCTTCCAGACGCCGGATGCGTTTGGAGACGACTGCGGGCGACAGGCTCATTTCGCGGCCGGCTGCCGACATGCTGCCGGCGCTCACCACCCTTGCGAAAATCTCCATGTCGGTCAGATTGCTCATTTTCAATCTCTCAGAAAGACAATTAGTATTTGCCGGTCGTTTTCCTCGGGCGCGAACCTTGCCACACTTAAGTAAGGGTAATTCACTGCCATCTCATGTTACGTAGGACCAATTCAACTGGATCAACGTATTAAAAAGTAGAAGGAGTTCATTTCGTGACCGCCATTGCGATGCCCGCGCCAGATCAGGCCGTATTGGCCCGCCGCCAGGAAATCCTGAGCGCGCTTCAGGCGATTGTGCCCGGAGAAGGGGTAATCCATGACGAACGCGAGATGCGCGCCTATGAGACCGATGCGCTGACGGCTTATCGCCAGTTGCCACTGATCGTCGTCCTGCCGGAGACGGTCGAGCAGGTATCGAAGGTACTGAAATACTGTCATGACAATGACGTGAAGGTCGTGCCACGCGGGGCGGGCACCTCGCTTTCCGGCGGCGCGCTGCCTCTGGAAGACGGCGTTCTGCTGTCGATGATGAAGTTCAATCGCGTGCTCGATATCGACTATGACAACCGGGCCGTGGTCGTTCAGCCGGGTGTCACCAATCTGGGCATTACACGTGCGGTCGAGCACGAGGGCTTCTACTACGCGCCGGATCCCTCGTCGCAAATCGCCTGTTCCATCGGTGGCAACATCGCGGAGAACTCCGGTGGTGTGCACTGCCTGAAATACGGCCTGACCACCAACAACGTTCTCGGCCTTGAAATGGTGCTTGTCACCGGCGAGGTCATTCGCCTCGGCGGCAAGCATCTGGACAGCGAGGGATATGACCTGCTGGCGCTGATGACCGGTTCGGAAGGCCTGCTCGGCGTCGTCACCGAAGTCACCGTGCGGATCCTGCAAAAGCCTGAAACGGCGCGGGCGCTCCTGATCGGCTTTCCGACCAGCGAGGACGGGGGGCGCTGTGTGGCCGATATTATCGCCGCCGGCATCATTCCAGGCGGAATGGAGATGATGGACAAGCCCGCTATCCACGCGGCGGAGGATTTCGTCAACGCAGGTTATCCGCGTGATGTCGAGGCCTTGCTGATCGTGGAACTGGATGGGCCGGAGCGCGAGGTCGATTACCTGATCGGCCGTGTCGAGGAAATCGCCAGGGCCAACCAGGCCAGCCACGTGCGCATTTCCGAAAGCGAGGAAGAGCGCATGACCTTCTGGGCCGGCCGCAAGGCCGCGTTCCCGGCGGTGGGCCGCATTTCCCCGGATTACCTGTGCATGGACGGCACCATCCCGCGCCGCGAACTGCCGAAGGTGCTGGCCCGCATGCGGGAGCTGGCCGAAAAACACGGGTTGGGCGTTGCCAATGTCTTTCACGCCGGTGATGGCAACCTGCACCCGCTCATCCTTTACGACGCCAACAAGCCGGGTGAACTCGATGCGGCGGAAGCCTTTGGAGCCGATATTCTTCGGCTTTGCGTTGAGGTTGGCGGCGTTCTGACTGGCGAGCACGGTGTCGGCATCGAAAAACGCGATCTGATGACAGACATGTTCTCCGAAGCGGACCTGAAGCAGCAGCAACGGGTCAAATGCGCTTTCGACCAGAAGCATCTTCTCAATCCGGGCAAGGTTTTTCCGGTGCTGCACCGCTGCGCCGAGCTTGGCAAGATGCATGTACACAAGGGCCAGTTGCCCTTTCCAGATATTCCGCGGTTCTGAGGGTAGGGGCATGGACGCGACAATGAAACCGCGAAACACCGGCGACGTGGAAAAGGTGGTGGCCTGGGCTGCTGCCGAAGACCAGCCGCTGGAAATCATCGGTCAGGGCTCAAAACGAACGCTCGGACGCCCTGTGCAGGCCGCTCATGTGCTGGACCTGTCGGGTTTGACCGGGGTCGAGAGCTATGAACCTGCGGAACTGGTGCTGACGGTCAAGGCGGGTACGCCAATTGCCGAAGTGGAAAAGCTGGTCGACGACAACGGTCAGGAGCTTTCGTTCGAGCCGATGGACTTCGGCCCGCTCCTGGGCGTCACGCCGGCACAGGGGACAATCGGGGGCGTGCTTGCAGCCAACCTTTCCGGCCCCCGCCGGATCAAGGCCGGGGCTGCTCGCGATCATGTGCTTGGCATGGAGGCGGTGTCCGGGCGCGGCGAGATCTTCAATTCCGGCGGCAAGGTGGTCAAGAACGTCACCGGATATGACCTGCCGCGGGCTCTGTGCGGCGCATATGGCACGCTTGCCGTTGCAACGACCGTGACGCTGAAGGTCAATCCCAAGCCGGAGACCTCTGCAACATTCGTGCTTTCCGGGCTCGATGACGACGATGGCATCAAGGCATTGTGCCAGGCCATGGGATCGTCGGCGGAAGTGTCCGGCGCGGCCCATTTGCCTGCGGGGGTGAACGGCGGCAGCAGCTCAACCGTATTGCGCCTGGAAGGCTTCTCGACCTCGGTGGATTACCGCTTCAAGACCCTGCAGGCACTGCTTGGCACCTATGGCACGCCGTCGCGACTGGAGGCATCGGAAACAGGCGCTCTCTGGCAGACGATCCGGGATGTCAAACCCTACGCGGGTGGTGAAACCCCGGTCTGGCGGCTTTCCGTCGCCCCGACTGCAGGGCCGCAACTGGTTGCCAGCCTGAGGGAGACGTTTGAGCTTCAGGCCTATTATGACTGGAGCGGCGGCCTTGTCTGGCTGTCGTGTCTGGATGGCAGCCTGCATGAGGCGGAAATCAGGGCTGCGGTCGATGCCGTCGGCGGCGGTCACGCAACACTTGTGCGGGCCGATGCGTCCCAGCGGTCCAATGTGCCGGTGTTTCACCCGCAGCCTGCTCCGCTCGCGGCACTGTCTCGCCGCCTGAAGGAACAGTTCGACCCGAAAGGCATTCTAAATCCTGGAAAAATGGTCAGTGGTGTGTAGTGTGAGGCCATAATTGTCACACGCATTTCCAACGGAGTGCCTTCATGGATCAACAGTCCGACGTTTCAGGCTACATGGAGCCAGGCGGCAAGAACGCCACGCTCATCTATATTCTTTATCTGGCAAATATCATCGTGCCGTTCACCGCCATTGTCGGTGTCATCTTTGCCTATCTCAATCGGGGCAAGGGCTCGGCCTGGGTTGATAGTCACTACACCTATCAGATCCGCACTTTCTGGATCGGGCTGCTGTTCGGCATCGTCAGTGGTCTTTTGACCCTGATCCTGATCGGCTTCCTGATGCTGATTGCCGTACTGATCTGGATGATCGTCCGCTGCATCAAGGGGCTTCAGCTTGCAGGCCGTAACGAGCCTGTGCCCAACCCGGAAACCTGGATGTTCTGACAAGAGGGCAAGGCCCGTCCGCAAGGCGCGGCACGGGCCATGAACCTTTACCAGGCTGCCGGTGCGGCGAACGTCATTGCGCCGGCAGGCACTTCACCGTCACGTCGTAACCATAACCATCGCGCTGATGCGTGGTGTTCTTGAACGACCACTTGTTCTTTTCGGCCTTGTTCTTCTTCGCGGCCACAGCGTCCAGCTCGAAATAGGCCTTGGCGGACACCGTCCAGGTCTTGCTGAGCGCGACCGACTTCTTCATGCCGCTTTTAAGAACCTTGTCCAGGTTGAGCGAGCAGGCCTGGACCGGATCCCAGCCCTGCCACTTGACCTTGGCCATCGGGATAACCGGCGTGTAGGAAATGGAAACCGAGCGCTTCGTGCCCGCGCCGACGTCGCGGTTCTGGAAGCTCTTGCTCCAAAGGTTGCCGTCCCCTTCGAAGTAAAGCACGTTCTTGAAGGAACCCACCTTCATGGCAACAATCCGCTCGCCATTCGTCGCCTTTGCCGACAGGCGCAGCAGGAACCGGTGATTGCCGGACTTGATCTTGGTGTAATTGTAGGCGTTGGCCTTCACCTCGACGGGAATGACGTCGATGCCGTCGCGCTTGACTTCCACTTTCTCGATCCAGTCCTTGGCCATGGCACCGGTTGCGACACTGGCGAGAACAGCGGTCAGAACGGCAGTTTTTGAAATCGTCTTAATCATCAAATCAATTCCTTGGTTGGCATTTCTTTCGCCCACGCTTCGGAACTTAGGCAGACCCGGTTGAACCGGTTCTGAGTGCACTGTTTATCCCGGGTTCATGTTCCATCTGTCCGTTCAGGGAAGGGGGAGGTGGTGAGGCAGAAAGTCCGTGTCGGCAAAACCGTTGTGCCACAAAGGTGCCTTGTGCCGCTTTCCTTCTGACCGTACGATCCGCCTCGCTCGGAAGGAGAAACCCGCAACGACGGGTCATTGAGGGATACGGGGAGCAATGCAGACAAATTTCACCGCAGAGCAGCTCAAGGACAGTCACGTTGCAGCGTCGGAGAAGATCCTGCGCAAATGCGTGCACTGCGGTTTCTGTACGGCCACGTGTCCGACCTTCACACTGCTTGGAGATGAGCTCGACAGCCCTCGAGGCCGGATTTACCTGATCAAGGACATGCTGGAAAACGACCGTCCAGCAGACAAAACCATCGTCAAGCATATCGACAGATGCCTGTCCTGCCTTGCCTGCATGACCACCTGTCCGTCCGGCGTGCACTACATGCATCTGGTCGATCACGCACGCATACACATCGAGAAGACCTACAAGCGACCGTTTGCCGACCGCCTGATGCGCTCGGTCCTTGCGTTTGTCTTGCCCTATCCGAAACGGTTCCGGCTGGCGCTGATCGGCGCCTATTTCGGCCGACCCTTCGCCGGGCTGCTGAAGATGATGGGCGGCCCGCTTGCCCGAATGGGCGCCATGCTGGAACTGGCCCCGGCAAAGGCGCCGGGCCGCGGCCAGCTGGAAGGACCGGGGGTCTTTGCGGCCGAAAGCCCCAAACGCAAGGGGCGTGTTGCACTCCTCAGCGGCTGCGCCCAGCCTGTGCTCAACCCCGGCATCAACGATGCGACCATCCGGCTCTTGCGCAGGGCCGGGTACGAGATCGTGATGCCGAAGGGGGAAGTCTGCTGCGGCGCGCTTGTTCATCACATGGGCAAGGAAGAAGCGTCGCTGGAAAACGCCCGTCGCAACGTCGATGTGTGGATGAAGGAAGCCGAGGGCGAAGGGCTGGATGCCGTCCTGATCACGGCATCCGGTTGCGGCACCACAATCAAGGACTACGGCTTCATGCTGAAGGACGATCCGGCCTATGCCGAAAAGGCGGCCCGGGTGTCAGCCCTTGCAAAGGACGTGACCGAGTTCCTGACAGGTGTCGATCTCGGTGAGCCGCCGATGAAGCCTGGCCTGACGGTTGCCTATCACTCCGCCTGTTCCATGCAGCACGGCCAGAAGATCACCCGGCAGCCGAAGGATCTCCTGAAGGCTGCCGGTTTTGCCGTCAAGGACGTTCCCGAAGGCCACCTTTGTTGCGGCTCTGCCGGCACCTACAACATTCTCCAGCCGGAGATCGCGCGCCGCCTGCGAGACCGCAAGGTTGCCAATATCGAAAAGACCCGGCCGGACGTGATCGCGACCGGCAACATCGGTTGCATGACGCAAATCGGTCTTGGCACGGAAATTCCGATCCTGCACACGGCGGAACTGCTCGACTGGGTCTATGGCGGCCCTCAGCCCGACAGCTTGACGCCGGTACTTCAGCAGCGTCAGGCAGCGGAATAGCCGAACGGCAGGACGAGTGGCTCGCGGGCTTGTTTTCAGCCCGTCAGCTCTCCCGTGTGCCCAGCTGAACCGGTGTCTTGTCTCCGTCCGGAGGGCCGTCCACAGGCTGTCCGGCCAGCCGCAACGTGCGTTCCAGCAATTCCTCGTAGATGGGGCGACCACCCATGTGGTGTGCCGTCAGTGATGCCGTCGTACAGGTGATCAATACCGGCATGATCAGCGAATAGGCGCCGGTCAGTTCCATGACCAGCACAACACCGACAAGTGGTGCGCGCACAGACGCTGCGAAGAAGCCGCCCATGGCGGCAACGGCACAGGCGCTGCGGAAATCGTCTTCCACCGGCAGGAATTCGGCCGACGCGACACCGAAGGCGAGGCCGGCACAAGTCGCGATGGACAGCATCGGCGCAAAGATGCCGCCGGGAACACCGGACGCGTAGGAAAACAGCACCCCGCCGAAGCGCAGGAGCGTCAGCACCAGCAACGTGATCACGCCATAGTTCGACAGAATGAGGTTGTGGACCAGTTCTTCGCCGCCGCCGGTCGCCGCGGGAAGGGCGTTGAGCAGCAGGCCTGTTACCGCACCGATGACAAGCGCCGGGACCCAGCGCAAGCCGGAGGGGATCTTCAGGAAGAGATCCATGACCGTGATCAGCGCCCGGTTGAAGAACACGCCAAGCGCGCCGAGGAAAACCCCCAGAACCGCCAGCAGCGCGAAGCTCCAGACCGGAACATAGCCGACATCCACCTGCAGGGGCGGGCCGATATGGGTCAGCTGTTCGGTGATGGCCGCACTCAGGATCGATGCGATGATGACGGCCATGTAGGTGCGATAGCCGAAGGGAAACTGTCGGCGGGTTTCCTCGACAATGAACAGGATCGCGGCCAAGGGGGCATTGAACGCGGCGGCCAGTCCAGCGGCTGCGCCCGCCGCCAGCAGGCCCTTGTGATCATCGGGCGAAAGGTCCTGCGACCGCGACAGGGCCTCGGCGGTCATCGCACCCATGTGGATGGTGGGGCCTTCCCGGCCGAGCACAAGCCCTGACCCAAGCGCCAGCAGACCACCGAAAAACTTGGCGAACAGGACGCGCGGCCAATGCAGCGGCCGCTTGTCTTCCATGGCCCCTTCGATTTCCTGGATCCCGCTGCCTGCCGCTTCCGGGGCAACCCGCCTGATGAGCAGAAAGGCTCCCGTGACGCAGGCTGCCGAAATGGCCATGGATACGACATAAGGCATGTATCCCGGGCCAAGAGCCAGCCGCAGTGCCGCATAACGGGAGAATAGGAAATCGAGTCCGGTGTGAAATCCGGTTGCCAGACCGCCAACCAGAATACCGACCAGCGTCGCCTTGAGAAAATAGGCGGCATCCGATCGAACCGAAAAGGAGATGTGGGGGGCTTTCATGCCGCGGTCCTGAAAGAGGATTTAAGGAGACTGCTCTAGGCCGGCGATTCGACCTGTCGTGACGTCAGACTGCAAAGAAAAGCAGGTGCCGGCAACAAAAACGCGCGGCAGAGCCGCGCGTCTGTGTTCCGTTTGCCGGAAAGCGGAAAACTTCGTCAGATCACGTGCACCGTGGTGCCGACCTTGACCCGTTCGTAGAGATCCATGACGTCTTCGTTGCGCATGCGGATGCAGCCGGAGGAGACCGCGTGGCCGATGGTCCAGGGCTGGTTGGAGCCGTGGATGCGGTAAAGCGTGGACCCGAGATACATGGCGCGTGCGCCAAGCGGGTTGTCCGGTCCGCCGGCCATGAAGGTCGGCAGGTCGGGACGACGCTTGCGCATTTCCGCCGGCGGGCGCCAGTCCGGCCACTCCGCCTTGCGGGTGACCTTGTGGGTGCCGGCCCATTCGAAACCGGGCTTGCCGACGCCGACACCATAGCGCCGCGCGGTACCATCGCTCTGAACCAGGTAGAGGAAGCGTTCGTTGGTATCGATCACGATCGTACCGGCCTTGTGCGGGCCATCATAGTTCACGATGGTCGGCAGGAACTGCGGTGCAATCTGCCGCGACTGCGGGGCTCGTGCCTGGCGTTGCGGCTGCTGACGGACCGGCTGCTGGCGGGGAGACCACCAGTTGGCGCGGCGCACCTGCGGCTGTTGCTGCTGGACACGTGGCCGTTGCACACGTTGCTGCTTGAACTGGTAGCGCTGCGCCGTCGAACGCCGCTGGACCTGGGGCTGCAGTTGCAGCATCCAGGGTTCTGTCAGGTTCGGGCTGAGCACGAGCGGCGGTGGCGAGACCTGGCCCGCGGTTGCCGGAGTGCCGGAAAGGCCGGTGGAAAGAACCAGGACACCGGCAAACGCGAGAGCCTTGGGAAACATATTTCGCAGCAGCAACATGGCAGTACTCATCAACTTGTCATCGACCACGTTCAGCGGCCTTTTACAGCCGCCGGTTAACGGATTGGCAAGGATGATAAGCAGCTCAGGCTGTTGCAAAGATGAATCCGGCGCACGGAAATCTGGTAATCTTTTCTTATGGTTAGTTGTTGGTTGAGGAACAGGCTTAATGAAATCCTAGGCGCTTCGGTTGTCGCCGGATTAACCTTTGAAGGTGGTTTGAAAAGACAAAGCTTTCCGCGATTCCTTGGTTAACGCACGCGCCTTCTGGCATCGCGCGCCACCAGCGGCAGGATCGGCCGGGTCTGCTGCATCGACATGCCCGGTTTGATACGCGGATCGTAAAGCATGTTCAAAATGATCTGGTCGAACACCGTAAAGCGGCTGTGGCGCGAGGAATCGTTAAACACCGAATGGGTGAGCTGCTCGTCGTCGTTCATCGGCCCCAGCCCCTGCAGAAGTTCCTCGACAAGACAACGCTTGAAAAGAAATTCGCCTTCGTCGGAAACGATGACTGCCGCCGAGCGCTTGATGCCCTTGCGGCCGGAAACGACACGAACAAGGCACCTGCCTGGAACCCGGGCATGTTCGTTCTTGTAGATGTCCTTCTTCACCACCGGTTCGTACTGAGCCCGGTCGACCACATAGATCTCGAAATTCGCCTTGGCCGGATCGTTCGTGACGCCGGTCGTCAATCCGCCAATGCGGTTGTCGATTTCCTTTATGAAGCGATGGACCGTCTGTGTCCTGTCGCGCGCGGACAGGTTATGGACGTAGAACAGGACCGGGGTGGTGAACTTCTTGACCAGATAGGGACGCCAGCTCCAGCTGCGGTACTCGAGTCCGAATACGGTCTTCTCGAACCCTTCCAGCAGCTCTTCCGTTGAAAAGGAATCGTTTGCCGCCGAAGGGGAACTCAGCGTGACGGGGGCCGTAAGAAAGAGCAGGCAGGTCAAAAGGATGCGCAGGAAATTCATCTAGGTCAAAGCACCGTTTGCAGCCACATTGGCCTGAGGGTCATGCCTGATCATGCGCGCAGCAGTTCGTTGTCAATCTGCGCGAGGATAACCAAAGCGCCGCCGCGAGGAAAGCCAAGAAACCGTTACCAAACACCAAATTATGCCGTAAGGCGCGCCAAGCATTGAAAAAACAATTCTTTAAACTTCCCGCGCTATAAGGGTCGATATTGCGATTTAAGAAAGCCTGCAGGGGCGGGGAACGGGAGTAGGCATGGCCGCGGTGAAAAGATCCTTTCGAGCGGAAAGCTTGATACGCATGAATTCCGGGGCGAACGAGAACCCCGCCTATGCCGAAGAACGTCGTCACCAGGAAGTCTTGGCAGAGATCGCCAGCCTCAAATCCATGCTGAAAAGCGGACCGGACCAACAGGCACCGCTTGATCCGGAAGCCATGAGCGCAAAGTTCATGGCCGAATTCCGCAAGGAACTGTCCGAGGCCGCCAAGCTGAAGGTTGAACTCGACGCCATCTACGAGGCAATCGCCCAGACAAAGCGCGAGATCGCGACGCTGCATCACACCACTGGTTCCAAGGGCGAGGAGATGACCCGGGTCACCAACGAGCTTGACGCCGTGGTGATCGGAACGGAAGGGGCGACCGAAACGATCCTGGCATCTGCCGAGTTCATCGACGAGACCGCCAACACGCTGTCCGCGCGACTTGGCAAGGAAGACGCCGAACTGGCGAACGATATCCAGGACAAGGTCATCCAGATCTTCGAAGCCTGTAACTTCCAGGATCTGACCGGCCAGCGCATCACCAAGGTGGTATCGACGCTGCGGTTTGTCGAAGACCGCATCATGCAGATGATGGATATCTGGGGTGGCATCGAAACCTTCAAAGATATCGAAGTCGAACAGCGCGACCTGAAGGAGGGCGACGCTGCCCTTCTCAATGGTCCCGCGCTGGAAAGCGACATCGATGTGGCGACCCAGGACGATATCGACGCTCTGTTTGCCTGAGAAAGGTCTCTAGCCTTTAAAATTCGAAACCCGGCCGGCCTGGCCGGGTTTTTTGTTTTTGAAACCGGGCTCGCATTTCGGGTTGCTTCCAGGTATCGGGGAGGGTACCAAGATGGGAACAAACAGTGAATATCAAGGTGGCGTATGGCAGAGCAGAAACCGGCGGAAACGGCAAAAGCGGAACGCGATCCGGTAACAGGTCTGCTGCTGGGCGAGGACGACAGGAACCGCTGCTGGTGGCATGGTGGTCTGGAGGACTACCAGCGCTATCACGATACGGAGTGGGGCTGGCCGGTTGACGAGGACAGGCGTCTTTTTGAGAAAATCTGCCTGGAAGGATTTCAGTCGGGTCTGTCCTGGCTGACCATCCTGCGCAAGCGCGACGCCTTCCGGGCAGCTTTCGCCAATTTCGAATTTGAACGGGTGGCAGAGTTTACCGAGGCGGATGTCGAACGCTGTCTGCAGGACAGCGGCATTGTCCGTCACCGCCGCAAGATCGAATCCACCATCAACAACGCCCGGCGGGCACTGGAGCTGAGGCAGGAGTTCGGCACGCTTGCCGCATACTTCTGGTCATTCGAGCCGAAACCGGAAAACCGGCCTGAGAAGCTGGACTTCGCCACGGCAAAGACCCTGGGCAAGACGGCCGAAAGCACCGAGCTCTCCAAGGATCTCAAGAAACGCGGCTGGAGCTTTGTCGGCCCGACCACCGTCTATGCCTTCATGCAATCCATGGGCATGGTCAACGACCACCTGGAAGGCTGCTGCTGCCGGGAAAGCGTTGAAGCCGCACGCACGGCATTCAAGCGTCCTGTGAGGCGCTGAAGGTGACTGGGTCCTGACGAGTTACTCGGCTGGATTCCCTTCCCCCTTGTGGGGAAGGGTTAGGGAAGGGGGTATTCGGCGAAGCCGAAAAAACAACGTCCGCAAGCAACCTCCGCAATCATGTCACGCGGCTTGGAAACGCTGCTATGTGCTTACCCGTTCACCTTCGCCTTCAGCGGCGAAAACAGGCGGTTTTCCTTGGAGAACACATAGTCGAGCGTTTCGACGGTAACCGTTTCCGCGCCTTCTTCGATAAGGAGCTGAGCGCAGTCGGCAACGGCGTCCCTGGGGCACAAGACGCTGACGTGGTGCAGGTCATCGACTTCGGAAAAGCGCTGAAGAGCGCCAACCTTGCTGACAGATCGAAGGGCCTGTGTGCGGTCGGCAACCACGGCCTTGACCAGCTTGACGTTGCGCGCTGCTTCTTCCGCGGCCACGCGGTCGAGGATCGCCCGGGCAGCGCCAAGGGCGGTGACGGACCAGTCGGCGTTGAGGGAGGCTACCAGATTGGCCTGGCTTTTCAGCATCACACCATCTGAAAGGATTTTCAGGTTGTTGGCCTGCAGCGTCGAGCCGGTCGTGGTGATGTCCACGATAAGTTCCGCGGATCCGGCTGCCGGCGCGCCCTCAGTCGCCCCCGCGCTTTCCACAATGCGGTAGTCGGCAATGCCGTGACCGGCGAAGAACGAGCGCGTGAGATTGACGTATTTGGTCGCAACGCGCAGACGGCGGCCATGGCGATTGCGGAAATCGGAAGCGACATCGGAAAGATCCGCCATCGTTTCAACGTCGATCCAGGCTTTCGGCACGGCAACCACCACATCCGCCGGGCCAAAGCCAAGCGGCGTGACGATGTGAACGGTGCTTTCCGGGTTGGCGATGTTTTCATGCACCAGATCCAGACCCGTAATCCCGAAATGGACCGTGCCGTCGGAAAGTTCCCGCGCGATTTCGGAAGCCGACAGGAACGCGATCTCGACGTTCGGCAGACCCTTGATGGCGCCGCGATAGTTCCGCGCGCCGCCGGGCTGCACCACCTTCAGGCCTGCGCGGCCGAAGAACTCGTGCGTGTTTTCCTGCAGACGGCCCTTGGAGGGAATGGCGATAATCAGTTTGCTCATGACCTAACACTCGCTGCAATCCGGTCGAGCCACATGGAAAAGCCGATGGCCGGTACGTCGTCTTCGGCCCCAAGAAGGGTGACCAGCTTGTCGTAGCGCCCGCCGCCGACCAGCGGTCCTTCCACGGGTGGATTGACTGCATGGATCTCGAAGACAAAGCCGGAATAATAATCAAGACGCCGGCCGAACTCGGCTGCGAATGTCAGCCGGGCGGGATCGATGCCCTTGGCTTCAAGGGCCGCAAGGCGCTGTTCGAAGGCGGCGATGGGCGTATCCAGGCCAAGGCTGAAATCGCGGGAGAAATCGCGCAGCATTCCGGCGGCGCTGGCGCCATCCGCCTTCAGGGCCAGATAGGCGGAAAGTGTTTCCGCCGCCTTGTCATGGCCGCGGGCACCGCTGGCAAGGGCGGCCTGTTCCAGGAACCTGTCTGCGATTTCGCTGGGCGTGCGTCCGCCCACGGCGGAAATTCCGGCAATCGACAGAAGATCCTCGACGACCGCATGGGCAGCCTCCGGATCAGCCCCTTCCAGCGCAGACAGGAAACCGAGGCGGACGTCGCGGCTGTCATCGTCGGAGGAAGAGGCTCCGGCCATGCGGGTGATCGCAGCGGTCAGACGGTCGGTCTCGCCAAAGAGATCACGTAGCCGGCGGCGCCAGACGGTCGGCAGGTCAAGCCCTTCCAGCACGGCGGCAAACAGGGTCTCGTCGCCAATTCGGATGACGATGTCCGACAGGCCGAATTCCTCCAGGGCCTTGACGGAAAGCGCAAGCAGGTCCGCATCCGCTTCGGCCGTGTCCGTACGGCCGAGGCTTTCCGCGCCGAGCTGCGGGATTTCGCCCAGGCCGTCCGGGCGCTGGCGGAACACCGGGCCGTTGTAGCAATAGGCGGCCGGAAGCTTGACGGCTTCTTGCGCCAGATGATGACGGCAAACCGGAATGGTGAAGTCGGGGCGCAGGCACAGATCAAGCCCGTCGGTACCGCTGGTCAGATAGAGCCGGCGCCGGATGTCCTCGCCGGTGAGATCCAGAAAGACGTCCGCCGGTTGCAGGATCGGCGGGCTGACCTCGTCATGGCCCGCGGCCTTGAAGAGGCCAAGAACCGTCTCGATCTTCTCCGGAGCCAGTCCGGTCACCTGTGCCGCCCCACTCATGATCAACCCTCGTTCTGGCGCTGGCGGTCTTCCGCCTGCCCGTCCAGGATGCCGCGCACGGTCGCAAGGAGTTCCGTCTCCTTGACGGTGACCTGCGCCGGACGGCTTTCACGCCAGGTAATGTTGTCGGTTATCTCTTCGGAAAGCCGTTTGCCCTCGATCAGGTCCTTGACCTGGATTTCACCGGCTTCCCGCTCGTCAGAACCCTGGATGATGGCGATCGGGCAGTTACGCCGGTCGGCATATTTCAGCTGGTTGCCGAACTTCTTCCAGTTCCCCTGGTACATTTCTGCGCGGATACCAGCCTCGCGCAGGTCCTGTACCATCTTCTGGTAGCGTCCGAGCGCGGCAACGTCGCCGTCCATCACGGTGACCAGCACCGGCGCGACAACGTCGGACATGCCGAGCTTGCCGAGGTTCTTCAGCGCTGTCATCAGGCGGGAAACGCCGATGGAAAAGCCCGTCGCGGGCACGTCACGTCCGGTGAAGCGCTTGACCAGCCCGTCATAACGGCCACCACCGCCGACAGACCCGAACTGGATGACTTCGCCCTTCTCGTTGGTCACGTCGAACAGGAGTTCGGCTTCGAAAACCGTACCGGTGTAATATTCCAGACCGCGCACGACGGACGGGTCGATCTTGATCCGGTCTTCGCCATAACCACAGGCCGAGAAGATTTCCGCCATGGTGTTGAGCTCGGTGATGCCATCATTCTCAAGCGTGCCCGTCCCGGAGACGAAGGCAACGATGCTGTCGATGGCATTCGGGTCGAGCTCCGCACCCTTGGTGAAGTCGCCGCTCTCGTCCTTGCGTCCGTCGCCCAGCAGCAGACGAACGCCTTCAATCCCGAACTTGTCGAGCTTGTCGATCGCTCGCAGAACCGTCAGCCGGCGTTCTTCGTGCTCTTCACCGCCAAGGCCGATGCTTTCCAGCACGCCGTCCAGGACCTTTCGGTTGTTGACGCGGATCACATACTGCCCGCGCGCGATGCCGAGCGCTTCCATCGTGTCGGACATCATCATGCACATTTCGGCATCCGCCTGGACACCGGGTGCGCCGACGGTGTCGGCGTCAAACTGCATGAACTGGCGGAAGCGGCCCGGCCCGGGCTTTTCGTTCCGGAACACCCAGCCGGCACGGTAGGTGCGATAGGGCAGCTGGATCTCGTTGATGTTTTCCGAAACATGGCGGGCCAGCGGTGCGGTCAGGTCGTAGCGCAGGCTCATCCACTGCTCGTCTTCGTCCTGTACGGAAAAGACGCCGGCATTGGGCCGGTCGGTGTCTGGCAGGAACTTGCCGAGGCAATCGGTATATTCAAAGGCAGGGGTTTCGACGGGATCGAAACCGTAACGCTCATAGACAGCGCGGATCTTCGCCAGCATCTCGTCGGTGGCGCGGATGTCCTCGGCAGAGCGGTCAACGAAGCCGCGCGGCAGGCGGGCTTTCAGCTTGTTCGGTTTTTTGGCCATAAAGGTCTTGAATCCTGGCGAGTTCCCGGCCGGACGCGCCCAAGGAAACCTCTCGCATCCGGCTGTCTGATGTTGCGGCTGTCGTAGACGAAACAAGGCGCAAGGGCAAGGCGGTGCAGCATCCTGCCGGTTCGTTCGATCGCAGCTGGAGGAAAGCCGGTGGTTCAGGCCGCGAACCAATGAATGTCGTGCGGGACCAGCGACAGGGAAGCAATTCTGCAGTCCGTGCCTTGTTTGCATCACAGTTCGCGGTAAAAGGGCGCTTCAGGAACAGTGGAAGTGCAGCTGCGAAAGACAGGTGAAGCACATTGGGCCGGTAAATCGGCCGGGCAGTGCGGGCATCCATTGTCTTTTCTTGTATTTAATCTCTGCCGGGCTATGGTCCGCGCGGATCGGGTGAAAAGGGCCGTCCCGGTGCTGCAAGGAAGGCACGGGACCGGCGGACAGGGCTCAGTATGGACAGTGCGGTGCGCATGGCGGACGGGAATGCCGGCGAAGTTGGGGCCGAGGCTCTGAAAGGGCCGAAGGCCGCTGAACTCAGTGTCATCCTGCCGAGTTTCAACGAAGCTGCGAACATTCCAATCCTGATCGGCCTCCTGGACGAGGCGCTCGCCGGGATCGCCTGGGAAGCGATCGTCGTTGATGACAATTCGCCCGATGGAACCACCGAGGTTGCCCGCGAGATTGCCCGAACCGATGCGCGAGTCCGGGTTATCCGGCGTATTGGTCGCCGGGGCCTGTCGGGGGCCTGTATAGAGGGCATCCTGGCGTCCTCCGCCCCCTTTGTCGCCGTCATGGATGCGGACCTGCAGCACGACGAGACCATGCTGCCGAAGATGCTGGCCGCCCTGAAGGCAGACGAGACGGACCTGGTCGTCGCAAGCCGCAAGGTCGATGGCGGCACCATTGGCGAAGGCCTGTCGTCCTTTCGCGCCTGGGGCTCCAACCTCGCTAACGGCCTCGCTCAGAAGCTGCTGAACGTCACCCTCAAGGATCCGATGAGCGGGTTTTTCATGATCCGCCGGGACAAGGCTGAAGCTCTCGCACCGAAGCTCTCGCCCCAGGGCTTCAAGATCCTGCTCGACCTGGTCTCCAGTGCGGGTGGTACCTTGAAGATCAAGGAACTGCCGTTCACCTTCCGCGAGCGCCAGCACGGCGAAAGCAAGCTGGATACACTGGTCACGCTCGACTATTTCGGTCTGCTGCTCGCGAAATACTTCGGCAATATCGTTTCGGTCCGTTTCCTGATGTTCGGCCTCGTGGGAGCAAGCGGCCTCTTCGTCCATCTGGCGGCGCTGCGCGTGTTCCTGCTGAGCGACATGGAATTCAACCTCGCCCAGACGGCGGCGTCCTTCGTCGCAATGACTTCGAACTTCTTTCTCAACAACCAGCTGACCTATCGCGACCGCCGCTTGAACGGCATGAGGGCGCTGGTCGGCCTCCTGACCTTCTACGCGGTCTGTTCGGTCGGGGTGCTGGCCAACGTCGGTGTCGCCAACCTGATCTACGCCGATCCATCCTACTGGTGGTTCGCCGGTACGGCGGGGGCGATCATGGGGGCTGTCTGGAACTACGCGGCCAGCTCCGCCTTGACCTGGCGCAAGTCGTAAAGGCCCGTTGTGACCGCTGAAGCTCAGACCGGATCCTTGCCTTTCTACCTGCGGCCCGCAGGCCTGATCCTGATTGTCGGCCTGTTGACGGCGTTGAAAATCTTTGCCGCCAGCCACTCGCATTTTGTCGAGGACGAAGCCTATTACCGCCTCTGGGGGCTTTCGCCGACGCTCAGCTATTACGACCATCCGCCGATGATCGGCTGGTGGATCGGTATCGGTCAGGCACTGTTCGGTGACACGGTCTTCGCGGTTCGCGCCCTTGTCATCGCCTCAGGCGTGATCGGTTCCCTGGCCCTGTGGCGCACAGCCTCCCTTTTGTTCGGACGCACTGCCGCGGCCTGGTCCGTTCTGTTCCTCAACGCCAGCCTGCTGGTGGGCATCGGCGGCATTCTGGCAACGCCCGACGCACCGTCAGTGCTGTTCTGGGGTCTCAGCCTGTGGGCGCTGACAGAACTGTCAACGTCCAGAAACGCCAACTGGTGGTTCGTGGTCGGGCTGATGGCCGGTTGCGGCCTGGTTGCCAAATATTCGGTCCTGTTTCTGGGCGCGGGCATCGTCCTGTGGCTGATCTGGGTGCCGGATGCCCGCCGCTGGTGGCGCTGCTGGCAACTCTGGACCGGTGGACTGATCGCGCTGCTCTGCTTTTCGCCGGTGCTTTACTGGAACCACGTCCACGAATGGGTCAGCTTCTACAAGCAGTTCGGCCGGGCTGGCACCGGCGGTTACACGGCAAGATACATTCCAGAGTTCCTCGGCGCACTGGTCGGGCTGATGAACCCGCTGATCGCTGTTTTGGCGTTTGCTGGTGCCGCCAGGCTTTTCAAAGGGCTTCGGGCGCGGGAAAACGCGGCGTCTCTCCTTCTCCTGACCGTTTTGCCGTTCCTGCTCTATCTCGGGTATCACTCCTTGCATTCGCGCGTGCAGGCCAATTGGCCGGCACCGCTTTTTCCCGTTTTTGCCATGATGGCTGCGGTCTTTGTCACCAGCCGGCCTGCCAGCCCAGCCCTGTGGCAGCGTCTGGCGCAAGCCGGTGTCGTCCTTGGTCTTGCAGTTGCCGTCGTGGTGCAATTGCACGCAGTCTGGCCGCTGACGGGTGCCTTTGCCCGCAAGGACCCGACCTTCCAGTTACGCGGTTGGCCGGAGATCGGACAGGAAGTGAAGGAACTGGCAGAAAGGGAGGGGGCCGGCTTCGTGGCAACGACCAGCTACGGCCTCAACGGCCAGCTCGATTTCCTGATGAAAGACGACTTGCCGGTGTTCCAGCTGACCGAGCGTATCCGCTATGTCATGCAGCCTGCGCCTGACATGTCGCTGTTCGACGGGCCGGGGCTCTATGTTGCTGAAAAGCGCCGGAACCGGGAAGGCGACCTGCGGCAGTCCTTTGCCAACGTCGAGGAAGTTGCCGAGCTGACGCGCAAGGTTAAAGATGTGCCGCTGGAAAAGCTTGTCGTCTACAAGGTTGAGGGGCGTATCGGCCCGGTGTTCGAGCCGGTCGACCCAAATTGAACCGGCAGTAGATGTCGGCTCCACCCAACATCCGACTTGATTTGCTTGGCTGAATGACGCAGGGATGTGGCTTAATATTCACATTGTCCGGTCCGCCTGCGGAATTTCATGAAGCGAATTACACTTGGAGCGTTGGACTACGGCCTTGCCTTCGGGGTCGATCGCGCATTGCGTGAACTTGTGGAACGGGGGCGCCTGAGCGCCCTTGGAGCCATGGTTGCCACCGAGCTGTGGCCACGCGAATTCCGTCCGTTGCAGGAAACCGCGGAGAAGGTCGGTAAACGGGCACTCTTCGGGGTGACCTTGGCCTTCAGCGGTGATCGTGTTTCGCCTGTCAGCGCCCGCATGCAGGAAATCTATGGCGACCGGATGTTCACGCGCGAACAACTGCAGCGCCGTGCCTTGCTGCGGCTTCTGCCGGACCAGCTTCTGCAGGAGGAAGCCCAGGCTCAGCTTGCCCGCTACAGCGTGTTGATGAAACGTCAGCCGGATTTCGTGGCGGTGCGTGAAGGTCTGTTGGAGCGCACGTCCCTTGCGCGGATCGTTCTGAAGGCGATCGAGCATGCCGATTATCCCGATCCGCCACTGCTGATTTCGCCGGTGCAATCAGGTCTCAAGGCTGTCCGCCTGGCACGGCTTGCCAAGGCGCACGGCCTGAAGCTGCTTCCCAAGGCGGATCCCTTGCCGGAGACCGAGGATCAGGAAGCGCTGCACGCTCTTTTGCATAACCATTTTGACGGCATGAGCGATCTCAGTTTCGTGGCTGCTATTCCCGGCCGTTCGGACGATCGCCTGCGGCGGGACGAACCGCGCCGGAAGATTGCGATACGCGAATGCCAGTTTGAGGTTCTTTCCAGCCAGAGGTTCTTTCAGACGCTGGAGAAGAAAGACGTTTTTCTGAACTGACGCCGAACTTTCGCTTAAGGTGCTGGCAGTCAGGCTTTTGTGAGGTTTGTTTCGGACTTGCGAATTCGGATCGACCAGTGGGTATGACGAAACGGTGAAACGAAAAAACGGCCCTGCGGGGTACAGGGCCGTTTTTCGTGGAGGTCCGGAAGAGGGGAGGGGCGGCCCCGCTTCCATGTCCTTAGATATAGGGTTATTTTGCTGGAATGCACGTGATGGGCATCACAAGATGGCGTTTGATCTTGTAATTTCGCGGGCAGCAGCGCTTTTGGCAGGGGTAAGGTGTGGCTGAAATCAAGGATTTTTTAAAAAATAGCTTTTCGCTTGAAGGGCTTGACCCGGAACTGGCTGTCGGCCTGTCGCGCCTTGCAAGGCCGATGAAAATATCGGCTGGCACCATTCTCTTCGAAAATGGCGATCCCGGAAACGGCTGTTACGCGGTTCTGGAGGGCTCGCTCAAGGTATCGCTTTTGTCCGTTGAAGGCGACGAGCAGCTGCTTGCAGTGCTCGGCCCTGGCGATCTTGTCGGCGAACTGGCCCTGCTTGATGGCCGTCCGCGGTCGGCAACGGTCATCTCCCTGAAGGAAGCCCAGCTTGCCTTCATTGACAAGGCCGCCTTCCAGCGGTTTGCGGACGAGAACCCGGCAGTCTACCGGCATATGTTGTCGATCGTCGGCAAGCGGCTGCGCCATGCCAATGATGTGCTGGCGGCACGCTCGTTCCTGCCCTTGCCGGGAAGGGTCGCCCAAACCCTGCTGCAGTTGGCGGAAACCTTCGGCAAGCCGCTCGACGATGGCCGGTTGCTGATCCACTACAAGCTCAGCCAAGCGGATATCGCCAACATGGCAGGTGCCGCGCGCGAGAACGTCAGCCGCGTCCTCAACGACTGGAAGAGGGCAGGCACCATCAGCCGGATTTCCGGCTACTACTGCCTGGAGCAGATGGACTTCCTGGAAAAGGCTTCGACGCTCTAGGAGAACCAGGATCGAAACGGATGGGCCCCGCTGCCTCGTTGCAGCCGGGGGGCCTCAGGCGCTGGTATCGACCGGCAATGCCATCTGTGTTCCGGCCAGAATGGATGCCAGCGTTTCGGTATTGAGGCTTTCCAGAAAGGCTTCCGAGGCTCGCGCCATTGCGCCTTTCAGGGCACACCGGGGCAGGAAGGCGCAGACTGTGGGCTCGGGCTTCAGGCAGGCAACGACGCCAAGGTCCGGCTCGATCAGCCGCACGACATCCCCCAGGCGGATCATGTCCGGTGTTTTCGCCAGCCGTATCCCGCCGCCACGCCCGCGCGTCGTCTCCAGATAGCCACCCTTGGCGAGATGAGCGACGATTTTCATGACATGTGATTTGGCAAGGCCAAGCTGCCGCGAAAGCTTGTCGACTGTCTGCGGGTCGTCGGATTGGCCGGTCGCCATCAGAATTCTCAAGGCAAAATCGCTGGCCTGACTGAGGCGCATGGCGGGGTCTCTTTAAACATTCATCTTATATGTTGATTTTAGCGGGTTGTTGTGCCATTTAAAAGATGCATCTTAAATGAATGTTATGGAGGCGGCTATGGAAGCCCCTAACTCCAGTACCAACAGATACAAGCTGAAGAGACGCGAAACGCCGGACCAGGGCGACCGGCTCCGCCGTTACGAGAAGGTCGATGAACAGGCGATCCATGTGATGGTGCATACCTTCTATGGCTGCATCCGCCAGCATCCACGGCTCGGAGGTATCTTCGAGCGCCGTCTGGCTGGCCGGTGGGAAGAGCACCTGCCGAAAATAGAAGCCTTCTGGCAATCCGTCCTGATGAAGAACGGCGCCTACAAGGGCAAGCCCGTGCCGGCTCACCTGAAGCAGAAGGAGCTGGTAAGCACGGATTATGGCGAATGGCTCAGTGTCTTCCGGCCCGTGATCCGTGAATTGTTCGTGCCGGACCTTGCAGACGAGATTGTGGCCATTGCCGAACGCATCGCACAGAGCCTGTGGCTGGCCACCTTCGGAACCCCCGGAGCCAATCCGCCTGCCGAACTGACATCGCAACCCTCTGAATGGAGCGGATCATGCTGGTAACGATTGTCCTGATAGCGGAAGTGCTGGTGTTCGTCTGGTTCACCGTCTTTTCGCTGATGCTTCTGTCCATGTATCTGGATTCGCGCGGCATGCCGCTGCCGAAACTGGATGTCGCCGGCCGCACACTCATCGGCAGCGCGAAACTGGCCTTCATCACCGGCATCGTCGCCCTTTCGGCGATGACAGTCCTTGAAATCCAGGCCTTCAGCTAGAAAGCAACCGAAATGAATACCTCCAACCTTCTGCATCGCGGCTTGCCGATCCTGCTGATCTGGGTCGCTGCCCCCATGCCGTTGTGGATCATGGCAATCCTGATGTTTGTGCTTTGACGGTGGACTTGATCCGCAGTTCCTTCTGAGGCCCTCCGATCAACCACTTCTATTCTTGCAGGTGATGACCTAGTCTTCTTGCGAGAATCAGCGGAGGGGCTCAGGCGTGTACGACGAAAAGCCGACAGGCGATCTGACATTGCGCACCATGGCAATGCCTGCCGACACCAATGCCTCGGGAGATATTTTCGGGGGCTGGGTGTTGTCGCAGATGGACCTGGCAGGCGGTATCGCAGCCGGTCAACGGGCCGAGGGACGTGTCGTGACCATCGCGGTCGACAAGATGAAATTCATCCGGCCTGTCCATGTGGGCGACGTGCTGTGCGTTTATGCCGAAGTCCTTCGTGTCGGCAACTCGTCGATGGAAATCAAGCTTGAATCCTGGGCCCTGCGCCATCGCTACGGCCACCGTGAAAAGGTGACCGAAGCGGTCTTCACCATGGTGGCCGTCGATGACGGCGGCAAGCCGCGCCCGGTCCCCAAGCGAGACTGAGCGTCGCGATCTCATCCGGCTTGGTTCCCCAAAAAAACTCATCCTGAGGAAGCGCTTCAGCGCTGTCTCGAATGATGGGCGGCATACTGATGAGCAAGCGGCCCATCCTTCCAGACAGGCCTTCGACCTTCCTCAGGATGAGGCGAGTTGTTGCAGCACGCCTGTATCAAACAAATTGGCAGAGTGCAGGCGTTGTGCACCACACGGGGGCACCCCCGTCAGTGCCTGACGGGTCCGTGCCGGTTGAGAATATCGGCAAAGAGGTCTTCATCGACAGCGCAGGTGCAGCCGTTCGCCCACAGTTGAAGCAGTGTTTTCAAACGCTCGGTGCGGGCGGTCTGGCTCAGCGGCGCCTTGTGCCGCGGTAGGCCACCCAGGATGCGCAGGGATTTGATCCGCGCCAGCACGCAGTCTTCAGCGGCCTGGCACCAGATATCCGTTCCGGCAAGCTTGGAGCTCGCCGCCACATGGTTCTCGATCAGATCTGCCGCACGTCCGGCAAAAGGGTCCTGAGACAAAAAATCCTCCATCGGTTGCCCGAGGAGGACTGGCGCATGCAAATTAACCGCTTAGTTGCCGGAAAGCCTCGGTTGAGGGTCTGACCAGCCGCATCCCTGTTGCGGAAACCACCTTGCCCGGAACGGCAGGTTGGCGAGGGCGCCAGCCCTTCTCTTGATGATGGCGCGCTTATGCCATGTCCAATCCGGCTTGGCAAGTCCGCCAGTGCATGGCACATCTTCCTGAAAGGACTAGCTCGGGAGCACCACAATTGGACCGATCCATGTTGCATCACAGTCGGCCGTTGGTGCCGATCCTGCTCGCCTTTTGTGCCTGCTTCATCGATGTGGTCTGCATTCTCGGCCTGTTTCACACCTTCACGGCATTCATTACCGGAACGCTTGTCGTCTTGTGCACGGAGGTGTTTCACCAGGGGCAAAACGCGGCCCTGAAGGTCTTCGTGCTCGCGGTTTTCTTCGGTTCGACTCTCTTCTGGTTCGTTTCGGTCACTGCGCTGGTGCGCAAAAACAGGATTGCCGTCCGGCATCTGTTCGCGCTCGAAGCTTTGCTGGTGGCGGGCTTCATGTTCGTCGCCGGTCTTGGAGATCCGTCCGCCGGAGGACCGTTGTCTGCCGTCACGCTGACGGCTGTCGGGTTTTCGACCGTGGCGATGTCGTTGCAGAACGTCATCATGCTGACCCTGCTCAACAGGCATGTTCCCACGACCATCATGACCGGCAATACGCTGAAGCTTGTGCTCGGTATCGCCGACTATTTCACGCATCCCGAAACGCGGCCCGACAGCCGCTCCCGGATCCGTCACCAGGCCTTCGTCCTGATGGCCTTCGCGGCCGGAGGCCTCCTGGCGAGTTTCCTGATGACCGTCATGGGGTTCTGGGCGCTTGCGATACCTGTTGCACTCCTGATGCTGCTGGCGATAGTCCAGCCGGTGCATGAGCCTCAAGTCGCCTGAAACCGGTGCCAGCTACTCAGGCCGAAAATTAAGCGCCCAAGCCGGGTGCTTCTTCCCTTTGGTGGTGCCGGTCGTAATCGATGCGGCCGTCGACCAGATGAATACGCCGGTCCATCCTGTCGGCGAGATCGATATCATGGGTAACGGCGACGACGGTGGTCCTTTCGGTCTTCACAATGGCCTGAAGACTTTCGAACACCTGTTCCGTCGATACACTGTCGAGACTGCCGGTCGGTTCATCAGCAAGGATCAACTGCGGTGAATTGGCAAGTGCTCGGGCGACAGCGACGCGCTGTCGCTGGCCGCCGGACAATTGCTCCGGGCGGCGGTGAAGAAACTCTTCCAGACCCAGCGCCGCCAGAAGCTCCGTCGCATGGTCGAGTTGGGCCTTGGGGCTGCGTTTGCCGAGCCGCTGCATCGGTATCATCACGTTTTCCAGCGCGGTAAATTCCGGCAGCAGGAAGTGAAATTGAAAGACGAAGCCGAGTTTTTCCAGGCGAAGATGCGCCATTTCGGCAGATGTCAGCGCATGGGTGGGAAGGCCGTCTATCCGGACCTCGCCGGAGGTCGGCCTGTCCAGAAGGCCAAGCAGATACAGAAGCGACGATTTCCCGGAACCGGACGGACCGGTAATGGCAACGAACTCCGCCTCGCCAACCTGAAAGCTGACATCCTGTACCAGTGTCACCGGCACGATAGCCGGCAAGATGCGGGTGAGGTTGCTCGCTTCCAGCAGAACGTGGCCGGGAGCCGTCTGTTTTTCCGCGGAAGGGGTCATGTCGCCCCTCGGATAATGTCGACAGGATTGAGCCGAGCGGCTTTCCTGGCGGGAATGTAGCCGGCGATCCCGGATGAAAACAGCGCCAACAGGCAGGCAATGATGTAGTGCAGGGCGGAAAAATAGATCGGCAGGTGGGTCATCTCCACGTCCTGGGTAAATTCGAATTTGACCGACGCGAGATAGCTCGACAGTCCGAAACCGAGCGCTGAACCTGCAAGAGCGCCCAGGATACCGATTACCAGCCCTTCAAGCACGAAGATCTGCTGAATATCGACTTCCGGAAATCCGAGCGACTTCAGGATCGCGATATCACGCGCCTTTTCGTGCACGATCGTCGAGACGATGTTGAAGATGCCGAAGCCGGCTACCACCAGAATGGCCCCGACAACCGTGTACATGATCACGTTGCGCACGAAGAAGGCTTCCATCAGCCCCTCGTTGGCCTCTTCCCAGGAAACCGCCTTGTAGCCGAGCTGCCGCTCGGCCCGTGCGGCAACCGCGTTGGCTTCGGCGATGGAATTGAGGTGGATCGCGATCGAATTGATGACGTCCGGTTTTTCCAGAAGGATCTGCACGGCCTTCAGCGGCGCATAGGCAAGCCCTTCGTCGCTGGTGGTGATGCCGCTGTGGAACAGGCCGACGATCTTGAAGCGCTTGGCGACACCGTTTGCAGACGTCAGGGTCACGGTATCGCCAAGGTCCGCCCCCAGCCGTTCCGCGGCCTTGTCGCCGATAACGAGGCCATTTGACGTCGTATCCAGGTCCTCGAAGGAGCCCTGGCGCATATCCTCGCCGATCTTGGAGACGGTCAGTTCGCGCTTGGGTTCCACACCGACCAAGGTCATGCCGATGTCCTGTCCGGCATAGCGCAGCACCGCCTGGCCGCTCAGACGCTGCGCCATCGATCCGTTCACCCAGTCGCGCAGCGAGGCAAGCGCTTCGGTCGGGTTGCGGATACCGCGAAGGTCTTCCTTTGGTCTGAGACCATGATAGGTGACAGCGTCATAGACTGCACTGGCCGGTTGTTCCGCCGGTGCGCGTTGCTCGTCCAGGATCTCCACATGGGGAATGGCGTCGATCAGTGTTGCGGTAAAATCCCGCTGAGACCCTTCCATGAGGCTCGCCATCGCCACCGAAAATCCGACACCAAGTGCGACGCCAAGTGTTGAGACAATGGTCTGGCGCAAGCGGTTGCGAATGTGGGTGGAGGCGATGCGCAGGAGAAGCATTATTTGCCGTCTCCGGGAACCGGCCTGACCTTCTGTCCTTCTGCCAGATCCGGGTTATAGGGAAAGACGACCCGGTTATCTCCGGTGATCCCCTTAAGCACTTCCGTGGCGCGGGTGCCCTTGATCCCGGTTTCGACCTCCAGCGGAACGATTTTGTTATCCCCATCCAGCGTCAGCAATTTCGAGCCGTCGAAGGCAGCGGTCGGCAGAAGCAGCGCGTCGTCCTTCTCCGAGGTGACGATATTGATCTCGGCTGTCATGCCGATGCGCAGCGGGGTGTCTTCCGGGAGATCGAGATAGACCCGGTAGTTCTTCAGCACCGGATCGCCTTTCGGAGTGATGCTGGCAACTTCCGCTGTCAGTTCCTTGCCTGGAAAGGCATCTGCACGGATCAGGGCCTTGTGACCCTTGGCGACCTTGGGAATATCCTCCTCGTTGACTTCCGCCACCAGTTGAAGGGGAGAAGGCTGACCGATCCAGAAGAGAATTTCACCGGGTTCGGCAACTTCCCCCACCGACCCGTCCGCCCTCAGAACCATGCCGTCCATGGGGGCCACGATGACATAGTCGCGCAGCCGTTCCTTCTGGGCCGCGGTGATGGCGTTGATGCGGATCAGTTCGTTCTGGGCCTTGTCGTAAACCTGCTGGCTGACGACGCGGCGTTCCAGCAGTTGCAGCGCACGTTCCTTGTCGGATTGCGCCAGCTCCTGGCGGGCTTCCAGTTCGGCAAGCGTCGCACGGGCATCGCCGCTGTCCAGTTCCGCCAGCTGGTCGCCTTTCTGGACCTGGTCACCCTCGCAGCCGCACAGCGAGACGATCCGCTCGCGGATGATGCTGGTAACCTTCGCCCATCGGACGGGTTCAACGACTGCGGTGGCATAGACCACTTCGGCCGCCCGCCCGGTCGTCGGCATCACGGTCTGCACTTCCGGCGGTTTCTTGAACCACCAAAGTGAGCCCGCGATGGCTCCCGCGATCAGCAGAATAAATATCAAAAGTTTTAAAAAGCGCATGGCACACCCTTGCCGGATCTGCCGCCACAATAACGTTTCGAGCGAGGAACGCCATGGCCTGGATCAAATGAGGATGCCTGCGCGCAAAGGCTGGCCGGACGTGTGCCCCAAGAGCGCGATCAGGTGACGCCCTCGTCGAAGATCAGTAATGCGGCGGCTTTTCGATCTGGTGGCCGGGCAGAACGTTCTCCATCAGTTCCGTGACCTGGTCCGTCATGTTGGTGACGAGCCGGTTGAGCCTGTCCAGCTGGCGTCCCTGATCGAAGACGACCGTATTCAGTTCATCAATGGTGTTGAGCGCATGAGCGAGATCGATCTCGAGCTTCTCGATTCGGGCTTCTTTGTCGTCCGCCATGGGTGTCTCCTGCGTCGTCCTGGGGCAATGTGGCTTCTTTCGGCACTCGCCCGATGTCTGTCGAGGCAGGTATATTGCGGCGGCGGCGAAACACCAACTCTCATTGTCGGCGACTGTGAGTTTGCGCCGGGCGGTGCTGCGCTATATCTATGCGTAATCCTGACAGGGGTCGGGACCTGCAATCCCTAAAGAGGGCTCCATGACCGATCTGTCTGACTTCGAGATCTCCCGCAAATGGCCTGCCAAACACGCCGACCGTATTCAGCTCTATTCGCTGCCGACGCCCAACGGCATCAAGGTTTCGGCGATGCTGGAAGAAACGGGCCTGCCATATGAGCCGCATGTGGTCGATTTCGGCAGCAATGACCAGTTAAGCCCGGAATTCCTGTCGCTCAATCCGAACAACAAGATCCCGGCAATCATCGATCCGCACGGTCCAGGCGGCGAGCCGCTGCCCTTGTGGGAATCCGGCGCGATCCTGATTTATCTGGCGGAAAAGTCGGGCAAGTTCCTGCCGCAGGAGCCGGCAAGGCGCGCCGAAACGCTGCAGTGGCTGATGTGGCAGATGGGTGGCTTTGGCCCGATGGCGGGTCAGTTGGGCTTCTTCCACAAGTTCGCGGGCCGGGACTATGAAGACCGTCGGCCTTTCGAGCGATACCGGGACGAGACGAAACGCCTGCTTGGCGTTCTGGACCGGCAGCTGGATGGGCGCGATTTCATCATGGGGAGCGACTATACCGTTGCAGACATGGCCTGCTGGCCCTGGGCGCGAAATCTCAACGGCTTCTACGAGGCCGGCGAGGTGACCGACTTCGCGTCCCACACCAATGTGGTTCGCTGGGTCGACACCTGCATGAGCCGTCCGGCAAGCCAGAAGGCGGTCAACATTCCCTCGCGCGACTAAGGTGAAACGGTGTCGATCAGGCCAGGAAGACGACCGAAGTCAGCAATGCCAGTAGCAGGATGATCACCGCTGCGACCCGCCAGATGGTGCCATATCTGGAAACCGGGGGAACCTGGGATTCCAGTTCCTGATCGGTCTGGGCATCCTGGGCGATCGTCCTGTTGAGTTGATCGGCATTCTCATACTGGTCTGACGCAGTCTGTCGCATACTCTGTGCCATCGGTCTCTCCATGGTTCAATTCTAGGAAGAAAACCGTCAGAGGCGGCTAAGGTTCCGAAAACCGTGTAAGACGGTCACGCATGAGGAACGGACGCTGACCGGATTATTGCGCTTCAGCCTCTTTCAGTGGTGGGCCGCTGAACTCCGTTTCGATCACGAACTCAACATCATCCCCCACCCCGAGGTTGGAGCCTTCTGGCGGAAGTCCGTAAGACATGCCGAAATCGGACCTTCTCAGCGTACCTGTTGCGGAAAATCCGATCCGAGCCTGTGGGTCGTAAACCGCCAGGCCCGGATAACCGCCGTTGAAACGCACGTCGAGCTCAACTGGCCGCGTTTCTCCCCTGAATGACAGGTCGCCTGTCACGACGGCAGTTTCAGCGCCGGTCAGTTCAATGCTGGTCGAGCGATAGGTGATCTTCGGGTGATCTCCTGCATTCAGCCAGTCCGGGCCAAGCAGCATGTCGCGAAAGCCATCGGGTGGCGTTGCGGTCAGATGCAGGGATGCGACGTTTATGTCGACGCTCAGGCTGGCGTTGGCCGGATCAGCGGGATCGAGTTCCAGTGCGGCGTCAAAGTCAGCAAAGGACGCGTTGTAGTATGAAAAGCCGAGATGATTTGCCCGGAAGATGAGCGTCGAATGGAATTTGTCGATCTTGTAACTGCCTGCCGGTAGAGCCGTCGCGGCGTCACCTGCATTTGCAGCAAGTGATGGCAACAGCACCGCTGCGACACCGCAAAGTACAGACAGAAAACGAAGTCCCGGGGACAGTGGCATAGTGGTTCCTCTATTGACCGGTAGTTGGAAACAGCGGTGTGTTCAGGCCGATTTCAGGTGCAGCCTTGGCTGAATTACCTGTGGCCATAGCCAGTGGTCTTGCCGATCGGCCACCAGGCAATCAAAAAATACCGACCAGTTGGTATGTTGTCAATCTTGCGGCCCTGATCTGTCGCCGGACGAGGAAGGTGTTGGGCTTTGGCATCTAACAAAGCCTTGACCATGCGGGAGCAGCATCAAGGCTGGTAAAATCTCCCGCGGCGATGGTTTGACCCAGTGTATTGATCGCATTGAGAGCCGCGCGGGTAAATGATCCGCCAAGACTGATCCGCCGCACGCCAGCGTCTGCGAGCTGGTCGAAGGACAGGCCCGATGCACCTTGCCCGATGACATGGTTGACCGGAACAGGTACCGATGCGCAGACCGTCCGTATAGCTTCAAGATCAGGTAGGCCCGGTGCGTAGACGACGTCTGCCCCTGCTTCGGCAAAAGCGGACAGACGGCGAAGAACCTCATCGAGGTCATAGGATCCCTTGCCGAGACCATCGGCGCGAGCCGTCAGGACGATCCCGGATTTCCGGGCCTCCAAGACAGCGGCCTGAACGCGCTCGAGAGCTTCGGAATATGGTCTTATACGACCGGGATTGGACGTGTCCCGATCTTCTATCGAGATGCCGGCAAGCCCGGCTTTCGCGGCAAGTGCGACCGTCTCCGCGACACCTTCCGGTGTGTCTGCAAAACAGTCTTCTCCGTCCAGGGTGACGGGAAGGCCAGTCGTACGGGACAATGCCGATGCGTGGTCGATCGCTTCCTGCCTGGAAATTTGCCGGGAACTATCGCGCCGGCCCGTGGTGAAGGCATATCCCGACGACGTGGTGGCCAGTGCCTTGAAGCCGCAGTGCACCAACAGCCTGGCGGATACGACATCCCAGGGGTTGGGCACAATAAAGCACCCGGTCTCGTGCAGTTCTCGAAAGACATTGGCTGGGCTGGACATTTGAAGGATGCGCGAAGAGCAGGGCTATCTTGGACCGATATGAAAACACAGAGGTAGCAAGAAAGGCAAGTGCTTCCGTTGGTTGAGTTGCTGTTCAGTTTTCTGGAAACCCATGCCAGCCCTGGGCTGCCTTGCAGTACAAGCATGATATGACGGGCGGCCAAGAAAAAGGGCGGTCCGAAGACCGCCCTTTCTGCAAAGCTTGTGAGCTTTGGGCTTCTTGGAAGCCCATGCCGCCTCCCGTGCCGCGAGGCGGCACAAGCATGAGATGATGGGCGGCCAAGAAAAAAGGGCGGTCCGAAGACCGCCCTTTCTGTAAAGCTTGTGAGCTTTGGGCTTCTTAGAAGCCCATGCCGCCCATGCCGCCCATGTCGCCGCCCGGCATTGCCGGAGCGTCTTTCTTCGGCAGTTCAGCAACCATGGCTTCGGTGGTGATCAGCAGACCCGCGACGGAAGCTGCGTCCTGCAGAGCAGTACGGACAACCTTGGTCGGGTCGATGATGCCAGCTTCGATCATGTTGACGAACTGTTCGGTCTGAGCGTTGAAGCCGAAGGACGGATCGTCGTTTTCCTGGATCTTGCCAACAACGATGGAGCCTTCGACACCAGCGTTTTCAGCGATCTGACGGATCGGAGCTTCCAGAGCGCGCAGGACGATCTTGATACCAGCTGCGATGTCGGCGTTGTCGGAGGCCAGGCCTTCGACTGCCTTCTTGGCGCGCAGCAGAGCGGTACCGCCACCCGGGACGATGCCTTCTTCAACGGCAGCGCGGGTTGCGTTCAGAGCGTCGTCGACGCGGTCTTTTTTCTCTTTCACTTCGATTTCGGTCGCACCGCCAACGCGGATAACGGCAACGCCGCCTGCGAGCTTTGCAAGACGCTCCTGGAGCTTCTCACGGTCGTAATCGGAAGTGGTTTCTTCGATCTGAGCCTTGATCTGGGAAACGCGGCCGTTGATGTCGTCCTTGGAGCCAGCACCGTCAACGATGGTGGTGTTTTCCTTGGTGATGGACACCTTCTCGGCGGTGCCGAGCATGTCGAGGGTCACGTTTTCCAGCTTGATGCCGAGATCTTCGGAGATCACGGTGCCGCCGGTCAGGATCGCGATGTCTTCCAGCATGGCCTTGCGGCGGTCGCCGAAGCCCGGAGCCTTGACAGCAGCAATCTTCAGGCCGCCACGCAGCTTGTTGACGACGAGGGTGGCAAGTGCTTCGCCTTCAACGTCTTCAGCAATGATCAGCAGCGGACGGGAAGACTGAACAACAGCTTCCAGGATCGGCAGCATGGCCTGCAGGTTGGAAAGCTTCTTCTCGTGCAGCAGGATGTACGGCTTTTCCAGGTCAGCCATCATCTTGTCAGCGTTGGTGACGAAGTAAGGAGACAGGTAGCCGCGGTCGAACTGCATGCCTTCAACGACTTCGAGTTCGGTTTCGAGGGACTTTGCTTCCTCGACGGTGATCACGCCTTCGTTGCCGACTTTCTGCATGGCTTCGGCAATGTCCTTGCCGACCTGCTCGTCGCCGTTAGCGGAGATCGTGCCGACCTGTGCAACTTCACCAGAGGTGGTGATGGTCTTGGAAGCAGCGGTCAGAGCCTTGACGGCTTCAGCAGCAGCAAGATCAACGCCGCGCTTCAGGTCCATCGGGTTCATGCCGGCTGCAACAGCCTTGGCACCTTCCTTGACGATGGCCTGAGCCAGAACGGTCGCGGTGGTGGTGCCGTCGCCAGCGATGTCGTTGGTCTTGGAAGCCACTTCGCGCACCATCTGGGCGCCCATGTTTTCGAACTTGTCTTCCAGTTCGATTTCCTTGGCAACAGACACACCGTCCTTGGTGATGCGCGGTGCGCCGAAAGCCTTGTCGAGAACGACGTTACGGCCTTTCGGGCCGAGGGTCACCTTGACGGCGTTTGCGAGGGTGTCGACACCACGCAGCATGCGCTCACGTGCGTCGGAGGAGAATTTTACTTCTTTAGCAGACATGTGATCGTCTCACTCTTTTGGAACAGTTTGAAATCAGAAGCGGTTCGCGGCTGGTTACGCGATCACGCCCATGATGTCGGATTCCTTCATGATCAGGAGGTCTTCACCGTCGATCTTGACTTCGGTGCCGGACCACTTGCCGAACAGAACGCGGTCACCAGCCTTGACGTCGAGCGGAACGATCTCGCCGTTGTCCTTGCGGGCGCCGGTGCCGATGGCGATGATTTCGCCTTCCTGCGGCTTTTCCTTAGCGGTGTCCGGAATGATGATGCCGCCAGCAGTCTTTGCTTCAGAATCTACGCGGCGAACGACGACACGGTCGTGCAGTGGACGAAATGCCATAACACTGTTTCCTCTCATGAGCGCGCCCCACGCAATAGGCAGCGCGCGAGACATGAACATTGGGTTGCGTTGCACGGAAGGAAATTGCCTCCCGTCACCAATTAGCACTCCTTAACAGCGAGTGCTAACAGCGCCATGGATTTATGTAGCTGTGCTCAGCTTGTCAATGCTTTGTGACGAGAATTTAATCGCAATCGGTCGCGTTGCGCCTATGGGGTAGTCAACAGACCGGGGAGGCGGAATTATGGCGCCGCTGCTGCTGCGTCAGCGAGCCCGGCTCAATTCGCGCCGGAAACGCTGAAAGGCAGTGTAAAGGCGTTCGTTTTGCCGCCGATTTCGTCGGTGAAGCTCGTTTCCAGCTGGTAGTCGCCGGCCGGCAGGCCGCTGAACTGAAACGTGAGGGCCGCGGAAAGTTCACGCTGCTTGGACCGGCCGCTGCCGGAAAAGGTCGCGAAGTTCTCCTGTTCGGCCAGAACCTGGCCGGATTTGGTCAGCAGTCTGTAGTCCGCGGTCAGCTCATAGGCATAACCGCCTTCGGTTTCCTGAAAGCCGTAACCGACCGGTTCCGCGTAGACAGACAGCGCTTCACCATCGGCAAACGTTGCATCAGCGCGCGGCGTATACTGGCCATATCCGGTGCTCGGGCTGGAAGCGAAGGTTGCGGCCGTGAACGAAAGACCGGCAGCCGCCCATGCCTGATCATAGGCGGCAAGTGCGTTCTGGAAAGCTTCTGGAGGACTGGCGGGGGATTGGGCCTGCGCGGACAGCTGTCCAGCAGACAGTCCGGTTGCAATCAGAACAGCAGACAGCGTCTGCCGAAAAGCACATTTTCCCACCAGCATCATCTATATCCCCGCACGCCTTTAAATCTTGTCGTTTTCAGCGATTTTGCCGATATAAACCGACTTGTCCGATTAAACAAGGCAATGTGTGCGGCGCGGTAAACGCCGGATTTAGCTGTACTCTACTCGTTATCCGCGAAAGTAGAAAACCCGATTGTGGTTAACGTGTCGCCGGTCCGGGCATTTACATGCTGCGGGCTGTCCAGGACTGGCGCTTTCGGTAGATAGTGGAAGGGCTGATCTCAAGGGCTGCTGCCGCCATGGCGATGTTGCCGTCAAAGGCATCAAGAGCGTCTTCGATGATGCGCCGCTCCTGGGCCCAAAGCGGCTCGATGGTTCCGAACGGTCGGCTTGGCGGTGCCACGCGCGATCGCTCGCGGGACAGGTCGATCAAGGTGCCCGGCCGGCTGCTCTGGTCACGAATGATCAGCGGCAGCATGTCGTATGTGACAGCGGCACCGTCATTCATGACAACGATCTGCCGGATCGTGTTCTCAAGCTGGCGGACGTTGCCCGGCCAGGGATAGGAAATGATCCGCGCTTCCGCGTCCGCATCAAATCCTCTGAAACTGCGCCGTTCTTCCGCGGAATAGCGTTCAAGGAAGGTTTCGGCGAGCGGCAGGATATCGTCGCGGCGCTCTCTGAGAGGCGGCATGTGGATCGGCAGCACGTGCAGCCGGTAGTAAAGGTCTTCGCGGAAGCGGCCGGCGGATATTTCCTGAACCGGGTTCCGGTTTGTGGCGCAGATGATGCGCGCGTCCACCTTGCGGGTATGTGTGTCACCGAGGCGCTGGAACGTCCCCGTCTGCAGGAAGCGCAACAGCTTGCTCTGCAGGAGAAGGTCCATCTCGCCGATCTCGTCCAGGAACAGCGTGCCGCCATCGGCCTGTTCGGCCGCGCCCGCACGGTTGTCTGCAGCTCCGGTAAAGGCGCCGCGCACATATCCGAAGATCTCGCTTTCAATGAGGTCTCGCGGAATCGCCGCGCAGTTCAAGGTGACGAAACGGTTGGACCGGCGCTCGGATAATTCGTGAACTGCAGCAGCGCACAGTTCCTTGCCCGTTCCGGACTCTCCGGTAATGAAGACCGGAGCCTGCGACGGCGCCATGCGACCGATCTGGTCGTGGATGTCGCGCATCTGGGCGGAGGTGCCCACCAGGCGGTTCGTTCCGGAGCTTTCGGTCCTGATCTGTGCGGCGCGAAGCGGAGGTGCTGAAAGCTCCGGCATTGAAACGACAGGCTGGACATTCTGCGCTGCCGCGGGAGCAGCCGGTTGAACGGGCCTTCTTTGTTTCAGCTGGAAGGAAATCTTGGACGCAAGCGCATCGAGCGAGAAGGGCTTGGTCAGGAAATCATGGGCTCCGGCGCGCATTGCGCTGACGGCCCGCGAGACAGACCCCTTGGCCGATACCGCGATGATGACCGCCTTGGGACAGCGAACCGCATAGGCTTCCAGGGCTTCGTCGCCACCGATGGTTTCCAGATCGATGATCAGAATGTCGGTGGTCTTGTCTGCAAGGTCCTGCAGGCAGGACGAGGATTCCGTGTACAGGATGGGGTCCGTACAGGCATGAGACAGCTTGGCGCAGACCGCAGAGGTGCGGGCAGCCTCGGAGGCCGTTGCGTCAAGTACGCGTACTATAACAGGCAGCTCTTTGCCCTCATTACTCCCCATTGCTGGGTAACTCCCATCGCTGGATACGGGTCATTCGAATATCGAAAGATTCGTCAATTTGATAATTCTCCGAACAGGGTAAACAAAGCGTTGTCAGATGACGCAAATTGCAGGCGATCTTCGCTTTCGGCACAGAAAAGGGCCGAAGTGAGCAAAATATTCCAGCTCAGGCGGTGTGTGGTGGATATGTCGAAGACCGGTCAGACCTGAGAAATCAAAGGCCGGCCGACAGGTATCCTGCCAGGAAACTGGCAAGGCAGAGGGCGAACACCAGCCAAAGGTCAACGGGATGTGCCAATGCGCGTTGCAGCTTTCGGAAGACTTCCGGAAGGCCGGTTTTACCCGGTGCGTTGGTTCCGGTGCGCAAGGCGCGTGCAGGCGACCGGAAGGCATCATGCTCGTCCACGGTTCCCGACACCCCACCTGTTTCAAGGTGCGGATGAGCCATCGTTTCCGGCGTGAAGTGTCTTTCGGCCAGGTCCCCGTCTGGCGCATCTTTGGCGGCAAGGTCTGCTGCACAATCCGGCAACGACCCGGCGTGCGCCGGTTGAAACTCCGGCGCGTAGCTGCCTTTGGGAATGGTGATGCGCACGGGGTCGTTGGCACCGGACCCGGCATAGTATTTCTCTAGCCTGCGCCGCAGCCGGGCGGCCTCGACACGTACGATAGGGTCCGTCACCGGATTGAAGTCTTCCGGCCGCCCGAGCGCTTCAACCGCGATCGTATAGCCTTTGATCTTTTCCTGTTGTCTGTTCAGCGTGGCATGCACGACAAACCCCAGGAAGGCGCGCAGCTGGGGCGCGGACTGGAATTCGGAGCTTTTCAGGGTGTTGATGAGCGCGGCCTTGATCTGCTCCTCGCAGGGAAACTGCTCCTGCACTGTGTTCGGGGCCGCTGCTTCACCTGACTTGAGAGAAGTTGAGGCCTCGGGTGCGGGGCGGTCCTTGGCAGGCTGGTCTATCTTCGCATCCGGCGCATTGTCGCGCGGTGCCCGATATGTCGTTTGTTCGGCTGCATGCATATCAGCCCCCTGCTAGACCTGTTGACTGATCCGCCGCGAAATAGCTTCCCTTACGTAAATTTAGACGAAGTACTACCGAATGCAACGGTCAAAAAGTCATGGGGACGTCATTGCCCGGTGCGGCCAGCGGGTGAGTGGGAGACTTGTGGTTGTGAGCTGTTTGAGACACTGTGAACGCTGCGTGAGGAGCGAAAAACGCCGAAATACCGTGACGCATCAACCATAGTCGGGGACAAGTCACGGATTCCATACCGCAAGGCGGTTGTAGATTCGGCCACGCATGGTTCTTAAGGCATGATTAACCAGTAACTTTTGATTCGCGTTGGAACTTTCGAATACCATGGGGCGGACAGGGACCATATTCGTAGCAATTTGCATGGCCGTGATCGCGCTGTCGTCTGCGACAGTTCTGGTCTTCCAGTTCGGACGGCCGTTCGGCGAAGCTGTTTCCCTGTCGCTTGCGCTCATGTGCACCATGATCCTGATCCACCTGCTGATCGGTCGTGCGCGCGACCGCGGCGCGGTGAGTGAAGCGGTCGACCGTCTTGAAGAGCGCATGGCGGATCTGGACGAGGATGTCGGCAATCTGGAAGGCAGGCTCACGGGCATGGAACACACCATGCCGCGCCGTACCCGCGCTGAAATCGACCCTCTGTTTGCTGAAGTTGAAGTTCTGGGCACCTTGGTCAAGCAGATGGCCGAGGCCATGTCCGACCTTGAAGCGAGGGTCGAGGACCAGCAGGCCATCGCGCCGCCGCCGCAGATGCCAAGCCTGCCACGTTATCAGCAGCCGCAGGAGACCTACCAGGAAGAACGCCGGTCCACCTATCAGGCGCCGCAGAACTGGCCTCCGGTTCAGCAGCCTGCGCAGGCCCCGCAGCGCCAGCAGCACGCCCCGGCGTCCTTTTCTCATGAAGCGGACAACGCCATGCAGGAGCCCTATGCACCAGCGGCTGAACCGCGCCGGGACATGAACGATTTCGATCGACGCTATGGTGTGCACGCGCCGCGTCTCGAGGATAAGCTGGGTCATGTTCCGGTCAAGGCACAGCCGAACCACCAGCAGCAGGATTACGCATTCGAACTGCCGGATGAACCCGACCAGCGCCTTGCCGCACGTACCGCGATGCCGGCCGAAAAGCCGAAGCCGAACATGGCCATGCGCGAACTGATCACGTCGGCACTCAATGCCAACCGGGTGGAGCTCCACCTGCAGCCGATCGTGACACTGCCGCAGCGCCAGGTGAAGTACTATGAAGCCTTCACCCGCCTGCGTGACAACGGTGGCAACCTGATCGAAGCATCGGCTTTTATTCCCGAAGCGGTTCTCTCGGGCCAGATAGCCCGGATCGACAATCTGCTGCTGTTCCGATCCATCCAGGTCGTGCGCCGCCTGACCTCGCGCAATCGCAATGCCATCCTGTTCTGCAATATCTCGTCGCAGTCGCTGGTTGACGAAACCTTCTTCCCGGGCTTCCTGGAATTCGTGAAGGCGAACCAGGATCTGGCCGATGTGCTTGTGTTCGAATTCTCCCAGGACGATGTCGCCCACATGGGCGGGATGGAGCTGGAAAGCCTGAGTTCGCTGTTCGAAGCCGGGTTCCGCTTCTCCGTCGACCAGATCGCGGACATGAAGATGGACTTCAACTCCCTGGCGGGCCGGGGTTTCAAATACGGCAAGCTGCACGCCGACTATCTCATCGGGCGCCGCGAAGCCAAACACGGCCACATCCATCCGTCCGATTTCGGCGACCTGCTTCATCGCTATGGCATGCAGCTGATCACTGATCATGTGGAAACGGAATCCCAGGTGCTGGAGTTGCTCGACTACGACGTCAAGCTTGCTCAGGGCAACCTGTTCTCGCCGCCGCGCCCGGTGCGTGCGGAAGTGCTGCAGGGCGCACCGGCACCCGGCCCGAGACGGTCCGCCGCCGGTTGATCCGCACAAGGCGCTTCCGCGTTTCCGAAACGATAACCTGCTTCGACATTTCAGCCGCCGTGAGCCGGCGGAGCAGCTCATGACATTGGTCTGCCGCCATATGGCAAAAGCAGGCGGCTTGAGGGCTTTTCCACTCGGCCTTTTTCAAGTGCCGACCTGGATCCTCCTGTGTCACCTCGGACAGGCGGATCGCAATGCCTGTCTCGAATGCACGTTTTCTGCCTTGAAGGCTGGTCCCAGGCTCGAGCAGTGATAGGTCGCACTTCAGTCTGGCAGGCAAAATCAAAAACGCCCCGGTTTGAGCCGGGGCGTTTGTCATTGAGGCAGCGTTGTTGGTGGTTTGGGGTTTACCCCTGCTTCGGGCCGACGGTCACCACTGTCGGAGCCTTGTCGGCCAGCAGGCGCTTGGCCACCCGTTTGACGTCGTCCAGTGAAATAGCCTCGATCTCGCTGTTGCGGCGGTCGAAATAATCGATCCCCAGTTCCGCATTCTGCAGAGCGACCAACTGCCGGGCAATCTTGCCGGAACTGTCGAAGCGCAGAGGGTAAGAGCCGGTCAGATACTGTTTGGCAGACTGCAATTCGTCTTCGCTCGGTCCGGTCTCGGCCATGCGACTGATCTGTTCCAACATGATCTTCACCGTCTCGTCCGCCCGGTCCGCCTTGGTCGCGGCATTGGCGATCAGAAGACCCGTGTGTGCGTAAGGAGAAAGAGATGTGCCGGCGCCATAGGAAAGTCCGCGCTTTTCCCGCACTTCTTCATACATCCAGGAGGTGAAGGTTCCGCCACCTAGAATGTGGTTCATCACAAACGCGGCCTGATAGTCGGGATCGTCACGTGTCAGCCCGGGAAGGCCGAGCAGGATCGTGGTTTGCGGTACCGCCAGCTGCTGGTTTACCCCGGTTCCGAACTCCGGTTCGAAATCGGCAATCTGCACCAGCTGTCCTTCCTCCTGCAGAGGAGCAAAGACCTTGTCGAGAATTCCGGCGAGGGTTTCAGCATCGATCGCACCGACGACACCGATGATCAGCCCCTTGCGGGCGAGAAGCTTGCCCTTCTGGTTTGCAAGGTCATCCGCGTTCAGGCCGGCCAGTGTTTCGGCGGTGCCAAGCGTTGGCCGGGCGTAGGGGTGATCACCGAACATTGCTTCGGCAAGGGCTCTTCCGGCAATCGCATCCGGATCGCTTTCGTTGCGTCTCGCCCTTTGCGACAGCTGGGCCTTCATCCGCTCCACCGGGGCTTCGTCGAAGCGCGGCTTGTTCACGGCGAGGGCCAGAAGGTCACTGGCCTCGTCAAGGGTTGGCGTCAGGGTCCGCAAGCTGCCGTAGAACCGGTCCTTGCCGGTGCTGAAGTTGATGCTGATGGCAAGTTCTTCCAGCTTGGCCTGGAAGGTCTCGGAATCCATTTCACCTGCGCCTTCGTCCAGCGTCGCGGCAAGCAGGCGCGTCAGGCCTTCCTTTCCGACAGGGTCCTGCGCGGAGCCGCCGTCGAAGGAAAAATCGAGCGCAATGATAGGCACGGTATGGTCTTCTACCAGCCAGGCAGTGATGCCTTTGGGGCTGGTGACTTCCTGGATCTCGACGGCCTGCGCCAGCCTCATCAGGCCAAGCAGGGCGACAAGCGACAAAGCGAGGGCGGAGACCGGACCGCGCAGGGAGAAGAGGGTGTGTGCCATGATCAGGACTTGTCCTTCGTCTGGGGCGCATCGGATTGGGCGGCATCGGGCACGACGGGCGGTTCCATGCGCAACTCTCCGACCACGGGGAGGCCGGCGAGATAGGTGCGGGCCGCATCCAGGACATCTTCAGGGGTGACAGCCTGTACCTGCGAAGGCCAGGTCTGGACGTTTTCGATCGTTTGCCCAGTGGTCAGGGCACCGCCGAAAAGGCGTGCCAGGCCGGATTGGCTGTCCTGGGCGTAGATCGCGCTGGCGACCATGCTGTTTCGGGCGCGTTCGACTTCTTCTTCCGTGACGCCGGTCTCGAGCAGTTTCTGAAGTTCGGTCGTTATCAGCCGTTCCATGTCTTCCAGCGTGTAACCGGGGCGCGGCACGGCGTAGAGACCGAAGCGGCCGTTATCAAGGGCGCTGCCCTGATAATAGGCGCCGGCGCTGAGGGCGGCTTCCTGGTCGAGAACCAGTGCCTTGTGCAGGCGGCTGGAGGGCCCTTCGCCCAGAATATACGACAGTATGTCCAGCGCCTCGGGCGTGCGGCCTTCGCCGGTGGTCTGGCTCGGCACAATCCATATTTGCGACAGGGACTCCTGGCGCACCCGCGGATCGGAAACGGCAATGCGTCTTTCACCCGCAAGCGGCGGCTCGGCCGGCCGGAGGCGTTCTCCAGGCTCTGCGCGCCGGGCAACCTTGCCGTAGGTTTCCTGCGCAAGCTTGCGAACCGCATCAACGTCCACATCACCGGCAATTACCACCACCGCGTTGTTGGGCGTGTAGAACCGGTCGTAGAAAGCGATCGCAGCTTCCTTGTTGAGCGCTTCGATTTCGCTCTGCCAGCCGATGACGGGTGAGCCGTAGGGGTGGTTGACGAAGGTGATGGAATTCAGCGCCTCCTGCAGCCGGGAACCGGGTTCACTGTCGACCCGCATGCGCCGCTCTTCCAGAACCACGTCCCGTTCCGGCGTCACGACTTCGTCGCTCAGAACCAGGTTCTCCATCCGGTCGGCTTCCAGCTTCATCATGAGCGGCAGATGCTGCTTGGCGACTTTCTGGAAATAGGCAGTGTAGTCGGTGCTGGTGAAGGCGTTCTCCTGGCCACCGCGATCGGCAACCATCTTGGAGAATTCTCCGTTGGGATGGTCGTGAGTACCCTTGAACATCAAATGTTCGAGAAAATGCGCAACACCAGACTGACCTTCCGGTTCATCGGCGGAACCGACCTTGTACCAGATCATGTGGGTGACAACCGGTGCCCGGCGGTCCGGGATGACGACTACCTGCAAACCGTTATCCAGCGTGAAGCTTTCAAGGTTCGGCGCAATCATGAGGTTTCCTGCCGTTGCCGGCGCGGAAAAGGCGCTGCCCGGCACAAGGGCCATGCCGCCGCCCAGCAGGAGCGCAGGCATCAGCACAAGGCCGATGGAGCGCTTCAACCGCCGCACGGGGGATGTCTTGTCGTGCTTCGAGGACGATGGGTTCACGTGCAACTCCCGTTCTTTGTCGTTCGAACAGCATGCGCTTCAACCAGTTGCGGGAAAAGCGCAAAGCCGGGCAATTTCATGGTGGCCAACAAAAAAGACCTCCGAACCTATCCTCCATATAGGAGGTGCGGTCCGGAGGTCCCGTTACAATTTTGTCATCTGCCTTTCGGACCCTGAAGTCCGGTCACTGAAGAGATCAGTTACAGAAGTTCTGGTCGCCTTCCAGGCAGCGCGGATCGAGCGGCTTGGAGTCGTACTCGTCGTAATTCGTCGGCTTGCGCTTTTTCTTCACCACTTCCGGCATCGGTGCATCCGGAGAAGGCGTGCTGTAGCCGGTGGGCGGATCGGTCAGGTAGCGGCGTGCGGACAGGCCATTCTGCTCGATACCTGCCTGCTGGGACCGCAACTGCTGCAGGCGCTCCCATTCGGCCCGCTGCTCTTCACGGGTCAGCTTGCCGCCTTCGGTAATCTCGTTGAAGCGGCGCTCCGCGTCGAGATCGCGATTCTGACCGGTGACACCGGTAATCTTGAAGCCGCGCATCTGTTCCGGGGTCAGCGCTTCGCTGTTCATGCTGCCGGTCTTGCCGGAGCTGGCATAAAGCTGCTTCAGCTCGGTCAGCTGTTCGTTTTCACGCTGCTTCGGCCAGTTCTGATCGTTCACACCGGCAACATTCGTTTCCGGTTCGGGAAGGTTCGTCGGCTCTGCGGGCATGGCCAGCGGTCCGCGTGGTTTGTACTCGATCTGCTTTTCGTTCGGATCGACGGCGCCAAGGCCTTTCATCACGGTGTCGACAAGGGCGACATCCGGTGCCTGGCTCGTGCCATCCGCTGCCTGGCATGCGGCCAAACCGGCCAGAAGCACCAGCACTGCAGAATTCTTTACAAACCCAACTAACGTCCGCACTGCGCAGACCCCTCGATTTCTCATAAAAAACAGCCGGCAGCACTCCGCCCGCGATCAGTCGTTGTCCAGCCTAAACCATTATTTTGCGGCTGAATTAGGACCATCTCGGAAACTGTCATACAGGAGACCGACGACGCCCGCAACGATCCACACATCTGCCAGGTTGAACACGTACCAGGAGAACGTGCCGACGTGGAAATGGACGAAGTCGACAACGGCGCCATAGGTCAGTCTATCGATCCCGTTTCCGATCGCCCCGCCAATGACCAGTGCCAGGGCGAGGGCCACCAGGCGTGACTGGCAACGCGCCGACCAGACCCACAGGCCAATCGTGACTGCAATCGTCACACCGGCAAGAAGCCAGCGGCCCAGGTCGCTGTTCTGCTGGAACAGGCCATAGGAAATACCCCGGTTCCAGACCAGAACGATCTCGAGAACCGGCAAAAGGTCGACCGGCCCGTTGCGTGCAAGATCAAAGCCGTAAACCAGCCAGAGCTTGCTGCCCTGGTCGATGACAACGCCGACAAGCGCGATCAGAAGCACAAATGTGCTGAAACGGCCCCAGAGAAGGGGCCGTTTCGTATTGTTGGAAGATGTATCCTGTTGCGTCATCGTGACCGGGAACCCTGCCGCTCAGGCTGCGGCATGGGCAGCGTCCCATTCACGCAGGGCGGCAGCATCGCGCAAGGTCACATCCGGATAATCCGGATCGGAGCCTACTTCCGGCAGGATCTTCCAGGAGCGGGCGCATTTGGTACCCTCGGCAAGGCCGGGCACGACAGCCACACCCTTGGTGTCGCCGAGCGTGAACGCGCCTTCCGGTGCAGGTTCGCTGCTGAGCGTCAACTGGCTGGTGATGGCGATGTCCGCCATGTCCTTGCCCTTGAGCGCGTCCATCAGTTCCGCATCGGTGACATGCACGACCGGGTGAGCTTCCAGCGAGGAACCGATCCGCTTTTCACGACGCTCGATTTCCAGCGCGCCGGTGATCACGCGGCGAACCGTCTTGATCTTCGCCCACTTGGCGGCCAGTGCATCGTCACGCCATTCGGCCGGAACGGTCGGGAACTGCTCCAGGTGAACGCAGGCATCCTCGCCGTAACGGGAGGTCCAGGTTTCGTCCATGGTGAACGGCATCATCGGTGCGAGCCAGGTCACCAGGCAATCGAACAGCTTGTCGATCACGAAAAGCGACGCCTTGCGGCGCACGGACGAAGCCGCATCGCAATAAAGCGCGTCCTTGCGGATGTCGAAATAGAAGGCCGACAGTTCCACCGTCATGAAAGTGAACAGCTGGTGGAAGACCTTCTTGTAGTCGAACTCCCAGTAGGCTTCACGGATCATCTTGTCGAGTTCGACCAGCCTGTGCAGCATCAGCCGCTCCAGCTCAGGCATGTCGGCCAGCGCTACTTCTTCGCCGGTGGCATGGCCAAGTGAGCCCAGCATCCAGCGCAGCGTGTTGCGCAGCTTGCGGTAGCTGTCGACGCTGGTCTTGATGATCTCCGGCCCGAGGCGCTGGTCTTCCCAATAGTCGGTGGAGGCCACCCACAGGCGCAGGATGTCTGCGCCATACTGCTTGATGACGTCCTGCGGGAACACCTGGTTGCCGAGAGACTTTGACATCTTGCGGCCGTCTTCTGCCATGGTGAAGCCATGTGTCAGAACGGCGTCGTAAGGTGCATGACCGCGTGTGCCGCAGCTTTCCAGCAGCGAGGAATGGAACCAGCCGCGATGCTGGTCGGAGCCTTCAAGGTAAAGGACATAGTCCTTGCCGCCGTCGGTCTTGCGCTTGGGGGCGAGATCTTCGCGCTGTTCCAGAACGAAGGCATGTGTGGACCCACTGTCGAACCAGACATCCAGGATGTCACGGACCATGTCCCACTCGTCTGCCTTGTAGTCGTTGCCCAGGAAACGTTCCTTGGCGCCGTCCGCAAACCAGGCGTCGGCACCCTCCGCCACGAAGGCATCGAAGATGCGCTTGTTGACGTTTTCGTCCTTCAGGACTTCAGAAGTTTCCTTGTGGATGAACACGGTGATCGGCACACCCCAGGCGCGCTGGCGCGACAGGACCCAGTCCGGCCGGTTCTCGATCATGGAGCGCAGACGGTTCTGGCCGGCACCCGGCACGAAGCGTGTCTCATCAATGGCGTTCAGTGCCCGCGTGCGCAGCGTGTCGCCTTCGCCGGACAGCTGCTTGTCCATGTAGACGAACCACTGCGGCGTGTTGCGGAAGATCACCGGCTTCTTGGAACGCCAGGAATGCGGATAGGAATGCTTCAACCGGCCGAGGCCGATCAGGTTGCCGCTTTCCTTCAGCTTTTCGATCACGGCCTTGTTGGCCTTGCCCTTCTCGCCCTTGTGCGTGATGACTTCGCAACCTTCGAAGCCAGGGGCATCCTTGGTATAGAAGCCGTCATCGGCAACAGTGAAGGGGATCGCGGTGTTGATACCGCGTGCTTCCAGATCGGCCCGTTTGGTCATCCAGATTTCAAAGTCGTCCGTGCCGTGGCCGGGTGCCGTGTGCACGAAGCCGGTACCGGCATCGTCGGTGACATGGTCACCGTCCAGCAGCGGCACGTCGAATTCGTAACCGCCGAGATCGAGCCCTGCCAGCGGATGAGCACAGGTCAGGGTTTCCAGCTCGTCGTTGCTGACGGACCGGACACGCGCAAAATCGGTGATACGGGCGTTCTTGAACACTTCGTCGGCAAGGGCATCCGCCAGGATCAGCTTGTCGCCCTTCTGGACCCAGTTGTCGTCCGGCAGTCCGTCCTGCGTAACCTCGTAGAGGCTGTAGTTGATGCGCGAGGAATAGCTGATGGCGCGGTTGCCCGGGATGGTCCAGGGCGTGGTCGTCCAGATCACGACCGAAGCGTCCAGCAATTCCTCGACAGCCGCTTCATCACGTCCGCCGGCACTTTCGACCGGGAACTTCACCCAGATCATGTCGGACTGGTAGTCCTGATACTCGATCTCGGCTTCGGCAAGCGCGGTCTTTTCGACCACCGACCACATCACCGGCTTGGATCCGCGGTAAAGCTGGCCGGAGGTTGCGAACTTCATCAGTTCCCGGGCAATCACGGCTTCGCTCTCGAAGCGCATCGTCAGGTAAGGGTTGTCCCAGTCGCCCTCGATGCCGAGGCGCTTGAACTCCTTGCGCTGGACGTCGATCCAGTGCTCGGCGAATTCGCGGCACTCGCGGCGGAATTCGTTGATCGGCACCTCGTCCTTGTTCTTGCCCTTGGCGCGGTACTGCTCCTCGATCTTCCATTCGATCGGCAGGCCGTGGCAGTCCCAGCCCGGAACGTAGTTGCTCTCGAAGCCCGTCATCTGCATGGAGCGCGTGACGATGTCTTTCAGCGTCTTGTTCAGCGCATGGCCGATATGGATGTTGCCGTTGGCATAGGGAGGTCCGTCATGCAGCACGAACTTGTTGCGGCCCTTGCCCTGTTCGCGCAGCTTTTTGTAGACGTTCATCTGCTCCCAGCGAGCGAGGATTTCCGGCTCTTTCTTGGGAAGGCCGGCGCGCATCGGGAATTCGGTCTGCGGCAGGTTCAGCGTTTCGGAATAGTCGCGTTTATCTGTCTCGGTCATCGTCACGTCGATCCGGTCGTTCGGGCCCTGGGCCCGCGTCATATGTCAGGATGATTGCCGGCCCGTTTCGGGCAGCAACATGAAATCAGGAAGTCCCGGTCCCTGGCGCCGCATTGCCGCGTCAGCCGAAGGCCGGGCAAGTAATTCGCGTAATCGCGATCGTCGGTCTGGCGACGACTATGAGAGCCTTGTGTTGCATGGCAAGGGACATAGCAGCACTTCGGCGATGAATAAAGATGTTCCGGCAATTCCTGTGTTGTTTGTCTGTCCGGCAAACGTACAACTTCCGAAAATCGGCTTCGGGTAACCGAATATGAATGTCTTTCGGTCATGGATAGGCCCGGATTGAGACGGGTGAGCGACGGACAGACCGGCAGAAAATGGCCAATCAGGTGAAACAGGCGGCAAATGGGTCGCAGGCGGGCGTAGACAAGGCAAGTCTCTGGTCTCGCGGTGTCGTGACGGGCGACTGGCTGAGCTGGGACCGGATCGGCTTTGCATGTCTGTGCTCGGCGATCGGTTTCACGCTGGGCCTGTTGTGGATGCTGGTGGTGCCCAACACTTATGGCGCGCCCAACGGCACGTTGCTGATGGATTACCTCAGCTTCTGGATGGCAGGGGGCCAGGCTCTCAACGGAACGCCGGAAGTGGCATACAGTCCCGCTGCGTTTTCCGCCCTCCAGCAGCAGTACACCGGATCAGACACCGTCTTCGGTTTCTTCTATCCGCCCACGTTCCAGATGTTGCAGATGCCGTTTGCGCTTCTACCCTACAAGATTGCGTTTGCCGTCTTTATCGGGATCACCACGGGTCTGTTGTGTCTGGCCTGCCGCCTGATTGCGGACAATTGGCTGCTGGCCGCCTGTCTGATACTCGTTCCGGCCTGCGCGAACAACGCTTTCCATGGCCAGAATGCAGCGTTGACCGCAGCGCTCTACGGTTTCTTTCTCGTCGGGATCGAACGGCGGCAGATGGTGTGGGCGGGCATCGCGCTGGGTCTTCTGACCATCAAGCCGCAGTTGGGCATCCTGGTTCCGCTGGCCCTTGTTGCCAGCTTCAATTGGCGGACCTTCCTGAGTGCATCCGTCTCGACGCTGGTGTTCGCTGCGCTCGGCGTTGCGGTACTCGGCTTTGGCACCTGGCAGGCCTTCTGGATTCAGGCGCCGGTTGCCTCCGCCATGATGGAGCTGGGCGGCGTTGAATGGGTCAAGATGATTTCGGTTTACGGTGCAGGCAGGGTGCTGGGGCTAGGTCATCTGCCGGCGATGTTGGTGCAGGCGGTCTTTGCCCTTGCCGCTGCCGTTTGCGTGTGGCGTGTCTGGCGGCGGACGGACGCCATGTCGGTGCGGGCTCCGGTCCTCGTCGGCGGCACCTTGCTGGTCACACCCTTTGCCCTTTCCTACGACCTGACGCTGATCATCATCCCTTGCGCCTTCCTGATCCGCGAGGGCCTTAGAAACGGCTTCTTGCCTTACGAGAAAATAGCGCTCTTCATCATCATCGGCCTGTCTGCATCCACCAGCCCGTTTGCGATCTGGCTCGGCATGCCGATCGCACCCGTCCTGCCGGTGATACTCGTCTGGCTGGGGCTGCGCAGACTGCAGTTGCACGCCGCAAATCCGGGACGAGAGCGCTTCGACGGCGCGGTTGCCGGATCAGTTTGAGGCCGCCTGCCGCAGCTTGCGCTCGCGGTGGGTGATGTAGAGCCCGCTCGAGATGATCAGGGCAATCCCCAGCCAGGTCGGGCCGTCCGGAAAATTGGAAAAGACCAGATACCCGAACAGAGTGGCGCTGACGATTTCGATATATTGCAGCGGTGCCAGCATACTGGCGCTGCCGCGTTGAAACGCGGAAACGACAAGGCCGTGGCCGGCGAAGGAAATGAGCCCGATCAAGGCCAGCAAGCCGGACTGGGGGGCGTCCGGCATGACGAATTCCATGCCTTCGATCCCGGTCAGATATCCGATTACGAGACCTGTCCCGAGCAGCAGTGAACCGGACAGGCCCGCGCTGAACTGGATGGTCAGAAGATCGTCGCGAACGGGGTAGAGCCTGTTGAGCAGCAGGTAGAAGGAAAACAGAACGGCGGTTGCGACCGGCAGCAAGCTGACGAGGCCAATTTCCGCCAGCGTCGGTCGCAACACGATTATGGCCCCCAGCAGGCCAACGAGAATGGCGCCGATCCGCCGCGGGCCGACCTGTTCCTTCAAAAGCACCGCCGCCAGGATGGTAAGGACCATGGGTTCAACAAAGAAGATCGAGATCGCGGTCGCCACCGACATGTACTTCACCGCAGTGAAGAAACAGAGCGATGCCGTGCCCAGAAGAATGCCGCGCAGGTAGTTCACGACCGGTTGCTTGCCCCTCAGGTGCATGAGGCGGCCGGTGACCAATGCAATGGCAAGGCTGATCAGAAGCTGAAAGAAAAAACGGCCGAATGTGACTTCAAGCGTCGGCAGCTCCGCGGAGAGATATTTTGCGGTGATATCCATCACCGGCAGCAGCAGCATGGCCGACGTCATCAGGAAAATCGCCATGAGTGGGTTCTGCTCGACATCCCCGGAACGCGAGGAAATGGATGGACGCTTCATCGTGCTGCAACCTCCGGAGCGTCTTCATCACTGAAAACCACACGCGAACAGGGATTTCGCCGGCTTTCCGGCGATGGGCAATCGCTTGGGAGAAGGACCGGCAACAAGGAAAGGGCCGGGCAAAAATCTCTGCGGTCGCTGACCGCAGCAGGATTGCCGATCCATATTCCTTTTGAAGTTGAACGTCTCCCGGAGCAAGCCGGCAAACGCCTAGTTCGTCAGAAAAGAGAAAATATTTTGAAGGCTGCTCAGGCGGAAAGATCGAGCAGTTTCATGTCGAGTTCGGAAAGCGGCTGTAGCGAGCCGAGCGCGGCGCGGGCTTCTTCGCTGTCCCGGTCCATCTGGGCAATCAGTGCCTCGACCGAGTCGAACTTTTCTTCGCCGCGCAGATAGGACACCAGGTGCACGCGCAGCGTCTTGCCGTAGAGATCTCCGGCAAAGTCGAACAGGAACACTTCAAACAGTGCGGCGCCGTTGTCGAAGGTCGGGCGGCGACCATAGCTGGCGACGCCGTCATGCCAGGCCCCGTCGACACGGACCTTGACCGCATAGATGCCCTGCTTCAGCGGGCAGTCCTCGGTAAGGCTCATGTTGGCGGTCGGATAGCCGAGGTCGCGGCCGCGCTTGTCTCCGTGGCGCACGTCCGCCTCGAAGAACCAGCGGTAGCCAAGGAGACCGTTTGCCTGGGCGATATCCCCCCGTGAGAGGCTGTCGCGGATGCGAGTGGAAGAAATGACTTCGGCGCCTTCGTCTTCCTCGCGCTGGACGATGGTCACGCCGAAGCCGTGGTCGGCGCCGGCGGAACGCAAATAGTCTGGCGTCCCCTGTCTGGCCCGGCCGAAGTGGAAGTCATAACCGGTGACCGCGTGGGAGATGCCGAGCGTATCGATGAGAATGTCCTGAACGAAGGCATTCGCTTCGATGCCGGCAAACTCCCGGGTGAAGGGAAGGATGAGCGCGCCATCGAGACCGCACAGGCGCAGCAGGTCGAGTTTCTGCTGTGGCGGGGTCAGACGGAAAACGGGTGTGGACGGGTTGAAGACCGTGCGCGGATGCGGCTCGAAGCTCATGGCATAGACCGGATGATGCGTGCCGTGGCCAAGACCGAGCGCGGCGTCGAGCACGGCACGGTGGCCCCTGTGAACGCCGTCGAAGTTGCCGATGGCAACGACGCCGCCTTTCAGGTCCGCCGGAAAGGCATCCAGGCTTTCGATGATCGGAAAGCTGGAGGGATCAGTGGAGCTCATGCGGCAAACCTTCGCGCAACGATACGTCACAACGGTCCGGTGTGCCGGCCCGTCCTGCAGGAACACGTCAAACAAGGCGCTCCGGGTGGAGCAGCCCTGCCGACTTTGGCGTGGAACCTGCCGTCAAGCAAAGCAAAGGTCAAGATGGGGATGTGCCGAAGACTTGCCTTTGCGGTCGCTGCCCGTCAAAGACCTGATTGATCTTCGTCCCGGCCTGGAACCTTCACAAGTGCCTCGCCTTCCAGAACCACGGTGTCGTCGACACTGCAGATACAGGAAAGGCGGGCACGGTTGCCGCGCTCCATCAGTTCCTCGACGGTGACAGTCACCTTGACGTCATCGCCGATCCTGACCGGTGCCTTGAAATTGAGCGTCTGCGACAGATAGATCGCGCCGGGGCCGGGAAGGCGGGTGCCGAGCACGGCCGAGATCAGGCTGGCCGTATAGAGGCCATGGGCGATTCTCGTCTTGAAGGGCGTGCGGGCGGCAAAATGTTCGGACAGATGAATCGGGTTCCGGTCGCCGGATACTTCCGCAAAGCCGACCACGTCGGAAGAACTTACATGCTTCACGAGTACTTCGCTCATACCCACGGAAAGATCTTCGAAGCAGAGTTTTTGCAGTTCCAACATTACGGTTTCCGCCCTGATTTGTCTTGATTTGAAGTAGGCGGACGCTAGGCGGTGCAAGGTTTTCTGGCAATTGTGCTTTGGGCGAAGAAAAAAGCGCCTGTTATTAACGGTCTTTTCAGGGGCGGCGGGTAGATTGCGTTGAGTGTGGGGAGGTGAGGACACAATAATGTGTCGCTCTCCTTCGAAGTCATAACGCGTTTCCACCGGCCCACGGCCAGGGGCCGCGCAAATTGACAGTATGGAGTAGACAATGGCCCTTGATCTTCAGATGCCGGTCCTCGTGGTCGATGACTACAAAACGATGATTCGCATCATTCGGAACCTGCTCAAGCAACTCGGTTTCGAAGACATCGACGATGCTGCGGACGGCACCGAAGCTTTGGAAAAAATGAAACAGCGCCGTTATGGCCTGGTGATTTCCGACTGGAACATGGAGCCGATGACCGGATACGAGCTGCTGAAGCAGGTTCGTGCCGACGGCAGCCTCAGCAAGACGCCTTTCATCATGGTGACTGCTGAATCCAAGACGGAAAACGTCATCGCCGCCAAGAAGGCCGGCGTGAACAACTACATCGTGAAGCCTTTCAATGCTCAGACGCTGAAAGGCAAGATCGAGGCGGTCTTCTCCGATTGATTTCTTGCACTTGGCGGGGAGCTGCGTTGGGGCGCACCTCCGCCAGTGCCAGACGGATGTACAGGATCGGCGCGGTCTTGCTGGGCAGGCAGGCCGGGTCAGCTTTGCTGCATCCGAAAAGTTATAGCGGTTCCTGAGAATTCCGGATCCGCGCTTCGGAGGATGCTTTCAAAATGGAAAGGCTCGACCTGGTGGCCAGTATGAAACAGGAAAACATTGCCCGAGTCATAGACTTCCTGCAGGAAAACAAGAACAGGCAAGGTGAAGTTTCCCTGACCGACGTGATGCATCTTGCAGAAGTCATGTCGGGTTCGATGCACGACTTTCTGTCGACCGTACAACCGGCCGTAACGGAAGAGCTGACCGTCATCGCCAAGGAAATCAGGCGCATGAAGGAGGAAATCTCCCAACTGCGCGCCAATGACATGACTGGCAGCAAGATCCCGGACGCCGGACGGGAACTGGACGCCATCGTTGAGGCGACGGAAGAAGCCACCAACACCATCATGGAAGCGGCCGAAGAGATCATGGGCGCTGATGCCAGCGACCAGGAAGCCTATCAGGAACTGGTCAGCAACAAGATGATCAGCATCTTCGAGGCTTGCACCTTCCAGGACATTACCGGCCAGAGAATTTCCAAGGTGGTCGCAACACTGCGTTACATCGACGAGCGTGTGACTTCCTTCATCGAACAACTGCGTATTCCGGAAGATCTCGATGCGACGCTCGTTGAGACAGAGTCGGAGCGCCGCAAGCGCGAGCTGATCCTCCATGGTCCGCAGCATTCAGGCGAAGGTGTTTCGCAGGACGATATCGATGCCCTTCTGGGCGGCGCACAGGCGGATATCGACAAGCTGTTCGACTGATCCGGACTGAAAAAACGATTTCGAAGGGCTCTCCATTGGAGGGCCCTTTTTGGTTCTGAACTTTCTCTCCATCGTCATCCCATGGCTTGACCATGGGATCCATGCCGTTTGGTCTCAAGTCGGATTGGCCTGCAGGGCAAGCCCTGCAGCGACTAAGTCGGAGAGGTGCATCTATTCGGCGGCCACCAGCTTCTCCCGATGCGCCTTGCGTTCCCGGGCGAGCGAGGTCAGGTCGAAATCGTCGAGGATGGTATAGAACGCCGGAACCACGAAGACGATCATGAGTGTCGTGCCGATCAGTCCGAAGGAGATCGAAGTCACCAGCGGGATCAATACCTGTGCCTGAGGGCTTGTTTCGAACAGCAGCGGCAGCAGGCCGACGATTGTGGTCACCGACGTCAGCAGGATCGCACGGAACCTGGCCTTGGCACCCAGTGGAGCGATCTCTGCAACGCTTTCCAGCGATGGGTCATGCTCGTCCTTGATGAACTGGACCAGCAGGATTGAATCGTTGACCACGATCCCGGCTAGCGAAATGAAGCCCAGCATGCTTGGCATCGCAAAGTCGATGCCCATCAGGAAGTGCCCCCAGACCGCGCCAATCAACGCCATGGGGATGAGCGTCATCACCACCACCGGTTCGCTGTAGCTGCGGAACTGGAAACTCAGCAGAATGAATACGAAGATCAGGCCGGTGCCGAGCGCCTTGACCATGGACGCCTGCGTCTTGGCGCCTTCCGCATTCTGCCCCTCGGTCGAAGTGCTCAATCCGGGGTATTTTTCCAGGAGTTGCGGCAGGTATCTCGTTTCCGTGTCCTTGACGACTTCGTTGGCATTGGCAACACCGAGAAGAACGTCGCCGGTGACCGTCACGGTCGGCACCCGGTCAATACGATTGATCCGCGTGAAGCTGCGGTCGGACCGGATGTCGGCGACGGAGCCAAGCGGGACCCGGTGACCTGAAGGGGTCTCCACGGTGAAGAGTTCGAAATCGCCAAGGCTGTTGCGGTCGCTGCCGGCAAGGCGGACATCGACCTCGAAGCTTTCCGAACCGACTTGCACCTCATCGGCGGTAATACCGTTGTAGGCCCCTCTCAGCTGGTCGGCGATCGCCTTGGCATCAAGGCCGACCGCCCCGGCTCCGTCCTTGAGAGACAGGGCCAGTTCCGGTTTTCCGAGGCTGAGATCGTCGGAAATGTTGTAGACGCCGTCATAGCCCTTGAGCCAGGCCTGAAGCTCTTCAGAAGCCTGGTCGAGCATTTGCAGGTCATTGTGGGCCAGGCGCAATTCGATGGCGCGTCCCGCCGGACCGATGCTGGATTCGGTGAGAATGATGCGCCGGACGTCGAGCGTTTCGGGCAGTTCCTGGCGCCAGACTTTCAGGATCTCCTGGTTGCCTGCGTCACGAAGGGGCCCGTCCAGCAAATCAATGTCGATGGTCGCCAGATGTGCTCCGCTGGTGCCGGCATCGCTGTTTTCGTTGAACCGCACCAGTATGTTCTTGAGGAGGGATGTTCCATCCGGATTGCGCGGCGATAGCGCCGCATCCGTGCGCTCCAGCGCATTGATTGCCTCTGTCACGACCTTGCGTGTGTCGGCGAGCGTCGCACTTGCCGGCAGTTCGATCCGCGCTTCGATCTGGTCGCCTTCCACGTTCGGAAAGGCCTGGAATTTAACGACGCCGCCGGCCAGCAGCGAGACCGAAGCGAGGAAAAGCATAAAGCAGGCACCGATGACGAAATAGCGGTTCCGCACAGACCATGTGGCACAAGGACCGATCACATGCTCCCGCGCCCACCCGACACCGCTTTCCGCCTTGCGGGTTACCCAGTTCGGGGTGTCGCGCGTAGCGCCATGGGACAGGTGGTTGGGCAGGATCAGAAAGGCTTCGACCAGCGACACGGCCAGAACCAGCAACATGACCATCGGGATCACGCGCAACAGGTCGCCAAGGTCGCCCTCGATAAAGGCAAGTGCACCGAAAATGGCGGTGGTCGTGACAAACGAAGACAGCACACCCGGGGCGACCTGCCGCGTTCCCTGCACGGCGGCCTCCAGCGGACCGAGCCCTTTCTGGCGCCGTGTCGCGATGTTTTCTGAAATCACGATGGCGTCGTCCATCATGATGCCGACCACGATCAGCATGGCCACCATCGACAGCATGTTGATCGTCAGCCCCAGAATGGACATTGCGGCGAGCGCGCCCAGAAAGGACACTGGCAGGCCCATGCCGATCCAGAATGCCTGTCGCCCGCCGAAGAAGATCCACATGGCCGCAACGACAAGCGCCAGCCCCTGGAGAGAATTGTTGACCAGCATCCACAGGCGGTCCTTCAGGATGATCGAGCCGTCGTTGATGATGGTCAGGGCGATGCCTGGGGCAGTACGGGCCTGTTCCTCGTCGACGAATTCCTGCACCCGCTCCACCACCTTGATCAGGTCGTCACTGCGGGTCATGGAAATGTCGAGAACAGCGGCCAACCTGCCGTTCAGCCGGGTTTCGACCTCTTCGTCCTCGAAGAGATCACTGATCGTGGCAATGTCGCCCAGCTGGATCTGGCCGCCTTGCGGGGAAGAGGCGACAATCACCGACGCATAGGCATCCGCCGCAAGGCGCTCGTCGGCGAAACGCAGCAGGATCGAGCCGCCTACAGTCGTGATCTCTCCGGAGGGAGCGCTGACATTCTGCCTGGTGAGGGTATTTGCGATTTCCGAGAGGGTTAGCCCAACTTCACGCGCGGCGGCGTCGCGCACCTCGATGCGGAACTGCCGGTCAGAGAAGCCGGAAATCTCGACCTGGGGTATGCCGCCGAACTTCAGCATGCGGTCCTTCACCGCTTCGGCGTAGTTCTTCAGCTGCGGCTTGTCGTCAATTCCGGTGATGACGACGGAGGTCGCTTCGCTCAGGCGGCCCGCCTCTTCGATGATCGGGTCTTCAACGCCCTCGGGAAAATCATCGATCGCGTTGATCTCGCGGTCGATATCCAGCATCAGCTGGTCGATGTCCTTGCCTTCCATGATCTTGACGGTCGCAAGTGCGAGGTTTTCCCGGGAATCGCATTTGAGTTCGTCGATGTTCTCGATCCCGTCGAGCGCGTCCTCGATGCGCCGGCAAACGGTGCGTTCGACATCAGCTGAGGTCGCTCCGGGATAGGCGACTGTCACGGTAATCCGTTTTATCGGGATCTGCGGGAAAGTCTCCAGCAGAAGACCCGGAAGGTTGAGCAGTCCGAGAATGATGAAACCGGCCATCAACAGATTGGCGGCGGTTGGGTGCTGGGCGAAGTAGCGGATCATGGCTTGTCCTCACCGTTGAGAGCATCCGTGCTCGCCATTCGCTTCAAACCTGCCTTTACGGCTTCGTCTTCGACCGGCTTCAGCAACATGCCTTCGATCACCGGGGACACATCGCTGACGATGACCTTGCTTCCAGCTGGCAGATCCGTTCCCAGAACGACGATATCATCGAAGCGGAAGGCGATTTCGACCGGCACCGTAACCAGTCGGCTGTCGGGCGAGACAGTCATGATCCTGCCACTGTGGACCGCGTTGCGCGGCAACACGATCTGATCGGCCACCGGCGGTGCGGACAGCTCAACCTCGGTAAACATGCCTTTGACCAATGGCGGCTTTATACCCGGCCGGATAGTGTCATAGGGCTTGTCCACGCTTACGATCAGTCCGATGGAGCGGGTGTCCGGATCCACCGTGTCGCTGACCCGCTTGACGTGCGCATCCCAGACGGCGGTCTCTCCGACGGATCCGACCCTTACCTTGGCCTTCAGCCGGTCAAGCGAATGCCGTGCCCGGATGACACCTTCTTCCGTTTCCAATTGTCCGGGAAAGGCCAGATTGGCAAATCCGGCCATGTTGCCAGGACTGATCTGAACGTCGATGTCGGCTGCGTCGATGCCGTCAAGTTCACCGATGGAGCTGCCGGCACCGACATACTGGTCGATCTCTACATTGACCTTCGAAACCCTGGCATCGAAGGGAACACGGATCGTGGTGCGGGTAAGGTTCAGCTTCGCGGTTTCCAGACGAACCTCGTTCTTGGCCTTTACCTGCTCCAGTGCCTTGCGCTTCACCGGGTTGAGCGCAATCTCGTTCTCAAGGTCCTGAACCCGCGACTTTTGCTGAAGCACCGTGCCTTCCTGGTTTTCGACCAGCTGATCGGAGGCGACCTTGCGCTCCTGAAGCGTTTTCAGCCGGGCCAGCTCACGCTGTTCCAGGTCGAGGACCGATTTGGCAATCGCCAGGGATTGTTTCTGTGTATCCAGGGTAACGGCCAGCTCTTCGATATCCACCTCGGCACTGGCGATGTCGCTCTGCGCCTCGGCAATCTCCAGCTCGTAGTCTTCCGGTGCCAGTGTCACCAGAATCTTGCCTTCCGGGATGAATTCACCGCGTTTGAAATCCGGATTGATGTAGGTGACCCGGCCGGACACCTGCGCGATGGCATCAAGTGTATGGGCCGGATCGACCGTGCCGTACCCGGTTACGCGCGGCACGAAGTCCTGAGGCTCGACTGTGACGACACGCACGAGCGTCGACGTTTCCCCGATGTCGGTGCGCTTGGGTGCTTCGCGCCCGCTCACAGCATAAACCAGCACTGCCGCACCGGCGATCACGGGGGGAAGGATCAGGGCTTTTCGCAACAGCGACACGGCGGCTCTCCTGGCAATGTTCGCTCGGCAGGCTGCAGACCTCCGCCGACCACAATTCTTTTAATGCAAGTCCAAACTTGCAAATAGTGATGATCCAATTTTATTGCAAGCGATTGCTTGCATTTGCACCCTGTTTGGCATTAGGTGCGACGCAATGTCTTCCGGAAAATTGAGGGCGCGCTCGGCGCGTTTGGCGGCCAAGTGCCTAGAAATGTAGATGTTTCAGAAATCTATTCCGCAACAGTTGCACTGTTTTGCGAGCGCGGGTTCAGCGGAACCACCACCAAGGAAATAGCGGACAGGGCAGGGGTGAACGAAGTCACGCTGTTTCGCCGTTTCGGGTCGAAGGCAGGTTTGATCGAAGCCGCCATCGGCGACACGCTATCCGACGTCTCGTTCGGCAAGATGTTGCCGGGGGAAGACGTTAAGGCCGATCTTCTGGAAATCGTGCGCAATTATCTGGAGACCTACCGCAAGCACAGCGGGCTTGCCCTGACGCTGTTTGCGCAGGTGCCCCAGCATCCCGAACTGCGAGCGGTGACACCCTTCCTGCTGAAAAACCTGCAGGGCGTAGCCCGCACATTGGCAAAGCATCAGAGCAGCGGGCGGCTCAAGCCGGGCGATCCGGTCAGCTTCGCCGTTGCGCTCATCGCGCCGCTGGCCGTCATGGGCTTCATGAAGGAGATGGGTCTGGGGACAGGTCACGAAGGTCTGGACGTGGAAAATTACGTCCAGACCTATTTGCAGGGGCATGGCCCCGATACGGGACGTTAAATGAGCCCGCTGGCAATATTGCGTGCGCTTACCACCAAAGACGCGGCAGGGCAGCACGTGCGCGCAGGCCTTCTTCGGCCAGACGGCGGCGGATCAGATGTTCGTCCGGCGCGTCGCTCGGACCGAAGTCGGAGGCATGGATGCCAGCGGTGATGAACAGAACGTCGAGATCCTGAGACACCGCACCGCGGATATCGGTCGGCAGACCGTCGCCGATGGCCAGGACGTCTTCCTTGGCGACGTCTTCGCCCGCCAGCGTCGCGAGGCGCTTCATCGCCGCGTCGTAGATGGGGGCATGCGGTTTGCCGAGAATGGCCACTTCGCCGCCGAGATCTTCATAGAGACGGGCAAGGGCACCGGCGCACCAGATCAGGCGCTCGCCGCGCTCCACCACGATGTCGGGGTTGGCGCAGATCATCGGCAGGCCGCGTTCGGCCAGCTTCTGCAGCCGGTCGCGGTAATCGTCGGGCGTTTCGACCTCGTCGTCTTCCAGCCCGGTGCAGCTGATGCCTTCCGCTTCCTCGTCATTGGTGGTGAAGGTGGCTTCAAGGCCGTGATACAGCGGCTGGTCCCGGTGCGGACCGATGTGCAGGAGCGTCTTTTTGCCCTGAGCCACAAGGACCTCGCGGGTCACGTCGCCGGAGGTGACGATGTCGTCGTAGGTTCCGTCCGGCACACCAAGAGCGGCCAGCATTTCGCCAACCTGCTTTGCAGGGCGCGGGGCATTGGTGATGAGGACCACCTTGCCACCGGCTTCCTCGCGAAAGGCCTTGAGGGCTTTGTGCGCGCCTTCAAAAGCCGATACACCGTTGTGCAGCACGCCCCACACGTCACACAGGATGCCCTTGTAGGACGGGGCGAGGGTGCGGAGCCCCTCAACAAGAAGCGGTGCAGAAACTGTCATGGCGGGTCACTCGGATCTGGGTAGGTCTGATAAGCTTTGCTGAAGAATCGACGCAAACTCGGCGCGGACCATATAGGAACATGGCGCGGTGCGAAACCGAGTAGAGGGAGTTTCATGAAGGTCAGGCAACTTGGCGAACAGGTGATCAACCAGATTGCGGCCGGCGAGGTCATCGAAAGACCCGCCAGCGTGATCAAGGAGTTGGTGGAAAACGCCGTCGACGCCGGGGCAAAACAGGTCGAGATCGTTACCGCCGCCGGTGGCAAGACGCTCATGCGCGTTGCCGACGACGGCGAGGGCATGCGCCAGGAGGATCTGCAACTGGCAATCCGCCGGCACTGCACCTCCAAGATTTCCGACGACGACCTGTTCGACATCCGCACGCTCGGGTTTCGCGGTGAAGCGCTGCCGTCCATCGGCTCCGTTGCCCGGCTGGCGATCCAGACCCGTCACAAGGACGAGGACCACGCCTGGGCCATCGCCGTCGAGGGCGGCAGGGAGCAGCCGCTTGTGCCCGCAGCCCGCACAAAAGGCACCCAGGTTGAAGTGCGTGACCTTTTCTTCGCGACACCTGCACGGCTGAAATTCCTGAAATCGGATCGTGCGGAAGCGGCCGCCATCACCGAAATCGTCAAGCGGATCGCGCTCGCCTATCCGGAGATCGGCTTTTCCCTCGGCGGCGCCGACCGGCAGTCGCAGAGCTGGCCAGCAGCACGCGGCAGTGAACCGCATCTTGCTCGGATCGCGCAGATTCTAGGTCAGGATTTTGTCGACAACGCCATGGAGATCGACGCTGCCCGGGAAGGCGTGCGTCTCACCGGTTTTGCAGGCTTGCCGACACACCACCGTGGCAATGCGCAGAACCAGTTCTTCTTCGTCAACGGCCGCCCGGTGAAGGACAAGCTCCTGCTATCCGGATTGCGCGGAGCCTATGCCGATGTGCTGGCCCGTGACCGGCATCCGGTTGTGGTTCTGTTCATCGATCTCGACCCGGCATTGGTCGATGTCAATGTGCACCCGGCCAAGGCCGATGTGCGCTTCCGGGACAGCCAGCTTGTGCGTGGGCTTCTGGTGGGTGCCATCAAGCATGCACTGGTCCAGTCCGGGCACCGGTCATCGACCTCGAACGCGGCCGTTGCACTGGACGCCATCAGGGCACAGTCGGCGGGGTTCTCTCAACCAGGTCACACACCGTCTTCTCCAACAGGTTCCGGGGGATATGGCGGTGGTTCCTACACCCGCACGTCTGCTGCGCCCCATTGGGCGCCGGAAGCGTTTCGCCCGCTCCAGATGGAGGAAGCGCACGCAACAGGCTTTGCCGAAGCAGCACAGCCGGCCTTCGAACGGCAGAACGGTTTTGCCGACTTTGCCAGACCGTCGGCGGATGCCCGCGCGAATGACGTCCCGGTTGAAACCGAAAAGACCCGCCTTCCGCTGGGGGCCGCCCGTGCGCAGGTGCACGAAACCTATATCATCGCCCAGACCGAGGACGGTGTCGTCATCGTTGACCAGCACGCTGCCCACGAGCGCCTTGTCTACGAACGTCTGAAGGAAGCGCTGGCCAAGAAGGATGTCGCCCGCCAGATGCTGCTCATCCCCGAGATCGTCGAGTTGCCGGAAGAAGATGCAATCCGGCTGGCTGATCGCGCGGAGGATCTCGAAAAAGTCGGCCTGTCCCTGGAAGCCTTCGGCCCGGGTGCCATCGCCGTCAGGGAGACCCCCGCTATCCTCGGCGACATGGATATCCAGGGCATGGTCCGGAACCTGGCCGACGAGCTTGCCGAATGGGACACTGCCGAAGGTCTCAAGGAAAAGCTGGACCATGTTGCCGCCACGATGGCCTGCCACGGTTCGGTGCGTGCAGGCAGGCGCATGCGTCCCGAGGAAATGGATGCGCTCTTGCGCGACATGGAAGCCACGCCGCTTTCCGGACAGTGCAATCACGGCCGGCCAACCTGGGTGGAGCTGAAACTCGGCGATATCGAGAAGCTGTTCGGCCGCAAATAACCCGGCAATCTGATCGACCTCCCGATGCGGATCGTAGACGTCGGAGCAATGGGAGACAGTCAGATGACACAAACCGGCTCCGGCAGCGCGGAACAGGCATTGAACAAGACCGGCAGACCTGGGCGCACGCTTTGGAAGGCCGTCTCGCGTGTGGCTGTCATTGCCGGCATCGCCTACGCCATGGCGGCCGGTTACATGTATTTCAACCAGCGCAGCTTCATCTTCGTTCCAACCGGAGAGTTGAGTACGCCGGATGAAAAGGGGCTCTCAGGTGTCACCGTTGAAACAGCGGCGATGGCTGACGGTACAAAGGTGACCGTCTGGCACGCGCCACCTGCTGCTGAAGGTGCTCCCACGGTACTCTATTTTCACGGCAATTCAGCCAATGTCTCTTCCCGCTGGAAGCGGTTCAAGCAGATCCTGGACAGCGGTTTCGGTCTCTATGCGCCCAGCTACCGGGGATATGCCGGAAGTGAGGGGAGGCCGTCGGAAGAGGCGTTGATTTCGGACGGCCTTGAACATTTCGACCGGATGGCAGCTTCGGGCACGCCGGTCATCGTCCATGGAGAAAGTCTTGGCTCGGGTGTTGCCGCCGCAGTGGCGGCAGAGCGTCCGCAAACGGACCTTGTGGTGCTGGAAGCGCCCTATACGGCGCTGGTTGACATGGCCTGGGACAGGTATCCCTGGTTGCCGGTGGGCTTCATGATGCGAGACCCGATGGCGACACGGGATCGCGTCGGCAAGATCGCCGCGCCGGTCCTGATCGTGCACGGGACGGAAGACCGGGTCATCCCGGTCGAACACGGCAGGCGTCTTTATGAATTTGCGAAAGACCCCAGGCAGCTTGTGATCGTCGAAGGTGGCGGTCACAGCAATCTGTGGTCAAACGGGATGTGGGACTTCGTTCTCGCCGCCTGGGTGAAATGGCACGAAGGCTCTTGAACCATCTGCCGTGTTGCGCCTGAAACAGAAAACCCCGGGCGAAGCGCCCGGGGTTTTCCTTTGCCGGGGTTACGGCATCAGAATGTGCGCTGCAGGCGGAAGGTCCCGTAGAGCTCGTAGGTGTCGTTGAGGCCGGAGGAGCGGCTGTAGTCGACATCACGATACTGGAATTCCGGACCCATCAGGAAGCCGGAGACCGGTTCCCAGACCACGTTTGCGGTCGCGTCCCACTGGGTGAAGTCATAGGCGCTGGTGCCGCCATCGACATCATGGTAGCCGCCTTCGACATTCACCTGAACGGTGTCGGTTACGCCGAGCGTCACGCCGCCGAAGATGTTCAGCGTCTTGGTGGTCTCGGTGCTGCTGCCATTCCAGACCGCATCGGTGATGCGGCTGTTCCAGCCCGTGGACCCGTATCCGCTGGCGCCATCGGTATAGACGGCCTGCAGGGAGACCGCACCGCCCTTGGCGAAGCCACCGAAGTTGACGGTCACGCCGGCACCAGCTGCCCAGCCGAGTTCGTCTTCCGTCCGGCCTGCAAGACCGTTGTAGGCAGCGCTCGGATAGACCTGGTGAAGAGCACCCATGATCTGGGCCTGGCCCCAGCCCTGGTTGACGCCCAGTGCCGCGACGAAGTCCGGTGCGCGGGTGCCGCCATAGCCCTGGTTGGTGCCGTTGAACGCGATATTCTCTTCGCGGCCCGAACGGTCTTCCAGCGCGACAGTCGCATTGAAGCCGTTGCCGAAGGCCATCGTATAGGCGACCTGATTCAGCTTGCGATCGGAATAGCTTTCGATCTGCGCGTTGAAGGCATATCCGGTGAAGAAGTCGAAATTCGAGCCGTTGTGACCGGCCAGCAGGCCGCCCCACTGGATATAGGCCTTGTCCAGCGTGGTCGAAGTCGAGGCGTTTGTCAGCGTGATGTAGGATTCGATAAAGGCACGCAGCGTGCCGAATTCGGTCGCGGTACGTGCATCGAGGTAGAGATACCCGCGCGAACGCCACTGGTAACCGTCGGTGTCCCGGTCGCCCCAGGCGTTTTCGGCCTCGCCGAAGTTGCGGACGCGGAATTCGGTCCGGACACGGCCGCCTACGCGCAGGCAGGTTTCGGTGCCGGGAATGTAATAGAAGCGCGCGCCGTAGGCGTCACAGATCCGGACATAGTCGACAGGTTCCGGAGCCGCTGGCAGGTCGGCCGAAAGCGCCGGACTTGCGGCCGCGAAGAAACCGGCAATTGCCCCGAGAACAACATTACGAGTCATTTGATACTCCGATGAAGTGCGGAAATACCCCCACGCACATTATGCCGTTCGTAGATGTCAGTTTCAGCCTCTCGGAGAGGTGAAATCAGCAGATATGAGCGATTGGTTGATGTTGTTGCTTTTGAGCAACGGGCAATCCGGTCAATTTAACTTGAAAACCGTTTAGCGCTTTGCCTGAAAGAACGATCTGAGCAACTCCGCCGCGCGTGTCGCGCCTATGCCGGAATAGACATCCGGTGAGTGATGACAGGTCGGCTGGCAGAAAAAGCGGGTGCCATGATCGACCGCGCCGCCCTTTTCATCTCCCGCGCCATAGTAAAGCCGGCGGACCCGCGCGAAGGAGATCGCTCCCGCACACATGGGACACGGTTCGAGCGTCACGTAGAGATCGCAGTCCGGAAGGCGTTGCGAAGCTGCCCGTTCGCATGCGGAGCGGATCACGAGAACTTCTGCGTGAGCTGTCGGATCGTTGAGCTCCAGCGTCCGGTTCCCGTCTCGAGCGATCACTTCACCATCGCGAACGAGCACCGCACCGACCGGCACTTCGCCGCGTGCCGCCGCTTTCTCGGCCTCTTCGAGCGCGAGATCCATGAACGATGTCTGATTGGCGGAAGTGGTAAGCATCGAGCAGGGTGAGTCGGAGCGTAAGTGTAGGGTTCAGCCTCGATTTGAGAGGCTGTCGGCTTTGTTCTGTTTACCCGTTATTATGCCGGGCGTCAGCCCCGGACAGGGCCTTCGCCGAGGCGTCAGGCCGCTGCCATGCATCCGGAGCACGGCGCCTCTGCGGTTTATGCAGAAAACAAGCGATTCCCGAAAGGCTCAAGCTCTGCTATGACGCGCGCATGACGACAAGAAAATTCTCTTCCGAGCGCCCGGGTCCCGCAAAAGGCCGGGGACGCGATAAACGTGCACCGGAAAAGCGCCGGTCCGCACCGAACGACAAATCGAAAGCCGGCCCCAAAAAGGGCGACTTCGAAAAACGGGCGCCGAGACCGGCGACTGCACCGCTGGCAGACGAAGCCAATGATCGTGGCGAACGCATTGCCAAGGTCATGGCGCGCGTCGGCCTGTGTTCTCGCCGAGAGGCGGAAGTGTGGATCGAAAACGGCAGGGTTGAGCTCAATGGCAAGCTGTTGACCACGCCTGCGGTAACAGTGACAGCTGACGACAAGGTGCTGGTGGACGGGGAACCGTTGCCGATGCGCGAGCGCACCCGGCTCTGGCTCTACCACAAGCCACGGGGTCTGGTGACGACCAACAAGGATCCGGAAGGCCGTCCGACGGTGTTCCAGCGCTTGCCCGATGATCTCCCGCGCGTCCTGACCGTGGGCCGGCTCGACATCAATACTGAAGGCTTGCTGCTCCTGACCAATGATGGCGGCCTGGCGCGCGTTCTGGAATTGCCGGCCACCGGCTGGTTGCGCCGCTACCGCGTGCGCGCCTTCGGCAAGGTGACCCAGGCGGATCTCGACACATTGAAGGACGGTATCGCGATCGATGGCGTGCTCTACGGCGCGATCGAGGCGACGCTCGACAAGGAGCAGGGCAACAACGTCTGGATGACGGTCGGCCTGCGCGAAGGCAAGAACCGTGAGGTCAAGAGGGTTCTGGAACATCTCGGCCTTGCCGTGAACCGCCTGATCCGCCTGTCCTATGGCCCGTTCCAGCTGATGGATCTGCCGGAAGGCGACGTCCGTGAAATCCGGGGCCGCGTTTTGCGTGACCAGTTGGGCGATACGCTGGCCGAGGAAGCCGGTGCGGATTTTGACGCTCCGATCTTTCATGCCCCCAAGCCGGAAGCGGAAAAGAAGTCAGCAGGCGCCAAGCGTGGCGGTGGCCGGGAAAGTAGCGGCAGGGATGGCGGCAAGCGTGAAGCCAGCCAGGGCCGATGGATGACCGCGCGAGAAGGCCGTAGTGAGACCGATCGCAAGCGCGCAGCCAAGACTGAACGCAACGAAAAGCGTGAAGATCGCAAGAAGGCATCCGGCCAGGGGCCGCGCAAGAATGCCGGGCCGCGCCAGGAAAAAGTAAAAGTCTCGCCGCGCTCCCGTTTCCGCCTGACGTCCGAACCGAAACCACGCAAGGATTTCGGTGAAGAGCGTTTCACACCGCCGCCGCGCCGCATCTGGGGCGAGGAAGGTGTGGTCGAAGACAAGCAGCAGGAACGCCGTTCCAGCCGTGACAAGGACGACCGGCGCGGGCCTCCGAAAGGTGGACGTCCGCCGCGTCGCGGGGATCGTTCGTGAGAATAGTCGCCGGGCGTTTCAAGGGCGCGGCTCTGGCCGCGCCGAAATCGCACGACACACGGCCGACCAGCGACCGATTGCGAGAAACCATTTTCAACATCCTGGCTCATGGCCTGGATGTTGATCTTGAAGATGCAAGGGTCCTGGATCTTTTTGCCGGCACGGGCGCGCTGGGCTTCGAGGCGATCAGCCGGGGCGCCCGCCATTGCACTTTCATCGAAGAAGGGACGGAAGCGCGCGGCATCATTCGCCGGAACATGGAGGCCCTGGGCCTCAATGGCGCTGCCAAGATCTTCCGGCGCGATGCGACCCGCCTTGGCAGTGCAGGCACCATCGAGCCTTTCGATCTGGTGTTTGCCGACCCTCCCTATGACAAGAAGCTGGGTGAAAAGGCCCTTGCTTCGGCAGCGGGCGGAGACTGGCTGAAACAGGGTGCCTTGTGCGTGCTTGAAGAGAGATCTTCAGCTCACATCGATGTTCCTGAAGGCTTCGAGGAACTCGACCGCCGCCAGGCAGGCGATAGCCAGGTCGTGTTCCTGCGATATGGCGGCTGAAGTCTCTTTCGGCCCGCCATCAACCCTCTCGTCTCGCTATGGGATTTCCTTCGTCCGTCAGGCGCCGCCCGGCATCATGATGTAGGCGGTTTTCCGCGTTGGCAGGCTGGAACGGCTGACGATCAGGGCCGGCGTTTGCGCCCGCACGATGTCATACCCTGCCTCCTGTGCTCGCCCGACAAAGGCCTGAAGTGCTCCGGAAAAATGGAAGTGCATCGGCACGACCATCGCAGGGCCGATGCTTTCCAGAACGTCCATCAGGCTGTCCAGCCGAAGCGTCGAGGAATTGTCTATGGCCGCAAATACGACGTCGATCTGACCTAGGCGGACGAGATCTTCCTGCGTAAGCCGGTGATGCAGGTGGCCGAGATGCGCAATGCACATGTCGGCCACCTCGAAGATGAAGATCGAATTGCCGAGCCGGCGTTCTTCCCCGTCCCAGCCACGGATGTTGGTCTGGATATTGCGGATGCGGACATCCTCAACAGTGACGTCATGGTCCAGCGGCCCGCCCTTCGGATTCCAGCCGTACAGAAGATGTTCGATGTTCGGATCCGGGCTGATGGAGTAATGCGTGCTGTGAGCCCCGTTCATCGTGGCTACATCCGGCGGCAGAAGCGGGCGGACACTGTCGTTGTAGTCGGTTGCGATCCGGACACCCTTGGGCGTTTCAAGTTCAAAGGTGGAATGGCCGATGTAGCGGATCTGGACTTCGTTTGCCTGAAGTGACGCGCGCCAGATGCGCATTTCGTCCGGCCCGGGTGCTCGGTAGGGGGCGTCTGCAACCAGTTGACAGACCGCGAATGCGGGTCCTGCAACAACAGCTGTAACCAGAAGGCCGAGCATCACCGGAACCAGCCGGTACAATCCGCCGGCCTTCTGTCGCCGTCCGTGAATTGGGAAAAAGCACATCGCCATGTCAGTCCATCCCGAAAACCACACCTGAGCAAAATACTAGGGGGCAGACCGCCAACGGCAAGGCATGTCGAGGTGTGCGCTGCCCGTTTGCCTGAAACTTGAGACGTTTTGGAAGGGGATGCCAAAAGAAAAGGCAACCGGCCTGCGCTTGTAGCTGCAAAGGCGGTTGCCTGAGGTGGGGGCGGGTGGGAGGAAGAACCAGCCCCGGAATTGACTTTCAGACCACGTAAAGACTGACCGGCGGTTTCCCGGACTTTGCCGTCCGGTTGGCCGCGTCGCCTTCGCTCATGAACCCGGCGCTGCTTGCCTGGCGGTAGATAAGATCGCCCGCGTGTCCGGCCTCCATGACCAGCGCCTGCTGGCTGCAAAGCGAGGCCAGCGAAAGACCCAGACGGCGGAAATGCGCACGGCGATAGCAGTAGACGGCAAGCGCCGCGCGCTGCTGTTCCGGCAGCTGGCATCCGACATCAGTAACCGCGTTCAACGTTGCATCCAGCAACCGTTTCAGCAAATCGTCCGATACCGGACAGGCTTCCAAATCTGTTGATCCCGATGGCCGCATTGACCTTCTCCTAATAGATTGAGAAAAGTATTTAGGAGTAAGATTAATGATTTGTTAAACGCAAAGTCGGGTCCAATAAAAAGGAATTATACGGATAAATCTGCTGATGTTGCCATCAAGTAACTTCCATTGTTTCTTTTATCAGTTCCTCCAGTTTTGCCCTGGTAACTGTACGCAAGGATTCCGCCTTATCCAGTATGCTCTCGGCTTTCATGAAGTCCAGAACCCGGATGGAGTCATGGGGCGGGCTGACCAGGATATCCGGTTGATCTGATTTCAGTTTTTGCTTTGTGATGGTCTGCATCAGGATCTGGGAAGAGCCGAACAGGGAATCCAGCATGCTGATGTCATCCTTGTTGTCTCGCGGCACCGGCGCGCCAACGACATCAACGGCAATGACGATATCGCAACTCGCCCTGAGCCCGTCGAAAGGCAGTGGATTGACGACGCCGCCGTCGATGAGAAACCGGTCGCCATAGCGCACGGGTCTGAAAACCGCGGGAATCGCTATCGAGGCGGCCAGGGCGGGCAGCAAGGGGCCACTTTCAAAATCCACTTCCTCGCAGCGATAGAAGTCCGTCGCCAGCATACGCAGCGGGATGTCCAGGTCTTCGAACGTTTCGGACAGATAGTCCGAAACAAACACTTCCAGCACGCGAAGCGGGTCGAACTGCACCGGGCCGCCACGGAACACATCTGCGAACTTGCGTGGTCTCAACTGCCACAGGCGCGACAACACACTGTTGCGATCAGCAAAAATCTCCAGCGCAATGTCGCGGATTTCCTGGCCACTGCGACCACTGGCATAGGCCGCCCCCATCAGGGCACCGATGGACGTGCCGTTGATCCGGACAGGTTTTATGCCCAGGTCATCCAGCGCTTCCAGAACGGGGATGTGGGCGAGGCCGCGCGCACCGCCGCCGCCAAGGGCAAGACCGATTCTGGGGGAGGAGGTAGAGGGCATGGCGCGGGTCCGGCATTGAGAGCGTTACTCCCTGCACATGGGGGCTGGCGCGCGCCTTGCCAACCTCGCAACTGCCTGCAACGGCAGTTGCGAACAGGAAAACCCTCTCAGTGCCGGAAAAACTCAGATCACGAAGTATAGATCGTCCGCGGCTTCCGACATCCAGTCCGTTGCATGATCAAACGGCATCGGCCGGGCAATCAGGTAACCCTGGATCGAGAAATCGCCCATCATCCGAAGCCGGTCGTATTGCTCTTCGGTTTCAACGCCTTCGCAGACGATGCCGATGTTGAGCGATCGGGCCAGGTGGATGAGCTGGTTGACGATCACTTCCTTTTTCGGGTCCTGAAGCATCTGGCGCGTGAAGGAGCGGTCGATCTTCAGCCCGTTTATCGGCAAGTCCGAGACATGGGAGAGGGACGCATAGCCGGTGCCGAAATCATCCAGCTCGATATGAACGCCGAGCTCGAAGAGTTGCCGCAGCGCAGCCAGGTGACCCGACCGGTTGTCGTTCAGGAACACCGATTCCAGAACCTCGGCAGTGATCCGCTCCGGTCCGACATTGTGCTTTTCCATCGCGGCCTTAAAGTGCTCGAGCAGCAGCCCGGACGACAGGTGCGATGGCGAGATGTTCACGGAGATGCGGCCAAAATCGAGGCCCTGGTCGATCCAGTGCCGGGCAGCGGCAAAAGCCTTGTCGATGACAATCTCACCCAGGATCGGCGCCAGACCGGATTTTTCCACGACCGGCAGAAAGTCTCCGGGCGAAACCGTGCCGCGTTCGGGGTGTCGCCAGCGTACCAGTGCTTCGATGCCGGTGACGGCCTGAGTGCGCAGGTTGACCTGCGGCTGGAACACGAGGAAGAACTGGTCGTTCTTGACCGCGTCCTTCAGTTCCAGCTCGATCTGTGCTTCCGTTTCACTGTCTGTGCGCATATCCGGACGGAAGAAAGTATAGCGGTCCTTGCCGTTTTCCTTGGACTGGTAAAGCGCGAGATCGGCATTGACCAGAAGCGTGTCGAAGTTGTCACTGTCCTCCGGGCACAGTGCCAGTCCCATGCTGACGGTCGGCCAGAACCTGTTGCCGTTGAACTCCATCGGCATCCGCATGATCCGGCGCGCCCGTTCGCACAACTCGTTGGGATCCGACGTTCCGCTCTCCGCCAGAATGACGAACTCGTCGCCTCCCCAGCGATAGGCCGTGCCCAGCCCACGGCAGACTTCGCGCAGCCGGCGGCCCGTCTCTTCCAGGCAATGATCGCCGGCAAGATGGCCGAGCGTATCGTTGACCCGCTTGAAACCGTCCATATCGACGTGAACCAGGAACGCCGGCTTCTCGCTCCGGGCGAAACGCTCCTTGGCATCGCGCTGGCAGCCGGCGCGGTTGGACAGTTTGGTCAGGGGGTCGAAATAGGCCAGGCGCTCTGCCCGGACCTTGGCTTCGCGGGTTTCGTTTTCCCGCTGCACCCGTTCGGAAACATCATTGGCAATGGCCACGAACAGGTCGCGGTCCTGATCGCGGAGAAGCTGTACCCTGAGATCGACCGGATATTCCGTGCCATCCTTGCGCCGGTGAACGCTTTCGACCGACAGGTTGTCCCGATGTCCTTTCAGGAGGGGCGCGACGTGGCGCCGGACCGTGTTCGGGTCGTAAACGGGATCGATATCGCCGATTTTCTGGGATTTCAGCTCTTCGATCGTGTAGCCGAGATTGGCCAGGGCACAGCGGTTGGCATATTCGATCTGGAAGGTTTCCGCGTCGAGGATGTAGATCTCGTTGAGCGAGGATTCCAGAATGTTGGCCAGCAGATGGTTCCTGCGTTCTGCCAGGCATCGGTCGGTGATGTCGTGAACGGTCCCGATCACCTTGGATGCCTTACCGTCCCGACCGGCAAGCACATACCCGCGAACGTGCAGGTACTGGATGGTGCCGTCGTCATGTACCAGCGGGTGTTCGGTGTCGAATTCACCGCAGGATTTCACTGCTGCGTTGACCGCGTCCAGGGTTTTCTTCCGGTCGTCACCGGGAATACGATCAAAGAGATAGGCCTGGATCTCGTTTGCCGGAAGGTTCGGCGGGATCTTCATGACCCGGTAGTATTCTTCCGAGCCCAGGATTTCGTTTGAAGCGATATCGCGTTCCCAGCTGCCCACATGCGCAATCCGCTGGGCTTCGATAAGCTGAAGCGTGCTGCTTTCCAGCTTCAGGGTATTGTCCAGAACTTCTGCCTCGAGGCGCGAACGCGTCAGCTGCACGGAGGACTGAAGGCGGGACAGGAGACGAAAGACCACCGTCCAGGCGAGCAGCGCCAGACCGATGCCTGCCATCAGAGAAAGCAATGTCCCCTTGGCAAAGTCCCAGATGTTGTCCGTGATGTCCTTTACCAGCAGAAGCTTCACGTCGTTGTTCGGGGTTACGACCATAATTGGCAGATCGCGAACCATGAACACCTTGCTGTTCTGGAGGAAGAAGCTGTTGAAGCCGGCGAAGTGGCCGTTGGAGGCGATCTTGCTGAAGTCGAAGCCGGTCGGCGTCAGATTGCCTAGAACCTTGTAGTGAACCGTGCTGGAATCACCTGCTTCGGCGACTTCGCAGGCCTTGACGATCTGGGCATTGACCGCGGAACTGGCCAGCGCGAGCGATTGTTCGATATTGATCGCGAGTTTCAGATACCCGATCCGGGATCCCTCAACGAGCCAGGGTTTCAGCACGCTGACGATGAACTCGTTGTTGCGGCCGAGTTCTATAGCATCGACTTCGCGAAAACGGTTGGAATTCAGTTCGGTCTCGAAGCTGGCGGAATCCTGCGCCGGAGTGGTATTGCTTTGCGCGCGATAGACGATCTGCTGGTCGGCGGAATAGATGGTCAATTCCGCAATATTGAGATCGGCAGCTTTTCCGGCAAAGACTCTGTCGGCAACGGCCTTGATGTTGGCGGTGTCTTTCTTGCGGATGGCTGTCTGCAGATCGGTGTCGGCGCTGACGACACTGACTGCCTGATCGAGCGTTTGTTCCCCCAACGCTCTTTGATGCATCAGAAGACGTTCAGTCGTCCGGACGATCAGGTCCTGCGGCTCGCTCAGCGTACGATATTCCGTCACCACGTTCTGGAGCGTCAGGACGGCAACTGTCAGGCAGAGAAACGACAGAAAAACGACGCGAAGGGGTTTTTCGAAACGGGTTTCGTCCTTGCACCACCGCGCCAGGATCTGGTCAAGAATGGCGCTCGGACTTCGCCCGCGCGCCTGCGTGCGCGATTTCTCGTCGCGCAAGTCCTTGTCTTGCCAAAATTCTTGCTTGCCCACGCGTTGCACCCGTTCCCCCGAGCAGCCGTAGCTCCTCTTTGATCGGCAAGGACAGTCCACTTTTTGTTATGGTCACCGGGCACGGCGAAGTTATGCAAACCATCACTGCCAATTTTCTCAATAGGCTGTATTGGTTAAATTGTATTGAATGTGTTCCTTAAGGCTTATTAAGAATAGAGTTCATCCGAGAGGAACTCTTCCAGTCTCAAGATCAAATGTATTTGCGCTTAGCCTGATGATTGGCGGTGCAGCACAATAGTTTGATCTAAATCATACGATCACCTTTGAGCGTCACCAGTTGAGGTGAAATCGCCGCCCAAGCGTCTGTGTTTGACCCAGCCGATTGACGCGAGCCAGCCTCAGCTTGGCAAGCAAATCGTATGGGGCGGTGCCGTCAACTGCCTGATGCGCTTGCGAAGAACTCGAGGAGGGCAGCGACCGTCTCTTCCGGGGCTTCTTCGGGCAGGAAGTGCCCACCGGGAAGCGCGGCGCCGACAGCGGTCCTTGACCAGCCCCGCCAGACTTCAAGCGGATCGTCCACGCTGGTGGCGATACCTTTGCTTCCCCAAAGTGCAAGAAGGGGAACAAGGATCTTTCTTCCCGCATCCAGATCCGCCCGGTCGTGGTCGTAGTCGATCGTTGCACCTGCGCGGTAGTCCTCGCAGGTTGCCGATACCCGGTCTGGTTCGCAAAACCAGTCACGGTTATGCGCCATGGCTTCCTTGGAAAAGCACGACAGGGTCTTGGCTGCAGTCCAACTGGCCAGCGTGTGATCGAGAAATCGTATCGGTGCGGCAGAAATAGTTTTTTCCGGGAAAGGCGCAGCCTGGGCCAGAAACATCCAGTGATAGATCTTGAGGCCGAACAGCCTGTCCATCCGGTCCCAATAGTCACATGTCGGAAGGATGTCGAGAACGGCGACCTTCAGAAGGGCTTGCGGGTGATCGAGGGCAAGGCGGTAAGCCACCCGGCCGCCACGGTCATGGCCAGCCAGAAAGAACGTCGAGTGGCCGAGCACCTTCATGAGCTCGACCATGGCCGAGGCCATGCTTCGTTTGGAATAGGCCGCGTGATCGTGTGATAGCGGCGGCACGGACGAACGGCCATACCCCGGCAGGTCGGGCAGGACGAGCGTGAAGTGTTCCGCAAGCTGCGGGGCCACCTTGTGCCAGCAGACATGAGATTGCGGGTAGCCGTGCAGCAAAAGCAACGGTGGGCCGGACCCGCCGGTCCGGCAGAACAGCCGAACATCGTTGGCTTCCACAGTGATGCTGTCAAACCCCGGAAACAGATCCGGCAGGTCGTTTTTCACGTCTGTCTCCCCAGCCCGCACCGGGGAGAAGATTACCTTTGCTTTCAAGCGCCTGCCAAGTCCCGGAAACCGGAAATGCCACGATTGCCGGTTTTTCGCTTGGCTCGGCCTCAGCTTTCCCGGGCGATGGCCCGCCAGCCGATGTCGGTTCGGCAGAAGCCTTCCGGCCAGTCGATGTCGCGGATCCTCTCGTAGGCCCGTTGCTGTGCCTCGCGAACGGTGGTGCCGACCGCCGTCACGTTCAAAACGCGTCCGCCATTTGCCAGGATCTGCGTGCCATCGCGTTTGGTGCCTGCGTGAAAGACGGCAACGTCATCCGTTGCTGGTGTATCGAGACCACGGATTACCGTGCCCTTGTCGTAGTTGCCCGGGTAACCCTTGGCGGCCATGACCACCGTCAGTGCGGCTTCGTCACGCCAGTCCGCCGTTGTCTGGTCCAGCCGGCCCTCGACGCTTGCAAGCAGCAACTCCAGCAGGTCGCTCTTGAGACGCATCATCAGGACCTGACATTCCGGATCACCGAAGCGGGTATTGTATTCGATCAGCTTCGGACCGTTCTTGCCGATCATCAGACCCGCATAGAGAACGCCCTTGAAAGGGGTGCCACGTTTGGCCAGTGTCGCGATGGTCGGCTCGATGATGGTACGCATCACCTCGGCAATCAGTGCATCTGTCAGGACGGGAGCTGGCGAGTAAGCGCCCATGCCGCCGGTATTCGGGCCCTCGTCACCATCATAGGCGCGTTTGTGGTCCTGGGCGGTGGCAAGCGGCAGTGCGTTGGTGCCGTCGGACAACACGAAGAAGCTCGCTTCCTCGCCTTCCAGGAATTCCTCGATGACGACTTCCGCACCTGCAGCCCCAAACGAGCCTTCGAAACAGGCCGTTACCGCCTCTTTGGCGTCTTTCAGGGTCATCGCGACGACGACGCCCTTGCCGGCTGCAAGCCCGTCCGCCTTCACGACAATCGGTGCACCTTTTTCCCGGACATAGGCGAGCGCGGCATCTGCCGTATCAAAGCGGCCGTATCCGGCGGTCGGAATATCTGCTTCGTCGCACACGCCTTTGGTGAAGGCCTTGGAGCCCTCCAGTTGGGCCGCTGCCCTGGACGGACCGAAAGCCTTGATCCCGGCCGCTTCCAGATCATCGACAAGGCCGGCCACAAGCGGTGCCTCGGGGCCGACGACCACAAGATCGATGGCATGTTCGCGACAGAAACCGATGACTGCCTGATGATCCGCGGTGTCCAGATTGCAAAGCTCGGCCACCTCGGCAATCCCGGCATTGCCGGGCGCCGCATAGAGCTTGGTCAGCTTGGGAGATTTTGCCAGCGCCCAGGCGAGCGCGTGTTCGCGGCCGCCGGATCCGATCAGGAGAAGTTTCATAAACGGGCAGTCTCTTCGTGAAGGTTGAAGCAAGAGGGCCGTCCCCTAACACGGAGGGCGGCATACCGCAATTGGCGGCGCATACAACGGCGCATTTCTGCCGGTCACCGCCCAACTTGTGAGGCGGTGGGAGAGGTGGTTTCCGCGCCCAGGAAAAGGCCGGAACGCTTGTCAGCCAGGTGTGGCAAGCGCGAAGAGGAAACCGAGGGCTCACCGGGGTTGGGTCGTCAGACCATGGCACCTTGCCCAACTCTGAGTTTCACGATAGCGCCCCTGTGACCTCTTGCGGGATGAATTTCCTGCCGAAAATCGCTAAAAGAACCTGAGAAGGGCGGAAAGCAGGAGCGTTTCCGCCGGATAATCGAGAAATGGACGGATCGAAAGTGTTTTCCACGAACGACACGGGGCCGGTTGCAGATGCGGTCAAGCAGCACTGGGTGGACACGCGGCTGCCGGCTGGCCTGCGCCCCTATGCGCGCCTTGCCCGCTGGGAACGTCCGATCGGTTGGTGGCTGTTGCTGTGGCCCTGTTTCTGGTCGGCGGCATTGGCGGCGGTCGCCGGTGGCAAGGCCTGGCCGGACCCCTGGCACATGGTTCTGTTTTTCATCGGTGCGGTTGCCATGCGCGGTGCAGGCTGCACCTACAACGACCTTGTCGACGTCGACATCGATTCCAAGGTCGAGCGGACCCGCTCCCGACCCATCCCGGCGGGGCAGGTGTCCAGACTTCAGGCAAAGATCTTTCTGGTGGTCCAGGCCCTCATCGGCCTTGCGGTGCTGCTGCAGTTCAACACCTACACGATCTGGCTGGGCATCGCCTCGCTGCTGCCGGTTGCGGTCTATCCGTTCATGAAACGCATTACCAACTGGCCGCAGCTGTTTCTGGGGTTCGCCTTTTCCTGGGGGGCGCTCATGGGCTGGGCGGCCGCCTTTGGGTCTCTGTCCTGGTCACCGGTGTTTCTCTATATCGGCGGCATCTGCTGGACGATCGGCTACGACACGATCTATGCCCATCAGGACAAGGAGGACGATGCGCTTGTCGGTGTGAAGTCGACGGCCCGCCTCTTCGATGAGCACACCAAGCCGGCTCTCATCCTGCTCTACAGCTGCGCAACCACACTGTTCTTTCTGGCTGCGATCTTTGCCGATGCCGGTCCGGCCGCTTTTATCGGCATCCTGGCTGGCGTCATTCATCTGGGGTGGCAGATCGTCGTTCTGGATATCGATGACGGCGATCAGTGCCTGCAACTGTTCCGATCCAACGGGACCTATGGCTGGATCCTGTTCTTCGGTTTCTTCGCCGATGCCCTTATCGGTGCGCTCTAACGAAAAAAGCCCCGCTCAGCGGGGCTTTTTTTGAAGACTTTCGTGCGCACCCTCAGGTGCGGGCAATGATCTCACGCTCATTGGCGTGGACGGTTGCCGAAGGTTCCTGCCGGCCGGGAAGACGGCGGTTCAGGAAGCGCGGACGGCGGCCGGTCAATAGGCGTAGCTTGCGCCGGGGCGCAGGTTTTGAAGCCGGAACGGCGCTGTAGGCTTCGATCGGCTTTACCTTGCCGCCGAGGTCACACACCAGCATAGGCAGGTTGAACACCTGAGCCCACCGGCTCCACAGGACTGCAAGGTCATCGGATTTCTCGGTTTCGGCCAGGGTGATCGACAGCGCGCTATCGGGATGTTTCAGGATCAGTGCCGCCACGATTTCGCCCGGCACTGCGCCCGGAACGATCCGGACCATGACACCATCGAAACCTTGAGCGGGCACCACCACCGTCACCGGAACACCGGCAACCCGCCGCTTGATGACCGCCCTGTCGCGATCCAGGAAAATTTCGGCTGGCAGGGAAGGGGTACCCGGCCGGTTTTCAAGGCGTTGCTCGAAGTGGGCCGGCAGGCAACCGGGATGCGGCATCGTTTGGGCGCCGACCCCGGTTGCTACCATTTCCTGTATTTCTGTTTGACGTCTCAAATGACTCTCCACCGGACCTTTAGGTCGGACCATTTTTGGTCTCTCGATGCATTCAATCTACTGAAGAAAAGTCGTGAACCACTTAAGATACAGAGTTAAAAAAGTCTGATTTATAAGAGGGTTACTGGAATGTAATCAGACAGGTAACACCTTGTTCAGTCATGTGGCAGATTCGACTTGATACAACCCTTGAATGAATTTTCCGCCCTGTCCCGATCCCGCCTATCTTGCGGTCATCATTACGAAAATCGGATGAGGCGCTGCGGCATTGCAACCTCTTGCCGGAACCGGCTCAAAATCCCATTTCCCACCTATCAGGGGAAAACCATGGCTCTGGAAGGCGCCCGGCACGACCGGATTGCCCGCAAAAGGCCCCGACAGTTGCAGCGCAGCCGTGCGGGGCGTAAACAACTGCCGAACCAGAAGACGAAAGAGCGGACACGATGTCGGAACTGATTGATCAAAGCGAATTGCAATCTCGGGCAGCCCGTCTGGTGGAAGCAGCCCGCAAGGCCGGAGCTGACGCCTGCGACGCGATTGCGGTTACCGGTGTCTCGCTTTCGGTCGATGTTCGCGAAGGCAAGGTGGAAGAAACCGAGCGCGCCGAAGGCGACGACGTCACCTTGAGGGTGTTTGTCGGCAAGCGCACTGCTGCTGTCTCAGCCAACCGTCTCGATGATCCAGCAAGCCTGGCTGAACGTGCCGTCGCCATGGCCAAGGTCGCGCCGGAAGATCCCTATGCCGGTCTTGCCGATCAGGATCTTCTCGTGAAGGAGTTTCCGGAACTCGAGCTTCTGGACACAAAGGAAATGACCGCCGAGGACCTGACGCAGATTGCGCTGGAAGCGGAAGCTGCCGGTCTGGAAGTCGAAGGCGTCACCAAATCCGGCGGTGCGGGGGCCTCCTGGCGTCTTGCCGGTGTCGTTCTGGCGACCAGCCATGGGTTCCAGGGGTCCTACATGTCGTCCCGCTATGGCATGTCCATGACAGCCGTCGCAGGGGAAGGGACCGGCATGGAGCGGGATTACGATTTCGACAGCCGCACCTATTATGAAGACCTGGAAGCACCGGCGGAAATCGGACGCAGGGCCGGGGAAAGAGCTGTGCGCCGTCTCAACCCGAACAAGCTTTCGACCCGCACCGCGAACGTCATTTATGAATCGCGCGCTGCCCGCAGCATTCTCGGGCACCTTGTCGGGGCGATCAACGGGGCCGCAATTGCGCGCAAGACCAGCTTCCTGAAAGACCGGATGGGCGAGGCCGTGTTCGCACCTGGCATCCAGGTGGTTGACGACCCGTTCAAACGCCGGGGTGCCGCAACACGCCCCTTCGACGGGGAAGGGACCCGGGCGGAACGTCTCGATGTCATTGAAGACGGTGTCCTGCGACACTGGTTTCTGGACGGTGCCTCCGCACGCGAACTGGGCCTGACGCCCAATGGCCGGGCGCACCGCAGTGGCAGCGGCACGTCGCCTGGCGCAACGAACGTCACATTGATGCCTGGCGAAAAATCGCTGGAAGAATTGATGGCGGAAGCCGGGCAGGGCCTGCTGGTGACCGACCTGATCGGTCACGGCGTAAACGGCCTTACCGGTGACTATTCGCGCGGGGCAGCCGGGTTCTGGTTCGAAAACGGCCAGATCGTAGAAGCCGTCAGTGAAATCACCATTGCAGGCAATCTGAAGGACATGTTTGCACGGCTCGTGCCTGGCAGCGACCTCGACAATCGTTATTCGGCAGCCACTCCCTCGGTCATGATTGAAGGAATGGCCCTTGCCGGAAGCTGACAAGGGCCTGAACGACACCGGACGAAGCGAAATCGGGCTGGATGAAGCCGGAAGGGACGCGGACCTGCGCCTGCTCGAGTTGGCTGCGCGCCAGGCGGGCGATATTGCGCTGGGTTTCTTCGGTCAGGATCCGGAGACCTGGTACAAGGGCAAGGCGGGCATGTCGCCGGTTTCCGAGGCAGATCTCGCGGTAGACCGTTTTCTCGCGGACTACCTGCGGTCCGCGCGGCCGGACTACGGCTGGCTTTCGGAGGAAACCGCCGACGACCGCAGCCGTCTCAACCACGAGCGCGTCTTCATTGTCGATCCGATTGACGGCACGCGGGCTTTTCTGGCGGGTGGGGACGAATGGACGGTGGCGATTGCCGTGGTCGAGGCCGGTCGGCCCGTTGCAGCTTCGGTCTTTTGCCCGCGCCGGGACGAGATGTTTCTGGCCCGTACAGGCGGCGGAGCCTGGCTCAATGGGGCGCGACTGGCGGTGTCAGATCGCACCGGCCTTTCCGGTGCAACCTTGACCGGACCTCATTCCATTGTCGCCAATCAGGACGTTGTCGCTGCAGGATTTGTCGGCACGGAAATCCTGCGCTCCCTGGCCTATCGGCTGGCGATCGTGGCGGCGGGACGGGTCGATGTCGGGGCCGCACGAGGCGGGCCGAGTGATTGGGATCTTGCGGCGGCGGATCTTTTGGTGCAGGAAGCGGGCGGTGTATTGACCGACCTGTCGGGTCGGAACCTGATCTACAACCGCGCCAAGACCGGCCACCCGGCCCTGATCGCAGCTCCTGTTGCGCTGATCGGGCCTGTGCGCGATGCGCTCGACGACCTGATCAGGTAACAGACCGGTTGCAGCGACGAAAGCGAGGATATTGATGAGTAATACCGATACTCCGAAGCAGCTCCTTCATCTTGTGTTCGGCGGCGAGCTGGAATCACCGGAAGGGCTGACGTTCCGCGATCTGGACGAACTGGATATCGTCGGAATCTACCCGAATTATGCCGAAGCCTACAAAGCCTGGAAATCCAAGGCACAGGCGACGGTCGACAACGCTCATATGCGTTACTTCATCGTCCACATGCATCGCTTGCTCGATCCGGAAACGGCTTCTTAAGGCAGCACAGCTCTCTCAGGCGACAACACCAAATGATAAAACGCCTCGGCCGTCAGCCCTGGGTTCTGGCCAGCATCGGCACTTTGATGGCCGTTTACCTGAAACTGGTCTACCGTACCAACCGGTTCGTGATCGATCCGGAGGGCGTGCACGAACGTTCCGAACAGGATCTCCCGGTTATCGTGGCCATGTGGCACGGCCAGCACTTCATGGTGCCCTTCGCCAAGCCAGCTCACTGGCCCGCAAAGGTGATGATTTCCCGGTCTGCCGATGGCGAGGTCAACGCGATCGCGGCCCGCAAGCTCGGCCTCGGCCTGATCCGTGCCTCCGGCGGCAAGAACGCACGCCAGATAAAGAAGCGCGGCGGCATGCGTGGTTTCATCGAGGCGCTTCGTGCGCTCAAGGAAGGCTATTCCATCGCCATGACGGCGGATGTGCCAAAAGGTCCGGCCCGCAAGTCCGGCGTTGGCATCGTTCAGCTTGCCAAGCATTCGGGCCGTCCCGTCCTGCCTGTGGCCGTGGCAACCAGCCGCAGCATCGAGCTGAACAGTTGGGACAAGGCCAGCGTCAACCTGCCGTTCGGTCGGGGCAGCATCGCGGTGGGTGATCTCATCTGGGTTCCCGCCGATGCGGACGACGACACGCTTGAGGAATACCGCCTCAAGGTGGAAGAGGGGCTCAACGCCGCAACGAAACGTGCTTACGAGCTGGTCGGAAGGGCGGATGGCTGACCGGCGACCCCTTGTCTTCAGTCTCTACAGGGGCCTTGCACGGGCCCTGACGCCTCTGTTCAATCTGCTTTTCTGGCTGCGCAGCCGCTCCGGCAAGGAATTGCCGGCCCGCAAGGGGGAGCGTTTCGGACGGAGCGCAACAAGCCGGCCTGCCGGCAAACTTGTCTGGATCCATGCGGCCAGTGTCGGTGAAACCGTATCCGTGCTGCCGCTGGTTGACGAACTGACGGCGTTCGGCAACAAGGTGCTCCTGACCACTGTCACCGTGACGGCGGCGCAGCTGGCACAGGGCCGCTTGCCGGAAGGGGCAATCCACCAGTTCATGCCATTCGATGCCCCCGGGCCGATCAGCCGATTTCTCGACCACTGGTCCCCGGATCTGGCGATGGTGGTCGAATCCGAAATCTGGCCCTGTCTTTTTGATGAAATGCGTTCACGGCAAACGCCCTTCGTGCTTCTCAACGGCCGCCTGTCGGACCGGTCGTATCGAAGCTGGGCGCGCTTTCCGCGTATTTCCCGATATCTGTTTCGGTGTCTGGACATGGTTCTGGCGCAAAGCGCCGCCGATGGCGAAAGGTTCCGCCTGTTGGGCTGCCGCAATGTTTCAACGCCCGGCAATCTGAAATTCGATGCACCGGACCCGGCCGTGGACGAAGGCCAGGCAACCGCCCTGTTGGCGCAGACAGGAGCGCGTCCGGTCTGGCTGGCCGCCCTGACGCATCCGGGCGAGGACGAGATCGTGCTCGAGGCCTTCGGCCGTCTCACCGAGGAGTTTCCCGGTCTCCTGCTGGTCCTGGTGCCGCGACATCCCGTCCGGACAGATGATATTGCGGCCATGATCGATAGCCGTGGCCTGCGTGCGGCGCGTCGAAGTTTGGGTCAGGCAATTGAAACGGACACAGATGTCTATCTCGGTGATACACTGGGCGAGATGGGACTTTTTTACAGATTGGCACCGGTGACGTTTTTGGGTGGTTCATTCAACGATGCAGGCGGTCATAACCCGGTGGAAGCTGCATTGTCGGGCTCCGCGCTGGTCACTGGCCCGCGTGTTGCGAACGCCCGAGCCGTCTACAAGGACTTCTGGAGCCGGCGGGCTTCGCTGAAAGCGGAATTGCCGGAGAACCTGGCAGATTGTGTCGGCAGTCTTTTGCGCGATGCTGACGCTGCCCGGGCGCAGGCGGAAAGAGCAAGAGCCCTGGTCGAAGCCGGGCGCGGTGCCTTGGCCGAAACCCTGAAAGTGTTGCAACCCATGTTGGGAAAAGCAGGGCCGGCGACTGACGATCCGCTGCCGCGGGGCCGCGCATGAAGTCGGCGCCCGACTTCTGGTGGAAGCCGGGACAGACACTGGCAAGTTGGCTGCTGTCGCCGGCAGGCTGGATTTACGGACTGGTCTCTGGCCGCCGCATGTTGAAGAAGCCGAAGGCGAAAAGCCGGTTGCCTGTAATCTGCGTCGGCAATTTCGTCGTCGGCGGAACCGGAAAGACACCCTTTGCCATCGAACTGTCCTACAGATTGCAGGAAGAAGGCTTGCGGCCCGGTTTCCTGCTGCGCGGTTACGGCGGCAAGGCCAAAGGGCCGCTCCTCGTCGATGCCAGCATGCACGACGCCGATGTTGTCGGTGACGAGGCATTGTTGCTGGCCCGGTACGGTCCAACCGTGATTGCGGCCGACAGGCCGTCGGGGGCACGGCTTGCCGAACAGCAACCCATTGATGTCCTTTTGATGGATGACGGGTTTCAGAACCCGGCGCTGGCCAAGGATCTCAGCCTGGTGCTGGTTGATTGCAGCGTGGGGTTCGGCAATGGCAAGTGTCTGCCTGCCGGTCCCTTGCGGGCACCTGCGGCCAAGCAGATCGTGAAGGCCGATTGCCTGGTCCTGGTGGGCGAGGGGGATGCGGCAGAGGAAGCTGTGCATCTGGCCGGGCGCAAGGGGCTGCCGATCCTTCACGCACATGTGCGGCCACAGCCGAACGATGAACTGGCGGGAAGCAGGCTCTTTGCATTTGCGGGCATCGGCAGACCGCAGAAATTCTTCGATACGCTGAAAACGCTTGGCTACGACGTGAAGAAAACGCGGGAATTCCCCGATCACCATCAATACACGCAAGCCGACGTGCGTGCGCTACTGACCGAAGCCGAGGAAGCCGGGTTCAAGCTGGTGACAACGTCCAAGGACATGGCCAGGCTGGAAACGTCGACGGGAGAACTGTTCCACTGGATCGCATCCAGTGCGGCCGTTCTGGAAGTGCGAATGGAGATTGACGACGAAGACAGGCTGGCGTCACTCATCAAGGAGCGGCTACGTCGGCGTCAGTTCGGAAAATGAGGCTGCTTGAGTTCGCCTGATGCGGCTCAGCGCGTTTCCAGATACCGCTTCATGGACGCATTGGCATCGACATAGGCTTCCTGCCGTTCAACAGACCAGTATTTCAGCTCGTCCAGCGGGATCGCCGTTCCGGTCACCGCACAGCGCACGAATGTCCCCGGTGTTTCCACCTGATAGTCGCCATCCAGGTAGCGAACGCGGGCTTCATTGGGGATGCGCGGATTTTCGTAGCGGTTCATGATCTGCAGTTTGGCTGTCGGTCTATCGGGTAGTCTTGGTAGCATTTATGGCAGACTGGCAGGAGAGGGCAAGTCAAAGCTTTGCCAGCGGGCCTTTTCCCCGTTGCGGGACAGTCGGCTTCAAAACCGCGCAGGGTAACCCGGCCCCGACTGCATTCCGGCGCGCGGTACTGTATGACTGGCAAGTGGAATTCTCCGCTTATGGGATGATTTGCGCGCCAAAACGCCTATGTTGAGAGAAACAACCAAATTGCCCGGTCTGGCAATGCAACCTGCATCGGCAGACACTCCGGGCGAAATCAGGACAGACAGATGACCCTTTCCACCACCGATCTTATCGAATCTTCAGGCCTGGGCCTCGAAACGGCAAGGCGGATCACTCAAGACGCACTTGATGGAGCGGATGATGGCGAGCTTTTTGTCGAGTACCGGCAAAGCGAAGGCCTTGTCTTCGACAACGGGCGCCTGAAAGGGGCCAACTACGACACCGCACAAGGTTTCGGCCTGAGAGCCGTTGCCGGTGAAGCTGCCGGTTACGCTCATGCCGGAGATATCTCCGAAGGTGCATTGAAACGGGCGGCCGATGCGGTCAGCGCCGTCAAGAAGGGGTATTCGGGTAGCTACGCGGCAGCACCTGCGCGCACCAACCAGACGCTTTACACCGATGCAAACCCGCTTGGCGGGCCGAGCTTCGAGGACAAGGTCAAGCTGCTGCAGGAAATAGATGCCTACGCGCGGGCAAAGGATCCACGCGTGCGGCAGGTGTCCGCGTCTCTGGCGGGGTCCTGGCAGGTGGTCGAGATCCTGCGTGCGGACGGTCATCTGGTGCGCGATGTGCGTCCGATGGTGCGGCTCAGCATTTCCGTCGTCGCCGGCAATGACGAACGCCAGGAAAGCGGCTCATTCGGTTGCGGTGGCCGGGAAGGCTTCGAGCGATTCATCACCACGGAAAACTGGCAGGGCGGTGTCGACGAGGCGCTGCGTCAGGCTCTGGTCAATCTGGAAGCGGTTCCGGCACCTGCCGGCACCTTCGATGTCGTGCTGGGGCCGGGCTGGCCGGGCATTCTTCTGCATGAAGCCGTCGGCCATGGACTGGAAGGCGACTTCAACCGCAAGAAAACGTCCGCGTTCGCCGGTCTCATGGGCCAGCGCGTCGCTTCGCCTGGCGTGACCATTGTAGACGACGGAACGATTGCCGATCGTCGGGGCTCGCTGACTGTGGACGACGAAGGCACGCCTTCCAGCCGAACGGTACTGATTGAGGACGGTATCCTGAAAGGCTACATGCAGGACCGCCAGAACGCGCGCCTGATGGGCATGGAGCCGACAGGTAATGGCCGCCGGCAGTCCTACGCCCACATCCCGATGCCGCGCATGACCAATACGGTAATGATGGCCGGTGACAAGGATCCGGACGAGATCCTGGCATCGGTCAAGGACGGCATTTACGCCGTGTCTTTCGGCGGTGGCCAGGTCGACATCACCTCCGGCAAATTCGTGTTCTCCTGCACCGAAGCCTACCGCGTGGAGAACGGCAAGGTTGGCGCGCCGCTGAAAGGGGCAATGCTGATCGGTAACGGACCGGACGCGTTGACCCGCGTTTCCATGATCGGGAACGACATGAAGCTCGATCCCGGCATGGGGACCTGCGGCAAGCAGGGGCAGGGCGTGCCTGTTGGTGTCGGCCAACCGTCCATGCGCATCAATGCCATGACCATAGGCGGGACGGCGGTCTGACAAAGCCGCCTGGAAGGACCTATGCCGGACATAAAATTCGTCATCTTCGATATGGATCTGGTGCTCTACGACTATGACCACCAGATCCGCTTGAAGCTGCTTGAAGAGCTGACAGGAAGGCCTGCGGCCGATATTGATCGCTCGGTCTGGGGCGGTCCTCACGAGAATGCAGCCGAGGCGGGAGATCCTGCAACGGCGGATGCCTATCTGGAGCAATTTGCAAGGCTGCTCGAGTTTCCGATCGATTTCGAAACCTGGGCGGATGTGCGCCGGCAGATGATGCGCCCGCGCCGGAATGTCTTGTCGCTTGTCCGCCGCCTGAAGACGACCGCAGACATTGCGCTGCTGACCAACAACGGCATGCTCTTGAAGGATGCCTTGCCCGTCTGCGCGCCGGAAACGGTCGAAATTTTCGGTGAGAAAGCCCATGTCTCGGCTGAGTTTGGAGCCCGCAAGCCTGATCCGCTGGTCTTTGAGCGCATCTGCGGCCGCTACGGCTACGGTCCCGAGGAAAGTGCGTTTGTCGATGATCGCGCGGAAAACATAGAAGGGGCACAGAGCGTCGGGCTTAAGGGCCATCACTACGTGACTGTGGATGGCCTGGAAACGTTCCTGAGGGCTTGTCGGCTGATCTGATCCGGAACGCAGGTTTGCGCGATCAGGGTGTTGCAGTCAGGGCTTTGGGTGAAAGTGCCTTTGAGGCAGCAGGTCTTCCGAACTGAAACTCCCGTTTCCGGCTATCACCATGCCGCGTGCCACGCTCAGGTTCCTGGCAACGCCGCTTCCTTTCAGCAGACCGCCTCTCATGTCCGGATCATCTTCCTGAAAGGAGCCTCCGTCCGACAGTTTGCAGCTGTCGACCGTGATATTGCCGAGGATCTGACTGCCGTCTCCCAGCATGCATTTGCCGAACAGGGCCGGGTTGTTGAGGAACCGGCCATGGCTTCCGATCCGGATTTCCGCGCCGGGCCTGTTGGCCTTGGCGGTAAATCCGCCTTCGCCGAACTGGTTCTTGTTACCGATCAGAATATTGCCGTTCGACGCTTCGAAATGGCTGCCGGAGTGCACAATGTTGTCGTCGCCCAGCTGGATCTTTGCTCCGGATGAGGCCTTCAGCGTGACGCCCGGATAAAAGATGTTGTTCCTGCCCGCCGATACGCCTGCGGAAACCAGCGTGGAAAAGGGATCCAGAACATGATTTCCGTCCAGGATTTCCATCATCTGAGACAGCGGCAGAAACCCGCTGGCAAGGCGTGCGGCATCGATTGAGGCAAACAGATCGGACATGCGGTGCAAGAGCTCCGTCTTGGAGTACAGGGATAGATAGCCAGCCTTTGGACTGGACGTTGCCTGCCAGACTTTTTCACCGGACATCTGCAACGCTACGCAGCAAATATCCAACGTGCAATCAGCTTGTGCGGTTCTCGGCGCGTGGGGCTGTCCTTTGATTGAAAATAAAGCACTTTTTTGCTGCAGTCGCTGGATTTGATTAAAGGATAGGGCGTATTCTCTGATATCGTTGAAGTGAGCCGAAGTCGCCTGAAACAAGAAGGCGACGTGTCGGGACCATGCGGTTAAGGAGAAGGAATGGCAGCAGAAGGAGCCCCTCCGTTTTTTGCCGAATCGATCGTGTTTCTGGCCGCGACGGTCGTCGCCGTACCGATCGCCAAAAGGCTGGGGCTTGGATCGGTGGTCGGATATCTCGCTGCCGGAGCCGTTATAGGCCCGCACGGCCTAAAGCTTCTCGGCTCGGGCGAGGACGTGCTTCATGTCGCCGAACTTGGCGTCGTCCTGCTGCTGTTTGTCATCGGTCTGGAGCTGGACCCGCGAAAACTCTGGCGGATGAAGCGTGACATCTTCGGCCTCGGAACGGCCCAGGTGCTTCTGACCGGTGTGACCTTCTACGCCATAGGGCGGCTGTTCGGTTATTCCTTCACCACCTCTCTGGTTGCTGGCTTCGGCCTGGCACTTTCTTCCACCGCGTTCGCGCTGCAGATCCTGCAGGAACGCGGACAACTTTCCTCAGCCTACGGCCAGCGGGCGTTCGGCATCCTGTTGCTTCAGGATATCGCCATCGTGCCACTGCTTGCGATGGTCGCCATCCTGGCGCCGGGGGAAGGCCCGTCCACCTACACCCAGATCGCGAGCGAGATCCTGATCGTTCTGGCGGCGGTGGCTGCCGTTATCCTGACTGGTCGATATCTGGTGTCGCCGATTTTCCTGCTGCTGGCGGCAAGCCGCGCGCGCGAGGTCATGCTGACAGCCGCTCTCCTCGTCGCTCTTGGCAGTGCCGGCATCATGCATGCGGTCGGCCTGTCGATGGCGCTCGGGGCGTTCCTGGCAGGTGTTCTGCTGGCCGAATCGAGTTTCCGCCATACGCTTGAAGCCGACATCGAGCCCTTCCGGTCTTTGCTCATGGGCCTGTTCTTTGTCGCCGTCGGCATGTCGCTGGATGTCTACCTGGTGATGACCCACTGGGAAATCCTCGCAATCGGCGTCATCTGTGTGATGGGCGTGAAGGGCATATTCCTTTGGGCTCTGTCACGGGGCACCGGCTCGCCGAATTCCGATGCATTGCGCATTGCCGTCACGCTGCCTCAAGGTGGTGAATTCGCCTTTGTCCTGTTCACCGCCGCTGTCGGCGAACGCCTGTTGAGCTATCAGGCCGTCAACCAGCTGAACGCGATTGTGGTCTTGACCATGTTGCTGACGCCGGTTGCCTGCCTCGGGCTGGACCGGCTGGCGGCCAGGGTCAAGGCACGGGGTGTTGAAAACCCGTCGATCGAAACATTCGAGGAGGCAACTCCGACCGTGCTGGTGATCGGCTTCGGCCGCTTCGGCATGGTGGTGGCCCAGTTCCTGACATCCGAAGGTCTTGAGATCACCGCCATCGACAACCGGCCGGACCGTATCGCCTACGCCCGCAAGCAGGGCTACAAGGTCTATTACGGCGATGCGACGCGGGCAGACGTTTTGGCGGCGGCTGGGGCGGGCAAGGCAACATTGGTTGCCATGTGTATCGAGAACGACAAGGTGATGGGCAAGGCCATCGACCTCGTTCGAGAAGGCTTCCCCGAGGCGCTGATCTTCTGCCGGGCGACGGACCGCGCGCATATGCTGGATCTCACCAAACGGGGCGTCGATTTCCAGATTCGTGAAACCTTCGAATCAAGCGTCGTCTTCGGCCGGGCGGCACTCGAGGCACTGGGAACTCCCCTCGACCGGATAGACCAGATCGAGGAAGACGTTCGCGACCGGGACGAGGAGCGGCTTGCCCAGCAACTGCGTGAGGGCATGTTTGCCGGCGCCGACAAGCTGCACAAGGTAACGCCGCGCCGGTCGATGGAGGCGAACGCTCCTGACGCACCAGCCGCGGAATAGGCGGCAAGGCTCATCACCAGGATTTCGGAAACAAAAAAAAGGCGCCGAATGGGCGCCTTTCGTTTGGTTGCTTGCGTGTCCGTGTCCGTGTCAGGGCAGGGCGTCGAAGCCTGCGGAGAACCCGTTCAGCGAAATCGGGATGCCGATCCCTTCTTCCGGGGTCTGGAAGATGATGAAGGTCGCCTGAGAGCCGGCCTGCAATTTGCTCAGCAGATCTTCTTCGAGAATGACCTCGGCAATGCAGCCGTTCGGAAGACAGCGGACGAAACCGGCCCGGCCGATATCGGCGTTGTCGACCCTGAGGCCAAGACCAGACGGCAGCAACACGCCGAGCGGTGCGAGAACCCTGAGAATGCGGGCCTGCTTGTCGGCGGTTTTCAGAATGATCACGGAAAGCCCGACGTTTTCCCGGTCGGCCGCAGTGACGTTCTGGATCAGAGCGCACTGGTCACCGGTGGAACCGGGAGGCGTGTCGCAGCGCATTTGCCAGTCGCCGTGAGTCGAGCGGACCTCGCCTTGTGCCGCGGCGGGCAGATTTCCGTAAGTCAACGAACTGAAGACGATCCCGGCAACGGCCGCGAGTTTGGAAAAAGACAGTCTGGAACGTCCGTTAGGGCGGGCAGCCAGTGACTGCGGCAATTGGGTTGACAAGAAATCCTCCAGTCAATCGTTGTCCGGTTCGCTTTTGGTCGGCCCGGCATAAAAAGATGCGGCCTGCTTGGCGAATCAAGGTGTAATTCTAGGCCAGACATTGCCGCATGACGGCGCACGTTTCCAGTCCGGCGGTTCAGGAACCGAAGGATTAGCCGCAATTCTTGTCGAAAATTCGCATGTCCTTGACCCGTGTCAAATGGCAGAGAGCTTCAGGTGGCTGTGAAAAGTTGGAAATTCCGTTGCAGCCCGGCGTTTCTTGTGGTTTTTGTGCGGCTCAAAGGTGTCGGTGGAATGATGCGGCACATCGCCGCTATGCCCGATGGTAGCCATCGCCCTTTATATGAGTTTGTGGTTATAGTCCGGTCAAACTCATGACCTTGTCCAACTCCAGGACGCAGCAGATTTGGCTTGCGCAGCGCCGCCAAGCCCGCTACTGCCGCACCGGATTGGACCGGATCTGAGTCCGGAAATTTAGCATTTTCCGCCATTTCAGGCGGATGAGGGAAGGGAGCGCGGACGTGAAGGCAGTCTTCAAGCGTCTCATGACTATGGCCGGTGCGGCGGCAACTTTTGCTGGAGTGTCGACAGCGGCCCTGGCAGCGGAATCCGGCATCAAGGAATGGCAGTTGGGCTTTCAGGCCTCTGTCACCGATGTGATGGACGACATTACCTGGTTCAACGGGTTCACCCTGGTGATCATTACCGTGATCACCCTGTTCGTGCTGGCGCTGCTGATCGTCTGCATGACCCGCTTCAGCGCGAAGTCGAACCCGGTTCCGTCCAGAACCTCGCACAACACCATGATCGAAGTGGTCTGGACGGTTGCTCCGATCCTGATTCTGGTCGTGATCGCGATCCCGTCTTTCCGCCTGCTCTACAAGCAGCTGGACATTCCCGAATACGAGATGACCGTCAAGGCGACCGGGTACCAGTGGTACTGGGGCTATGAGTACACCGATGAGAACATGGGTGAGCTCTCCTTCGACTCCATCATGGTCAAGGACGACGAGCGCCAGGCTGTTGCAGACGCTCGCGGCGTGACGCTGAACGAAGTTCCGCGCCTTCTGTCCGTTGACTACGACCTCGTCATTCCGGTCGACACGACGGTTCGCGTCCAGGTGACTTCCGAAGACGTGATTCACTCCTTCGCGATGCCGTCCTTCGGCGTCAAGGTCGATGCCATTCCGGGCCGCCTGAACGAGACCTGGTTCCACGCTCGCGAGGAAGGCGTCTACTACGGTCAGTGTTCCGAACTGTGCGGCAAGGATCACGCTTTCATGCCGATCGCTATCCGTGTGGTTTCCAAGGATCAGTTCCAGACCTGGTCGACTGCCGCTCAGGACGATCTGGACACTGCAAACCAGCAGCTCCTGGCTTCGATCGCCGATACCAAGAAGCTGGCTGCCGCAGGCAAGCTTGAAGAGATCTCTGTCGCCGCGAAATAATGCGGCGGCGATCCTGTTTGGCGATGCGCGCGATGTCATGCAGCGCCGCTGAGAAAGTCTGAAAGAGGGAGCCCAAAATGGCTGCGACCGAAGCACATGCGGCACATGGCCATCCGACCGGATGGCGCCGCTGGGTCTATTCGACCAACCACAAGGACATCGGTATCATGTACCTGATGTTCGCTATCATGGCAGGTATCGTTGGCGGCGCGCTCAGCGTCGGCATGCGGATGGAACTTCAGGAACCGGGGATGCAGTTCTTCGGCGATCCGCACCTGTTCAACGTGTTCACCACCGCTCACGGCCTGATCATGATCTTCTTCATGGTGATGCCGGCCATGATCGGCGGCTACGCCAACTACTTCGTGCCGATCATGATCGGTGCGCCGGACATGGCGTTCCCGCGGATGAACAACATTTCCTTTTGGCTGCTTCCGCCGGCCTTCCTGCTGCTGCTTCTCTCCCTCTTCGTTGAAGGTCCTCCGGGCTCCAACGGTGTCGGTGGTGGCTGGACCATCTATCCGCCGCTGTCCACTTCCGGTCAGCCCGGACCGGCGATGGATCTGGCGATCCTGGCCCTGCACATCGCAGGTGCATCCTCGATCCTCGGTGCCATCAACTTCATCACGACCATCTTCAACATGCGCGCGCCGGGCATGACCCTGCACAAGATGCCGCTGTTTGCCTGGTCCGTGCTGATCACCGCGTTCCTGCTGCTGCTGTCCCTGCCGGTTCTGGCTGGTGCCATCACCATGCTGCTGACCGACCGTAACTTCGGCACCACGTTCTTTGCGCCTGCCGGTGGCGGTGACCCGATCCTGTTCCAGCACCTGTTCTGGTTCTTCGGTCATCCGGAAGTGTACATCCTGATCCTGCCGGGCTTCGGCATCATCAGCCACATCATTTCCACTTTCTCGCGCAAGCCGATCTTCGGTTACCTGGGCATGGCCTACGCCATGGTCGCCATCGGCGTCGTCGGCTTCATCGTGTGGGCGCACCACATGTACACTGTCGGCATGTCTTCCGAGACGCAGGCCTACTTCGTGGCTGCCACCATGGTGATCGCGGTTCCCACTGGCGTGAAGATCTTCTCCTGGATCGCCACCATGTGGGGCGGCTCCATCGAGTTCCGCACGCCAATGGTCTGGGCAATCGGCTTCATCTTCCTGTTCACCGTTGGTGGTGTGACGGGTGTGCAGCTCGCCAACGCCGGTCTTGACCGTTCGTTCCACGACACCTACTACGTGGTTGCTCACTTCCACTACGTGCTGTCGCTGGGTGCCGTGTTCGCAATCTTCGCGGCCTGGTACTACTGGTTCCCGAAAATGTTCGGCTACATGTACAACGAGACGATCGGCAAGGCCCATTTCTGGATCACCTTCGTGGGCGTGAACCTGGTGTTCTTCCCGCAGCACTTCCTGGGTCTGAACGGCATGCCGCGCCGCTATGTCGACTATCCGGATGCGTTTGCCGGCTGGAACTTCGTTTCCTCCATCGGCTCCTACATCTCGGCCTTTGCGGTTCTGGTGTTCCTCTTCGGCATCGTCGAAGCGTTCTCCAAGAAGCGCGTCGTCGGCAACAACCCGTGGGGCGAAGGCGCAACGACCCTGGAGTGGACCCTGTCTTCTCCTCCGCCGTTCCACCAGTTCGAGACCCTGCCGCGCATCAAGTAATTCGCGGAGGGAGGTTCGCCTCCCGGTCAAGATCAGCACCGCGCCGGTTGCCGGCGCGGTGCTCCCTTTCAAGAAAACTGCCGGGCCATGTGCACCCGGATGCGCGATCCCTGGATCGCGGAAGAAAACAAGAATTCAAAGGACGCGCCTATGTCGCTCGTTGAGCGCCAGGATATGATGAGCCAGGAAACCGCTGTCTGGGACGGTGGCATGGGATCGGTGAGCGACTATGTGGCGCTCCTGAAGCCGCGTGTGATGTCTCTGGTCATCTTCACCGCTTTTGTCGGCCTGATGCTGGCACCAGGCTCCGTGCATCCAGTGCTGGGCGTTGTCGCGATCCTGTGCATTGCCATCGGAGCGGGCGCTTCCGGCGCGCTCAACATGTGGTACGACGCCGACATCGACGAAGTCATGACGCGCACCCGCAAGCGGCCGATCCCGGCCGGCAAGGTCACGCGTGAGGAAGCGCTTGCCTTCGGTGTGACGCTGTCCATCGGTTCGGTTGTGCTACTCGGCCTTCTGGTCAACTGGTTTGCCGGTGCGTTCCTGGCCTTCACCATCTTCTTTTACGTGATCGTCTATACAATGTGGCTGAAGCGCTCGACGCCGCAGAACATCGTTATCGGCGGCGCAGCCGGGGCGTTTCCTCCGATGATTGGCTGGGCAGCCGTTACCGGAAGTGTAAGCCTGGAAAGCTTCGTGCTCTTCCTGATCATCTTCATGTGGACACCGCCGCACTTCTGGGCGCTGGCACTGGTCAAGAACGGCGACTATCAGGCCGCCAAGATACCGATGCTGCCAGTTGTCGCCGGCGAGACCGTGACACGGCATCATATTCTTGCCTACGCCATCCTGCTCGCACCTATCGGTGTCGCGCCTTATCTGCTTGGCTTTGCAAGCCCCGTCTACGGCATTGCATCCGCTCTTCTGAGTGCCATCTTCGTCGGCCTTTCCTTTGACGTCTGGCGCAAGCGCGAGGGCGATCCGGCGAAGGCCGCGTGCTGGCGTCTGTTCAAGTTTTCAATCTTTTACCTGTTCATGCTGTTTGCCCTGCTTCTGGGCGAGAGCCTGATTGCAGGAGTGTGACGTGATGGCCAAGGAAGAGCAGGGCATTGCGCTCACCGAAGAGCAGAAGAAGAAGCGCCGGTCGCGGTCGATTGCAATCGCCTGCGTGCTCGGCGGCCTCGTCGTGCTGTTCTATGTCGTGACCATCGTCAAACTGGGCCCCGGTATCCTGGACCGGGCGCTTTGAGGGAGATCGTGTGAGCAACGGACAAGACACTTCAAACCTGTCACGCAGCAACCGCAAGGTCGCGGTGGTTTGCGCTGGCGTGTTCATGTTCATGGTCGGGGCGGCCTATGCCGCCGTGCCGCTCTACAATCTTTTCTGCCGTGTCACCGGGTTTGGTGGCACCACGCAGGTTGCCACGGCTGAAAGCGACGTGATCATCGACCGCAAGATCACCGTGCGCTTCGACGGCAACGTTAATCACGAGCTGCCCTGGAAATTCAAACCGGTGCAGCGTTCGGTCACGCTCCAGATGGGCGAAACCGCCCAACTGGAATATGTGGCAACCAACACAGGTTCCGGCAGGACCGTCGGCACGTCGACTTTCAACGTGTCGCCGCCGACGGCCGGCGCCTATTTCAACAAGCTGCAATGCTTCTGCTTTACCGAGCAGGCGCTGGAAAGCGGCGAGACTGTTCAGATGCCGGTCGTTTTCTTCGTCGACCCGGAAATGGACAAGGATCCTGAGCTGAAACACGTGAAGGAAATCACTTTGTCCTACACCTTCTTCCCGGTAGAAGAACCGGAACGTCCTGTTGCAGCAAAGGCCGAGAAGGCCGCAGCTGAAACAAAATTCGAGTGATTGGCGCATCCGCGCTTGAAATGACTGTCTTTGGGGAGCTTGCCGATGGCTGAGGCACATACCAAAAACCACGATTACCACTTGGTCGATCCGAGTCCGTGGCCGTTCATCGCATCCGTCGGTGCATTCGTCATGGCACTGGGTGCCATCGGCTTCATGAAATATGCACAGGGCACGGAGTTCGTGCTGCTTGGCCTGGATCTCACCGGCTGGGGCCTGTTCGCTATCGGGCTGCTGATCGTCCTTTACGTGATGTTCGGCTGGTGGCGCGACACCGTTCGCGAATCTGCTCAGGGTCACCACACCCGGGTGGTCTCGCTGCATCTTCGCTACGGCATGCTGCTGTTCATCGCTTCTGAAGTGATGTTCTTCGTTGCATGGTTCTGGGCCTACTTCGATGCATCGCTGTTCACCAGCGAAGCCATTCAGTTTGCCCGTGTCGAGGCAACTGGCGGTCACTGGCCGCCTGCCGGCATCGAAACATTCGATCCCTGGCACCTGCCGCTGCTCAACACCCTGATCCTGCTGTGCTCCGGCACCACGGTCACCTGGGCACACCATGCGCTGCTGCATAATGACCGCGATGGCCTGAAGTGGGGCCTGACCCTTACGGTTCTGCTGGGTGTTCTCTTCACCGTCTGCCAAGTCTACGAATACATGCACGCTGCGTTCGATTTCGGCGGCAACATCTACGGCGCGACCTTCTTCATGGCGACCGGTTTCCACGGTTTCCACGTTATCGTCGGCACCATCTTCCTGGCCGTCTGTCTGTTCCGGGCACTGGCTGGTCAGTTCACCGTCGAGAAGCACTTCGGTTTCGAAGCCGCCGCATGGTACTGGCACTTCGTTGACGTCGTCTGGCTGTTCCTGTTCGTCTCCATCTACATTTGGGGCGCAGGCACACCGGCAGCTCACTAGGATCGCGCCAAACCGGCACGAGCAACGCCCGATCCGGCCACCGGATCGGGCGTTTTCATTTCAGCTGAGGCTTGAGGCACATCATGGAAGACAAGGCGCATTTTCCACCGGTCAATCCGGTTTCCGCAGGCCTGTCGGGCAAGTGTCCGCGCTGCGGCCAGGGGAAGCTCTTCGACGGGTTCCTGAGCGTCAAGAAATCCTGCATGGCCTGCGGGCTCGACTACTCTTTCGCCGACAGTGGTGACGGCCCGGCGGTTTTCGTCATCATGATCGTCGGGTTTATCGTGGTCGGTCTGGTGCTCTTCGTCGAACTCTCCTACCAGCCGCCGATCTGGGTACACCTGGTCCTCTGGCTACCGCTGACGATCCTGCTGGCCGGCGGAGTGCTTCGACCGCTGAAAGGCCTCATGATTGCGCTTCAGTTCCGGCACAAGGCTGCCGAAGGTCAACTGGACACCGGCAAGGACGACAATTGACCGGGCTGGTCCCGGGAAGACAATCTCATGCGTAAACTCGTTATCCCGACACTCGCCGCCATCGCGGCTCTGGTGGTTCTGCTCAATCTCGGTTTCTGGCAGCTCGACCGCCTGGCCTGGAAAGAAAACCTCATCGAACAGGTGGAATCCGGTGTTTCGACCCCGCCGGAAACAGCACCCGAACCGGGGGCCTGGGGCGACCTTGCCCCCTCTGACGACTATAGCCATGTCAGGCTCACCGGACGTTTCCTGGAAGGTGCGGTCTTCTATTACACCGCGCTGACTGATCCGGTCGGGCCAGTAAGCGGGCCCGGGGTGATGGTTTATGCACCTTTCGAAACGGATCAGCAGTGGATCGTTCTGGTCAACCGCGGCTTCCTGCCACAAGGGCTCGACAAGGCTTCGCGCGAAAAGGCAATCACGCCGCCTGATGGTGCCTGGGAGCTGACTGGACTTTTGCGGCTGAGTGAAAAACCGAACTGGACAACGCCGGAACCCGGTCGGGAAGATCGTATCTGGTTCGCACGTGATACGGATGCCATGGCAGCAGAACTGGGCCTCGATCCCGCCAGGCTGGCTCCCTTCAGCATTGATCTCGACGCTTCCTTCACGCCGCCGTCCGGTCTGCCGCAGGCGGGGGAGACCATCGTTCATTTCAAGAACGACCACCTCGGCTATGCGCTGACCTGGTTCGGTCTGGCGGCAACGCTGATCGGTGTCTACCTCACTTACGCGGCAAGTATCCTTTGGCCTCGCAAACGGCAGGCGGGCGAAACGTCGAGCAAGTAGGTGGTGCAGGTGGCCTCGTGACACGAAAGAACGTGGCTCCGGAGGGGCAGGAGAACCCAGGCTCTCGGTCGTCGTCGCGGCCAAGCGAAGCGCGAGCCGGGATCGGGAAGCCCCAGCTTCACTTTTGTCGGCAGGCAGGTTGAAAAGCCTTCGGCTCTCCAGTCACCGATCTCCGCATTGCTGCGTCCGGGATGATCTGCTGAGAGGGGGCGATCAAAAAAGGGCCCCGCAGGGCCCTTCATCATTTCTCCTGCAAGCTTGCAAACAGCTTAGCCGAGTGCTTCCAGGATTGCGGCGGCACCGGACTTTACGGCTTCGCCCGGAGCGTCTTCAATAGCCAGGAAGGTGATCACGCCATCCTTGGCAATCAGCGCGAAACGCTGTGAGCGCAGGTGACCGAAGATCGGTGCCGGCCCGAGGCCGAGGCCTGCGGCTTCGACAAAGCCGGCAGCCGTGTCTGACAGGAACGTGATGCTGTCGCCGGCGCTGGAGGCTTTCTTCCAGGCGTCCATGACGAAGACATCGTTCACGGACAGGACAGCAATGGTGTCGACACCCTTGTTCTTCAGCGTTTCCGCATGCTCGATGAAGCCCGGCAGGTGGTTCATGTGGCAGGTCGGGGTGAAGGCACCCGGCACGCCGAACAGCACAACGGTTTTGCCGGATGTCAGCTCGCTGGTCGATATTTCGCCGGGGCCGTCCGCGGTCATGGTGTTGAATGTTGCCTCAGGAAGACGATCCCCAACAGAAAGTGTCATAGTGAATATCCCTTGATTGACCGGCTGCGGCGAAACGGCAGCCCCGCGACACAGATAGGGCTTTGTTGGCCATCCGTCGAGGGAAGTTGAGGCAAAAGCGGTTCGATAGACAGACCGGCAGGAGGCAGTTTCTATTTCACCCAGGCCGGATCAATGGGAAACAGCTGCTCGACCGCCCGACCGCCCGCAGTCAGCACAAGACGCAGATCGTCGTCGGTCTCAGTTGTTTTCATGCCTTTGAGTGGCAAGCGCCAGAGTGTCTTTTCACCACCTTGGCCGGCAGGTTTAGGCAGGCCGATATAGGAGCCTTCGGGAGCTGCTGCAAAAAGATCCGGCGTGGTGTCTTCAGGCGCCTGGACCTCGATCTCCACTGAATCGCCCGATGCCGACAGGGCTATCGCACTTATCTTCAGATCCGCGGACGGCTGCTTGGCAGGCACGGCCTCGAGGTCTCGTAGGATCAGTGTCTGGGCAAGGCTGTCGGTCTGGTCATCCGGGGTCAGATCAAGCGTCAGGGAGGCCTCTCCGGGAACGCAGATCTCGTTGCAGATACCAAAGAAAACGTCCAGGGAAAGCGTCACGGCTTGACCGGGATTTTCAGGTTCGACCCGCAGCGGCAGAACAATGCCATTGTGATAGACGATTGATTCAGAAAAGCCGTCGTCATAGCGCTCCGGCGCAGGATAGAGCACCTCGGTGGTCTTGATGTTTGCGCTTCCGGTCGTATCGATCTGGGGCGGAATTCCGGCTTCGCCAGGATAGCGCCAATAGGTGTGCCAGCCCGGTTCCAGAAGGAACTCCAGACCGGCTTCATAATGGCCGTCCTTCATGGGGCCCGAGGCGATCAGCCTGACGGCGCCTCCCTGAACTTCCGTCCAACCGGTCATGGCGGCATGGGCGGGTGAAGCAAAAACAAAAAAGGTGAGCGCAAGGGCAAGGACAGAGCGTTTCATGCCTTCTTTGCTACACGAGTTTCAGGCAAGCGTCATCGGCCAGACTGGGCAATCCAGGTCATATCCTTGTGACGCTGAAGTGAGCCGGTTGCCATTCGGCGAGCACAAACAGACATTAACAAAGCCTGGCAAAGGGGCTATGCTTTCCCTTGGGCAGAGAGCGTCAACAGAAAACGAGGTACGCATGGCCGGATCCGCAGCAACAGATTCCCTTGAAGGTCAGTTTCTGATTGCGATGCCGGGCATGTCAGACAGCCGGTTCGAACATTCCGTGATTTATCTGTGCTCTCATTCGGACCAGGGCGCAATGGGCCTCGTGGTGAACCAGGTGGCCCGCCATTTGTCACTGGAAGAGCTTCTGATTCAACTCGATATCGTCAACGACGATGGTGCCATTCGCCTGCCGTCGAAAGTCCGCGACATGAGCGTCCACAAGGGTGGCCCGGTGGAGGTCGAACGCGGCTTCGTGTTGCATAGCGACGATTTCATGCTGAACCAGTCGACCCTTGCCATTGATAACGGCATCTGCCTGACGGCAACACTGGAGATTCTGCGGGCGCTTGCGCAAGGGACCGGCCCCACCCAGGCCATGCTGGCCCTCGGTTATGCAGGTTGGGCTCCGGGGCAGCTTGAAAACGAAATCCAGGCCAATGGGTGGCTGACGGCTCCGGCCGATCCGGACATCCTGTTCGATCAGGCCTCCGACAAGAAATGGCATCGCGCGCTCGCCAGCATGGGTATCGACCCCGCCATGCTCTATGCCGATGCAGGGCACGCCTGACGGCGCTGACGTCACGGCCGGTTTCGCAAAACTTGTCTCTTCACGGTCATCATTTTAGCCAAAAGCGACTTGCGCTTGAATGTTATGGCGCGTAAGTCGCATCAATGGCATGGTTTGTTTCAAATCTGCCGGAATTCAAGTAGGCTGATCCTTCTCGCATCAGAGGTCTGGCAAACAGGCAGGGGACGCGGGCGTCCCGCGACAAACAAAGCAAGAGGAACGTTGCGCGGTGAAATACATCAGTACGCGTGGTGAAGCACCAGTTCTGGAATTTTCCGATGTCCTGCTACAGGGGCTCGCACGCGACGGCGGACTTTATTTACCCGAAACCTGGCCGCAATTTGATGCCGACACCATCGCGTCTTTCGCCGGTAAACCCTATCAGGATGTTGCCTTCGAGGTTATTTCGCCCTTCGTGGCCGGCGCCATTCCCGAAGACGATCTGAAGTCCATGATTGCAGAAGCCTATGATGGCTTCCGCCACCCGGCCGTGACGCCGCTTGTCCAGACCGGACCGAACACTTTCATCCTTGAACTCTTCCACGGCCCGACGCTGGCGTTCAAGGACGTCGCGATGCAGCTGCTTGGCCGGATGATGGACTATGTCCTGACCGAGCGCGGCCTGCGCGCGACCATTGTCGGCGCAACTTCCGGAGACACCGGCGGCGCCGCCATTGAGGCCTTCCGCGGGCGCGAGCGCACCGATATCTTCATCCTGTTTCCCGACGGACGCGTTTCCAGCGTGCAGCGCCGCCAGATGACGACCCCGGCGGAAAAGAACGTTCATGCCCTGGCACTAAACGGCGACTTTGATGATTGCCAGGCCATCGTCAAAGGCATGTTCAACCATTTCTCCTTCCGCGACAGGGTTGCCCTTTCCGGCGTCAATTCGATCAACTGGGCGCGGATCCTGGCGCAGATCGTCTATTATTTCGTCGCAGGCGCTGCCCTTGGCGCGCCGTATCGCAAGATCTCCTTCACGGTGCCGACCGGCAACTTCGGTGATATTTTTGCCGGCTATGCCGCCATGCAGATGGGGCTTCCCGTCGAGAAGCTGGTGGTGGCGACCAATGTCAACGACATCCTGGCGCGGACACTCAAGACCGGGCGTTATGAAAAGCGCGGCGTGACGCCGACCATTTCTCCGTCCATGGACATCCAGGTGTCCTCCAATTTCGAGCGGCTTCTGGCGGAGGTTTGCGGACGCGATGGCGCGGCAGTCCGGCGCATGATGAACCAGTTGAGCCAGTCCGGCAGTTTCGAGATCGAGGAAGGTCCGCTCCGCGCCATGCGCGCGGTCTTCGGCGCAGGCCGTTGCAACGAGGACGAAACGGCATCGACCATTGCCGAACTGTGGAACGAGGCAGGCTATTTGCTGGACCCGCACACGGCAATCGGTGTCCATGTGGCGAAAGACCATGATAACGGCGAGACACCGATGGTGGTGTTGGGCACGGCGCATCCGGCCAAATTCCCGGATGCGGTGGAAAGGGCTTCAGGAAACCGGCCGGAGCTGCCGGAAAACCTGAAGGATATGATGACTGCGGAGGAGCGCCAGCAGGTTCTGGCGGCGGATCAGGGCGTGGTGGAGCGATACATCGAAGATCACGCCCGGGCCGTTACTGCTGGGGTGTGAGCATATGAAAGTACAAACAACAATCCTCGATAACGGGATGACGGTCGTCACCGACCAGATGCCTCATCTGAAAACGGCGGCTCTTGGCGTGTGGGTGCGAACCGGATCCCGCGCGGAGAATGTGCATCAGAACGGGATAACCCATCTTCTGGAGCATATGGCCTTCAAGGGCACCAAGACCCGCACGGCGCGTGGCATCGCAGAAGAGATCGAGGCCGTCGGTGGTGAGCTGAACGCTTCCACAAGCATCGAACACACCAATTACTACGCGCGTATCCTGGCTGAGGACACGCCGCTTGCGGTCGATATTCTCGCTGACATCCTGCAGAATTCCACATTCGATGCTCAGGAACTGACGCGCGAACAACATGTGATCCTTCAGGAAATCGGCGCGGCAAACGACTCCCCCGACGATCAGGCTTTCGACCTGTTCCAGGAAACCGCCTGGCCGGACCAGGCCATCGGACGGCCGATCCTCGGAACGCCGGAAACGGTGCAGGGGTTCAACCGCGACGCACTCAACGCCTATCTCGCTGATCGCTACCGGGCACCCGACATGGTGCTGGCCGCTGCCGGCGCGGTTGATCATGAAGAGCTTGTCGCTCTTGCCCGCGAGAAGTTCGGTGGTTTCAACTCCGAGCCTGCAGCTCCGGAATCCGAAGCACGCTACCGCGGCGGCGAAACCCTTCGGCCGAAGGAACTTATGGAAGCACAGGTTCTGATCGGTTTCGAAGGCCGGCCCTACAAGTCCAAGGACTATTACGCCATCCAGATCCTGGCATCGGTCCTGGGCGGTGGCATGTCCTCGCGCCTGTTCCAGGAAATCCGCGAGAAGCACGGCCTTTGCTACGCCATCTACAGCTTCCACTGGGCGTTTTCCGATACCGGACTGTTCGGCCTGCATGCGGCCACCAGCCAGGAAGACCTGGCTGCGCTGATGCCGATGATCGTGGACGAACTGATCGCCGCCACCCAGACGATCACCGACGAGGAAGTCGCCCGCTCCAGGGCGCAGATCCGCGCGGGACTGATGATGGCGCTGGAAAGCCCGGCAGCCCGCGCCGGACAGATTGCCCGTCAGATCCTCGTGCACAACCGCGTGCTCGATCCGGACGAGATTTCCTCGAAGATCGAAGCGGTGACGGCTGCCGATATCCGCAGGGTCGCGCACGAGACTTTCGTGGGCACGGTGCCGACCCTGACTGCGATCGGGCCGGTTGACGGTATCATGACTGCGGACGAACTCGCAGGACGGCTTCAGCAAAGCCCGGTCCTGCGGGCCGCATCCATGTAAGTCGGACAGAACAAGGCGGAGAGTGGGGCATGGCGCTGTTACGGCCGGGAGCAACACCTGACGCCGAACTCCTGATCGAGGCCGGCGGTTATTATCTTCGCCCGCCGATCATGTACGACTTCAAGCCCTGGGCGGAACTTCGCGGCGAAAGCCGGGCCTTCCTGAAACCCTGGGAACCGCTCTGGCCGTCCGATGACCTCACCCGAACCGGCTTTCGCCGCCGCTTGCGCCGCTATTCGAAGGACCGCAAGGAAGGGCGCAGCCTGTCGTTCCTTCTGTTTCGCGCGCGCAGCAACGAGATCCTCGGCGGACTGACACTCAGTAATATCCGCAGGGGTGTCAGCCAGACTGCGACACTTGGCTACTGGATGGGCGAGCGGCACGCCGGAAAAGGACATATGTCCTCGGCTGTCGCCATGATCTTGCCGTTTTGTTTCGACGTGTTGAACCTTCATCGTATTGAAGCGGCATGTCTGCCAACGAACATGCCGTCCATCCGTCTGCTCGAAAATGCCGGGTTCCACCGGGAAGGCTACGCACGCAACTATCTGTTAATTAACGGGACCTGGCAGGATCATCTTCTGTTTGCCTGTTTGGCGGAAGACCATGCGTCGCGACCTGAAAAGGTGGCACCGAGCGTCGAGGGAATCTTGAAAGAATTCTTGTGACATGCGCCACAACCCGGTACTTCTTCGCCCCATGTCGATTGTGATACCGGATCCGAAAACAAGCGTGATCAGAAACCTTGTCATTGCTCTGACGTTGTTTGCAACGTTGCTTGCCACCCTGCCTGCGCGGGCGCTGGAGCCGATCCCTGTTCCGATCGACGTCGAAGCACTGGACATCACCAATTCCGTCGACTTGCATCGCGAAGCCGGCACCCGGCTGCAGGTGTCGACCGCACCGGGTGCGGACGGCATCGTGCGCCGTATCGAGGTTCCCTCCCGCGATGGTACCAACACCAACTGGGCGGTGTTTGCGCTGGCCAACACCAGCGATGAACAGATCGACCGGCTGATCGTTGCGCCAAATTACAAGCTGGTCGGCTCCGACCTCTTCTGGCCGGATCTCGGTTCCTCGCGCATTCTGGCGATCACACCAAGCCAGGGCATCGCTCCCGAACGTCAGAAAAGCCTTGAGGCAGACGTCTTCCTGGTCACGCTCGATCCGGGGTCGATCGTCACCTTCGTCGCGGAAATGACGACGCCGAACCTGCCGGAAATCCGGATCTGGGAACCGGACGTCTACGAGGAAACCGTCAACGCCTACACGCTCTACCGTGGCATCATTCTGGGCATCTCCGGCCTGCTAGCCCTGTTCCTCACCATCTTGTTCGTGGTCAAGGGCACGGTCATGTTCCCGGCCACCGCGGCACTTGCCTGGTCGGTGCTGGCCTATCTGTGCATCGATTTCGGCTTCTGGGGCATGGTGTTCAATCTGGAGGGTGGCGGCAGCCAGCTTGCGCGCGCCTGCGCCGAGGTCATGCTCGCGGCCAGCTTGATCATCTTCCTGTACGCCTACCTGAACCTCAACCGCTGGAACATTCATTATTCCCATCTGGCGCTCACGACGCTGATCCTGATCCTGGGTCTGCTTGGCGTTGCCGTTTGGGATCCCTCGATTGCAGCCGGCATCGCCCGTCTTGCGCTGGCCATCATCGGCTTGCTCGGGTTCGTCACCATCGCGGTGCTGGCCTTCCAGCACTATGACCGCGCCATCCTGCTGATCCCGACCTGGTGCCTGCTGATGGCCTGGCTGGTCGGGGCGGCGATGACCGTAACTGGATATCTGTCCAACGACATCGTCCAGCCCGCGCTCGGCGGTGGTCTTGTTCTCATCGTGCTGCTGATAGGCTTCACGGTGATGCAGCACGCCTTTGCGGGCGGTGCGATTGCACAGGGGCTTATCTCCGATGTCGAACGCAAGGCACTGGCCCTGACCGGTGCCGGTGACATCATCTGGGACTGGGACATCGACCGCGACCGCATCTACACGGGCAACGAGGTTGAAGACCTGCTCAACCTGAAGCGTGGCACCCTGGAAGGGCCTGCGCGTGACTGGCTGGACATCCTGCATCCCCAGGACCGTGACCGGTTCCGGGCGACGCTCGACGCGGTCATCGATCAGCGTCGCGGCAAGGTAACCCAAACCTTCCGTCTGCGCTCAGAAGACGGTCACTTCCGCTGGTTCCGCCTGCGGGCCCGGCCAATCATCGGATCGGACGGCGAGGTGATCCGATGCGTGGGCACGCTCCTGGACGTGACCGAGGAGCGCACGGCGGAAGAACGCCTTCTGCACGATGCCGTCCACGACAATCTGACCGGCCTGCCGAACCGCGAACTCTTCGTCGACCGCTTGCGCACCAGCGTCATCCGGTCGCGTGCGGAAGAAACCTCCAAGCCGACCTTGCTCGTGCTCAATCTTGATCGCTTCAAGCAGGTCAACGACAGCATTGGTCTGTCTGCCGGCGACAGCATTCTCTTGACGGTGGCGCGTCGTCTCGGCCGACTGATCGGCCAGCAGGATACGCTGGGACGTCTTTCCGGCGACCAGTACGGCCTTGTTCTCCTGTCCGAGCAGGAGCCGGACCGGATTGTTGCGCTGGCGGATTCGCTGCGCAAGGCGGTCCGCGCACCGATCACCTTCGGCGACCGGGAGATCTTTCTGACCTGCTCCGTCGGCATTGCCTTCTTCGAAGGTGGCAAACAGGCGGTCGAGGACATGGTCACCAATGCGGAGATCGCCCTCAATCACGCCAAGCGCCTGGGTGGCGATCGCCAGGAAGTGTTCCGTCCGATCTTGCGCCCGCTCGACAAGAACATCGTCGATCTGGAAGCCGACCTGCGCGAAGCGATCAAGAAGGAAACGCTGGGTGTCTACTTCCAGCCGATCATCCGGTTGGAAGACCAGGCGGTAGCCGGCTTCGAAGTGCTGGCACGCTGGAACCATGCCAAGCGCGGCAAGATTTCACCTTCGGAATTCATTCCCGTCGCAGAGCAGTCCGGTCTCATCAACGAACTGGGCATCTACATGCTCGACAAGGGCGCACAGCAGCTGGCGTTCTGGCAACGCGAGTTCCCGATGCAGCAGCCTTTGTTCGCTTCGGTGAATCTCTCGTCGCGTCAGCTGTTGAAACAGGACCTGATCAACGATGTGAAGGCCGTTCTGTCGAGAACATCGCTGGCACCGGGAACCTTGAAGCTGGAACTGACGGAATCACTCGTCATGTCCAACCCGGAATATTCCGCAAAGGTACTCGAGCGACTTCGCGGGCTGGGGGCAGGCCTGTCCCTCGACGACTTCGGCACCGGTCATTCCTCGTTGTCCTATCTTCAGCGGTTTCCGTTCGACACGATCAAGATCGACCAGTCCTTCGTCAAACCCAACGGGTCTTCCGCCCGGCCGGTCCTGCTCAGGACAATCGTCGCCATGGGGCATGACCTTGGCATGTCGGTCGTTGCCGAAGGAGCGGAGAGCGAGAACGATGCGCTGGAGCTCTACCAGCTCGGCTGCGAATACGCTCAAGGCTTCTACTTCGGCGAGGCTGTCACAGCGGCGGAAGCCACCAAGATCCTGCGCAAGATGCCGGCGGAAGCCGAAACGGCCTGATTTTGGCCGGCACCTATCGTGCCGGCTGATCTTGCGTCAGGGGCTCTGACAGCAGTTTCCCACACACTCCGTCATGCCATGGCTCGTCCATGGCATCCATGCCGTGCGCTATCCAGCCGCAAGGGCTTCGGGGTCGCCGAGGTCACGAATTGGATTGCAGGGGCAAGTCCTGCAATGACAGAGGGAGTTGATGTCGTTGGGGTTGGAAGGCGAGGAGGCGATGCCGCGCCGTTTCCGCGTCAAGGTGCCAGGATGGGAACGGTCTTGTCCGTTTGCCGGATTTCCAGCGGCGTTGCACCGAAGGGATCGCCGTCCACCTGTGCAGCCACGGCACCTGTTGCCAGAATGGAAGCCGTTTTGAACGGGCGCACCAAAGCGCCCTTGGCTTTGTGGATGCGGCCCATCAAGAGCGCGACACCGTAGCAGAAGGACGACCAGGGGTCGTCCCTTTCCAGAACCAGCATATGCAGGCCGGGATCGGTCGCCCCGCCGGGACAGATGACAAAGGGGCCGCCATAGTGGCGGGCGTTGCTGGCTACCGCGAGTTTGCCGGTCAGCTCTTCACCGTCCAGGATAACTTTCAGCGAGGCGCTCTTGCGTTTGAAACCGGTCCGAAGCGCTGTGATGACATAGGCGAGCTTGCCAAGGCGCCGTTTCAGGGAAAGCGGCACGGCGTGAACGACTTCGGCATCGAACCCGGCAGAGGCCATCAGTACAAAAGGCCTGCCGTTGGCAAGGCCATAGTGCAACTGCCTGGTCTTGCCGCGTCGGATCAGCTCGGCAATTGCCTTCGTATTGCGCGGGAGGCCAAGTTCAAGGGCAAGCACATTGGCGGTGCCGAAGGGAATGATGCCCAGTTGCGGCGGGGCGGGGTGGTTCTGAAATCCGGTCAGGGCCTCGTTGACGGAGCCGTCTCCGCCGGCGACCACCAGCGTCTGCACAGGTAGCGAGGGATCCGCGCAGATGTCGCCGATCTCGCCTGCGCGTCTCGTCAACCGGATCTCGGTCTTGCATCCGAGATCTTCCAGGCGATTGCGCACGTCATCCAGAAATTCGGCGCTATAGCCACCCGAGGTCGGGTTGGCCACGATCAGAACCTTTCCGGCCATATCCGGAACCATTGTGCGCACTGCTGCTGCGCCGGACCACCAGAAAAGTCTCACTCAAAATCCTCTGCTCATCAGACAGGATTCGTTTTTTCGCCGCTCTTATACGGGGCCATTCCGCCGCGCGCCAGTTCATCTGCGCGTTCATTGTCCGGATGGCCGGCATGTCCCTTGACCCAGTGCCAGGTAACGTCATGACGTTCCCTTGCGGCGTCAAGAGCTTGCCAGAGATCCGCATTCTTTACCGGCTTGTTGGCAGCCGTGCGCCAATTCTTGCGCTTCCAGCCGTACATCCATTCCTTGATGCCGCTGCGCACGTATGTGCTGTCGGTATAAAGGTCGACCGCACAAGGGCGCTTGAGGGCATTCAGCGCCTCAATGGCGGCCATCAGCTCCATACGGTTGTTGGTGGTTTCCGACTCGCCCCCGGAAAGCTCTTTCTCGTGCTCCCCGAACCGCAGGATGACACCCCAGCCGCCCGGGCCAGGATTGCCGGAACAAGCGCCGTCCGTATAGATCGTGACCCGGTTGTTGCTCTCCGTCATCGCTCCAACCCGTAGGCCTGCGTGGAGGAAATGCTCTGGTGGAAGCGGAGCTTCTTCAGATATTCCAGCGGATCCTTCGGCGTAACCAGCGCACCTTCCGGCACGCTCAGCCAGTCATAGAGCCGTGTCAGCAGGAAACGCAGGGCCGCACCCCGGCAAAGGGTCGGCAAGGCATCGTATTCAGCCTCGCTCAACGGTCGCACGGCGGCATAGCCCTTGAGCAGGGCCTTTGCCTTGGTCACGTTGAACGACATGTCCTGCTCGAAGCACCATGCGTTGAGACAGATGGCAATGTCATAGGCAAAGGCATCGTTGCAGGCGAAATAGAAATCGATCAGCCCGGAAAGTTCGTTGCCCAGAAAGAACACGTTGTCGGGAAACAGATCCGCATGGATCACCCCGCCCGGAAGGTCCCTGGGCCAGACCTTTTCCACATGGTCCAGCTCGCTGGCGATCTCTGCACCGAGACCGGGATGAACCGTATCGCTGCGCTCCCCGCATTGATCGAACAGGGGCCGCCAGCCGCTGACGTCGAGTGCGTTCTTGCGGAACCCGTCGTAATCGGCGCCGTCCAGGTGCAACTCTGCCATGGCCCGGCCCAGCTCGGCGCAATGATCCACTTTGGGCCGCTTGACCCACATGCCGTCCAGAAAGGTGACCAGCGCGGCCGGTCGGCCGGCGAGTGTGCCCAGAAGTTTGCCGTCCCTCGAAGGGACCGGCGTCGGACAGGACAGGCCCTTTGCGGCCAGATGCTGCAGTAGGTTCAAAAAATAAGGCAGATCGTCCGGGTTCACGCGCTTTTCGTACAGCGTCAGGATGTAGGACGCCTTGTCCGTGTGGACCAGGAAGTTGCTGTTCTCCACGCCTTCGGCAATGCCCTTGAATGACAACAGACGTCCGACATCGTAGCTGCCGATGAAGTCGTTCAGTTCCTCATCGGTTACTTCGGTATAAACAGCCATGGGGTTATCCGGCAGCGGCCTGGGAGGAGGCGATCATCTCGCGCAGCTCCCGCGGCAGGTTGAAGGAAATCGTTTCTTCGGCAGTACGCACCGTCTCGACGTTGACGTCGAACCGGTCGGCAAATGCCGCGATGATTTCCTCTACCAGGGTCTCGGGGGCCGATGCGCCTGCTGTCAGACCCAACGACGTGATACCTTCGAAATCGTGCCAGTCGATGTCGCTTGCGCGCTGGATCAGCACTGCAGTCCTGCACCCGGCCCGTTCCGCAACTTCACGCAGGCGTTGCGAGTTGGAGGAGTTCGGGGCGCCGACAACGATCATTGCGTCGACCTTTGGCGCCACATGCTTGACCGCTTCCTGACGGTTGGTGGTTGCGTAGCAGATGTCCTCCTTGTGCGGAGCGACAATCTGCGGGAACCGGTCCTGCAGCACAGCCACGATCCCGGCCGTGTCGTCCACGGACAAGGTGGTCTGGGTAATATAGGCGAGGGGGCGGTCGGTCTTCGGCGTGAAGGCACGCGCGTCGTCTTCAGTCTCGATCAGGCTGACGGTGCCCTCGGGCAATTGGCCCATGGTGCCGATCACTTCAGGATGCCCCGCATGGCCGATCAGCAGAATCTCGCGGTCCCGGCGAAAATGGATTTCCGCTTCCTTGTGGACCTTCGAGACCAGAGGACAGGTGGCGTCGAGATAGAACATCTTGCGGCTCTGGGCGTCTTCCGGGACGGATTTCGGGACGCCGTGCGCAGAGAAGATCACCGGTCTGTCGGTGTGCCCGGCCGGTATTTCTTCCAGCTCTTCCACGAACACAGCGCCCTTGGCCTTCAGCCCGTCCACCACGAACTTGTTGTGCACGATCTCGTGACGGACGTAGACCGGACTGCCGTATTTTTCCAGGGCGAGTTCCACGATCTGGATCGCGCGATCGACACCGGCGCAGAACCCTCGGGGCGCGCAAAGGTGAATGGCAAGCGGTGTTTTTTCCTGTTTGCTCTCGGTCATCATGCTCTTTCGAGGATCGTTTCTGCGCGCAATAAGGGCTCGCAGCCACGCTGTGTCAAGGGATGTGCGGCAAGCTGAACCAATTCAGCCACAATGAGCTGCTTGAAGGTTTGCGTTTGACAAGCCTCGCCAAGCAATTCTTCACCTGCTATGAAGCTCCGCCGACAATTGTTGCATTTTTATGGAATGAAGATGATCAGTGCGATTCCCGCCGTCTCCGGCAAGACCCTGAAGACAATTATGGCCGTGGGCCTTTCCGCCGCGGCTCTTGCGGGGTGTATGAGTGCCGCTGACGGTGTTGCGGGCAAGGTTATTTCCGGTGGCCAGCAGCCGATCGAGATTTCTCCTGAGACCTTCGCCCCGCCGGTTCCCTGTCCTGCGCTGCAGCTTCAGTCCAACACCTTCCTGATCCGCAAGTACGTTCGCGGCAAGGACGATGACCCGCAGGGTCTGCTTTACCAGGCCACCGTCAAGGATTGGGCCAACACCTGCACGCAGCAGCCGGACGGTAGCCGCCGCATGAAGCTGGGCCTGTCCGGCGATGTCACCTCCGGTCCTGCCTGGAAGGGCGGCGAAGTGGTTCTGCCGATGCGCGTCGCCATTGTGCCCGGCGGCAGCGGAGCCAAGCCGCTCAGCTCCGAGATCGTGAAAATTCCGGTCACGCTTGGAGCGAACTCGCCAAGCGAAACCTGGACGCTGATCGAAGAGAAATTCACGATCCCGGCAGGTGCGGACGCCAAGGTTGTCTTCGGCTTTGACGAAGGCCGTCGCCGCTAAGGCCCGGCCACGCACGCAGCACATCAGGTTCGACTGAATTTGAGGCCTGGCCGGGAAGATGGAAGCCGGCCGGCCATTGATCGTGCACACCTTGCAAGTCGATGCCTAAAATTGTGCACCGGCAAAATTGCGGGGGCTGCATGTCGCATATTGACAAGACTATGTCTGCCTCGCACAATCCGGCCCCAATCGGGGTCGTCCCCCGGTTGGCGTGGAAACACGTCAATGTTTATGCGGGAGAGGCCGGGTGAAAGGATCCTGGCGCCGAAGGAGCAACCGCCCCGGAAACTCTCAGGCAGAAGGACCGCATGAACTGCAACGCTCTGGAAAGCAGTGCTCCGCAAGTGGGTTTGCGGACTGCTCACCGAAGGAGTAACCGAAAGGCGTCATCGGCGCCGGTCGGGAAATCTCTCAGGTACTCGGACAGAGGGGGTGCAGACGGATCAGGACCCATGCGGGCCGGTTCGGGACTGCGCAACCCCGAATACGAGGACCGTTCATGGCGGAAACCGTTGCAGACGAAGATCTGAAACAAACGCCTCTTCACGACCTTCATGTGGAACTGGGTGCACGCATGGTGCCGTTTGCCGGCTATTCCATGCCCGTGCAGTACAAGGCCGGCATCATGGCCGAGCACCAGCAGACCCGCACGAAGGCCGGCCTTTTTGACGTCTCCCACATGGGCCAGGCCCTGTTGATCGGTCCCGATCACGAAACGACGGCCCGGGCTCTGGAAGCGCTGACCCCGTCCAATTTCGTCGAACTTGGCCACGGCCGTCAGCGCTACACGGTGCTGCTCAACGACGAAGGCGGCATTATCGACGATCTGATGGTCACCCGGCCGCTGTCCGAAGCAGAAGACGGCAAGCTGATGCTGGTGGTCAATGCCTCCCGCAAGGATGTCGACTACGCCCATTTCCGCGACAGACTGCCTGAAAACGTGACCCTTGAAGTGATCGACGATCGTGCATTGATCGCGGTTCAGGGACCGGAAGCCGTGGCTGCGGTCGCAGCACATGCGCCCAAGGCGGCCGAACTTGGCTTCATGGCCGCCGCACCGATGGAGTTTGACGGAATCGACTGCCACGTTGCCCGTGCCGGCTATACCGGCGAGGACGGCGTGGAGATGTCCGTGCCTGCCGGTGCTGCTGAAGCGATTGCCCGTGCACTGCTCGCCGACGACAGGGTCGAACCGATTGGGCTCGGGGCTCGCGACAGCCTGCGTCTTGAGGCAGGGCTGTGCCTCTACGGACACGACATTGACGAGATGACGTCTCCCGTTGAGGGCGCCATCACCTTCTGCATGCAGAAGCGCCGCCGAGAAGAAGGGGGCTTTCCGGGCGCCGAACGCATTCAGGGTGAACTCGAAAAGGGACCGGGCCGTGTCCGCGTCGGCCTGCGCCTCGATGGCAAGGCACCTGCGCGGGAAGGAGCCGAGATCGCACTGCCCGACGGGCCGGTGATCGGCACCGTGACATCCGGCGGTTTCGCACCGACCGTGGGTGCCCCGATCGCAATGGGCTATGTCCCGGTGGAGCACTCCGAAACTGGCACGCCACTTGAATTGATCGTCAGAGGCAAGCGCTTGCCCGCTACCGTCGCGGACATGCCGTTTGTTCCGAACCGGTATTACCGCAAACCCAAAGCATAAATCTTTCCAGATAACGGACGCACAATATGACCACCTATTACTCCAAGGACCACGAGTGGATCGCCGTAGATGGCGACAAAGCCACCATCGGCATCACGACTTACGCGCAGGAGCAGCTCGGCGACGTCGTTTACGTCGAACTGCCGGAAGCCGGCAAGGCGCTGTCACAGGGCGATGAAGCCGCTGTCGTTGAATCCGTCAAGGCTGCCAGTGAAGTCTACGCTCCGATCGACGGTGAAGTCGTTGAAGCCAACGATGCGCTGGTGGACGAGCCGGCCAAGGTGAACGAAGATCCCGAAGGCGCTGCATGGTTCATCAAGATGACCGTCGGCAATGCGGATCAGCTGTCCGACCTGATGGACGCGGCAGCCTACAAGGCGTACGTGGAGACGTTGTAATTCATGGCAGGGCACTACTACACGGCACAGGTGGAATGGGCATGCGACGGCGACTATGCCGCAAACGCCTATTCCAGAGGGCACATCTGGCGTTTTGACGGTGGTCTGGAGATCCCGGCAAGCGCTTCGCCCACGGTGGTACCCCTGCCATATTCCATTGAGGCCGCCGTCGATCCGGAAGAGGCTTTCGTCGCCGCTATCTCGTCCTGCCACATGATGTCCTTCCTGGATCTTGCCCGGCGGGCGAATTTCGTTGTCGCCAGTTACAGCGACCGTGCCCAGGGCGAAATGAGCCGGGTGGCGCGGGGCAAGATGGCAATCACGAAAGTGGTGCTGCGGCCGGTTATCACGCTGGTTGCAGCCGAGGACCCGGATCCGACCTGGCTGACCGATCTGCATGAAAAGGCGCATGACGTCTGTTTCATAGCCAACTCCGTGAAGTGCGAGATCGTTGTGGAGCCCGAACCGCTCCGCCTTGTCGCACCGTGACTTTCCGGAACCGGCCGCACGAAGTCGCAGCCGGTTCCCTGTTCTGGATGGTGACCAGTTCTCTTCTCTGTGCGTCTGCACGGCGCCACCGCGCCGAGCAGGAAACGGGGAGCCCGTATCCGGAAGCTTGTCAGTTCTCCGGTTCCGGGCTGATGAAGCGAGAGCGTGGTTTTCGCCGGTCCGATTTTTGATCAAACCCTTGGGAGCTGCCTGATGCGCTACCTGCCTTTGAACGATACCGACCGCAGCGATATGCTCGCGCGGGTCGGCGTCAAATCCGTCGATGAACTCTTTGCGGACATCCCTGAAGACGTTCGCATGAAGGGTCTGCTCGACCTTCCCAAACGAGCCAGCGAAATGGAAGTGGAGCGCAAGCTCTCGGCCATGGCATCGAAGAACACTGCGGCCGGCTCCGTTCCGTTCTTCGTCGGCGCAGGTGCCTACAAGCACCATGTGCCGGCAACGGTCGACCACCTGATCCAGCGGTCGGAGTTCCTGACCTCCTATACGCCCTATCAGCCGGAAATCACGCAAGGTACGCTTCAGTACCTGTTCGAGTTCCAGACCCAGGTAGCGCGCCTTACCGCAATGGATGTCGCCAACGCGTCCATGTATGACGGCTCCACCGGCACGGGTGAAGCCGTGCTGATGGCGCACCGGGTGACCAAGCGCAACAAGGCCGTGCTTTCCGGCGGGCTGCATCCGCAGTACCGGGAAGTCGTCGAAGGCCTGTCCAACATGGCTGGCGATCGGGTCGTCAGCCTGCCGGCAGACCCGACGGGCACCGAAGACATCCTGTCACAGATCGATGACGAGACGTCTTGCGTTGTCGTCCAGTCGCCGTCGTTCTACGGCCAGCTGATCGACCTGAAGCCGATTGCCGAAAAGGCGCACCAGCACAAGGCGCTGCTGATCGCGGTCTTCACCGAAGTGGTGTCGCTCGGCCTGATCGAACCGCCGGGAACACAAGGCGCCGACATCGTGGTCGGTGAAGGCCAGTCCATCGGCAACGGCCTCAATTTCGGTGGTCCTTATGTCGGCCTCTTCGCCACCCGCCAGCAATATGTCCGCCAGATGCCGGGCCGGCTCTGCGGTGAGACGGTGGATGCGGAAGGCAAGCGCGGTTTCGTGCTGACGCTGTCCACCCGCGAGCAGCATATCCGCCGCGACAAGGCAACGTCGAACATCTGCACCAACTCCGGTCTCTGCTGCCTTGCCTTCACCATTCACATGTCGCTGCTGGGGCAGGCCGGGTTGACCAAACTCGCCCGCATCAACCACGGCAATGCGGTCAAGCTGAAGAAGCTTCTTGCCGGCGTGTCCGGTGTCGAGGTTCTGAACTCGGCCTATTTCAACGAGTTCACGATTGCGCTGCCGAAGGTGGCCGAGGACGTGGTCGAGCAACTGGCCGAACGGGGCGTTCTCGCTGGCCTGCCGGTTTCTCGACTGGAGCCGGGCAACAAGGATCTCGCGAACCTGTTGGTCGTCGCGTCGACCGAAGTCAATACGGATGAAGACCGCGCGGCCTTTGCGGACGCGCTGAAGGAGGTGCTGGCATGAGCATGAACACGCAAGGCCGCCCGACCGCAGCAGGTGATGCCGGGGATGCTTTCCGCCCGAAGACTTTCACCGGCAACCGTGGTCTCGATATGGAAGAGCCGCTGATTTTCGAATTCGGCTCGCTGGAAACAACCGGTGTCGATCTCGACGAGGACGAAAGCGCCGAGTTCGAGCTTGGCAGCTTCAAGCGCAAGGCCGAGATCGGTCTGCCTGGCCTCGCCGAACCGGAAGCCATGCGCCACTATGTGCGCCTGTCGCGGAACAACTATGCCATCGACAGCGGTCTCTATCCGCTCGGCTCGTGCACGATGAAGCACAATCCGCGCCTCAACGAGAAGATGGCCCGCCTGCCGGGCTTCGCGGACATCCATCCGCTTCAGCCGGTCTCCTCGGTGCCCGGCGCACTGGAACTGATCGATGCGCTTGCCCACTGGCTGATGGTGTCCACCAACACCTCCGCCGTTGCGATGAGCCCGAAAGCCGGTGCTCATGGCGAATTGTGCGGCATGATGGCGATCAAGGCAGCCCACACCGCTGCCGGCCGTGATCCGAAGATCGTTCTGGTGCCGGAAAGCGCTCATGGCACCAACCCGGCAACGGCAGCGCTCTTGGGTTACAAGGTCGTCAACATCGATGCCAAGGACGACGGGACCGTCGATCTGGAGGCACTGAAGAAGACCATTGCCGAACACGAAGGCAACATCGCCGGCATCATGCTGACCAACCCGAACACCTGTGGGCTGTTCGAACGGGAAGTGAAGCAGATCGCCGATCTGATTCACAAGGCAGATGCCTATTTCTACTGCGATGGCGCCAACTTCAACGCCATCGTCGGCAAGGCTCGCCCGGGGGATCTTGGCGTCGACGCCATGCATATCAACCTGCACAAGACCTTCTCGACGCCTCACGGCGGCGGTGGCCCGGGTTCCGGTCCGGTCGTCCTGTCCCAGAGACTGGCGCCTTTCGCGCCGCTGCCGTTCATCCGCAAGACGGAAAAAGGTGTAGAACTGGTCGAAACCGAAGCTGCCACCAAGGACGGCGAGCAGCCGTTCGGCCGCATGACCGCGTTCCACGGCCAGATGGGCATGTACGTGCGGGCTCTGTCCTACATGATGAGCCACGGCTCCGACGGTCTGCGGCAGGCGTCTGAAGATGCGGTGCTCAATGCGAATTATATTCGCATCGGCCTGCAGGACCTGATGAGCCTGCCCTTTGGCGAGCGTCCGTGCATGCACGAAGTGCTGTTCGACGACAGCTTCCTGAAGGACACCGGCGTGACCACGCTCGACTTCGCCAAGGCGATGATCGACGAAGGCTATCATCCGATGACCATGTACTTCCCGTTGGTTGTCCATGGCGCGATGCTGATCGAGCCGACGGAATCGGAAAGCCGGGCTGCGCTCGATCTTTTTGTCGCCACCATGCGCGATCTCGTGATGAGCGCAAAGCGCGGCGAAACGGAACGCTTCTCCGGTGCACCGTACCTTGCCCCGCGACGCCGTCTGGACGAAACGGGTGCAGCTCGCAAGCCGGTCCTGAAATGGACCGAGCCGGCTCCGGCCGAAGTGACCCCGGCTGCTGCCGAGTAGCACGTGGACGAATTTTCAAGGATGAAAACCCCGGCTTCGGCCGGGGTTTTTTGTTTCCTGTCGCTCAGGTGTGCGCTGTCACCACGTTGGAGACGTGAGGAAACCGGATTGCCTTGCCGTCAAAACAGGGGCCCAGTTCTTTCAGGAAATCATTGAAGCAGGCGTTCCTGTCGTCTTCGGATAGCCTGGAGAGCTTGTCTCCGGTATGCATGCCGCCCATGGCTCCGGCGGCATACGCACGGCCATCCGGGTGATGAAGCGTCAGTGAAACTGTCTCCAGTTGGATATCCAGAAACCCGGCTTCTTCAAAGTTCGATCGTATTTCTTCAGGGTCGGAGAGTTGGCAGATCGCACGAACGGCTGCCCCCGCCTCTGCGCCGACGTGTTTTTCCAATGCGGTTGCCTGCGCCATCAGCAGAGGATTTTCTGACAGACCGCGGGAAACGCAGAAGGCGACGCGGCCCCTGGGTGCCAGAACGCGGTGAAGTTCGCGCAGGGCTCCGACACGATCGGGGAAGAACTGCAAAGCCTGCTGACAGTACGCCAGGTCAAAGCCGCCATCAGGGAACGGCAGATCGCCTGCGGTCGCCTCGAACCATTCTGCGTCTATCCCGTTTACGCTGGCCTTTTCGGCTGCAACGGCCAGCATTCCCGCACTCATGTCCACGCCGGCCAGTTTTGCGAACCCGTTCCCAAGGCTCGCGACTTCACGGATTACCGCACCGGTGCCGCACGCAAGGTCCAGGATCCGGTCTTCGGTTTGGGGTGGTTGCCGTTGGAGCAGCTCTTGTGCCCAAGGCTGAAAGATCACCGGCACCATGACACTGTCGTATCGCTCGGCAAATGTTCCGTTTCGGGGGACGCCTTCCTGATTGCTCATGGTTCGCTCCAGACTACGAACGGGACCGGCAGTATAGCTCCAAACCCTCGCCAAGGCACGGAACCTGGTTTTCACCGGGATCGAAACGGCCGGCTTAGGGCCTTCGGTTCCAGCGTGATGACACACAGGGGCGTTCAAAAATCTTATTGACAATATAGATGTCAAAATGACATATAAATTGTCAAATGAGGTGCCTATGAAGAAGTCCGTCGAGCTTTATGAAATCATCCGCCTGATACGCCCCGTGCACCGCCGGCTTGCGCGGGCGGTGGAGGCCAAGCTGGAGGGAACCGGCGTGACCGTCGGTATGCGAGCGGTCATGGAAGTGCTGGAGGAGGCTGGGCCGATGGCGGTACCCGAGATCGGCCGGGCGCTGTTTCTTGCCCGTCAGCAGATCCAGCTCGTGATGAACGCTCTGGAAGAGCAGGGATTGGTCGAGCGCCGGGCCAATCCGGCGCACAAGCGATCACCACTGTTTGCCTTGAACGAAGCGGGGCACGACCGGTTCGGCGAAATCCGGGCACGGGAGACTGACGAAATCGAGACAGTCTGCGAGCTCTTCTCGGACGACGATCTGCGTTCCACGCAACGGGTGCTCTGCACCATGCTTGATCATTTTGCCGCGTTCGAGGATGACCCGGATCGGCCCAAGGCACTGGAATAATTTCACGAACAGGAGAGGTCACATGACCGGTATCTGGATTGCGGCCGGGCTCTGTGCCGCAGGTGTTGTCGCCTATATCGTTTATTGCCTGCGGCGGCTGGGAATGCCGACAAAGGGCGCAAGTATCGACAGGTCAATGCGGCCGGGCACAGCTCTGGTGGTCATCGACGTGCAGGAGGACTTCACCAGGAACACCGGCAAACACGCTTTTGACCCAGGCCAGAGAGACGCCGTGCTTGCCGAAATAGGGCGCCAGGTGGAAGTGCATCGGATGGCAGGCCACCAGGTCGCTTTCGTCAAGAATGTCTTCCGCGACTGGCCGGTGATCGTGGCCATGAAGATGTCGGCGGGCGGTATCGGCACACCGGGGCGAGACGGTTTGAAGCTCGACCGAACACTTGCTGTCGGCAATGCTCCGGTCTTTGAGAAGTCGATCGGTGACAGTTTCTCCAGTCCGCAATTTGAAGCCTGGCTTGAGGAAAAGCGGATCGGGCGGCTGGTCCTGGTTGGGCTTGATGCCTGTCACTGCGTTCAGCTGACCGCAAAAGGTGCGTTGAACCGGGGCTATGACGTCGAAATCAGGGATCCTGCGACACTAACCACGACGCCGGACAGATGGACGGACCTCAAAGGTGAGTTGGGCAAACTCGGCGCAGCCTTCGCCTGAAGCGGGCGCAGTCGGAGCCATGTCCGGCTGCGCTTGAAGGCCTCAGTGTGCGACCAGGAGTGATCGATCCCGGCTGCGCAAGTCGAGAAGTTGGGAGATCCAGCTATTTCGGTTTTGCAGAAAGGCGGTCAAAAGAGCTGGATAGTCCGCAGTGACTGCTTCTTGAACCGATGTACGGGCCGCAAGCTTGCTACGCCACGCAAGAACCCGGTCGAGGTCGTCAAACATTTCAAGCGTCAAGAACGTCTCAAAGACATCGAAATATCGGAACACCGGGGCGAAAGCCGCATCGACGAGCGAAAAGGCTCTGCCGGCGAAGAAGGGACCGTCCGGATCAAGTTCGCCTTCCAGATGACGGAACTTTGCACGAAGTGCTTCACCCGCAGCATAAAACCCGGTGTCGTCCCTGGCGTTGTAGAGCGCGCCGATACCGTTCAGGATCTGCGAGGCGAATTCGATATAGGCCCGGTGCCGCGCGCGTTCGGCAGGGTCCTCCGGGTGCAGTCGGCTCCCTTCTGTCTCGTCCAGGAATTCGACGATCGGGGCGGATTCGAAGAGATAGCGATCACCACCCAGTTTCAGCAGCGGCACCTTGCCGAGTGGTGAGGCCGCGCGGAACCAGTCAGGTTTGTCGGCAAGGTCGATGGTAACCCGGTCAAACGGAACATTCTTTTCATGAAGGACGATCGCCGCGCGCTGCACGTAAGGGCAAAGCGCATGGCTGATCAGGGTAAGTGTGTCGGGCATCTGGAAACTCCTTTTCATGCATCTGCATCAAGATGGATGCATATGCATGAAAAATCAAGATTGATGCAATTGCATAAATTTTCTATTGCTTGGCCATGAGCAATTCCGCCGAAACCGTCCCTCAGGCCATCGACGCCTGGGCCCGTCTGCAGCGTGCAAGCGGCAACGTGCTGGCACGGGTCGAGGCACGCCTGAAGGCGGCCGGTTTCCCACCTCTTGGTTGGTACGATGTGCTGCTGGAATTAAGCCGGGCAGAGGACAAAACTCTGCGACCGGTCGAAATCGAAAAGCGGATGCTGCTGGCCCAGTACAATGTTTCGCGCCTGCTCGATCGGCTGGTGGCTGCCGGCTACATCGAAAAGCTGAAGAGCCCGGAAGACGGCAGAGGTGTCTCGGTGCGTCTGACCCAGGAAGGGGAGACGCTCTTGAAGGCCATGTGGCCGTGTTACCGGGCAGCGGTGGAAACCGAATTCACAAGGCATCTGGAGCCGGGGGACACCGAAGCGCTCTGGAAGGTGCTGGGCAAACTGGTGCAGTGACGTCTGTTCCCGGGGAGTGAACACACTGTTTCCGCATGACAGGCCAAAACATGCGTATAAGGTCGGCAAACCTTCTCTCTGACCGGACCTGAAACCCATGACCAACACCACCAATCTGGATGAACGGACCGGACTTCCGCAAGAGTGGCTGTTCCTTCTGAAAGAACATCCGCGCCAAGACTGGCCGGGTCACCGGAACCTCGGCCCACTGACCGAATTCTGGCTCGCACGGCATAACGGCTTCCGTCAGCTCGGTGCTGACCTGGATACGATCTTGACCGACTTCCGCGAACAACGGCTCCCGGTAAACCGTTTCGGCAACCTCTTTGCCCCGCGTCTGCAACAGTTTCTCAGTGAGCTGCATCACCACCACATGATCGAGGATGAGCACTATTTCCCTGTATTCATGGAAGCCGAAAAGCGCCTGGTGGATGGCTTCGAGCTGCTGGAGGGCGACCACGAACTGATCCATCATCGCATTGAGGCGGTGATCAAGAGCGCCAACAAGCTGTTCGGGCAATTGCAGACGAAAGACCGCGATGCCATTCGCCGCGCGGCCGACAGTTTCGCCGGTGTCAGCGACACCCTGATCTCCGGCCTGATGCGCCATCTGGATGACGAGGAAGACCTGATCGTTCCGGTTATCCTGGATCGCGGCGAACGGAAACTCGGGTTGTCGTAACGCGGCCAGATGTGCGCAAGCGCACGCCTTTCGCACAGGGTCAGGTGGGATTTCTTGACCGCGCGCAGCCTTGAGGCATTCCGGTTACACTTGCCGGGGTCTGGAACGTCACGAACACAACAGGCTTGACTCTTTTCCCGCCCTAACGCATTTAAGCTGGCATGACCAAGATGAGCGCATCCTTCGTGTATTTTTATTACGTCACCGACATACCGGCGGCTGCGTAGGATCTTGTTCACCCCATAGACACCTCAAAAGCCGCCGCGTCAGGCGGCTTTTTGGTTTCTAGAGACCCGAGCTTCCTGGCGGGGGAACCAGGAAGCGAAAAATGACCAGACATATGATCGAAGCCGGCAAACCGGCGACAAAACTCAAATCAGAAGCACTTGCCGTGCTTCTGGAACGTGGTCTTGTGCACCAATGCACGGATATCGAGGCGCTCGACCAGACGCTGTCACAAGGGCCGATCACCGCATACGCCGGGTTCGATGCCACGGCGGCAAGTCTTCATGTCGGCCACCTGATGCCGTTGATGACCATGCGTTGGCTGCAGAAGCTCGGCCATCGTCCCATCGTCGTGCTTGGCGGTGGCACAAGTCAGATCGGCGATCCGAGTTTCCGCAAGGATGCCCGGCCGATGCTGGAAGAACGCCAGATCGCAGCCAACATCGCGAGCATACGACGATCCGTTGAGCGTCTCGTGGATATGAACGGCGAAGATGGGGCTTTGCTGGTCGACAATGCGGAATGGCTCAATGAATTCCGCTTCCTGGAATTCCTCCGCGACTATGGTTCCCAGTTCACCGTCAACCGCATGATGACCTTCGACAGCGTCAAGTCGCGCCTCGATGCTCAGATGCCGCTGACGGTTCTGGAGTTCTGCTACATGATGCTGCAGGCCGTTGATTTTCTGGAGTTGGCAAAGCGTCATGACTGTGCGCTTCAGGTCGGTGGATCCGATCAATGGGGCAACATCGTCAATGGTGTGGAACTCGGCCGCCGTGATGGCCGCAAGTTGCACGGCCTCACTGTTCCCCTGCTGACCACCGCCAGCGGTGCGAAGATGGGCAAGACGGCTGCGGGTGCCGTGTGGCTGCACCCCGAACACCTGTCGCCCTTCGGCTTCTGGCAGTTCTGGCGCAACACCGCCGATGCCGACGTCGCCAAGTGCCTGCGCCTTTTTACCGAGCTGCCGATGAGCGAAATCGAACGACTGGCGGCGCTGGAAGGGGCGGAGCTGAACGAAGCCAAGAAGATCCTGGCAACCCAGGTGACGGCAATCGTTCATGGCCCGGAAGAAGCGCGCGGCGCCTTGCAGCAAGGCGATGCCCTGTTTTCGGGCGAAGGCGAGATCCTGGAACCGACCCACAGTCTGCCGCTGAAAATTCTGGCAGACGGTCTCGGCCTTCTGGAGCTTGTGGTCGCGGTTGGCTTCGCAGCATCCAACGGCGAAGCACGGCGGCTCGTGGAAGGTGGAGGCGTTCGCCTCAACAACCAGATCGTCGACGACGCGCGCCGCCGCATTGCCACCGGCGATCTTCAGGCCAACGACCGTTTGTCGATTTCTGTCGGCAAACGCCGTAAGGCCCTGGTCGGCTTCGAGTGAGGCCGGTCAGACGGCTTTTGCATCATCGATCAGAACGGCCGGCTCCAGCCGGCCGTTGTAGCCGAAGAGCTTCCCGATCAGCGGGAAGGTCACCTCTACGGTGAAACTGTACCTTCCATCGACAACACGCTCGCGCCCGACCGCTCTCGGAGCAAGGCGCAGCGGCAGCGGAAGCGGTCCAAGCGAAACCTCTGCCGGGGTGATGTCGATGCCCTTCTCACTTGCCGTTACCCGCATCTTGAACAGGAACGGTCCAAGGCGCTCGAGCATGCAGGGATACGCGTCGCCTTTACCGGCCATCATGTCGGTCTGGAACGGCTGCCCGTCAAACCGCCGGGTCCAGCGCTCTCCACCCACGATAGGTTCAAAGCTGGTCTCGACCGGAACACCCATCCGTGCTTCCGGCAACTTCGCCAGCCGGCAGATCAGTCTTGCGCCCCACGAGCTTCCCCGGCTTACATCCGCGGTGCCCCGCGCCACCCGCGCAAAGCTGTGCATCCGCCGGATTTCTGCCGGAACCTTGTCGAACTCGGGGCCGAGGATGGTTTGATAAAGCGTGCGGGGCATGTGAGAGATCTGCTTTGATGTCGATGTGTCTTCTCAGACAGACCATTCTCGCGTTGATTGGACAACAGCAAAAACTCTTTGCACTTGTTTGGTGACGTCCAGATGAGCACCATTCAGCCTTCCCATCATCCCTCTCCACTTCCTCCGTCATGCCATGGCCCGACCATGGCATCCATGCCGTTCCCCATCCGCCAATTGAGGCTTCTGGCTGAGGCACGGTCACGGCATGGATTGCAGGGTCGCGCCCTGCAATGACGAATGTTTGGAACGAACGAAATAGCCCAGAGTTTTCCGGACAGTGGCGAGGAACTGAAAGAGGGAAGCGCAACGCGACAAAGAAAGAAGCCGGGATTATCCCGGCTTCCATTTGACCGTTCAGCCCTGTTTTTCCTGCTGCCTTGCCCGGTATTCTTCCACCGGCAGGCCGCCGACGCCCCAGTTCTCAAGGTCCACTTCCTCGATCACTACGAAGGTGGTTGCCGGGTTCTTGTCGAGAACGTCAACCAGTAGGTCCGTCGCGCCTTTGATAAGCCTGGCTTTCTGCTCCGCTGTCACCCCTTCACGGGTCACCTGGATATTCACGTAAGGCATGTCAGGCCACTCCTTCGTTGCGTGGTCGGATTTCGAAGATCTTCGCCATGATTTGCCAGCGGCCTTCGTCCCGCACGAAGGTCAGGAAATCGGTGAAATCGTTGTTGCCGATCGAACAGCGAACTCTGGCAAAGGCCGTGTTCTCACCGGCGAACTGGATCTCGTCGATGACATCGTGGCGCTCCTCGCCCCGGGACGCCGGCGACTGGCGGGCGGCGACGACCGGTACATATTCGGCCATCGTGCGATAGAGCAGGGGAGTCTCGTCCGCCGTGGCGTAGATTGCCTTCTCGTGAAACACCTGCTGCAGCAGGCCGGTATCGCAGTGATAAAGCGCGTCGAAATAGTCGGATATGACCTTTTCCAGCGCGGTCAGGGCACTGCTCATGCCGCCAGACCTTCTTCCTGAAGGGTCTTCAGGGTGGCCGGGCGAGCGCGGATGCGCTCAACATAGGCTGCCGTCTTCGGCCAGTCGCCAAGAGACACGCCGATGAAGTTTGTCCAGTTCAAGATGACAAAGGCATAGGCGTCGGCAACGGAGAAGGTATCTCCCAAAAGATAGTCGCCGCCCTTGGCCAGCAAGGCGTCGAACTGGCCGAGCTTGGTATTCAGCTTTGCCTTGTTTTCAGCTGCTTCTGCTTCAGAAAATTCCTTGCCGGAAAAGAACGGACTGAACCCCTTGTGAAGCTCTGAGGACAGGAAGCTGAGCAATTCCAGCACGCGGAACCGGTCGAGCGGCTTGCCTGCTGTATCCGTCGCAAAGTTCGGGTACTGCTCGCCAAGCCAATGCAGGATGGCAACGTTTTCCGTCAGAACGTCACCGTTCTCAAACCGAAGTGCCGGCACGTAGCCGCGCGGATTGGTCTGCGCGTATGCTGCGCCGGTCTCCGTCAGACCCGCGGTCGTATCGACTTTTTCGAGACTGTAGGTGGCTCCGGCTTCGTTGAGCAGGAGATGAGCAGCCATGGAACAGGCACCGGGTTTGTAGAACAGTTTCATCGATTGGCTCCTTGGTTTGTATCGATGCCCGGAAGGTGTCTTTTGAAGTCACCATTGACAAGTAGGTTTCTATTGGTAACTTGCATTATCGAGTTACCGGGCAGAAACCTGATGGTTCCCGCGTGACCTTGGACCCTTGAAGATCGTGTGGTGCCCATGGCCTTGAAAATGCGGAAGAATCTGAGCCCGAAACCACCGACTCCTTGCAGTCTGACCCAGTGCATGCAGGTGATTTCCGGAGCCTGGGCACCCAACGTCATCTGGAGCCTGCGGGCAGGTCCCCGCCGCTTCAACGAGCTGAAGGCGGATATTCCCCCTGTGTCCGGCAAGGTACTGTCACAGCGCCTTTCAGAGTTGGAAGGCCGCGGCGTGCTGTTGCGCCATGTCCGCCCGACATCGCCACCTTCCGTTGAATATGAGCTGACGGATCTGGGTCAGGATCTGATTCCGGCACTGGAAGCCATTGTCGAAGTCGGGCACAAACTGAAGGTACGGCGCGATTTCCAGATGGCGGCCGAAGCCGCCGAATAGGCGGTGAAGCGGGGAGGGGCTCTTGAAACAGCAGACTTTCGTTTGCGTCCATGGTGTCTGGCATGGCGGCTGGTGCTGGTCGCGTCTGGCAAACATCCTGCGGGCACGTGGGCATAGCGTGACCGCACCAACGCAGACGGGCCTTGGTGAGCGCTCGCATCTGCTTTCGCCGGACATCACGATCCGGACCTTCGTGGAAGATATCGTGCGCCATCTTCAGTTCGAGGACCTGGCGGACGTCATTCTAGTCGGCCACAGCTTTGGCGGCATTCCGATCACCGGAGTTGTGGACCTCGTGCCGGAGCGCATCGCGAAGCTGGTCTATCTCGACGCGATTATGCTGGAGAGTGGGGAAACCTGGTTCGATCTTCTGCCGCAAGATCTTGCCGAAGACCGCAGGAAGCTGGCGGAAACCAGCAGCGGTGGCCTGTCGCTGCCGCCAGCCCCGCCGGAAAGTTTTGGCATCACGAAGCCAGACGACGTTGCCTTTTTGAAACCGCGCCTGACACCGCACCCGTTCCGGACCTTCACCACGGCACTGGACCTGAAGCACCCGGTCGGAAACGGTCTTCCAGCCCATTACATCGAATGCACTGACCCGCCGTATCCGCCGGCAAAAGTCGCGCTGGCCCGGGCACAGGCCAAGGGATGGCCGGTCTCTCGGATCGCGACAGGCCACGATGCCATGGTGAGCGAGCCTGAGGCGCTTGCAGATCTGCTGGAAGAGATTGCAGAAGAACTTTGACGATGAACAGGCTGCCGTTCCCGGAGCTTCAACGGAAAACGGGGCAGCCTTCTTTCGAAGACTGCCCCGCATCACTGCCAGGACAAGATCGGGTAACGCCGGCAGTCTTTAGAAGAACCCGAGTTTGTTCGGGTTGTAGCTGACCAGCATGTTCTTGGTCTGCTGATAGTGATCCAGCATCATCTTGTGGGTCTCACGGCCGATGCCGGACTGCTTGTAGCCACCAAAGGCCGCATGGGCCGGGTAGGCGTGATAGTTGTTCACCCACACGCGGCCTGCCTCGATGGCGCGGCCGAACCGGTAGCAGCGGTTGGCATCACGCGACCACACGCCCGCGCCGAGGCCGTACATGGTGTCGTTTGCAATCGCCAGGGCTTCTTCTTCGGTCTTGAATGTGGTGACGGACACCACCGGGCCGAAGATTTCCTCCTGGAAGACCCGCATCTTGTTGTGGCCTTTCAGGATGGTCGGCTGAACGTAGAAGCCGCCGGAAAGGTCGCCGTCGAACTTCGCTTCCGCGCCGCCGCACAGCACTTGTGCACCTTCCTCGACCCCGATGGTCAGATAGGACAGGATCTTGTCCTGCTGCTCGCGGCTGGCCTGGGCACCGACCATGGTCTCGATGGCGCGCGGGTCACCCTGCTTGATGGCTTTCACACGGGCGATCGCCCGTTCAATGAAGGCTTCGTAGATGTCTTCCTGGATCAGAGCGCGGCTCGGACAGGTGCAGACTTCACCCTGGTTGAAGGCGAACAGAACAAAGCCCTCGATGGCCTTGTCGAGGAACGCATCGTCTTCGCTCATGACGTCGGAAAAGAAGATGTTCGGCGACTTGCCGCCCAGTTCCAGCGTTACCGGAATGAGGTTCTCGGTTGCGTATTGCATGATCATCCGGCCGGTTTCGGTCGACCCGGTAAAGGCGATCTTGGCGATGCGATTTGACTTGGCGAGCGGGGCGCCAACCTCTGCACCAAAGCCATTGACGATGTTGAGAACGCCATCCGGCAGCAGGCCGCCGATGAGCTCCGCCAGCACCATGATTGCCGCCGGGGTCTGCTCGGCCGGTTTCAGAACGACGCAGTTGCCGGCGGCGAGCGCCGGAGCCAGTTTCCAGGCAGCCATCAGGATGGAGAAGTTCCAGGGAATGATCTGCCCGACAACGCCGAGCGGCTCATGGAAGTGGTAGGCAATGGTGTCGGCATCGATCTCCGACATGGAGCCTTCCTGGCCGCGCAGAACGCCTGCGAAATAACGGAAGTGGTCGACGGAAAGCGGAATATCGGCTGCCGTGGTTTCGCGGATCGGCTTGCCGTTGTCCCAGGTTTCGGCCTTGGCCAGAATGTCGAGATTCTGCTCCATGACATCGGCGATTTTCAGCAGAATATTGGCACGCTCTGCTGCCGGGGTCCGGCCCCAGGCTTCCTTGGCCGCATGGGCCGCATCAAGCGCCAGGTCAACGTCAGCGGCATCGGAACGGGCGACTTCGCAAACGGTGGCGCCGGAAATCGGCGTGATGTTGTTGAAATACCGTCCGTTTACAGGCGCAACGAATTTGCCGCCGATATAGTTGTCATAGCGGGACTTGAACGGAGACGTCGTGTCGACGGAAAAACTGGGCATCTGATTCATCTGGGTTCCTCCACAAGATCGGCGGTCAGGCAACCGAAGCTGCGACGGGCCGAAGGTCCCGGTCCTCCACCGGGAATGGGCGGACTGTGCCGGAGGAACTTGCGCAGTGGTAGAAGGGGGCAGATGCCTGTGTCCGGCATGTGTCTCAGTTCTGAGACAGGTTAGCAGGGATATCAGTCTATGTTCAGCCGTTTCATTCGCCGGTAAAGGGTTGCCCGGCCGATGCCGAGCGCGCGCGCGGCTTCGGAAACGTTGCCGCCGGCCCGCGCCAGTGCACGAATGACGGCAGCCCTTTCGGCCTTCTCAAAGCCGCTCGGGCCATCCTCGCGGCCAAGCAGATCGGAAGCGGGCAGGGGCTTCAGAGGGCCGCTTGCACCAAGCCCAAAGGCCTTCCTGGCAGCGCGCGTTGCCCCGAGAACGATGTCGTCGGCGTCGACGGCAAGCAGCATTGCGGTATCGGTGGTTTCCCCGTCGGCGACGATGATACGGGCGGCAGGAAAGGCGGCGCGGAAGGTTTCGATCTCGATCTGTCTTGCAGTCTGCGAGACCATCGCTGCGATCAGCCGGTTGAAGGTTTCCGTCTGGTCGGAACGGGCAGAAGACACATCGAGTGCTCCGGCGAGCCTGCCGTCCGGACCATAGATCGGCGCGTCCATGCAGCTCATGCCGACATTGCGAGCCAGGAAATGTTCTTGCCGGTGGACGATCAGATTGCGTTCCTCGGCAAGGCAGGTGCCTATGCCGTTTGTGCCGACGGCGGCTTCGCTCCAGTCGGTGCCCTGGCTGAGACCCCAGTCCTGAAAGATGTCCGCATCGGCGCTCATGCAGCGCTGGTCGAGCACAACCCCCTCCGCGTCGGTCAGCAGAACCGTGCAGCCGGACTGACCGACCAGGCCGAATAACTGGTCCAGTTTCGGCGTGGCGATTTTCAGGAAGGCACCTGTCTCTTCCCGCCGCCGGTAAAGCTGGTCGTCCCCCATGCGCTGAGGCGCCTTGTGGGCGGCAGGGTCTAGGCCGTGCTTGTCGATCGATCTGCGCCACGAGGCTGCAATCCGGGACAGCGCAGGCGCCGATCCCGATTGCACGGTTCGCAGAACTGTCTCGACATGGTCCTTCATAAATGCGACCGCCGACCTCGGGTCTTCCGGCCGTTTGCGCCGGTTTCAAACCGTCGGGTCGTTCCTCCCATGAACGCTCGATTGATCGCGGAGGATGGAGGGATTGCATGGCGATTGCAAGCCGTCTGTCCGGCAAGGGGCCGAACCGAAGACGCGGCCGAGCCGGACACGAAGGTTTGCATTGCCTTTCCGGTACCTCAAACGATGCACCTTCTTTCGGCAAGAGTTTCAGGTATTCATTGTTGTTTTTCTCAATGGGTTATTTGGAGAAAAAGAAACGTTGGGTAATTAAATCGGAAAACTCGCGCGGAAGTAGTGATTGTTTGTCAGTAATGGCAGTTAAAAACAGACATATGTCTGGAACTGATTAATGCTGCCGTAAGCAAATTCGTATACTCACAATGCTAACTCTGGAGGAGTCTGCATGTATGGAATGGTGAACGAAGGCATTCGCACCTTCATTCTGGACAACCACGGACCCGAGGCCTGGCAAAGCATTTGCGAAACCGCGGGCCTGGAGGAACTCGAATTTGAAAGAATGTCGAGTTATGACGATGCCATCACCTACAAGCTCGTCGGTGCCATCTGCAGCTTTACCGGCCTGCCTGCATCGGACGTCCTGAGCATCTTTGGAAAATACTGGGTCGAATACGCAGGCGCCTCGCATTTCGGCAATCTGATGCGCCTCGCCGGCAATTCCTTCATCGAGCAGTTGAAAGGGCTCGATGACATGCACGACCGGATCCTGCTGTCGATGCCACATCTGAAGCCGCCGTCCTTCGAGGTCGACCAGAAGGAAGATGGATCCTGCATTCTGCACTACTATTCCGATCGTGACGGACTGGCGCCGATGGTCGTCGGACTTCTGCATGGTCTCGCCAAGGAGACCGGTGAGAGCATCGAGGTCAACCAGGTCGCGGTGAAATCGGAACAGGCGGATCACGACATCTTTGAAATCCGGATCCTCGACACTGCACTCAAGCCCATGAGAACCGAGGCCGGAATTCGACAGCATCCAAACTCGATCTGACCTGCAAGGCCATCGACATGCTTTTTCCCATGCATGTTGTTCTGGACAATTGCGGCCGGATCAGTGGACTGGGCCCGACCCTTGAACGGATCCTCGGGCCGGAAGCGTCGGGAGCAAGCTTGTTCGATGTCTTCACGGTTGAGCGGCCGCGTAACGTCAGATCCATGGCCTGTGTTCGCGAAAGGCTCGGCACGAAATTGGTCCTTTCCGCATGTCCGCAGGATGGCGAGCCTATACAGTTTCGTGGTTTCGCCCTTGCTGCTGCGGACGAGGACACGGTGTTTCTGGACCTGTCCTTCGGTCTTCACCTGTCACAGGTCGTGGAACGTTTCGGGTTGACGGAAACCGACTTCAAACCGAACGACTTCTCCATCGATCTCTTCTACTCCTTCGAAGCGCAGCGCACGCTTCTGGAGGACAGCCAGAAGATGGCAACCGCATTGAAGGCGGCGAAGATCGAAGCGGAAAAGAAGGCCTCACAGGATCCGCTGACGGAGATTGCCAACAGAGGGGCACTGCACCGGCGTCTGGAAGAGGCGTTGCAGCTGGCCGACACCGGGCACGTGTTTGCGCTCCTTCACATCGACCTCGACGAATTCAAGTCGGTCAACGACAACTTCGGCCATACCGCGGGCGACATGATCCTGATGCAGACGGCCGAGGCGTTGTCGGCGATATGCGGTCCGAACGACCTTCCTGCACGGCTTGGCGGTGATGAGTTTGCCCTGTTTCTGGCAGAGCCTCCGGACAAGGAAAGCCTCTATGCCACGGCGCTGCGCCTCTTGAATGCGATCGCCATGCCGATCCGCTACAACGGGCACAGCTGCCAGGTCAGCGCGAGTATAGGCGTGGTTCTGTTTCATCCCGGCGAAGTGCAGAACGCCGACAGGCTGATCGCGAATTCCGATATCGCGCTTTACGATGCAAAGGTCACCCGGTCGTCCGTCAAATTGCTGTCAAAGGAGATGATCCGGCGGCACGAGGAGACGAGCAGGTTGGTCTCACAGATCGAAGAAGGTCTGAAACGCAGCCAGTTCGTTCCCTATTTTCAGCCGCAGATCGATATCGTCACGGGTCGGGTGTGCGGCCTGGAGGTGGTCGCGCGCTGGGAGACGGCAGAACAAGGGGTGTTGCCACCGGCCCGTTTCCTGGAAACGGCGACCAGGGCAAACATCATGTCCGAAATCGACCGGCAGGTGCGGTGCAAGGCGTTCACCCATTTTGCTGCCTGGAAATCCGCCGGCAGGGACATAGGCAAGCTCTCGTTGAACGTGACGGCATCGAACCTCAGGTCGGTGGAGTTTGTTGCGATCTTGCATGCCGAACTTGCCGCCGCGGGTTTGAAGCCCGGGGACATTCAGCTGGAACTGCTGGAATCGATCCTCTTCGACCAGTCGGATCAGGAGCTGATTGCCCAGTGCCGTAACCTGGAACAGGCAGGTTTCGCCCTGGCCCTCGATGACTTCGGCACCGGACATTCCTCCATCGCAACCTTGATCGAAACACCGGTCGCGACGCTTAAGATCGACCGCTCGTTCGTTTCCGGGCTCGACAGGAACCCGAAGATGCAGAGAATTGCCGGCGCCATGCTGGCAATGGCCAAGAACATGGGGCTGGACGTTCTGGCGGAAGGCGTTGAAACCCGCGAGGAGCTGGAGTTCCTGAAAAACTGTGGCTGCCGTCTATTCCAGGGTTTCTATTTTTCGCCGCCCATCGGTGCCGACGAGATCCTGCAATGGCTGGATGTCTGGGCGCCGGACGTGAAATACAAAAGCGCCTGATCGAGGTACCGTTCCCGTATTCCATAAAGAAAACCCCGTCTCCTTTTCTGGGAAACGGGGCTAAGTCGATCTCGCGGGGAACGCGAAGTCTCTCTTTGGAGTGCCTGCTTATGCCTGCAGGCGGGATCTGATTTCCTTGCGGAGATCGTCGATGGGTGACGTCTTGCCGCCCTCGTTGATGTGCCAGAAGGTCCAGCCATTGCAGGCCTCCTGACCCTGTACCAGAGCACCGACCTTGTGGATCGAGCCGGTATGATCGCCGGACTTGAGCGAGCCGTCGGCACGCACGATGGCAAGATGCTTGCCTTTCGGGCAGCTGAGTTCCGTCCCCGGCTGCAGCAGACCGCTTTCCAGAAGCGTGCCGAACGGGATGCGTTTCAGCGCCCGCTTGCCCTGCTGCATTTCCAGCGATGCGGCATCGCCAGGCTCGATGGCCTCGATACGAGCCGTGGCCGCGTCGATATAGTCCTGCTCACGCTCCACGCCGACATAGTGGCGGCCAAGTTTCTTGGCGACAGCCCCGGTGGTGCCCGTCCCGAAGAACGGGTCGAGCACGACATCTCCCGGTTTGGAGGAGGCCGTCAGTACGCGGTAGAGCAGAGCCTCCGGTTTCTGGGTCGGATGCACCTTCTGCCCGTCCTTGCCCTTCAGCCTCTCGGTACCGGTACACAGCGGCAGGTGCCAGTCGGAGCGCATCTGAAGATCCTCGTTAAAGGTCTTCAGCGCATCGTAATTGAAGGTCGGCTTCGCATCTTTCGATTTGACCGCCCAGATCATGGTCTCGTGGGCATTGGTGAACCGTTTGCCGCGAAAGTTCGGCATCGGGTTGGACTTCAGCCAGACGATGTCATTCATGATCCAGAAGCCGAGATCCTGCAGGATCGCGCCAACCCGGAAGATGTTGTGATACGAACCGATCACATACAGCGAGCCATCCGCCTTCATCACCCGCCGGACGGCCAGAAGCCAGGCCCGGGTGAAAGCGTCATAGGCTTCGAAACTTTCGAACTGGTCCCAATGGTCGTCACAGGCATCCACCTTTGACTGATCCGGCCTGTGCAGATCGCCACCCAACTGAAGGTTGTAGGGCGGATCCGCGAAGACCAGGTCAACAGACCGGGACGGCAGTTTCTCAAGGGCGGCAACGCAGTCGCCCTTCAGGATCGTGTTCAGCCAGGAAGCACCAGCTTCCGGTTCATTTGATAGGCGGGGTGCCGCGAAGGACACCCCGGTACGCAGTACACTCATTGCGACGCAATACCTCACGCAATTTCGAGTGTCATGGTTACCGGGTTTGGTAAATCAGCGGTTAAGCTGATGGTACAAAAATTCCCTTTGAATCAAGGCTTTGTTTACAATCGTAAAAGCTGAATGAGAAGTTAATGACTTGTCCCGACCGAAAAGGCCAGAATTCTGCTGATTTCGTTCAGAGGACGACCGGAAGTTGCTTTCCATTCGTTAAAGGCGGCTTGAATCGCGGTGAGATTTTTTTTCGACATCGCGTCCTTCTCGATGACATTTTCGCGGATCAGGGCGTTAACCACATCGCCGGAGAGGACGAAACTTTCCTTGCCCATGAAGCGCAAGGCAATTTGCCCTGTGTTGCCACCAAGCCGGCTGCCGCGCTTCTTGAGCAGCTCCATCAGGCCGATCTGGTCGTTGACGGGATAATGCGCGAAAAAACCGGCTGCGCTGCCGTGTTCGGTCGCTAGGTCCTTGAGGAAAATCGCGTTTTCCTGAACAGATCGGATCTTGGCACCGTTGCGGACGATGCGTTTGTCGCCGAGCAGCGCTTCAAAGGCCTCATCAGGGAGAAAGGCGAGGCGGGGAACGTCGAACCCCTCGAAGGCTTCCTCGAAACCCGGCCACTTCTGGTCGATCACCTTCCAGCTGAAACCGGCCTGGAACACGCACTTGGTGAACATGGCCAGCCAGCGATCGTCACCGACCTTCTCCAGTTCTTCCGCAGACCTGGGCGCATTATGCTCTGCCAAAAGAGCATTGAGTGCTGCCGGTCCGCCTTTCTTCTCCGCGGCCAGTGCTTCTATTTCTTCAAAGGAACGCATGCGGGTCTCCGTCTCGCTGCAGACGCCGTTCCCCCTGCACCCCCTCCTCAGGATGAGGGAGGAGGAAAGGCGTGGTCAGGCGAAAACCTTAGCGCTCCTGGATCTGCTTTGCCCGTTCAAATTTGCGCAGGGCCAGCGAAAGCGTGATCGTCATCATCAGGTAGATCAGCGCGACGACATTGTAGGTTTCGAAGTACCGGAAGGAGCCGGCAGCGTAGACCTTGCCCAGCTGAGTGATATCCGCGACACCCAGAACCGAGACCAGCGAGCTGTCCTTGATCAGGGCGACGAAATCATTGCCGAGGGGCGGCAGGATGGTCTTCAGGGCCTGCGGGAAGATGATCAGGCGGAAGCGAAGCCAACCGTTCATGCCGAGTGCTTCGGCGGCCTCGATCTGTCCCTTGTCGACCGCCTGGATGCCTGCCCGAAACACCTCGGCGATGAAGGCTGAATAGCCGATGGTCAGCGCGAGAACGGCGCGCCAGAGCAGAGGGAAATCCCGCGTGCGCAACGGATCCAGACCCAGAGGTTCCACAACGGCGTTGACCCCGGCAATGAACAGCGGCGTCGCGACGAAGGCGATATAGAGCAGAAGCACGATGATCGGCATGCCGCGCACGATCTCGACGTAGAACCGGGCCATCTGCCGCAAGACGATTGATCCGGACAGGGAGGCAAGCGCCAGCAGGAGCCCGATCAGGGAGGCGCAGAAGAAGGCGACAAGCGTGACGAAGACCGTCAGTCCGATACCACGCGAGACCGTCGACATGACCTGCGAATAGATGTCGTCGGTGGCGATCTGGAACAACAGGAAAACCGCAATGCCGGCGGCAGCGACAAGCCAATAGGGAAAGTCTTCCTTGGGGGCGCCGGACGGTGTCTTGTTGCGGAACATGGGTTGGTCTCGGCTCCAGCTTTGTTAACGGCAGTTCAAACGAAAATGGCCGGCATCGGGGCCAAAAGCCCGGATACCGGCCATGGAGTGGAAAGTCCAGCCGCGCAGGGGCGGAGGATGGCCTTACTGGGCGACTTTATAGTCGAAGAACCACTTCTTGTTCAGTGCATCCAGCGTGCCGTCTGTGCGCATGCTGGCGACAGCCGCATTGATCGGTTCGATCAGGTCGGAGCCTTTCGGGAAAATGAAGCCGAAGTCTTCCGAGCCCATCGGATCGCCGATCAGCTTGAAGGTGTCCGGATTGGTCGCGACATAGCCCTGGCCGCCGGTGCTGTCTGTCAGGACCAGATCGACGTCGCCCGCCTTGAGCGCCTGGACAGCGGCACCAAAGGTTTCGAACAGCTTGATGCGCGGGTTGGCTTCATCGCCATCCAGCACTTCATAAACAGTGACGTAGAAGGGGGTGGTGCCCGGTTGAGCACCGGCCAGGAAGTCCGTGTTGGAAGCAAAGCCCTTTGCATCGGTAAACCGGTCTTCATCGGCGCGCACCAGCATGAACATTTCGGACCGCATGTAGGGCTCCGAAAAGTCGACCTGCTCGGCCCTGTCGGCGCGAATGGTGATGCCGTTCATCGCCATGTCGTATTCGCCGGCGGAGATGGCAGGGATCATCGCATCCCAGCTGGTGTTCTGAAAGGTGACGTTCAGGTTCAGCCGCTTGGCGATTTCTGCAACCGCATCATATTCCCAGCCGATTGCCTCGCCTGACTTGGGGTCGACGAACTGCAGCGGTGGGTAGGTGTTTTCCGAAGCAATGACAATGTCCCGGCCACCGAGATCCGGCAGATTGTCGGCAAGGGCTGAGACGCCTGCGCCAATCAGGGAGGAAACGGCGACCGCGAGGGTCAGAACGGTTTTTTTCATGGGAAACTCCTGGTCAAAAGTTAGCCGGACTTTAGCCGCTTGCCACGGTTTGGGAAAGCCTGCTCAAATGCATCGTTGAGGGGCATGTGCAGAAATTTTCTCTCTGCGAAAAAAAATTCAAAATCCGATGTTAGATCTATTGACCAAGGCAAGCGTTAGCGGGACTGTGAGCCCATAACAACAATAAGGAGACGGTTTATGTCCAACTCAACCAAAAACGTTTTTCATCAAGCCGCCCGCAGGGTTCGGCATGCGCCATCGCATCCGCTTGAGGTCTTTACCGACGCCAACAAGGCAGTCGACCGTTTGATCGAAATTTTTGAATCCAACACCGCCTTTCTGCGCCAGCATTTTCAGGACCTTCTGGAGGGCAAGGAAATCGACGGCCGCGTGCGCGCGTTCTATCCGCAGGTCCGTATCGTGACCGACAGCCACGTCCGCCTCGACAGCCGCCTGTCTTATGGGTTCGTCTCCCGCCCTGGCACCCACGCCTCCACGATTACCCGCCCGGATCTGTTCCGTAACTATCTGGTGTCGCAGCTTTCGCTGCTGATGAAGAACCATGACGTGCCGATCCAGGTCGGTGACAGCGACATGCCGATCCCGCTGCACTTCGCTTTCTATGACGGAACGCATGTGGAAGGCGGCGCAGCAGCTGCAAATCTCGACCGTCCGCTCGCTGACATGTTCGATCTTCCCGACCTGACGGTGATGGACGATTCCATTGCCAACGGCACCTACGATCCGGCCGACGGTGTGATGCCGCTGGCATCCTTCACGGCGCCGCGCGTCGACTATTCCCTGCACCGCCTGCAGCACTACACCGCGACAAAAGCCGAGCATTTCCAGAACTACGTGCTTTTCACGAACTACCAGTTCTACATCGACGAGTTCTGCCGCATGTCCAAGGCGTTGCTGTTGCAGCCGGACAGTGGTTACGAGGCGTTTGTTTCCCCCGGCAACGTGGTGCTGGAGGCAGGACAGACCCAGCCGGACGGGGAAGAGCTGACAAAACTGCCCCAGATGCCGGCGTATCACCTGAAGCGGGCTGACGGCAGCGGTATTACCATGGTCAACATCGGCGTCGGGCCGTCCAACGCCAAAACCATCACCGACCATATCGCGGTGCTGCGCCCGCATGTCTGGCTGATGCTCGGTCACTGCGCGGGCCTCAGGAACAGCCAGACGCTCGGTGACTATGTTTTGGCCCATGGGTATGTGCGAGAGGACAATGTGCTCGACCAGGACCTGCCGATCTGGGTGCCGATCCCGCCGCTTGCCGAAGTGCAGGTGGCACTGGAAGACGCGGTTGCCGAAATCACCGGCATCGATGGGTATGAACTGAAACGTGTCATGCGCACCGGAACCGTCGTATCGCTCGACAACCGAAACTGGGAACTCTGGGACCAGCCGGAACTGGTCAAGCGGTTCTCCCAGTCCCGTGCCATCGCGCTCGATATGGAATCGGCAACCATCGCGGCCAACGGCTTCCGCTTCCGGGTGCCTTACGGCACGCTGCTGTGCATCTCGGACAAGCCGCTCCATGGCGAATTGAAACTGCCGGGCATGGCGACCGACTTCTACAAGCGCCAGGTCGCCCAGCATCTCCAGATCGGCATCAGGGCAATGGAGAAGATGCGAGACATGACGGCAGAACGCCTGCATTCCCGCAAGCTCCGCAGCTTTGCCGAGACAGCGTTCCAGTAAAGTTTCCTGTGCAGGCAGGAAGTTTCCCGATTTATCAGTGTCGCCCCGGGCGAGCAAAGCGAGACCCGGGGCCAGGTCATTTCCAGAGAAATGACCTGGCGCGGCAAGGGGTTGGCAGAACCTTCTGCGTTGGCAAGCTGACTTGCGAATAGGCCCCGGATCTGGGCTGCGCATGTCCGGGGAAACACCCTGGAGAACAACGCTCGCCCCCAGCCGCCCCGTCCGTCAAACCGTTGCCCACGTACCGGTCTTCGACGATTTCCAGGCAGCTTCCGTGACCAGTTGCACCTCCAGCCCGTCCCGGAAGGTTGGCCAGACAGGTGTTCCGGTTTCGATGGCCTTCAGGAAGTCCCGCATCTCGATGATGATCTGGTCCTGATAACCGGTTCCGTGACCGGGGCCCTGACAGAAGGGCAGGTAATCGGGATGTGCCGGTCCGGTCAGGATCTTGCGGAAGCCGCGTTCCGCCTCCGGCCCTTCGGCAAGGTAAAGCCAGAGCGCGTTCTGGTCTTCCTGGTCGAAGCGGATCGAACCCTTGTCACCGTATATCTCGTAGGCGTAACCCATCTTCCGGCCGGTGGCGACACGGCTGATGAAGAGATGACCCATCGCACCGTTTTGAAAGCGGCACATGAGATGGGCCTGGTCGTCATTGGTGACCGCCTCCAGCCCGTTTGCGCCGGGGCGTTCGGAATGGACGGTCTGAATATCCGCACTAACGCTGGAGATAGGCCCGGCAAGGCGCAGGGCGGCGTTGATGATGTGAGGGGCGAGATCGCCCATGCATCCATTGCTTATGTCCTTGGTACGCCAGTGCGACGGCGTTTGCGGATCTGACAGAAAATCCTCGGTGTGTTCAGCGCGAATATAGTGGATCTGACCAATCCGGCCTGACTGGACAAGGTCATGGGCAAATTGGCTTGCAGGAGTGCGAATGTAATTGAAGCCGGTCATGTTCGGCAGGCCGGAGGCTTCTGCCGCCGCCATCATCCTGCGGCAGTCTTCGGCGTGGCTGGCAAGCGGCTTTTCGCAAAAGACAGCCTTGCCGTTTTCAAAGGCGGCAATGGCGATATCCATGTGGGTCGACTGGGGCGAGGCAATTACTACCGCATCGATCGCCGGATCGGCAACGACAGTGCGCCAGTCGTCCGTCGCCCGGTTGAACCCGAAAGCACGGGCCTTTTCCCGGGCGCCTTCCAGCGTCGTTGCGCAGATCGTCTCGCAAACCGGGCGCAGGCCTGTGTCGAAAACCGACGCCACTGATTTCAGGGCAACAGCATGGGCCTTGCCCATGTAGCCTGTTCCTATCAGCCCGATCCGGATTTCCGTCATGGTTTCGCACCTCCAATTGCAATGAAAAAGCCGGTGCAGACCTGCACCGGCTTCAACATAACCAATGAAATGGCCGCTTGCGACTACTCGGCTTCGTCGGCTGGTGCGGCATTCAACATGCCGTAGCGCTCGACACCGATCTTTTCCAGAAGGTCGATCTGGGTTTCCAGGAAGTCGATATGGCCTTCCTCGTCGGACAGCAGCTCTTCGAAAAGCTGCATGGAAACATAGTCGCCTTCTTCACGGCAGACATCGCGGGACTTGGCATAGGCCGTGCGGGCGTCATATTCGCCGGCAAGGTCTGATTCCAGCACTTCCTTGATGTTCTGGCCGATGCGCAGCGGTGCGACCTTCTGCATGTTCGGATGGCCTTCCAGGAAGATGATGCGGTCGACCAGCTTGTCGGCGTGCTGCATTTCCTCGATGGATTCTTCACGTTCCTTCTTGGCAAGGCGCGCAAAGCCCCAGTCGCTCAGGAGGCGGTAGTGAAGCCAGTACTGGTTGATGGCGCCGAGCTCCAGAAACAGAGCTTCGTTCAGGCACTCAATGACTTTTTCATTCCCTTTCACGGCAGAGCCTCCTTATTGCAACCGATCTTTGTTTAGAATTATTCTAGAGTAATTCACGGCAGGCGCAAGGGTCCATTGCGCACGGAAGTGTAACTTCCACTGGTTACACCCCGAAACAGCGAATTGAAACCGATCACGTGCGCTTTGACGTTTTTCCGGGAGTAGAGAGCAAGGTTCGGAGCCGTGGACGCCTGTCCCCGCTCAGACCTCACCGAAAGCGGGGGCCGTGGCTCCAGCAGGTCAGGGAGTAGCGGGTGCCCTTGGTCACGGGTACGACCCTGTGCAGCATGAAACTGGCAAACAGAGTTGCGCAGCCCTGTTCACGCGATGCGGCCATCACCTTGTGCCCAAGGCTGATTTCCAGCGCACCACCTTCATAGTCCTGCGAAGGGGAAAGCTGGGTGACGATGGTTGCCTTGCGGAACTGCGCGATCGGGCCTTCGCCGACATCGGAATGCCAGTCGTAATGGCCTTCTTCACTTTCGTCGTAGATGGCGACCTGCAGTTTCTCCCGAAACTCGGTGATGTCGAAATCGAAAGCCTCGCGGTTGGCCTTTGCAACGGCGGTCATCACGCGGTTCAAAACCCATCCCGCATCGCCTTCGTCATCAAGCCAGCTGATTCTGGCCCGGCGGATGTCACCCTGCTGCTTGCCCCCGACGAGGCCGCCCGTATCCTGAGCTTCGGCCCGGCTCAGGCGGATGATTTCATCGCAGTCCTTTTGAGAGAAGAGTGCGTCATAGGAATAGGTGAACATCGAGGCTCAGATCCAAGGATTGGGTGCGCTGTTCAACATCCAAACCGGACAAACTGCAACTGTTTTCTTGAGCCGGGAAAGAACTATTTCCGGGGGCTTTCGAACGCAGCGGCAAGAGCCTTCTTCATAACCGTGGGAAGTGCTTCGGTTTCAATGACTTCCGGGGCCGACCACCAGCCACCGTCAAGCAGTGGAGTGGTGTCTGCCGTGAGGTCGGCCCGATAGACGGTGAGCCGCAAATGGAAATGGGTGAAGGTGTGTTTCACTTCCACCGGGCGCTGCCGCCAATCCGCTGGAAACGGTGCGAAGTCTGGAGCTGCTTCTGGGGAGAAATCCTCTGCCCATTCGGTCCCCGGCACTTCGCTCATCCCGCCAAGAAGGCCTCTTGGTGGGCGGCGGCGCAACAGCACGGCCCCCGTCGCCGTATCGACAGCCACGAATGCAGCTCCAAAACGGGTGGGTTTTTCCTTCTTGGGTGCTTTGCGCGGCAGTGTTTCGGCAAGGCTTGAGGATTGCACCTTGCAGATAGAGCGCCACGGGCAGAGCGCGCAGGCCGGACGTCTGGGCGTACAGATGGTTGCGCCAAGGTCCATGACCGCCTGCGCGAAGTCACCGGGCCGTTGGTCCGGTGTCAGGCCAGCCATTTTCGCCTTTATTTCTGGTTTGGCGTCCGGAAGCGGTGTTTCGATCTGGAAAAGTCGTGTCAGCACCCGCTCCACGTTGCCGTCGACCACTGCTGCGTGCCGGTCAAACGCGATGGTTGCGATGGCGGCAGCCGTATAGGGGCCGATGCCCGGAAGCTTCAGCAATGCGTCTTCGTCTTCCGGAAAGCGGCCGTCGTGATCACGGGCAACGGTTTCTGCGCATTTTTTCAAATTGCGCGCCCGCGAGTAATAGCCAAGTCCCGCCCAGGCTTTCATGACGTCTTCTTCAGCCGCGGCGGCAAGATCGGTTACGGTTGGCCAGCTTCGCGTAAACTTCGTGAAATAGTCTTTGACGGCGGCAACGGTCGTTTGCTGAAGCATGACTTCGGATAGCCAGATCCGGTAGGGATCGGGGACTTCGCCCAGTAGGCGGTCTTCCGGGGAAACCCGCCAGGGCAGGCGCCGGGCATGACGGTCGTACCAGTCGAGAAGCAGTCGGGAAGGGGAAGCAGACGCCATGAGATCAGCAGAACAAGTGGTGTTGATATGAAGCAGCAAGCCTTGGATAGCCTGGGGACAACTTGGCTGATAAAGGCAGTGCGGTGAGGTTGGGGAAAGTATTCGTCGTCATTTTGTCGTATTCTATTGAGACACAACACCCCAATCCGGAAAACGGCCGGCAAATCGCCGCACCTTACATCTGGATGAGGAGGTAGGCTATTAGCGCTACAAAGGCAAATCCCGTGCACGCCTCGAAGGGGGTGAAATCGCTGGCCGATCTTGTCGGCAAGGCGATGACGCCTGTTTGCCGGAAGCGTGGATTTGCGTCCGTCGATATCATTGCCTCCTGGGCCGATATTGTCGGCGAGCGTTACGGCACGCGCGTGCAGCCGGACAGGCTGATCTGGCCGCGGCAGCCTGAACGCGGCGATCCGGAAAACCCACCGGAACCGGCGACGCTGGTGGTGCACACGGACGGGGCAACGGCCTTGATCCTGTCTCATGACAGTGCCCAGGTGATCGAGCGTATCAATACTTTCTATGGCTGGCGGGCCATCGGCCGCATCAAGATCCTGCAGAAGCCGGTTCTGGTGAAGCAGCCCGTGCGCAAGAAGCCCTTGCGCGACTTGACGCAAACCGAGGAACAGCAGCTCGAAGCACGGCTGGAGGGGGTGGAGAACGACCGCCTGCGGCAGGCGCTCAGGAAGCTTGGCGCCCAGGTTATTGCCCGCAGCGCAGAAGATGCGGCCTGACGGTCCACATTGCTTCTTCCAATAACAACTCTGTGAAACCGGCATTGGCAAACGTGCCGCCGGCTTTGGCATGATATCGAAGAACTCAGGATTTCCCTTGTGTTGGTGTCGGCGGGTCAAGGGTGGATGCCAGTATTTAATAGCCTTTGACCGTCCTCGCTCCTGCCACATTTGATAAGCTTTGTTGACGCCGCCTGCCCGAGAGGGCACAGAAAGCGGCAAGCTGGTTCATCCTGCATTCAGCTGAACGCAAATAGGGTGGCCCGGTATCAATTAACCCGATCGGCCAGGATATCCGACAGGATGTGCTTCGATCCACGCACCGGCCGGTGCAGCGCTTGATTAATGTGACAGGACGATCTTCGTGACCCAGACCCGTAGACAGTTTCTCAAAACCACTGCCCTGGCGACGGCTGCATTCTGCCTTGCCGGTTCGAGCTTGGCTCTTGCGCAGGCCGTCGACCAGGACGAGCTGGTCAAACCCGGCCCGCTGGGCGACAAGATCCTTGGCGACGAAAACGCGCCGGTCACGATTGTGGAATACGCATCCATGACCTGCGGACATTGCGCCAATTTCCATGAGCGTACCTATCCGGCCCTGAAGGCCGACTACATCGATACCGGCAAGGTTCGCTTCATTTTCCGCGAATTCCCGCTGGATCCGGTTGCGGCCGGCGCGTTCATGCTCGCCCGCTGCGCTCCTGCGGACAAATATTTCGAGATTGTGGACATCATGTTCGAACAGCAGCGGACCTGGGCGTTTACCGACAATCCGTACCAATCCATGCTCGACTTTTCCAAGCAGATAGGTTTTACAAAAGAGTCCTTTGAGGAATGCTTGGGGAACCAGGGTCTGCTCGACGCCATCGATGCGGTGAAAAACCGCGGTGCAAACGAGTTTGGCGTGAACTCCACCCCGACGTTCTTCATCAATGGCGAAAAGCACTCGGGGGCGCTTTCGATTGAAGAGATGGGCAAACTTATTGACGCAAACCTCTAGACTGGCGGTCTGTCCGCCGGTCTGTTCGGTATGCGCCGATCAAGCCCGTGATTTTCGGGTGTCCGTGTCCAGGAGGCACGGGCGCCAATGAAATTTTCCAAGCTCCGCATTGTCGGTTTCAAATCCTTCGTCGAACCGATGGAGTTCATCATCGGCAACGGCCTGACCGGTGTGGTCGGGCCGAATGGCTGCGGCAAGTCCAATCTTGTCGAGGCCCTTCGCTGGGTGATGGGCGAAAACTCCTACAAGAACATGCGTGCGTCCGGCATGGACGACGTCATCTTTTCCGGCAGCCTGAACCGCCCGGCGCGCAACACTGCGGAAGTGACGCTCTACCTGGAAAACCAGGACCGTACGGCGCCTGCCGCTTTCAATGATGCCGATGCGCTTGAAGTCAGCCGCCGTATCGAGCGCGAGCAGGGCTCCAACTACAAGATCAACGCCAAGGATGTGCGTGCGCGTGACGTGCAGCTTCTTTTTGCCGACGCATCCACAGGCGCCAGGTCACCTGCCATGGTGCGCCAGGGGCAGATTGGCGAGCTGATTGCCGCCAAACCGACCTCCCGCAGGCAGATCCTGGAAGAAGCCGCCGGTATCTCCGGTCTGCATTCGCGCCGGCATGAGGCGGAAATTCGCCTTCGCGCCGCAGAGCAGAACCTGGAGCGGCTGGAGGATGTCCTCGTTCAGATCGACAGCCAGCTCGACAATCTGCGCCGCCAGTCGCGCCAGGCTTCGCGTTATCGTAACCTGTCGTCTGAAATCCGCGGGGCTGAAGCCTCGATCCTTTACATTCGCTGGACCGAGGCGCGCGATGCGCTGGGAACAGCCGAAAGCCATTTTGCCGAAGCCCAGAAGCAGGTGAACGAAGCCACGGGTTTGCAGGCGGAAAGCGCCCGCATCCAGGCTATCGCCGCCCACAAGCTGCCGGAACTGCGCGAGGATGCGGCCAGGGCGGGCGCCGCCTTGCAGCGGCTGGTGATCGCCCGCAACGAACTGGACGCGGAAGAACGGCGGGTAAAGGAAAAGCTTCAGGATCTGGAGCGCCGCCTGGTGCAACTGGCGGAAGATATCCGGCGCGAACAGTCCATGGTGTCCGAGAACGACGAGGTTCTGGAGCGCTTGTCGGAAGAACGCGCAGAGCTTCTGGAAGAAAACGAGATGGTGCAGGAGCGCACCGAAAGCGCTCGTGAAAAGGTGGCCGAGGCCGAAGAGGCCGTGGGAACGCTGGAGAACCAGTTGTCCGACCTGACCGCGGCCGAAGCGCGTGCAACCGCCGAACGCCGCCAGTTGGAGCGGGCAGTCGCGGAAAGCCGCCAGCGCTCGGACCGGTTGTTAGCTCAGGCTCAGGACGCTCAGAAGGCTCTTCAGGAAATCAACGAACGCATGGCCGAACAGGACGGCGTTTCCGAGAACCGGGAAGCGCTGGAGATGGCCGAGGAAACTCTTCTGGAGGCGGAAGCTGCCGCGGAAGAAGCCGAAACCGCGACCCGCGAAGCGCGCGAACAGGAACAGTCCGCACGTGGACCCGTTGGTGATGCCCGCCAGATGTTGCAGGGCCTCGAGACAGAGGCAAGGACGCTGGAGCAGGTGCTGAATGTTCACTCCGAACAGGATCACACGCCGGTTGTCGAGCAGATCCAGGTGGAGCAGGGCTTCGAAACGGCTCTGGGAGCGGCACTTGGTGAAGACCTTGATGCCTCACTTGAAGAAGCTGCTGCTGTTCGCTGGGGGGGGGGCCTCTCTCATGATGGCGATCCAGCCTTGCCGGCAGGAGCCCGCAGTCTGGCCGAGGTGGTTGAAGCCCCTGTCGAGCTGAGCCGCCGCCTGCGCCAGATCGGCCTTGTCGACCAGACCGACGGGCCAGGCCTGCGCACGACCCTGAAACCGGGGCAATGTCTGGTTTCCGTGGAAGGCGACCTGTGGCGCTGGGATGGATTCGTAATCGCGGCCAATGCGCCGACACCGGCGGCACAGCGCCTGGCGCAGAAGAACCGCCTTGCTGAACTCGGAGATGAAATCGAGCAGGCCCGGCGCGAGCTTGAGGATCGTCAGCAGGCACTGGAAGGTGCCGCAACGAGGGTTCGGCAGGCCGTCGAACTTGAACAGATGGCCAGGGGCAAGGTTCGTGACGGCCAGCGTCAGGCAGCCGCGGCGCGCGAAGCCCTGGCTGCGGCGGAAAGGGCCGTTTCCCAGTTCGCCGCCAAGCTGGAAGCTGCGCAGGACCGGGCACAGCGTCTTGGTGAAGAGGCCGAGCTGGCACGTGAACAGCTGGCAGAGGCCGAAGAACGCCTGGAAGAAGCGCCAGACGGAACCAGCTATCGCGAAAGCATCGAAGAATTGCAGGGGCAGGTCGCGGCCGCACGCGGCGCCCTGGCCGAAGCAAGGGCCGTGGCAGAGGGTCTTGCCCGCGAACAGCAGATGCGCGACCGGCGGCTTGAAGCCATCGCCCGGGAATATGACGGCTGGAAGACCCGTGCTGCCAATGCCGCCCAGCAGATTTCCATTTTGCAGGAACGGCGTGAAGAAGAGGAAGAAGAGCGGGCCGAGCTGATCGAGGCGCCCGAAGACATCGAAATCAAGCGCCGCGACGTGTTTTCCGCCATTGCCAAGGCAGAAGAGGAAAAGAAGGCGCGCGACGATCAGCTTCAGCAGGCGGAACTGGATCTTGCCGACGTCGACCGTGCAGCCAAGGCCGCGATGGAAGCGATGGCGGGCGCACGAGAAGAGAAGATTCGCGCCGAGGAACGACTGGAAGCCGCCCGCGACCGCAAGCAGAACCTGGAACGGCGGATCGACGAGGACCTGGAGGTTCCGGTAACGGCATTGCCGGAAATCGCGGGTCTGAAGGAAGGCGCACCGCTGCCGGATCCCGATTCCATGGAGCGCAAGCTGGAACGGCTGAAGGCGGAGCGCGAACGGCTTGGCGGCGTCAACCTGCGCGCGGAAGAAGAGCTGCGCGAAATCGACGATCAGAAGACCACGCTGACCTCGGAGCGTGATGACCTGATCGAGGCGATTCGCCGTCTGCGAACAGGGATTTCGAATCTCAACCGCGAGGCGCGCGAACGTCTGCTCGCCTCCTTCGAGATCGTAAACGGTCATTTCCAGCGCTTGTTCACTCATCTTTTCGGCGGGGGCACGGCCGAACTCCAGCTGGTCGATTCCGATGATCCGCTGGATGCGGGGCTGGAAATCATCGCGCGCCCTCCCGGCAAGAAGCCACAGACCATGACGCTGCTGTCGGGTGGTGAGCAGGCGCTCACGGCCATGTCCCTGATTTTCGCGGTCTTCCTGACCAACCCTGCGCCGATCTGCGTGCTCGACGAGGTCGATGCGCCGCTGGATGACGCGAACGTGGAGCGTTACTGCGATCTCCTGGACGAGATGGCCAAGAGCACGGAAACCAGATTTGTGGTGATCACGCACAATCCGATCACCATGGCGCGCATGAACCGTCTCTTCGGCGTGACGATGGCCGAGCGCGGGGTTTCCCAGCTTGTTTCGGTCGATCTGGAGACGGCAGAGCGATTCCGCGAAACTGGCTAAGATTGCGTCTGGTGCGGCACTGCCGCGAAAACCTTATGCAACTTAGGTCTGGCTGATTCTGTGAAAACAGAAAAGATCTTTATTTTTCAAATGGATAGAGTTTAGTGCAGGCTTCTTGACACGGCATGAGGTGCCGACTATGGTGCGCGCGGCTTAGGGGGCTCCCCAGTTGTCGGATCAAGCATGTCGGCGCAAGCTGAGGACTTAAGAACATGTCTTCGCAAAACGGCGATAACAAGGATCGGGCGGTTGGTTCCCCGGAAGCAGGTCTGTCGGAACGGCGGGCTCAATTGAACCGGAAGCTTGATGACATAAGGGTGGTTGAAGAAAAGACCGCTCGGAAGTCTCAAAGCAGCTCATCCGGATACGCGCAGGCAATGAAACTCTCTTCGGAGTTTATCGCCGGCGTGCTGGTGGGGGCCGGGATTGGTTGGGTTGCCGACCAGTGGCTTGGGACGTCGCCTTTCGGGCTGATTGTCTTTCTGTTGCTGGGTTTCGTGGCCGGGGTCTTGAACGTTCTGCGCGCGGCCGGTGTCGTCGAGCAGCCGGATGCCAAGGTCCAGCGCGAAAAAGACGTTCAGAACGACAGATCGAAATAGAATTTGTCGCGCCTTCTGGCGCATTGATATGAACGAACGAAGAAGGCTGGCCGGTGGCGAACGATCCGATCCATCAGTTCCATATCCAGACGCTATTCCCGATTGAAGTCGGGGGCATGGATTTCTCTTTTACCAACTCTTCGTTGTTCATGGTTTTGACCGTGGCGGCGACGTCTGCATTCCTGATTTTCTCGACCAGCGGCCGCGGACTCGTTCCGACCCGCCTGCAGTCGATTTCGGAAATGGCGTATGAGTTTGTTGCCGGAACATTGCGAAGTTCAGCAGGAACGGAAGGGATGCGCTTCTTCCCTCTCGTGTTCTCGCTCTTCATGTTCGTTCTGGTTGCCAATCTGTTCGGGATGTTCCCGTACTTCTTTACCATCACCAGCCACATCATCGTGACCTTCGCCCTGGCGATGCTGGTGATCCTCACCGTGATCATTTACGGCTTCATGAAAAACGGCATGAAGTTCCTCAAGCTCTTCGTCCCCAGCGGCGTGCCCGGTGCACTGATCCCGCTCGTGACGCTGATCGAGGTGATCTCGTTCCTTTCGCGCCCGATCAGCCTGTCCGTTCGTCTTTTCGCGAACATGCTCGCCGGTCACATCACGCTGAAAGTGTTCTCCGGATTCATCGTCAGCCTTAGCGCGATGGGTGCGGTCGGTATCTTCGGATCCATTCTCCCTCTCGGAATGACGGTTGCCCTGACGGCTCTGGAATTCCTGGTCGCGTTCCTGCAGGCATACGTCTTCACCGTTCTGACCTGCATGTACCTGAACGACGCCATTCATCCTTCACACTGAGGGTAACCCAATCACACGGCCATTGCGCCGCGAGTGAGCAATCTGCAAACACCATTTAGGAGCACGTGTCATGGAAGCAGAAGCAGCAAAATACATCGGTGCCGGTATCGCATGCCTGGGCATGGGCGGCGCAGGCATCGGCCTTGGCAACATTTTCGGTAACTACCTCGCAGGCGCTCTGCGCAACCCGTCCGCTGCTGATGGCCAGTTCGGCCGTCTGATCTTCGGCTTCGCCGTGACGGAAGCTCTGGGCATCTTCTCCCTGCTGGTGGCTCTGATCCTCCTGTTCGCTTAATCGCTAAACCTTAGCGACTATCGATGCGACTCCGGTGGCGGCGCTCTCTAGCGCCGCCCAGCCGGATTTAGGAGACTGGAAATGGCAGGCCAAACTCACTCGACCACAGAAGGCATGCACGAAGCCATAGAAGTGCCGGCCGCAGAGCATGGCGCGGGTTTCCCGCCTTTTGACAGCACCACATTCGCCTCCCAGCTCTTGTGGCTCGCGATCACGTTCGGCGTGTTCTACTGGATCATGAAGAATGTGGCCGTTCCGCGGATCGCAGGCATTCTGGAAGACCGCAGGGACCGTATCGCCGGTGACATTTCCGAAGCCAACCGGCTGCAGGAAGAAACCGACGCTGCGATCGCAGCTTACGAGCAGGCGCTGGCCGAGGCCCGCAACAAGGCTCATGGCATTGCCCACGAGACGCGGACCAAGCTCAAGGCTGATCATGAAGCTCGCCGCGAAAAGGCGGAAGCCGAGCTGAACGGGAAGCTGAAAGCGGCTGAAGCACAGATCGCTGCAACCAAGACCGATGCCCTTTCTCAGATCGGGGATATTGCCGGAGAAACCGCTTCAGCGCTCGTTGAGCAGCTGATGGGCAAAGCTCCGACCAAGACCGACCTGACCAAGGCGCTCAAGTCGGCGATGAACTGAGGAGACCGTCATGGATGCTACATTTTGGGCCCTGATCGGTCTTATCCTGTTCTTCGTCGTGATTTTCTACGTCAAGGTTCCGGCCAAGATCAACGGTTCACTGGACGAACGCGCAGAAACCATCCGCAAGGAACTGGAAGACGCACGCAAGATGCGTGAAGAAGCCCAGGCTCTCTTGTCTGAGTATCAGCGCAAGCGTCATGAAGCCGAAAGCGAAGCGGAAGCCATCATCGCAGAAGCCAACTCGGAAGCCGAGCGCCTGACGCTCGAAACCAGCCAGGCTCTGGAAGAAATGATTGCTCGCCGTACCAAGGCTGCGGAAGACAAGATTGCACAGGCTGAAAGCCAGGCAGTCGCGGAAGTCCGTGCCAAGGCCGCTGACATTGCCGTTGCCGCTGCCGAGGAAATCCTTGCAGCGAAGGTGAAGGATAAAGTCGCCGACGACATCCTCGCCAAGAGCATTGAGCAGGTGAAGGAGCGGCTGAACTAAGTTCGGTCCACTCTGCTGACGAATTGAAGAAGCGGCCTTTCGGGGCCGCTTTTTTGTTGCGGCAGGCAATTCGCACGCTACTTGGCACTAATCGGCAGCGATCTCCATTGCCGGTTGGTCTTGAGAGGCCCGAAAGCAGAGGAGTGTCGCTGGCTTGCAGCGTGTTTCCTGCCGTCTAAACCCAACCCGTTATGTCCGGAACCTCAAGACCCTGCAGCCAGCCTGACCGGCTTGAAGCTGAGGCGATGATGAACGGTTGGCCCATGGCGTTCCAGCGCTGCCTGGTGCTGCGGCACGCCATACCCCTTGTGCTGGGCAAACCCGTAGTCCGGAAAACTGGCGTCGAGGTGAACCATCATCCGGTCTCTTGTCACCTTCGCAACGATAGAGGCAGCCGCAACGCACAGGCAGCGGCCATCTCCCTTGATCAATGCCTGTCCGGCCTGATTCAGCCCATGCGGTACATCTCGGCCGTCGACAAGAACGTAGTCGGGAACCAGAGGTAGGTGATTGACGGCCCGCACCATGGCCGACAGGGTTGCGGTGCGAATATTGACAGCATCGATCGTTGCCGGTGAAGCGCTGGCGAGCGAGACATGGGCTGTAGCAACAATCTGCTCGAAAAGCTCTTCGCGCCGGGCTTCGGTCAGTTTCTTGGAATCATTGAGGCCAAGCGGTACCCGGTCGTAATCCAGGATAACCGCGGCCGTGACCACGGGCCCGGCCCAGGGGCCGCGACCGGCTTCGTCTACGCCGCAGAGCCGACCGTCAAAGGATTTCGCGTGCTTACGCTCGATCACAAGGTCCGGGCTATCGGGAAAGGCAAGGTCAAAGAGGAAAGGGCTGAACGTCATGAACTGCACCCTGCCGTCCGGCAGCAAGTTTCTCAAGATCTTGCGTCAAAACAGGTCCAATTGCACACCGCCTTTTTGCGGCTGGACGAAGGCCTCGGTGTTGAGCTTTCGGCGACGCAGATTGAGGCCAAGGCGTTTCGCTCCCAGCGAGAACCGTTTGGCAATCTGGTCGGCATAAGGACCTCTCCCGCGCATGCGCTCGCCCCATTTGGCGTCATAGTCCTTGCCGCCGCGCATGGCGCGGATCAGGTTCATCACATGGCGGTAACGGTCCGGACGCTCTCGCAGCAGCCAGTCCCGAAAGAGTTCCGACACTTCCAGGGGAAGCCGTAAAAGGATGTAGGCAACCTCCGTCGCGCCATGCTCGGCTGCCGCTTCCAGAACGTTTTCAATTTCGCTGTCTGTCAGGGCTGGGATCACAGGCGCCATCATTACAGACGTGGGAATGCCCGCGTCGGAGAGAGCCCGGACGGCCTCAAGCCTTTTGTGGGGTGCAGACGCACGCGGCTCCATGGCCCGGCAGAGTTTCTTGTCGAGCGTCGTGACCGACAAGGCAACCTTCACCAGATTTCGTTCTGCCAGCCTCGACAGAATGTCGATATCTCGCGTGACCAGGGCTGACTTGGTGACGATCGCAACCGGGTGGGAGCAATTGTCCAGCACTTCCAGGATCTCACGCATCAGCTTGTAGCCGCGTTCCATCGGCTGGTAGGGATCAGTATTGGTGCCGATGGCGATCACGCGCGGCTGATAACCGGGGCGGGAAAGTTCACGCTCCAGAAGTTGGGCGGCATTGGGTTTGGCAAACAGCCTGGTTTCGAAATCCAGGCCCGGAGACAGCCCCATGAACGCGTGGCTCGGTCTGGCGAAACAGTAGATGCATCCATGTTCGCAGCCCCGGTACGGATTGATCGAGCGGTCGAAGGAAATATCCGGCGACTCGTTTCGGGTGATGATTGTGCGCGCACGCTCTTCCTGAACCTGGGTTTTCAGCGGCGGCAGGTCTTCAAGCGTTTCCCAGCCATCGTCGAAACATTCACGAGTTAATTTCTCGAAGCGGCCGGAGGCATTGAGCGCAGCCGCGCGTCCACGCCGCCTGTGCTCGGCAACGGAGCGGACATCGGGTACAAGGCCGGCTGCGTCGGCTGGTAGTGAAATCTCATCGGGGGGACTGAAGGGCACGCGAGAACGTCCAGGTTACGAAATGGAACATAACAAGAACATTATCACGACGCCAACGCGACGCAAGATGCTGATTACACCTTGTGGGTTTTGATCTTCAAAAGATGGTGGACTGCAGACCAGGCCGGAATTCAGGAACCGCCACGGTCATCGTGACCTGGCCGGCGACCAAGGTATTTGATCAGGATCGCATCCAGCGTCCCGTCGGACTGCATCTCGCGAATGGTTTCGTCGTAGCGTCCGGGAAGGCTTTCGATATCCGGGTAGGTCGAGGCTTTGGCAAAGACGTTGTAGTAGGGCTTCGTTATCAGCGGTAGCGGTAACGTCGCCAACTGGTCCAGCCTCCCGGCCTTCTTTTCCTCGTAGAGCGTGCTGATGGTGTTCATGGGAACGGCATCCACACGCTTTGCCAGCAGCATGCCGATCTGGAGATTGTTGCTGGCGACCGTCTGAAAATCGAGGCCGGCGTTGAGGAACTCCGGGGTATAGGCGAAATCCTGCGTGATACCGATCTGCAGCCCCTTCAGGTCGTCGTAGCCTTCGAAACGGATTGTTCCGGCATCTTCGGCGCGGATGAAGAAGCTCCAGCTGATGTCGATGTAGCTTTCGTCCGGATAGTTCAGGTACTCCATCCGGTCCGGCTTCTTGGAAAACAATAGCAGCATGTCCGCCCGTCCGGCGCGCGCTTCCTGTTGGATGCGAGTTCCGGAATCGATCAGTTCCAGCGAATAGGAAAGGCCGAGACGGCGCATGACTTCATCGAGAACTTCGACGTCGATACCCTTGTAGACCCCGTCTTCGACAAACTTGTATGGCTCTTCCGGGGTTGCCAGCACCACGAGGTCTCGGGCCGATGCTGTCCCGGCCAGCAAAACCATGGACAGAACAAACCCGGCGAGCCCCATGAAAATCCGACTGAGCGTCTGCGTCAGGTATCCTGCGCCTGAAGTTGGCTGTTGATCGGGTGTCGTCATGGCGCGATCGCTTGGTTTCTGGTCGAAGTAAGAGCTTTCAGCTTTGGTATGCACTCTTAAGATAACATGAAACCCGGCACTTCCATTTGCCGAAAAGGGGCTATTTTCCTGAAAACCGTCAAATGGATACCGATCGGTTTCACACTGGAGCAACTTTTCACGGCCCTATGACAAATGTGAAAGAGGTACTGCTACAGCTTTCGCCCGGTCTTTTCTTTTCATACAACCAAAGTAGACATTACCTGGCGATATATATCGCGAAGGTTGGTGGCCGATTATTGGAGTTTGTTAAGAATCCCAACAAAAAAACAGCTCCCGGATCGTCGGCGACACTCGCACTTTGAAAAAAATCATGTAAAACTTGAGATCATGATCAGCGTCATCATTGCGACAAGAAATTCCGAAACCGAACTCGTTCACGCGCTTTCGGCCCTGGTGCCGGCAGCTGCAGAGGGCGTTATCCGCGAAGTTATCGTGGTCGATGGTGGTTCGTCGGACAATACCGAGAAGGTTGCCGACGCGGCCGGGTGTGTCTGGACCAGCCGGGGCAATGCTTCCCGCAGCGAACGCCTTGCCTATGGCGCCTCCATGGCGAGCCGGGGCGACTGGCTATTGTTCCTGCGGCCGGAAACGCTTCTGGAAAGCGGCTGGCATCATGAGGCCCAGGCCTTCATCGAGCGGGCAGCCCGTGCCTCCAACGGTCCACGGACCGCCGCAAGCTTCCGCCTTCGCTATGAGGCTTTCGGGCTCAGTGCGCGGGTAAGCGAGTCTTTTGCAGCCTTGCGGTCCCAACTGCTTGGCATGCCTTACGGCAACCAGGGCCTGCTGATCTCCAGACAGTTTTATCAGAAGCTCGGCGGCCATCGGCCGTTGCCGGAGCTGGAAGATCTCGATATCGCCAAGCGTATCGGACGTGGGCGGATGGTGTTCTTGCGGGCTGCCGCCGTCTCTTCGGGTGAACCCGAGCGGGAAGGGCTGTTTTCCAGGTTCCGCCAGGCCTTCGCACGCTTTTGCGTCGGTACCCTGCGCATTCCAGCGAGTGTTGCCGTCAAGCTGCACGGCTGAACAAGGCACTGCACGGTTCTGAGCGGATACGCTCTTCTTCGGTATGGTGGCGATCACGCCTCCCGCAGCTTGCCGCGCTTCAGGTGCTCGTCCAGCCTGGGCATGATCTCCACGAAATTGCAGGGCATGTGACGATAGTCCAGCTGCCATTTCAGGATACCGTCCCAGGCGTCCTTGCAGGCGCCCGGGGAACCGGGCAGCACGAAAATATAAGTTGCCCCGGCGACGCCGCCGGTCGCACGGGACTGGATCGTGGAGGTGCCGATCTTGTCGTAGGAGATCCGGTGAAAGACCTCTGAAAAGCCGTCCATGCGTTTTTCGAACAGAGGCTCCATAGCCTCCGGCGTCACGTCACGGCCGGTAAAGCCGGTGCCGCCGGTCGAGACGATCACATCCACGCCCTTGTCATTGATCCAGCTTTTGACGACCGCCTGAATGGCTGGAACGTCGTCGGTGACGATCTGCCTGTCCGCAAGCGTATGTCCTGCCTTTTCGATCCGGTCCACCAGCGTATTGCCGGAGCGGTCTTCTTCCAGCTTGCGCGTGTCCGATACCGTCAGCACAGCAATGTTGAGCGGAATGAACGGACGGGTTTCATCAAGACGGGACATGGCGAACTCCTTTGCTCTCCAGACATAGGCAATAGCCGCAATGGCTTCCAGAGGCAGCAAGCAAACTGTCGCGGCATTTTGATATTGAAATAAAATTACAAAAAATAACAAGATTGAGACACTTGCAAAAAAGTTAGGTCAGTATTATTGACTTAAATAACCAATCCAAAAATGCAACGAGCCAACAATGACAACCTGGGAAAGCCTATACGCCCGACGCGCCAGCCGCATGCGCGCCTCGGAAATCCGTGAACTCCTGAAACTGCTGGACCAGCCGGATGTGATCAACTTCGCCGGCGGTATTCCCGACCAGGCTCTGTTCCCCGCCGAAGCGTTCAAGGCAGCCTATCAGGAAATTCTGGCAGGTCCGGACGCGGGCCGCGCACTGCAATACGGCATGAGCGAAGGCAGCGCCCGCCTGCGCAACTGGATCGTCAGCCACATGCGCCGCCTTGGCGTCGAGTGCGGGCCAGAAAATATTCTCGTCACCTCCGGGTCTCAGCAGGGGCTCGATTACATCGGCAAACTGTTCCTGACGGAAGGCGACACCGCGCTGGTGCAGTGGCCGACCTATCTGGGCGCGTTGCAGGCTTTCAATGCCTATGAGCCCGGTTACGACCGGCTTGACCCTGGAGCCAACCGCCCTGCGGAAGATTATGCGGCAACCGCGCGCGAAAAGGGCGGACGGATCAAGTTCGCTTACCTTTCTCCCGATTTCGCCAACCCCACGGGCCTGACGGTGGATCTGGCCGAGCGACAACGTCTTCTGGCACTGGCCGGAGAACTCTCCTGTGCAGTCATCGAGGATTCGCCCTACGAGGCGCTGCGCTATGACGGCGAACCGTTGCCACCCATGCTGGCGCTTGATTGCGAAGCCTCGGGGGGGATCAATAACGCCCGCACACTTTACTGCGGCAGCTTTTCCAAGTCGCTCTCACCGGGATTGCGCCTCGGCTGGATCTGTGCGTCGGCTGAAGTCATCTCCAGGCTGGTTCTGATCAAGCAGGCGAGTGACCTGAACTCACCGGTGCTCAACCAGGAAGCCATGGCTCGGGTTGCCGAAAATGTCTTTGAAGCGCATACGGCAAAGACGAATGCGGTCTACAAGTCCCGGCGCGATGCAATGCTGGCCGCGCTTGAGCGGCACATGCCGGCTGGTGTCAGCTGGACCCGCCCGGAAGGGGGCATGTTCATTTGGATGACCCTGCCCGAAGGTATGGACGCGGCAACTCTGCTGGAAACCTCCATCGAAACGGCGCGTGTCGCCTTCGTTCCCGGCCGTGCGTTCCATCCGGATGGCACCGGGGCGAACACCCTCCGGCTCAGCTTCTCCTGTAACGACTATCAGAAAATCGAAGAAGGTATTTCAAGGCTTGGCCGCTTGATTACCGAAACTGTCACGTCCAAGTTGTAAGTCCTTCGAGGGAAGAAGCAGGGGCGGGTGTTGGAGCCGATGGCGCTGACCGACAAGCTGGACAATTATTGTGAGCGGATCGGACCGGAGTTCTGGTCCGAGCCGCTCAATGCGCTCACCAATGCGGCTTTCCTGATTGCGGCCCTTGCCGGATACATGCTCTGGCGCCGCAAGACGCCGGACGATCTCTTTGCCCTTGTCCTGATCGGCATCGTCTTCGTGACCGGCCTGGGGTCGTTCCTGTTTCACACCTTCGCGACACGTTGGGCGAGCCTTGCCGATGTCATCCCGATCGCGCTGTTTATCCATGTCTATCTCTTTGCGGCGCTGAACCGGTTTCTGGGCCTGTCCTGGTGGGCGGCGCTAGGCATCGTTATCGTGTTTTTCGCAGTCACGCCCTTTGCCGGGCGCGCGGTCGCGCCGCTGGTTGGCTCATCAGCAGGCTATGTGCCTGCGCTGCTGGCGATCTTCGTGGTGGGGGCACTGTTTCTTCGCAAGAATGTGCGGTTCGGGCGTGAGGTGTTGCTGACAGGCGTCGTCTTTGCCGTATCACTGACATTCCGGACTCTGGACGGCCCGGTTTGCGATCAACTTGCCATTGGCACGCATTTCCTGTGGCATATCCTGAACGGGGTCGTGCTGTTTTTGCTATTACGGGTTCTCATCAGGCAGCGCGCCGGTTAAATCACACAGAGTATTCACAAAATTGCAGATCATCCTTGCGGACATGCCGCAGAGCTTTGCAGAAAAACAATATGACCTTAGGGAAGAGGCAGGAGACAGGGACCGTCATGAGCGACAGCAGCAAGACCGGAAGTGATCTGACCGAAGCGGCCCTGTTCTATCACGAGCATCCGCGCCCGGGAAAACTGGAGATCCAGGCAATCAAGCCGCTGGGCAACCAGCGCGATCTGGCACTGGCCTATTCACCCGGCGTGGCCGCGCCATGCCTTGCGATTGCCGACAATCCGGCACTGGCAGCCAATTACACCTCGCGCGGCAATCTGGTCGCCGTCATCTCAAACGGCACGGCAGTGCTCGGCCTCGGCAACATCGGTCCGCTGGCATCCAAGCCGGTGATGGAAGGCAAGGCGGTTCTCTTCAAGAAGTTCGCCGGCATCGACGTTTTCGATATCGAGGTGGCCCAGACCGACGTTGAAAAATTCGTCGATGCGGTTTCGGTTCTGGAGCCGACCTTTGGCGGTATCAACCTGGAAGACATCAAGGCGCCCGAATGCTTCATGATTGAATCGAAGCTCCGGGAACGTATGAAGATCCCGGTCTTTCACGACGATCAGCATGGCACGGCGATCATCGTCGGTGCCGCGGTTCGCAACGGTCTGGACCTTGCCGGCAAGAAGATCGAGGAAGCCAAGATTGTGGCGTCCGGTGCGGGCGCGGCTGCGCTTGCCTGCCTCAACATGCTCGTCTCGCTGGGGGCGAAGCGGGAGAACATCTGGGTTACCGACATTGAAGGCGTCGTCTATGAAGGCCGCGAGGCGCTGATGGACGAATGGAAGGCGGTCTTTGCCCAGAAGACGGATTTGAGGTCGCTCGATCAGGTAATCGACGGCGCCGATGTCTTCCTAGGGCTGTCCGCTGCCGGCGTGCTGAAGCCGGGCATGGTGGAAAAGATGGGCAAGGGCCCGCTGATCCTGGCGCTCGCCAACCCCAACCCGGAAATCATGCCGGAGGACGCCAAGGCTGTCCGTGACGACGTGGTCATGTGTACCGGACGGTCCGACTACCCGAACCAGGTCAACAACGTCCTGTGCTTCCCCTACATCTTCCGGGGCGCGCTCGACGTCGGGGCGACCACCATCAACGAGGAAATGAAGCGGGCCGCCGTGGAGGCAATTGCCGGCCTTGCGCGCGAGGAACCGTCCGACGTTGCAGCCCGTGCCTATGGCGGCAAGACCGAAACCTTCGGGCCGAACTACCTGATCCCTTCGCCGTTCGATCAGCGCCTGATCCTGCGCATTGCACCGGCTGTTGCCAAGGCGGCCATGGCAACAGGTGTCGCCACGCGCCCGATCGAAGATTTCACGGCCTATCTGGACCGGCTGAACCGTTTTGTCTTCCGGTCCGGCCTCATCATGAAGCCGATCATCCAGAACGCCAGCAAGGACCCGCAGCGGATCATTTATGCCGAAGGCGAGGACGAACGTGTTCTTCGTGCCGCTCAGGTGCTGATCGAAGACAATATCGCCAAGCCGATCCTGGTTGGCCGTCCGGACGTTCTGCAGCAACGCTGCGAACGCTTTGGCCTGCGCATTCGTCCTGATGTCGATTTCGAGTTCGTCAACCCGCAGGACGATCCGCGCTACCGTGAGTATGTCGACGAATATTTCGAGTGTGTCGGCCGCAAGGGCATGCCGCCCAACGCTGCGCGGACGGTCGTGCGCACCAACACCACGGTGATTTCGGCCCTTGCGGTGCGCCGCGGCGATGCCGATGCGGTCATTTGCGGTCTGGAAGGCCGGTTCATCCGCCATCTGCGGGATATCAAGCAGGTGATCGGCGTTTGCGAGACGGCCAGGGACCTTTCGGCCATGTCGCTGCTGATCAACTCGCAAGGGGCCATATTCCTGTCGGATACCTTCGTGACGGAAGACCCGACCGCCGAAGAGATCTCCGAAATGGCAAACCTCGCGGCTGAGGAAATCCGGCGCTTCGGTATTGAACCGAAGATCGCCCTGCTGTCGCTTTCCAACTTCGGTTCTCGCGACACGGCGTCCTCGCGCAAGATGCGCGAAGCGCTGGAGATGATCTGGAAGCGTTACCCGGAACTGGAAGTCGATGGCGAAATGCACGGCGACAGCGCGCTCAGCGTGGAGCTGCGCGAGCGGGTGATGCCGGGCAGCAAGTTGAAGGGAGAGGCCAACCTGCTTCTGTTCCCGAACCTGGATGCGGCCAACATTGCCCATAACCTTCTGAAAGTATCGACCCAGGCGCTTCATGTCGGACCGATCCTTCTGGGCACGGCCAAGCCCGCGCATATCCTGACACCGTCTGTCACCTCGCGCGGCGTGGTGAACATGTCGGCACTTGCCAGCGTCGAGGCACAGACCCGGTCCGCCGGCTAGTCCTGCTTCAAATCGCGCCTTCTGTTGAACAAGGCGGACCGGTACAACCGGTCCGCTTTTCCATTTTTCAAACGGCCTGCCATGACCCTTGTGAAACAGCCAGCCGACTGCGTCAGCAAAACGGATATCCGCACCGCAATTGATGCGCTTGACGAAGAACTCCTGCAGCTCTTCGCCCGTCGCCAGGGCTATGTCCGGCGGATGGCGGACCTGAAACAGCATCCTGATGAGGCCTTTGATCATCAGAGGATTGAAACAATGGTGGCTGCACTGAAAGACCGGGCGGAAGAATTGGGGCTGGAAGGCGCGCAGGCGGAAGCGGTCTGGCGGACGCTGATCGACTGGAACGTGGCCTTCGAGAAGCGAACGATCGCCGCAAGGCTCGAGGGGCTGCAGGACGGGCCGACGAAACCGGGCTCCGATTTTTAGCACCGTGCCGGGTTTTCCAGACCGTTCGGGCTCCTACCTATCAGGGAGTATGGATCGTCCGTGGAGCCCCAATGACCCTGAATTCGCATCTTCTTCCAGGCGTGGCCGCAATGGCCGCAGCGCTCGTCCTGCCGATTGTCCCTGCCGCTATGGCCCAGTCCGCGGTTCAGCTGGAAACCGTTGCCGCGGGATTGTCCTACCCATGGAGCGTCGCTTTCCTTCCGGAGGAGGGCTACCTGGTGACGGAACGCGACGGGACTGTGAAGCACATTGATGTATCCGGCAGGCAGAGCGAAGTTACCGGCGTTCCGGAAGTCTTTGCCCAAGGACAGGGTGGTCTGCTGGACGTGGCGCTCAGCCCGGACTTTGCCACCGACCGGACGGTCTTTCTGTCCTATTCCCAAGGATCGGCGGAGGGCGCCGGCACATCCCTGTTCCGGGCGAAGCTTACCGGTGCCTTTGAGGGAGGCTTCGCGCTGGAAGATGGCGAGACGATCTTTTCCGGCAACAACAAGGCCTACGGAGGCCGCCACTTCGGATCACGCCTCGTTTTTGCGCCCGATGGCACCTTGTTCATGACCGTCGGTGAGCGGGGAGACGGCGAGCGAGCTCAGGATACCTCGGACCACGCCGGGTCGGTGTTGCGTCTGACGAGGGACGGTCAACCTGCTCCGGACAATCCCTTTATCGGACAGGAAGGCTACAAGCCGGAAATCTGGTCCTATGGTCATCGCAATCCGCAGTCGGCTGCGATCCATCCTGAAACCGGCGTATTATGGACAGTTGAACACGGGGCACGTGGCGGCGACGAAATCAATATTCCCGAAGCCGGAAAGAACTATGGCTGGCCGGTGATTTCCTACGGACGTCATTACTCAGGGGCAACCATCGGTCAAGGCACGTCGAAGGAAGGCATGGAACAGCCGGTTCACTATTGGGATCCCTCCATCGCTCCGTCCGGCATGGCATTTGTAACCAGCGACCGATATCCAGACTGGAAGGGCGACATGCTGGTCGGTGCGCTGGCCGGACAACACCTTGCCCGTGTTGACCTCGACGGCGGAACGGTTGTCAGCGAGGAAAAGCTGCTGACGGATCTTGGCGAGCGGATACGCGATGTCCGGCAGGGCCCCGATGGCTACGTCTATGTTCTGACAGACAGCGACGATGGCCGGTTGCTGCGGCTGCAACCCTAAGGCAGGCCGAACTTTTTGAGCTGTAAGCGCTTTTGCGGCTTCTCTGCTTGACATTAGGGCCGTTCCCGACGATATACCGCACTGCAACCGCTGCCGCGTGAGCAGAGAGTGCGCCCCGGACAAGAGAAGTTTCTTGGCGGGCAGTCGCAAGAGGGTTGCCACTTCAAGAACCCAATGAGGGGTTCAACCAGTTCCCATTTCACGCGAGGGTCTGGCGGCAGAGAGACCGGTAGCGATGGCTGCCGGCTGTGCCGCATTCCAACTTCAAGTCGCACCGTCAATGACGTGCGGCTTAACAAGCGTTTGTTTCGCTTGAACCAAGGATTTTATATTGACCGACTTTCAAAGCCTGGGACTCTCCAATGGCCTTGTGACTGCCGTTACCGAAAACGGCTATGACGCTCCGACACCGATCCAGCAAAAAGCCATCCCGTTGATCCTGGAAGGCCGGGACCTCATGGGTCTGGCACAGACGGGTACGGGCAAGACGGCTGCTTTCGGCCTGCCGCTGATCGACCGGCTTCTCCTGGAGAAGAAAAGAGCCGTTCCCAAGGGCACACGGGCGCTGATTCTGGCCCCGACCCGCGAACTGGTGAACCAGATCGCTAAGAACCTGATTTCCTTCCTGAAGCATACGCCGCTGCGGGTTTCCTCCGTTGTCGGTGGTGTGTCCATCAACGGCCAGATCAAGCGGCTCTCAAAGGGCACCGACATTCTGGTGGCAACACCGGGCCGGCTGCTGGACCTGGTAGATCGTGAAGCGATCGACCTGCGCACCGCTTCCTACCTGGTGCTCGACGAAGCCGACCAGATGCTCGATCTGGGCTTCATTCATGCCCTGCGCCGGATCGCGGGCCTGGTGGCCGACAAGCGCCAGACCTTGCTGTTCTCCGCGACCATGCCGAAGCAGATCAACGAGCTGGCACAGTCCTATCTGCGCAACCCGGAGAGGGTCGAAGTTGCTCCGGCCGGCAAGACCGCTGACAAGGTTACCCAGTCGGTTCATTTCATGGACAAGAACGACAAGGGCGACTTCCTGGTTGATCAGCTTCGTGACAAGCCGGACGGGCTGTCGCTGGTGTTCTGCCGCACCAAGCACGGTGCGGAACGGCTGATGCGCAAGCTGGCGCATTCCGGAATTTCCGCTGGCTCGATCCATGGCAACAAGAGCCAGAACCAGCGTGACCGCGCGATCAAGGATCTGCGGGAAGGCACCATCAACGTGCTTGTGGCAACCGATGTTGCCGCTCGCGGCATTGATATTCCGGGTGTCAGCCACGTTTATAACTTCGAGCTGCCGGAAGTTGCGGAAGCCTACGTTCACCGAATCGGCCGTACGGCCCGCGCCGGTGCGGAAGGTGAGGCGATTGCCCTGTGTGCTCCGGAGGAAATCGGTCTCTTCCGCCAGATCGAGAAGCTGATCGGTATCGATATCACGGTTGCCGGTGGTGAAATTCCGCCGATGTCCGCGGCTGCCGGCCGCGCAAAGCGCGGCGGAAACCGGAATGGCAACAGCAAGCCGGGCGGCAAGAAGCCGTTCCGCAAGCAGTCGTCCTCCGGCGCCAACGACAACGCGTCCGAAAACCGTCGTCCTCCGCGTCGCCGTCGTCAGAACACACGCAGAGATGCAGCCTGACGACTGACGGGTTACGTCACAGTTCATTTTGATGTGAAAAAAATTGCACCGGGAAGTGGCCTTCCCGGTGCCGAACCTTGTGGTCGATGGGTTTCAGAACTGTTGAAACAGTGCTGAATGAATTTGGTGGATGAACCGCCTGATCCGAACCAGAACCGCCGCCGGCTGGTTATGACCCTGCTGTCTTCCTGTCCACAAGGTATCCAACCGCTTGCGCGGCTCGATCTCGTTAAGCTTTCGGGAAAACCGCGGGAACTCCGCGAAGAACTTGTAGAAAGTCACCAAGATCTTGGTGATTTGCTACAAATTTGCCCCGTGAAAGTAAAGGTAAATTAACCAACGAGAGACTGCAATCACAACCAGCTGATCGCTATTTGGTATGTGGATAAATAGATTTATCAGTAATTTCAGCTAGTTAGTTTGTTTTTGGCGAAATAGCGATGAATTTGACGAACAACTTCAGATGGAGTTGATGGTTGAGTTGTTGAAATAAACGCTTAGATTTCAAAGAATTGGCTAATTCATTTTCTTAATTTATTGTTATATAGAAAAAATTTATAGACCCTCTGAAGGTCGATAAGTTCCTTATCGCCTTGTTTGTAAACGGAAAAAACCGGCAATAGTTATACTGTCAAATATCGCGATGTATTGATCGGTATTTTCGGACAACCCTTATTTTCCAGGCTCCGTGTTTTCAGTTGAGGCGTATTCCTGGCATTTTTTGACCAGTTGGTATAATTTTGTCTTTTGGAGTCATAACAAGTTTTTATTCGTCTCATTATTTATTTGACCTTGCCGTAGGGGGAGTTTATTCCGGCGCCATCACGGTTTTGGTTAACAGAATTAAACAAATCGAAACCCGAAAAAAATCCAGATCATCTCTGGGATAAATGTGCACGCTGGCTCCATCGGGACCAACGACCTCATAAGAATTGCCCGTTGTTAATACGGGTACGAACTTGTGGCGCGGGCAACCACGCGGCAGCAAGCGGAGTGGCATGTCCACTCGGCCTTGTCCGTGTGTTTGACAACCGCAACAGGCTGGACCCCCACATACGCCAGCCTGATTACGACCCATCGGCCGCAAGACTGCAGCACCGGGAAGGTTTCCTTTCCGGTGCTGTTCGTTTTTTCAAGGCACAAAAAAACCACGGGTTTCCCCGTGGCCTTCAATGTTTTCCAGTTTGGCAGCGAACCTTACATGTTCGGATAGTTCGGGCCACCGGAGCCTTCCGGAACGGTCCAGTTGATGTTGCCGTTCGGGTCCTTGATGTCGCAGGTCTTGCAGTGGACGCAGTTCTGCGCATTGATCTGGAACCGCGGCGCATCTTCGCCTTCCTCGATCCACTCGTATACGCCAGCCGGGCAATAGCGGTTGGACGGACCGGCGAAGACATCGTGTTCCGAGCGCTTCTGCAGTGCCTCGTCCTTCACCTTCAGATGGATCGGCTGATCCTCTTCGTGGTTGGTGTTGGAGAGGAACACCGAAGACAGCTTGTCGAAGGAAACGACGCCATCAGGCTTCGGATAGTCGATCTTCTTGCAGTCCTTGGCCGGTTTCAGGGTGTCGGCGTCCTTCTTGCCGTGTTTCATGGTGCCGAAGAAGGAGAAGCCGAACAGCTCGTTGGTCCACATGTCGAGACCGCCGAGGGCAACACCGATAGCGGTGCCGAATTTGGACCACAGCGGCTTTGCGTTGCGCACGCGCCAGAGATCCTTGCCGATCGGGCTTTCGCGCCAGGCTGTGTCGTAATTGGCCAGCTCGTTGTGTGCTTCGCCGCGGCCGATTGCGGCCATGACTTCTTCTGCCGCCAGCATGCCGGACAGCATGGCATTGTGGGAGCCCTTGATCCGCGGCACGTTGACGAAGCCTGCGGAACAACCCATCAGCAGACCGCCGGGGAACGAGAGTTTCGGCACGGACTGGAAACCGCCTTCGGTAATGGCACGGGCACCATAGGAAATGCGCTTGCCGCCTTCGAAGGTGTCACGGATCGCCGGGTGCGTCTTGAAACGCTGGAACTCGTCAAAGGGCGACAGCCAGGGATTCTCGTAGTTGAGGTGAACCACGAAGCCGACAGCGACCTGATTGTCTTCCAGGTGATAGAGGAACGAGCCGCCACCGGTCTTGCCGTCAAGCGGCCAGCCGAAGGAATGCTGCACCAGGCCAAGCCGGTGCTTCTCCGGGTCGATCTGCCACAGCTCCTTGATGCCGATGCCGAATTTCGGCACGTCGCTGTCCTTGTCGAGGTCGAATTTCTCGATCAGCTGCTTGGCCAGAGAGCCGCGTGCGCCCTCACCGATCAGGGTGTATTTGCCGCGCAGCTCCATGCCGCGTGTAAACATGGCATTGGGTTTGCCATCCCGGCCGATGCCCATGTCGCCCGTCGCAACACCAACCACGTTGCCATTGTCGTCATAGAGGATTTCGGCAGCTGCAAAGCCCGGGTAGATTTCAACGCCGAGCGCTTCAGCCTTTTCGGCCAGCCAGCGGCAGACATTGCCAAGCGAGACGATGTAATTGCCGTGGTTGTTCATGAGTTTCGGCATGAACATGTTCGGCAAACGCATGGAACCTGCCGGCCCCAGCACGAGGAAGTGGTCGTCGGTTACTGCCGTCTTAATCGGCGTGTCTTCTTCGCGCCATTCCGGAAGCAGCTTGTCGAGAGCGATCGGATCAATCACGGCGCCGGAGAGAATATGCGCGCCGACCTCGGATCCCTTTTCCAGTACGACAACGCTCAGCTCTTCGCCCTTGTCGTTGGCGATCTGTTTCAGCCGGATCGCAGCTGCAAGACCGGCGGGCCCTGCGCCTACGATCACAACATCCACATCCATGCTTTCGCGTTCGCCAAGCGCTTCTTGTTCGCTCATCTTTTTCTCCCTCCGCCCAAAGGGCAACTTCTGCGCCGCCAGGTGCTCAAATCAAGTGAACCAGCGTATCGGTAACGGCTGATGCCCAATTGTTAGAGCAACTTACCTGCGTCCGTTCGGAAGCAGCGCCTATTAGCCCTTACCGCCTATTTGCCCCATTTTGCAGCGCAAAACACGACATTTTTCATCGGCAATTGCGAAATTTCGCCGCTATTCCTTCAGTTGGGCATCAGATAGACCAAAGCAGGCGCAGGGCGTCAAGTGCTTAGTTAACGTTTACGTAAACGTAATTCGAGTGTATTCCCGGCAGTTTCGAAAATGTGCACAGGCTTTGGAAAACCGGCCGGATTGAAGGTGGTCTGGCGCTGCATGCTTGTAGAAATGATCGGGGCGGTTAAACTCCGCGCCGGAGGCAGCCTCTTGCAACAGATCCCGAACGACCCGAGACACCTTGAAGCCCTGCTGGATTTTTATGCCGGTGCGGGTGTCGATTGTTTTCTTCAGGACGAACCCGTCGATTGGGTAGCGCTGACGCGTGCGCAGGCAGCGCAGCGTGCGCTGGCCGGTCAGCATGCAGCAGCCCCCACGCATGCTCAGCAGCCCCGGCAACAGGCCCCGGCAGGCAATTTCCAGGGGCAGACAGGCTCTCCGGTTCCGGCAGCTCCCGTCGCTCCCCAGGCGATTTCCGTGCCGCCCGCAGTTGCGGGGCAAGCGCCGGTCTTGCCGGACAGGGAGATAATCGCCGCAGCCCGGGATCTGGCGGCAACTGCCCCGACTCTCGAGGAACTGCGCAATTGCCTGGGCGGTTTCGACGGCTGCAACCTCAAGCTGACCGCCAAGAAGCTTGTGTTTGCCGACGGCAATCCACAGGCGAAGCTGATGTTTGTCGGCGAGGCGCCGGGCCGCGACGAGGATCTTCAAGGCCTGCCTTTTGTTGGCCGGTCCGGCCAATTGCTGGACAGAATGCTGGGTGCGATCGGTCTGGATCGCTCGTCGGCCTATATCGCCAACGTGGTTCCCTGGCGGCCACCTGGCAACCGGACACCGACACCGCAGGAAACCGAGATCTGCAAGCCGTTCATTCTGCGCCAGATCGAACTGGTCAATCCGGACGTGCTCGTCTTTCTCGGCGCAGCATCCGCCAAGACCCTGCTCGGGGTACAGGACGGCATCCGCAAGATGCGCGGGCGCTGGATGACCTATCCCTGCAAGGGCAGGGAAATCTCGGCTATCGCCACTTATCATCCGGCGTATCTTTTGCGCAGTCCGCTTGAGAAGCGATTGTCCTGGCGTGACTTTCTGGCGATCAAGCAGAAGCTGGAAGAAAAAGCAGAGCAATAGCCTTCGGACTGCATGGTTTCCTGCAATCATCCAGACGTTTCTTCGTTTTCTCGACCTCGCCGGGTGGGTTGTTCGAAACGTTCAGGGAAATCCTTCTTTTTCAGATCAAAAGTGACCTTGCGTTAACTTGGATTTCAGACTACAGGTTGTAACATTGAGTGTGTATCGCTCTGGGTGATTTTAACAACCGGTCATGACGATGGATGCAGACAAATGCATTTCGGCGCTCGTCGTCGACTTGGCGGACATGTCGTGTTTCGAAGCAACGGCCTATGATCTGACAGAGAACGGCTGTTGGATTGCGTCCGACAGGGTTGACCTCCTGAAGGAGGAGGTGGGCTTGCGCCTTGCCGGGTTCGACAAACTGGTCCGCGGGACCGTGATTGCCTTTGGCGATCAGCAAGCGCAAATTTCTTTTCAGACCAAACGAGAGGCGTCAGGCGAAAAACGCCGCGAGATCCGGCGGCAAGTCTGGATCACGGCAATCGTTTGCGGCAAGACCAATCCGGCGACAATGAGATGTCGGATCGTTGATGCCAGCAGGTCAGGATGCCGGCTGGAAGGCGACAAGCTGGATCGACTTCCCGATGACATCGAGGTCTCCATTCCCGGTCTCGATCTGCCAATCAGTGCAGAGATTGTCTGGCGCAAGAACAACCAGGCCGGTGTCAGGCTCACCTGGCCGTTCGAAGCGTCGCCCAAGCCCAAACCGGAAGACGTTCTGGAGCGCATGAAAGAAGAAGACGAAAAGCCGAAACGCAAGCGCAAAAAGAAGATCAGCGCTTTCGGTGGCTGAGCAGCGCTTGGGCGCGTTAAACCGTGCGACAAGGTTTTGACGGCCTGGAGTCTTTGCAAGCGGGCTTTGCGTACATATATCGGATGGAGTTTGTGAACTCTTTCAGGGCCTATTGCGCGTGATTTCATCCCTTCGCCGGTTTCTTCCCAAACCCTTTCGAAACGATAAGCCTGTCATTCCGGTCGTGCGCCTGCATGGGGCAATCGGTGGCGGTGGGCCGCTGAAGTCCGGATTGTCCCTGGCGACCGCATCCATCCCCCTGGAAAAAGCCTTCTCGATGAAGAAAGCACCGGCGGTGGCCCTGGTGGTCAATTCGCCGGGTGGCTCGCCCGTTCAGTCGAGGCTCATCTTCAAGCGGATCCGGGATCTGGCCAAGGAAAACGAGAAGGACGTTCTGGTTTTCGTTGAGGATGTGGCTGCCAGCGGCGGTTACATGATTGCGCTCGCAGGGGACGAGATCTTTGTCGATCCGTCGTCCATCGTCGGCTCCATCGGTGTGGTTGCAGCCGGGTTCGGCTTCACGGAGATGATCAAGAAAATCGGCGTTGACCGGCGCGTTTATACCGCAGGTGAAAAGAAGGTGACCCTCGATCCCTTCCAGCCGGAAGTGCCGGAAGACATCGAATACATCAAGAGCCTGCAGCTCGAGATCCACGAGACCTTCATCGACATGGTGAAATCGCGTCGTGGTGACGTGCTCGCAGATGATCCGGATCTTTTCACGGGCAAGTTCTGGACCGGGCGCACAGGTGTTCAGCTTGGGTTGGTCGACGCGATCGGCGACCTGCGCGAAGTGATCAAGGACCGGTACGGCGACAAGGCCGAGCCGAAATTGATTTCCGCACCGCGTGGCCTTTTTGGCCGCAAGGCCGGGCTTGGTGTCGGCCTTGCAAAGGGCCGGCTGCTGGACGGGGTCGGCGAGGAGTTGATCTCCTCTGTCGAGGAACGGGCAATGTGGATGCGCTACGGCCTTTAAAAAGGCACAATGCCTGTGTGAAAATCGGGTGAGCAAGGGGAAAAGACATGACCGAATTGATAGGCGTCGCCGCATTGGCCGTGGGAGGTTACTGGATCGTGCAGCGCGTGAAGCGCAAGATGGCCGAGGTTGAAAACCAGATTTCCAGGGCAGCTGCAAAAGCCGATCCCAATGGCCGCGGCGCCAAGCTTGTGCTTGACCCGGTGAGCGGCAAGTACCGTCCGCAAGCCTGACGCAACGGCGGGCAGTTTGCCCGCCCGCCGTCAGGTGCTTTGTTTCAGCGGCTTCAATTTGCCGGTACCGCCCGGAAAAGCCCCCAGCGCGCTGTCCCGGTGCGCGCGGTAATCCCGAGCAGGACCAGCGTCACCACCAGCAGCATCAGTTCCGCCAGCGGACTGGACAGCCAGATGCCGCCCTCTCCGAAATAGACCGGCATCAGGAACACCAGCGGCAGAAAGAACGCATAGGGTTTGGCGAGGCTCAGCAGAGCTGCCCGAGCCGCATCTCCGAGCGCCTGAAAGTAGGTCGCAACCATGAACAGCGGCCCCGCGACAAAGTAGAGCGCCATTATCACCGGAAGGATCCTGCCGACTTCCGCCGCCACGCCTGGATCGTTCACAAATGCGAAGCCAACCTGGTGTGAGAACAGCGTGAGCACGAGTTCCGCAAGGCCGCAGTAGACAAGGGCCACAACCAGGCCAGCCCGCAAGGTGCTGTCCGAGCGATGCCACAGACCTGCCCCGAAATTGTTTCCGATCATGGACTGTAGCGCCTGGGCAAGGCCCAGGAGAGGCAGATAGCAGAAGGTCATGACCCGGGTAACGATCCCGAATGCGGCGACCGTTGCCTCATATCCGCTGGCACCGGCCGTCTGCAGTGCGGCAATGGTTGCAGCGGACCCCAGGGCGATGCCGATGAAGCTCAGGCTCTGAGGTGCACCAAGCATCAGGATATCGCGCCAGAAAGATGTCAGCGGATATCGCAGGAGCGCGGACGGTGACAATTCCGTTTTCCCGCTCAGTCTCAGGCCCAGCATGATTGCAAGCGCCAGAGCCTGTGCCAGCACGGTTCCGGCCGCACTTCCGGCAACACCGTAATCGTAGACCGCGATCAGCAGATAATCGAAGGCGATGTTGGCCAGCGAAACAAGCAGGCTGAAGCCCGCCATCACCACCGCGAGGCCTTCGTTGCGCAGCGCGTCCGCATTTACCGACAGCACGAACATCAGTGGTGTGAAGGCAACCGTGATGGCCATGTAGGTATGGCTCATACCGGCAATCTCCGCCGAACCGTCAGCGGCGGCCCGAGTGAGGCTGTCGCCAAAACCCAGGAAGAGGGCGATCACGATGCCAGCGATGGCAAGTGCCAGGCCGTGGGCGCCGGCAAAAACCGCTTCGGCATCGGCATGAAGGCCGGCTCCGAGTTTGCGGGCAAGCACGCTGGACATACCGCTGGCAACAAGTGTCGCCAACGCCGCAAGCAGCATATAGGCAGGAAACATCAGCGTGACCGCGCTGAGGGCATCCGGCCCGACGTAAAGGCCGAGGAATATGGCATCGACCACGGTCAGCAACCCGTTCATGCTCATCACCAGGATGATGGGCAAGGCGGTTCTGGCCAGGGTCGGAAGGATTGGCCCATGCGTATAGGCGTTGGGCCGGGATATGTCGGAAGACATTCCGTTCTCCATCAATGGGCATTTCGATCGGGAAGGAGGGGCTCGCATTGCCACCAGCGCGAAATGCGTGGGGAACAGAAAGTCTTGAAGACCAGAATTTCACCGTGACTGTCGTCCGCGAGCGGCAGGCATTCTGAAGCCGGTGCGAGGGATACCTTGGTGCCGGCGCTCCGTCAATCTGAAACAGCCACGCCCGCTTCGCCTTGACCTTGCCCCGACATCGTGGCACCTGTCGCCCAAACCGGCGATACGTGCACGCCGGGCACAGCCATATTCGCGGAACATCTTCATGTCGACTGAAACCCTGCCGGCGCACATGCGGCCGGAAAACTCCTTTCAAGGCCTGATCCTGACCCTGCAGCGCTACTGGGCCGACCAGGGCTGTGTTGTGCTTCAGCCTTACGACATGGAAGTCGGCGCCGGTACGTTCCACCCGGCGACCACGCTGCGCTCACTCGGCCCGCGTCCGTGGCGGGCCGCCTATGTGCAGCCGTCGCGCCGCCCGACCGACGGCCGTTATGGTGAGAACCCGAACCGTCTGCAGCACTACTACCAGTTTCAGGTGATCCTGAAGCCGTCACCGGCGAACCTTCAGGAGCTCTATCTGAATTCGCTCTACGCGATCGGCCTTGACCCGAAGCTGCACGATATCCGCTTTGTGGAAGACGACTGGGAAAGCCCGACCCTTGGGGCCTGGGGCCTCGGCTGGGAATGCTGGTGCGATGGCATGGAAGTCTCGCAGTTCACCTATTTCCAGCAGGTGGCAGGCTTTGAATGCTCGCCCGTCTCCGGCGAACTGACCTACGGCCTTGAGCGCCTGGCGATGTATATTCAGGGCGTCGATAACGTCTATGACCTCAACTACAACGGCATGGAAGGCGATTCCAAGGTCACCTATGGCGATGTTTTCCTGCAGGCCGAGCAGGAATACTCGCGGCACAATTTCGAGCACGCGGACACCGAAATGCTGTTCCGCCATTTCAAGGATGCCGAAGCCGAATGCCGTTCACTGCTGGAAGCCGGTGCGAAAGCGCGTGAAGCTGCCGGTGCCAATGTCCATCAGGTGGTGCTGCCGGCCTATGACCAGTGCATCAAAGCCAGCCATGCCTTCAACCTGCTCGACGCGCGCGGCGTCATCTCCGTGACCGAGCGCCAGAGCTATATCCTGCGTGTCCGCGAACTGGCCAAGGCCTGCGGCGCTGCCTTCCTTGAAACGGAAGCCGGCGGTGTCGGCTATCACAACCAGGCTGCGGAATAACGCATTCCGGCTTGAGGCGGATCTTTTTGATCAATCGAATGCGGGGCCAGGTTGGCCCAGTTTTCGTCAGGCAATATCCAGGTTGTTCATTTTACCGCTACCAGCAACCTGTGAAGGCTCACTCGGGTTCCGAGCCCGGCTCGGGCTCCAGTTCACAGGCGAAGCGCATGTCGCCGATGTCCAGGTGGCTTGCCTGTCGATTGCCGGAAAACCGGGTGTTTCCCCGCTCGAAACTTTCTCCCGAAGCGCCCGGAACCGGGTCAAGCAGGACTTGCGTATGTGCCTTTCCGCCAACAGGTCCGGAAAGCGTCGCGGGCCCTGGTTCCTGTGGGGAGAAGATGACGTGAAAGACCAGATCGCCATTCGAACAGCGATATTGGTCAGCAAGCGAAGCATGGGCCTCTTGCGTTGCCAGCACCAACGGCAGCACCGCAAGCGCTGGGATCATTCTGCAAAGTTGCAAGACGCACATTGGTGGCCGACCTTTCGTTCAGGCGTTTCGGGCAAGCTCGCCCAAGCTTATCTGCAATCCTGTGTCGAAGATTACAGAATGACTCAATTCAGGCGTCGGTCGCTTGAAGAAGATGACAAGTCAGCACCTCCCGGTTAGCTTCCAGAACACATTTTTCTGGAGGTGATTGTCTTGTCCTGGTTCTTTCTTGCAGCGCTGATTGCGCTATCTGTTTTTGCGATCGTTCTTTACAACGGACTTGTCAAGAAACGGCAGATGGTCGAGGAGGGCTGGAGCGGCATCGATGTCCAGCTCAAGCGGCGGGCAAATCTCATTCCCAACCTTGTCGAGACCGTGAAAGGCTACGCCGCGCACGAAAAGGAAGCGCTCGAGGCCGTAACCAGCATGCGCGCGCAAGTTTCGGCAGTGCCGAAGGATGACGTTGCTGGCCGTGCGAAGGCAGAAGGAGAACTCAGTCATGCTCTCGGCCGCCTGTTTGCAGTTGCGGAAGCCTATCCAGACCTGAAGGCAAGTCAGAATTTTTCCGACCTTCACAATTCGCTGGACGAGATCGAAAACGCCATCCAGATGGCGCGCCGTTATTACAATGGCGCGGTCCGGAACCTGAATGTTGCGGTCGAGAGCTTCCCATCCAATCTGATTGCCAACCAGTTCAAGTTCGAAAAGGCCGAGTACTTCGAAATCGAAGACGAGGCTGACCGCGCGGTTCCCAAGGTCCAGTTCTGAGGTGCGCGCAATGCTGAACCGGATCTACGCGGGCATCCTGGCCGTCTTCGTCCTGCTGACTGCCGGACTTTGCGCGCAAGCTGACGAACGCATCTTGAAGTTCGTTTCCGACATTGACGTTGCGAGCAATGGCACGCTGACGGTCACCGAAACGATTACCGTTCGTGCGGAAGGCGATCAGATCAAGCGGGGCATTTTCCGCGATATTCCGCTTGCGGTGGAGGGGGCAAACGGGCGCATCTACAAGGCCGGCTTCAAGCTGCTCTCGGTGCTGCAGGACGGCGCCCCGGCCTCCTACCACACCAACGAGAACAGTCGGGGTGTGCGGATCTATGTTGGGGATGAATACACCTTCCTGTCTCCGGGCAATTACACCTACAGCTTCACCTATGAAACCAATCGGCAAATCCGTTTCTTTGAAGACCATGACGAGGTCTACTGGAACGTGACTGGCAATGAATGGATCTTCCCCGTCGATGAGGCCATCGCGCGGGTCGTTTTGCCGGAAGGGGTGAAAGCCAGTGCATGGACGGCCTATACGGGCGGCTATGGCGAAACCGGCAATGCCTTTGAGGCACAAAGCGCCCAGGGTGGTTCTGAGATTATTTTCCGGACAACCGAGGTTCTGGGGGCCTACGAAGGCTTGTCGATCAACGTCAGCCTTCCGAAAGGCGCAATTGCAGCGCCTACGGAAGCCGAACAGCTGGAGTATTTCGTCGAGGACTACAGATCGGAGCTGATCGGCGGAGCCGGGGTGCTGCTGGTGCTGCTTTATTATTTCGCAGCCTGGTGGATGGTTGGCCGGGATCCTTCTGAAGGTGTTGTTTTCCCGAGGTTTTCACCGCCTTCCGGCATCTCGCCTGCTCTTGCCAAATACATTGTCAACCGAGGGTTCGGGGATGGTGGCTGGGTGGCCCTGTCTGCAGCCTGCCTCAACCTCGCGGTCAAGAAGCGCTTGCGACTTGAAGAGACGGATGGCGATACAACTCTGCTTCTGAACCGGAAGGGACGGGAAGGTCAGATCCCGGGCTTCGGGCTGCCCAAGGGCGAAGCTGCGCTTGAGGACTGGCTAAGCGGACGGGGGAGTCCATTGACCCTCAACAAGGACAACGGCACTTCTATCCAGGCGCTGGGGAAAAAATTCCGGACGGCTATCGAGCGGGAGAGCCGAAACGTCTTTTTCAGGGCGAACAGGGGCTATCTCATTCCCGGGTTCATACTGAGCCTGGTTACCATTGTCGCGCTGCTGGCTTTCGGTGGACTGCAGCCGGGTCAGGAAGGGTTCGTCATTGTCTTTCTGGTCTTTTCCGTTTTTGCGACCGTCATTTCGGTCAATCTGGGGAGAGCCATCTTCCGCTTCGCCAGCATGAAACTGCGTATGGCGCTGATCTTCATACTCTTTGGTCTCGCAATATCAGGGGCAGCCTTCGGTGCCTTCCATGTGAATGGCGGTGTGGATTCCTTGCCTGTTCTGCCGTTCATCGCGGTGGCGCTGGTTGCCCTCAACATCCTGTTCTTCTTCCTGATCGGCGCGCCGACGGCAATTGGCCGCCAGGCCCTCGATGAAATCGAGGGTCTTCGGATGTATCTGAGCGTGGCGGAAAAGGAGCGGCTCAACATGGAAAAGCTTCCGGATATGAGCACGGATCATTTCGAGGAACTTTTGCCTTACGCCGTTGCGCTTGGCGTCGAAAAGCCCTGGGCCAAGGCCTTTGAGGCCTGGCTGACAACCGCTGCCGGGGCGGCCGCGGCCGCCAGCTACCATCCGGGCTGGTACTCCGGCAATCACTTCGATGCCCGGCACGTGTCCGACAGCCTCGGCCGGACGGCAAGTTCCATGGCCGGGTCGTTCCAGTCGTCTCTGCCAGCTCCCAAATCGTCCAGCTCCGGATCGTCGGGTTCCTCCGGCGGCTTTTCCGGCGGCGGTGGCGGCGGTGGCGGTGGCGGCGGCTGGTAACGAGCTGAGGATCGTCAGCTCCGTCTTGCGCAAGCTGCTTCGAACGGCATAGTGGAAGCATCAAGCAGGAGCGGGGGTGCGGATGGCCGGCGAAACGATCACGCTAACGGAATTTGTCAGCTTCAATCTGGCAATCCTCGTCTACTTCCTGGGCGTGCGGCTGAACAAGAAGATACTGGTTCTGGATAGGTTCAACATTCCGGAACCGGTATCAGGCGGCCTGCTTGTCGCGTTCCTGTCCCTCGTGGTCTACCTGAGCCTTGGAACGGAAATCGGGTTCTCCCTGCAGTCGCGTGATTACCTGCTGTATTGCTTCTTTACGGCAATCGGCTTGAACGCCCGCTTCACGGACTTGGCCAAGGGCGGCAAGCCGCTCCTGATCCTGCTGATGCTCACCGTCTGTTACATGCTGCTGCAGAATGCGGTCGGTTCGGGCATTGCGGCGGCGCTGGGTCTGCCCACAGGGTTCGGCCTTCTTGGAGGCACCATTTCGCTGGTTGGCGGCCACGGCACGGCAATTGCCTGGGGGCCGAAGCTGGCCACCGACTATGGCGTTCCAGGGGCGGTCGAGATCGGTGCTGCAACGGCAACGCTCGGCTTGATCGCCGCTAGCCTTCTTGGCGGTCCGGTGGGCAAGTTCCTGATCGAAAAACGGGGTGGCAAACCGGATCCGAACCGCCCGGAAGAAGCCCCCATGATCGGCCTTGAGATGGAACGAGAGGCAGACACGAGCGTGACCCACACCGGGCTGATGCGCTCTCTGCTGGTTCTCAACATCGCCATTGGCCTCGGCGTCGCGCTTCAGGAAGCCTTGAGCGCGGGAATAGGCCTCGATCTGCCGGTCTTCGTCTGCTGTCTTTTCTGTGGCATCGTGCTGTCGAACACCGTGCCGCTGGTCTTTCCGAAAATGACCTGGCCGGCCCGGTCCAAGTCCCTGGCGGTCTTGTCGGACCTTGCACTTGGCATTTTTCTGACGATGTCACTCATGAGCCTGCAGCTCTGGACCATCGCGGGACTGGCGGGGCCGATGCTGCTCATTCTTTTCACGCAGGTCGTCGTTGCGGCCGCCTTCATCATCCTGGCGCTTTATCCGCTGATGGGCCGGAACTACAACGCGGCGGTGCTGGGGGCGGGCTTTGCAGGGTTTGCACTGGGCGCGACACCGACGGCGATTGCCAACATGACCGCAATCACCAAACACTTCGGCCCGGCAACCCAGGCATTCCTGATCCTGCCGCTCGTGTCCGCATTCTTTGTAGATCTGGCCAATGCGGTCATCATCCTTCTGTTTCTCGGAGGATGAGGGGCGCGGTCAGGCGGCGTCTGTCTTCTCGCTGAAAGGAAACCGTCCGTCGACCTGGGATTCCAGCAGGCTGCAGGCTTCGTCTGAAGTAACGGCCGCGGCGTAAAGGAAGCCTTGGCCGTAGTGACAGCCGTTGGAATTCAACGCGTCATGGACCGCGCTTTCCTCGATCCCTTCCGCGACGGCGTCGATGTCGAGACCCTTGGACAGGACCAGTATGGCCTCGACGATGGCGGCACACTGCTTGTCTTCCAGCATGCGTTCGGTGAAGGACTTGTCGATCTTGACCTTCTTGATCGGGAAATCGCGCAGATAGCTCAGACTGGAATGGCCTGCGCCGAAATCGTCGAGCGCAATGGAAATGCCGGCTTCCGTCAGCTCGGTCAGGATGCGTTTGGCCGATTCCGGGTTCTTCACCAGCGACGTTTCGGTGATCTCCAGCACCAGCCGTCTGGGCGGAAATTCGAATTTCTTCAAGATGGCATTGATCTGGGTCGGCAAGGCCGGATCCTGCAACTGCACCGGCGACAGATTGAAGGACAGGTAGAGATCGTCCGGCCAGGTGGCGGCGACCTTGCAGGCATCCTCCAGCAGATGCTGGGTCAGCTCGGAGATGATGCCGCAGTCTTCGGCAATCGGGATGAACTGCAACGGCGGTACTTTGCCGAAATCGGCATCGGTCCAGCGCGCAAGGGCTTCGAAGCCTGCGATGCGGCCGGAATCCATATCCAGGATCGGCTGGTAATAGGCCTTCACCTCATGTTCCGAAATAGCGCGGCGCAGACGCTGTTCCAGTAGCGTGCGATGCAGGATCGAGGCATCCATGTCGACCTCGAAGAACCGGTAGGTCGAGCGCCCAGAGGATTTGGCCCGGTAAAGGGCAATATCGGCCCGGCGCAATAGCTCGGTGACCGCGTGGCCGTCATGGGGATAAAGCGCGATGCCGATACCTGTGCCGATGGAAATCTGGCGGTCGCCGAACTCGAAACGATCGTTGATCCGCGTCAACAGTCGCCTGGCGAAGCCGGCTGCCTCGGATTTGTCCTTGAACACCGGGGAGACGATGGCAAATTCGTCCCCTCCGAGACGGGCGACGATGCCTTCCTTGCCGAGAGTTTCGGCCAGTCGGTCGGCAAAGCTTCGCAGCAGATTATCGCCAAAGGCATGACCATAGACGTCGTTGATCGGTTTGAACCCGTCAAGGTCGAGCATCATTACGGCACGAAAGCAGTCGGGCTTCACCTCACGGGTCAGATCGGCAAAGGCCTCCAGTAGCCGGCGGCGATTTGGCAGCCCGGTCAGCGGGTCGTGCTGGGCAAGGGCCAGGGCTTCGGAATGAGCCGAGGATCTTGCCTTCAGCTCCTTGCGCAAACGGCGCGTTGCCCACGTGCCATATCCCAGACTGAAGATGGCGATGCCCAGAAGGAGGCTGGTGACCACGTCGAACGTCATTTGCGAATTATGGATTTGGTAGGTCGGGAAAAGTACTGGAAGGACCTTAACCCCAGTAAAAATGACAAGAACTATCGCAAGTAACGCAACTATAGATCGTGTCATATATCTGTTGTCTGCAACTTCCCGGTTCGCCACAAGGTCGGTCCCAATACATACAACTGCTAACAAGTCGCGCAGTTTCACATGCAATCCTTGAAGAAGAGTGAAACAAAGCAGACGGACTGGCGTCAAAATGGGCAGGTCGCCCGTTGTCCGGTTCCGCGAAAGGGGGTGACAAGTCTCCGTTGTCTTGGTAACGGACGGCGCAAACCGTTTCCGGTGTTATTCCACCAGACCAAAGGTCCAGATATCCATGCCCGATCTTCTGCTTGAACTTTTCAGCGAAGAGATTCCGGCCCGCATGCAGCGCAAGGCGGCCGAAGACCTGAAATCTCTCGTGACCAATGCCCTGGTGGATGCCGGTTTGCCATATGAGGGTGCCAAGGCCTTCGCGACCCCGCGGCGTCTGGCCCTGCATGTTGCCGGCGTTCCCGCCGGCTCTGCCGCCACGCGTGAAGAACGCAAGGGACCGCGCGTCGGGTCTCCTGAAAAGGCACTGGAAGGCTTCCTGAGAGGCGCCGGGCTGGCGTCGATCGATCAGGCAACCATCCAGACGGATCCGAAGAAGGGCGATTTCTACGTTGCGGTGATCGAAAAGCCGGGCCGTTCGGCGATCGACGTCATTGCCGAGTTCATGCCGGGCATCCTGCGCAACTTCCCCTGGCCGAAAGCCATGCGCTGGAGCACTGGATCCACACGCTGGGTGCGGCCGCTGCACTCAATCGTCGCGACCTTCGGTCCGGAAACGGAAGAACCGGACGTGGTTCCGTTCGAATTCGATGGCATAAAGGCCGGCAAGACCACACGCGGCCACCGCTTCCTGGCGGACGAGGCCTTCGACGTGCGCCGTTTCGACGACTATGCGCCTTCGCTTGAGAAGCACAAGGTCGTGCTGGATGCCGACCGCCGCAAGGACATCATCCAGAATGACGCCAAGGATTGTGCGCTGGCGCTAGGCCTCGATCTGGTGGAGGATCCGGGTCTTCTGGAAGAGGTTGCCGGGCTGGTAGAATGGCCTGTGGTGCTGACGGGCAGCTTCGACGAGGATTTCCTGACGATCCCGGACGAGTGCATTCAGCTGACCATCAAGGTCAACCAGAAGTGCTTCGTGCTGAAGAACCCGGCTACCGGGCGCCTTGCCAACAAGTTCGTGCTGATTTCCAACATCATTGCCGACGATGGCGGCAAGCTGATCGTGGCCGGAAACGAGAAGGTTATCCGTGCACGCCTGTCCGATGCCCGCTTCTTCTGGGAAACCGACCTGAAGTCGAAACTTTCGGACAACCTGCCCAAGCTGGATGAAGTGAAGTTTCACGAAAAACTCGGCAGCGTTGGCGAACGGGTGAAGCGCCTGATCGCGCTTTCGGCCGAACTGGCCACGGTCGCCGGGGCGGACGAGACCAAGGCCAAACGCGCGGCGGAACTCGCCAAGGCGGACCTTGTCTCCAACATGGTGTTCGAATTCCCGGAACTGCAGGGCCTGATGGGCCGCTACTACGCAACAGCCCAGGGCGAGGATGCCTCGGTGGCAACGGCTATCGAAGAGCATTACAAGCCGCAGGGACCAAGTGACAGCGTGCCGACCGACCCGGTCGCCGTTGCCGTGGCCCTTGCCGAAAAGCTGGACCTTCTCGCAGGTTTCTGGGCCATCGATGAAAAGCCGACCGGCTCCAAGGACCCTTACGCGCTTCGCCGCGCGGCTCTGGGCGTGATCCGGATCATTCTGGAAAACAACCTCAGGATCAGGCTGGGCGATGCCATTCGTTCCGCTCTGGATCTTCAAGGTGTTGAAGCGAGCGATCCCGCAGCTCTTGTTGCCGATCTGCTGTCCTTCTTCGGTGATCGCCTGAAAGTCCACCTGAAGGATGAAGGCGCGCGCCACGATCTGATCGACGCGGTCTTTGCATTGGAAGGCCAGGACGATCTCCTGATGGTGGTTCGCCGTGTCGAGGCGCTTGGCAAGTTCGTATCGTCCGACGACGGCACCAACCTGCTGGCTGGTTACAAGCGTGCGGTCAATATTCTGAAGGCTGAGGAAAAGAAGGACGGCAGCCCTGTTTCCGGCAAGCCGCACGCCGACCACTTCCAGGAGCAGGCCGAAATCGATCTGGCCGCTGCCATCGATGTGGCCCGGGCTGAAGCGGCCGACGCCGTGGCAAGCGAGAACTTCGAAGGGGCAATGGAAGCGCTTTCGAAATTGCGTGCTCCGGTCGACCGTTTCTTCGACGATATCCTGGTCAATGCCGAGGACGCCACGCTGCGCATGAACCGCCTGCAGCTCCTTGCTGAAATCCGCGATGCGACCCACGTGGTGGCGGACTTCTCGAAAGTGGCTGGGTAAACGGAATTGGCCGGTTAAGCAAAACGGAACTGACAAACAAAAAGGCGGGCCTTGAGCCCGCCTTTTTCGTTCTTTGCCTCAACGTTCAAGTTTGAAGGTCCGGCGTCTCTTACTCGGCAGGTGCAGCAGCGAGCCGGTCAACGGGTCTTTCCTGGATCGGCCAGTGCACGATGGCGGCGAAAATGCCGAGGGCGATGCCCAGCCACCAGATGGCGTCATAGGAGCCTGTTTCGTCGTAGATCTTGCCGCCGAGCCACACGCCCAGGAACGAGCCGACCTGGTGCGACAGGAAGACGAAGCCGAACAGGGTTGCCATGTAGCGCGGCCCGAACATGACGGCGACGAGGCCCGATGTCGGCGGCACGGTCGACAGCCACAGGAGACCCATCACGCCGGAGAACACGAGCACCGAAGCAGGCGTGACCGGCAGCATGATGAAGGCGAAAATCGCGACGGCGCGGCCAAGGTAGATCAGCGACAGGAAGATCGGCTTGGAATAGCGGCCGGAAATATATCCTGACAGCAGCGAACCCGCGATGTTGCAAAGACCGATGAGGGCGATGGCCGTAGCGCCCCAGGCGGGGTCAAGGCCAAGGTCGGCGATATAGGGCGGCAGGTGCACCGTGATGAAGGCGACGTGAAAGCCGCAGACGAAAAAGCCGAAGGTGAGCAGGATAAATCCGCGTGTTCCGAAGGCTTCGGAAATGGCGGAGGTCAGCTTCTGGTCGTTCGCCGGATTGCTATCTTTCGGCATCTCCGACTTGCCCCTGAGCGCGATCGCCAGAAGCGGAACAATTGCCACAAGGCCGGCGAAGACGATGAGGGTCTGCTGCCAGCCGATGCTGGCAATCAGCGTGCCACCAAGTGGGGCAAACAGGAACTGGCCGAGAGATCCGGAGGCTGTGCCGATACCGAAGGCCAGCGTTCTCTGTGAAGGCGAGACGGCACGGCCGAAAGCCGCCAGAACCAGCGAGAAGGACGAACACGCAATGCCGAGCCCGATGAGCACACCTGCGGAAATGTGCAGGGCGACGGTGCTTTCCGCGTCGATCATCAGCAAAAGGCCGGCACAGTAGAGGACTGCGCCAAGTGTCATGGTCTTCCAGGTTCCGAACCGGTCGGCCATCATGCCGGCGATCGGCTGTCCGATGCCCCACATAAGGTTCTGGATCGCCAGTGCCAGTGCGAAGATCTCGCGGCTCCAGTCCCTGGCCTCGGTCATGGGCTGAAAGAACAGGCCCATGGCAGAACGCGGCCCGAACGAAATGAGGGCGATCAAACAGCCGCAGGAAATCACCAGCGGTATATTCGGGCCGACCCGGCCGGTGGAAGAAGCTGTTGTCATGGATGAGTCTCTGATCGTGAAATTACGATAGGTATAGTCTGAAGCCATCCAATCGCAAAACGCGTAATTTTGATGGATTGATCAACGTTGCAAATGGAACGGCAAAACTTGGATCACGCCAGTGCGTCGCGCGTTCGCGGTGGAAACGAAGCAACAGATGCTGTGAGAGCCCGGTTGGTTTTGCCGTTTGCATCTCGTGTGTGAAGGCGATAATTGTTAGCCGGCTTTCCGGAAACGGAAAAGTTGCGCCTTAAGCTCAGGAAAACAAAGGCGAATCGGATTTCCCGCGAGAATTTTTCGGATTTTTGTAGATTTTCGATTTGCTGATGACTATATAAACTCCGAAAGAGCAAAAGTATGGGCATCACCGCCCGTTTTCTTTTGCCTCTGATATGCTCAAGTTGAGTATAATTAAATAGCGGCACAAAATACCCCTCGCGCCGCGCAAAAAAGGGAGGTCGCCATGACCATTGCCCAGACCAAAGCACCGGTTGGAGCACCGATTGCCGCCGGACTGACGGCACTGGAGCGTTTCGGCAAGCTGGAGCGCCCGGACCTGCGTTATACGCCGGAGGTCGCAGAGGCGACTGCGCCGATCTACGAGAAGGTCAAGCACATCATCCCGGCCATCGAATGGCCTGCTCTGGCGCCGACCATCCATGCGATCAACAAGCTGAAGAAGCAGCGCAACGCGGTTATCCTGGCGCACAACTACATGACGCCGGATATCTACCATGGTGTTGCCGATATTGTTGGCGACAGCCTGCAGCTGGCCATCGAGGCGACCCGCACCGATGCGGAAGTCATCGTCCAGTGCGGCGTGCACTTCATGGCAGAAACCTCGAAAATCCTGAGCCCGGAAAAGACCGTGCTGATCCCGGACATGCGTGCAGGCTGTTCGCTGGCTGAATCCATTACCGGTGCCGATGTGCGGGCCCTGCGCGAGCGGAACCCCGGCATCCCGATCATCACCTACGTGAACACGTCTGCCGACGTGAAGGCGGAATGCGACATCTGCTGCACGTCTTCAAACGCGCTGCAGGTCGTGGAAAGCTTCGGCGTCGACAAGGTGTTCCTGATCCCGGACAAGTATCTGGCCGCAAATGTCGGCAACAAGACCGACGTCGAGGTTCTGGTCTGGGACGGTGCCTGCGAAGTGCATGAGCGCTTCACCGCGGAAGAGCTGCGCGACTATCGCAAGATCGAACCGAATGTGAAGATCATTGCCCATCCGGAGTGCCCGCCCGAAGTGGTCGCGGAAGCCGACTTCGCCGGTTCCACCGCGCACATGATCGACTGGGTCAAGACAAAGCGTCCGGAAAAGGTGATGATGATCACCGAGTGCTCCATGGCGGACAATGTTGCCAGCGAAACGCCGGGTGTCGACTACATCCGCCCCTGCAACCTTTGCCCGCACATGAAGCGGATCACGCTGAACAAGATCCTCGACACTCTTCTGGAGATGAAAGAGGAAGTGGTCGTCGACCCGGCGGTGGCCGACAGGGCCCGCATCGCGGTCGAGCGGATGATCAACTTGAAAATCTGACCGGCTTCGGTCTAAACCGCATCTATGCGATTGCTTCCGGGCCTGCCGGCCCGGGAGTTTCTTTGGGGCTCATGCCCCGTCTGTTCCAGGAAGTTTCCCATGGCCGTGTCGGTTGAGGATTTTGCACCTGCCTATATAGGCAAGGATGTGGATGATGTCGTCATTCTGGGGGGAGGTCTGGCAGGCCTTTTCTGCGCGCTGAAGCTCAGCCCGCGTCCGGTCACCGTCATCACCAACGCACCGATCGGGCAGGGGGCGTCGTCTGCCTGGGCGCAGGGTGGTATTGCCGCTGCGATCTCCGAGCAGGACTCGGTGGAAAAACACCGCGACGATACGCTGGCTGCCGGCTGCGGCATCTGCGAGGAAAAGATCGTCGAAGAGATGACCCGTGAAGGCAGTGCCCGGGTTCATGACCTCTTGTCCTATGGTGTTCCGTTCGATCAGGATCTTGAAGGCCGGCTGAAGTTTTCGCGCGAAGCCGCTCATTCCCAGAGCCGGGTCGTGCGTGTGCGCGGCGACATGGCAGGCCGGGCGATCATGGATGCCCTGATCGCGGCTGTTCGCAAGACGCCGTCGATCCGCATTCTGGAAGGCTACATCGGCGAAAGCTTCATTGGCGAGGGACGGTATGTAACCGGGGTCCTGGCGCGCCGGCGCGGCGGCCTGGAACGGCTGATTTTCCCGGCAAAGGCTGTGGTGCTTGCTTCCGGCGGCATCGGCCACCTCTACGAACTGACGACCAACCCGCACGAAGCCAACGGTCATGGTCTTGCCATGGCGGCCCGCGCCGGTGCGGTGATTGCCGATGCCGAATTCGTGCAGTTTCACCCGACCGCGCTTGATCTCGGCAAGGATCCGGCACCGCTGGCAACCGAAGCCCTGCGCGGCGAGGGAGCTACCCTCGTCAACAAGGCCGGCGAACGCTTCATGGAAGGTGTTCACCCGGAATTGGAACTGGCGCCGCGTGACATCGTTGCCCGGGCCATTCACCGGGAAGTGTCCGAAGGCCGGGGGGCCTTCCTCGACTGCCGGACAGCGATCGGCGAAAGGTTCAAGGACGATTTTCCGACCGTCTTCGCCGCAGCCTCCGCAGCAGGCATCGATCCGGCAAAGGATCTGCTGCCCGTGGCACCCGCGGAGCATTACCACATGGGTGGGGTCCTGACCGATGCCAACGGCCGGACGTCGCTTGACGGTCTGTGGGCCGCGGGTGAGGTGGCTTCAACCGGTGCCCACGGCGCCAACCGCCTGGCATCCAATTCGCTGCTGGAGGCGGTCGTTTTTGCCGCGCGCATCGCGGAAGATATCCAGGGCCTGATGCCGACCCCGCGCAGTGCCTACTGGAACGAGATGGACGATGCCCCAGGCTTGCCGAGCCAGCGCAACGTCGAGGAGCGGGAAGCGATCACCGTTCTGCGCAAGACATTGGCGCGCAATGTCGGCGTGCTGCGCGACGCGGCCGGCCTCAAGACGGCCCTGGCCGATATTGCGCAGGTTGAACAGAATTGCGTGCGCCAGTCGATCCTCAACATGATGGTCGCCGGGCGTATCATCACTGCGGCGGCGCTGAAGCGCGAGGAAAGCCGTGGCGGGCATTTCCGCAAGGATTTCCCGCAGGAAAACCCTGACATGGCAAGCCGCTCCTACACCACCTTGAAGGAAGTCGAAGCCATCACCGCCGAGGCCCTGGAAACTGCCTGACCGGAGAGGCGCATGACCCGTAGATTTTTGCCCGAGCTGCCACGCCTGATGGTGGATGAAGCCGTCAAGGCCGCTCTTCTGGAAGACTGGGGCCGGGCGGGTGACGTCACCAGCCAGGCAACGCTGCCACCCGACGCAAAAGCCTCCGCCGTGATTGCTGCGCGCAAACCGGGGGTTCTCGCCGGATTAGCCTTCGCCGAAAGCGCCTTTCGTCAGACGGATGCCGGTTTGCATTTCGAGGCCGTTCTGGCAGATGGTGACCGGTTGTCGCCCAAGGCAGTCGTCGCCCGGATCGAGGGGCCAGCCCGCGCGCTTCTGGCCGCTGAACGGGTGGCGCTGAACTTCCTGGGTCACTTGTCAGGCATTGCGACGGCTACGTCGAAATTCGCCGATCTGATCGCACACACCAAGGCGGACATCGTCTGCACCCGCAAGACGACACCGGGTCTGCGTGCGTTCGAGAAATATGCGGTTAAATGTGGCGGCGGTTCCAACCATCGCTTCGGTCTCGACGATGCGATCCTGATCAAGGACAACCACATCGCGGTCGCCGGCGGTGTGACGCAAGCCATCGAAGCCGCCAAGGCTTTCGCCGGTCATCTGGTGAAGATCGAGGTGGAAGTCGACACGCTGGAACAGCTGGACGAGGCACTTGCTGCCGGTCCTGACGTGGTCATGCTCGACAACATGCCACCTGAAGTCCTGAAGCAGGCCGTTGCAAAGGCCGGAGGCAAGGTTCTGCTGGAAGCATCCGGTGGAATAGAGCTCGATACGGTCAAGGCCGTCGCCGAAGCCGGGGTTGACCTGATCTCCTCAGGCTGGATCACCCATTCGGCTCCGGTTCTGGATCTGGGTCTGGATATCGAGATCGGCTGAGATCCCTTTACCGGCTACCCGTTCGGTGTTCTGCCCTGTCTGACATCCTTCGAAACAGCGCTGCGCGCATGCTCAGATGTGGGTGAGCAGGGGACGACAGTCGCGGCTGTTTTCGTCAGTCGCCGAACTCACGCAGCTGCAAGATACAGCCCGCCGAGTGCGGTCAGCACACCCAGGCTGCGAATGATGCGTGGTGCCCAGGCGGGATCGTTCCGGGTGGCCACATTGGCGCCGTAGCCAATCAGGAGCCCGGCTGCATGCAGAAGCGCTGTCGCCAAAACAAAGCCACCGGCATAGGAAAGTTCGCCAGCCGAGCCGATTTCACCGCCGTGGGCATGGCCGTGACAAATGCCGAACACCCCCACCAGTGCCGCACACACGCCAAGTGGCAGGCGCAGTGCAAGGGCGACAACGACACCCAGAACCACGACCGATGTCAGAATGAACGGTTCGACGTAGGGCAGCGGAACGCCGGCAAGCGAGAGCAGGAAACCGACGATCATCGCACCGACGAAGGCGGTCGGCAGAGCCCAGACGGCGCGCCCGCCAAGAAGGGCGGCCCAAAGGCCAACGGCAATCATCGCCAGCACGTGATCGGTACCGAACAGTGGATGCGTGAAGCCGGCGGCAAAGGAGCCGTGCTCGGACGGATCCAGATGGGCAAGGGCGGGAGAGGCGGTCAACAGGCCGAATGCGGTGGCAAGGCCGAGGCGGTAGAGCATGAAATGTTCCTTCGGTTGGTCACTCCGGTGCCCCGGGATGGGTCGCACCGTTCATGAAGAGCTCAAGACCCGTGTACTATCGATGATTCTGGGAGCCTGTAAACCACAATGACGGTCTCGTTCGTGAGGCGTGTGCCGGGTAGCGCAACGGAAGAACTGCGACAATGTAGTCCGGTTTCCCGATAGGGAGCAGCTTTTCAGGCTGCTAAATTTCCGGCTGAAGGTTCTTCAAGATCGGTTCGAGCCGATGAAGATGGTGAAGGCAGGATACCTGTGAGCGCTAGATTGGACGAAGCACAAGTTTCCCCAGGGCGGAAATCCTCTCCGGCCCCCAGCCGAAGCGAAGGGGATGACGGCGGAGAGGCGCTTGCCTCGCGAACCGTCGAGATCTGCTTTCTGCTCATGAGAAATTTTTCCCTGCTCTCCTTTGCCTCTGCAATCGAGCCTCTGCGGATCGCGAACAAGGTGTTGAAACGCAAGGCCTTCACATATCGCTGCTGCAGTCTGGACGGCAGCGATGCCGTTGCCAGCAACGGCAGCACCATACGAGCCGACTGCGCCATCGGCGATGTCGAGCGGCCGGATCTTCTTGCGGTCTGCAGCAGTGATGATGTGGAACGCATTGGGCTGACACTGGCTCAGAAGGTTGCGATCCGGAAACTGGCCAACCGCTCCAGCCGGATCGCAGGCATCTGCACTGGTGCCTATGTGTTGGCCGACTTCGGCCTGCTGGACAACAGGAACTGCACGATCCACTGGGAATATGCCGATTTCTTCAAGGAGCGGTTTCCTGATGCGCGGCTGGTGGACAGCCTCATTCAGACGGACGGCAAGTACATGACCTGCGCCGGGGGAACCTCCGCGCTCGATCTGATGATCGGCTTCGTGGCCCAGGTCCACGGCGGCGCGGTTGCTGCGGACGTCGCCGAAATTGCCCTTCATCACGACTGGCGCAGTGGCAACGAGCGGCAGCACAAGCACATGCGTGATGATCTGGAATCCGTTTCGCAGCGGGTGCGCAGCAGCATAGCGCTGATGACGGAGAACGTCGTTGAGCCGCTCTCCTTGCAGGAAATCGCGCAGAAACTGGACGTCAGTCCCCGCCAGTTGCAGCGAGAGTTCCAGAAATATCTGAAGTGCAGCCCGCAGGAATATTACGCAAAGGTTCGTCTGGACATTGCTCGCCAGCTCGTCTGCCGCACTTCAATGCGCATGATCGACATCGCGATGGCCTGCGGCTTTGCCAGCGCATCCCATTTTTCGAAACGCTACCGGTCAGCCCTCGGCACAAGCCCTGCCGCGGACCGTCAGCAGCATGGCCGGGTTTTCGAATTCTAGAAGGGCTTACTCGGCTGCGGGCTTCAGGCTTGCCATCAGGTGATGGAATTTCTCGCCCTGTACGGAAACGTGCCGACGGATGGCAGCCGCCGCCCGTTCACCGTCGGCAGCCTCGATGGCGGCAACGACGTCTTCATGTTCGGCCATGGATTGTTTCATGCGCCCGCGCACGCGCAGCTGCACCCTTCGGAAGGGCTGCAGACGCCGTTGAAGGCGAAGGCATTCCTGCTCCAGAAAACGGTTGCCTGACTGACGGTAGATGATGGCGTGGAATTGTTCGTTTTCCAGATAGTAGCCATCCGTGTCCTGCGCCTCGACGGCGTGTTTGCAACGCTCGTTCGCAGCGTGAAGATCGGCAAGGGCAGATTCGGAAATACGCGCGGCAGCCAGGCGCGCACTCACGGCTTCCAGCTCTGCCATCACTTCGAACATTTCGATCAGTTCCACCGGGCCGGGTTGCCGGACGAAGACACCGCGGCGGGGTATCTGCACGACCAGACCGGACTGGGAAAGCCTGTGAAGGGCTTCTCGGACCGGTGTTCTGGAAACCGAAAACCGGCCGGCAAGCTGAACCTCGTCCAGCCTGTCGCCATCGGCGAAAGTGCCGTCGAAAATCAGCCCTTCAAGCGCATCCGCGATGCGGTCGGATCGTTTTCTTTCCATGTTTCGCATTTAGCATAGGAGTTTTTCGCGCGCAATATTGTCGATCTTGTATACAAAATCACTTGACAGAAAAACATCACATGAGGGTAAGATCAAATTCCGGTTCCCGTCCGGAACTATCAGGGAGGAAAAAATGAACTTCAAATTCTCAGCGTCGGTTGCTGCCGTGACGCTTTTCGCCAGCGCGCTCACCGCCAACGCGACCGAGCTGCGCCTGTCTCACCAGTGGTCCACCGGCGACGTTCGCCACAAGGTGGCCCAGATGGTTGCCGACGACGTGGCGGCGGCCGGTGTCGATCTCGACATCAAGATTTTCCCGTCCCAGTCGCTTTTGAAGGCGCGCGAACAGTATAAGCCGCTGTCTCGCGGCCTGCTGGATATGACCGTTCTGCCGCTCAGCTATGCCGGTGGCCAGCAACCTGCCTATAACCTCACCCTGATGCCGGGTCTGGTGAAAAACCATGACCATGCGGCCCGCATGAACGAAAGCCCGTTCATGGAGGCCATTGAGGGAATCATGGCCGAGGACGATGTGATCGTGCTGGTGCACGGTTACCTGGCCGGCGGCTTTGCAGCCAAGGACAAGTGTATTACCAAGCCGGAAGACATGCCGGGCCTTCAGACCCGCGCTGCGGGCAAGGCCTTTGAGCAGATGCTTGCAGGCGCAGGCGCTTCGATTGCCTCGATGGCGTCTTCGGAAGTCTACAATGCCATGCAGTCCGGTGTTCTGGACGCGGTCAACACCTCGTCCTCGTCCTTCGTCAGCTATCGCATTTACGAGCAGGTATCCTGCTACACCCCGGCTGGCGAATATGCGCTCTGGTTCATGTACCAGCCACTCCTGATGAACAAGGCCAAGTTCGAAAGCCTCACCGAAGACCAGCAAAAAGCGCTGCTGGCGGCTTCTGAAAAGGCGCAGGCTTTCTATCTCGAAGAAGCCAAGAAGGAAGATGCGGCCTCTGCAGAAGTCTTCCGTGAGAACGGTGTCGAAATCGCCGAAATGACCGCAGCGGACTTCGATGCCTGGCGGGCTCTTGCCAAGGAAACCTCCTACAAGGCGTTCGTGGAAGAAACCCCGAACGGTCAGCAGCTTCTCGATCTGGCATTCGCCGTCGAATAAGCGACTGAACTTGCGGGGCGGCCTGAAAGCCGCCCCGAAACCTGTTCCAAAGGACCTCATTTCAAGGAGTGACCCATGGCGGGCCACAGTACGGCTGCGGTAGCGCATGCCGGCAGCAACCCCTTCTTGCGCGTTGTCGCAGCGATTTCGACCGTGGCCGGCTGGTGTGCGGCAGCGATGATCGTTGTCGCCGTCGTCGTCACTTGCCAGATGATCTTCGTGCGCCTCGTGCTCAACGCTTCCACCGTCTGGCAGACCGAAACGGTCATTTATCTGGTCATCGCCGCAACCCTTGTGGGGCTGCCTTACGTTCAGCGGCTTCGGGGGCACGTCAATGTCGACCTGTTTCCCCTGTCGCTGGCACCATGTGCCCGCTTCGTGCTGGCCTGCATCACGCTGTCAATCTCGATCCTGGTGATGGCGATGATGCTCTTCTACGGCACTGAATTCTGGTACCTCGCCTGGTCGAAGGGCTGGACCTCAGACACAGTCTGGGGCGTCAGGCTCTGGATCCCGTATCTGTCGATCCCCGTTGGGTTCGGACTGCTGTTGCTGCAGCTCGCCGCAGATCTTTACGCGGTTCTCATCGGTATCGACAAACCCTTCGGTCTGGAGGACAAATAATGGATCCCTTGCTGCTCGGCGCCCTGGTGGCGGTTGCCACCATCCTGGTCCTCTTCTCCGGCATTTCCGTCGCGATCGGTCTGTTGATCGTTTCCGCCGGCTTCCTGCTGGCATTCGACGGCTTCCGGTCGCTCGAACTGATGCCCGAAATCCTGTTCGGCAAACTTGATAACTTCGCCCTTCTGTCGATCCCCATGTTCATCATCATGGGCGCCTCCATCGCCTCCACTCGGGCGGGGGCCGATCTCTACGAAGCTTTGGAACGCTGGCTCACCCGGGTACCCGGTGGACTGGTCGTCTCGAACCTCGGTGCATGCGCCCTGTTCGCTGCCATGTCCGGGTCTTCACCCGCCACCTGTGCGGCCATCGGCAAGATGGGTATTCCGGAAATGCGCAAGCGCGGTTATCCGGATGGTGTCGCTGCCGGTTCCATCGCCGCGGGGGGTACGCTCGGCATCCTGATCCCGCCGTCCGTCACGATGATCGTCTACGGCATTTCAACCGAAACTTCGATCGGTCGTCTGTTCCTGGCAGGTGTCATTCCCGGCCTGATGCTGATGGGCCTTTTCATGGCCTGGTCGCTCTATTCGACCTGGCGCAGCGGCAATGCCAGTGTGCTCAGCGCGGGCAACTATTCCTGGGCGGAAAAGTTCGAGATCCTGCCGCGCGTCCTGCCGTTCATGCTCATTATTCTGGGTGTGCTCTATGCCATGTATGGCGGCATCGCGACACCGTCTGAAACCGCTGCCGTCGGCGCTCTGCTCTGTCTGCTGATCGCGGTCATCATCTACCGGCTCTGGAGCCCGAAACTGCTCTGGACGGTGCTGCGCGACAGTACGCGGGAAAGCGTGATGATCCTCTTCATCATCGCGGCAGCCGGTGTCTTCTCCTACATGCTGTCGTCGCTTTTCATCACGCAGGCGATTGCAGAATGGATCGGTACGCTGTCCGTCAACCGCTGGATCCTGATGGCGGCAATCAACGTCTTCCTGCTGATTGCCGGTTTCTTCCTGCCGCCCGTCGCGGTGATCCTGATGGCCGCACCGATCCTGCTGCCGATCATCACCACAGCCGGCTTCGATCCGATCTGGTTCGCGGTTGTCCTGACCATCAACATGGAGATCGGTCTGATCTCTCCTCCGGTCGGGTTGAACCTCTACGTGATCAACGGCATCGCTCCGGACATTTCCTTGAAGACGATCCTCACCGGGTCCCTGCCATTCGTGGCGTGCATGTTCGTGGCGATCGTCATCCTCTGTCTGTTTCCGGAACTGGCCACCTGGCTGCCGGACGTGGTGATGGGAGAAGCGCGGTGATGTTTCTGGCGGATCTGCTGACGACCGTTTTCGAACGAAGATACCTGTCGAAGGGGGCGGACAAGGCGGATGACCGTCCGCTCGAGGCGCTCGTCGCCGATCTGATCGGTGCAACCGGGGAGGTCTCCGGGCAAAATCTTGCCCGGCAGATCCTCAGCCGGTATGGCGCCCTCAATGACGAGGAAAAACGTGCCTTCTTCCGTCATCTCGCGGACGGTCTGGCCGTATCGGCTCCGGCTGTCAGATCGGCGTTGGAGCATTATGAGAAGGGGCAGTCGAAGGCCAGTTACCGCGAATTCATGGAGGCTGTCGAACCTCCGCGGCAGGAACTGATCCGGCGGCTCAACCAGGTTCCGGATGCAACCCGGCTTCTGGTCGGCATGCGCGAGGACCTGTTGCGCCTCAGCAAGGGCGATGATGCCCTTCAGGCGCTTGATCTGGACTTCCGGCATCTGTTTGCCAGCTGGTTCAATCGCGGCTTCCTGGTGCTTAGGCCGATCAATTGGGAAAGCCCGGCCCAGCTTCTGGAAAAGATCATCGCCTATGAAGCCGTTCACGCGATCGACAGCTGGAGCGATCTTCGCCGGCGTCTGGAACCTGTCGACAGGCGGTGCTTCGCGTTTCTGCATCCGGCGATGCCGGACGAGCCGCTGATCTTCGTTGAAGTTGCCCTGACAAAGGGAATTCCAGGCTCCATCCAGGGTCTTCTTGCCGAAAACAGAACCCAGATCGAAGCAGATACGGCGGATACCGCGGTGTTTTATTCGATCTCCAACTGCCAGGCCGGCCTAGCCGGCATTTCCTTCGGCAACTCGCTTATCAAACAGGTGGCCGCGGATTTGTCGCTTGAGCTGCCCAAGCTCAAGACATTCGTCACCTTGTCGCCGATCCCGGGGCTGGTCCGCTGGCTGGAAGGCGAGGGGATCGACCACGGCTCTGCCGACGAGGATACCTTGCGCAAGCTTGCAGCCCGGTACCTGATGACCGCAAAGCGCAAGGACGGTCTGCCGCTGGACCCTGTCGCCCGCTTCCACCTTGGAAACGGTGCATTGGTCCACCAGGTGCACGCAGGTGCGGATCTTTCCGACAAGGGAATGAAGCAGTCTGCCGGCGTCATGGTCAATTATCTCTACGATCTGGAGAAGGTAACCCAGAACCATGAGAGGTTCGCTTCGACCCGGACAATTGCCGCTTCTTCTGAAATCAAATCACTCAGCACTGCTGGAGAAAATGCGTTCACTTTAGAGCTATCCGCACTGAACTGAATGCGGCTAATAAGCTCTAACAATATAGAATCGATCAGCTTTTTGGCCTTGCATGGTTAGATCGAAAGCCTGCTGATCCAGGAGCCCCATAGATGACAAACCCACTCTACGACCAACTGTTCGGAAAGCATGCCGGCAAGAACACTCCCTTTCTGATCTTTCAGGACGGCTCCATCCTGACCCATGCTGCGTTTCTGGAAAGCGCGGCGCAGATTGCCCATGTTCTGACCGACAACGGCATGGTGGCTGGCGACCGTCTCGCCGCCCAGGTCGAAAAGTCAGCCACGTCTCTGGCTCTTTACGCGGCCTGTGCTCAGGCGGGGATCGTGTTCCTGCCGCTCAATACGGCCTACACCGTCGATGAGCTCAGCTACTTTATCGAAAACAGCGGTGCCAGAACCGTGGTCTGCGACGGTGGCAGCAAGACCTTGCTGGACCCTGTCGTCTCTAAACTCGGCGCCCGCCTCGAGACGCTCAACGCTGACGGAAGCGGGTCGCTGACGGATCAGGCCAAAGCCAAACCCTCCGAATTTGCAACAGTGGAACGGGCGCCGGACGATCTGGCCGCTTTCCTTTACACCTCCGGCACGACAGGGCGGTCGAAGGGGGCAATGCTGACGCAGGCGAACCTGTTGTCGAATGCCGCCACCCTGGCGGAACTCTGGCGCTTCACCGACAAGGATGTGCTGCTGCATGCCTTGCCGATCTTCCACACTCACGGGCTTTTCGTTGCGACCAACGTGTCGCTGGCCGCTGGTGGCGCCATCCTGTTCCTGCCGAAATTCGATCTCGACGCCATGATCGATCTGATGCCCAAGGCAACGACGATGATGGGCGTGCCGACCTTCTACACCCGACTGCTTCAGGACGAGCGTTTTACGGCGGACCTCACAAAGGGCATGCGGCTGTTCATTTCCGGAAGCGCGCCGCTGCTTGCCGAAACGCACCGGCAGTTCGAGGAAAGGACCGGTCACCGGATCCTGGAGCGATACGGCATGACCGAAACCAACATGAATACCTCCAACCCGTATGAAGGCGAGCGCCGCGCCGGGACGGTCGGTTTCCCGCTCCCGGGCGTGGAACTGAAGATCACGGACCCCGCGACGGGCGACACGTTGCCGGCCGAAACGGTTGGCCAGATCGAGGTGCGCGGCCCGAACGTCTTCAAGGGGTATTGGCAGATGCCGGAGAAGACCGCTGCGGAATTGCGGGAGGACGGCTTCTTCATCACCGGTGATCTCGGGATGATCGACGCAGACGGCTATGTCCATATCGTCGGGCGCAACAAGGACCTGATCATTTCCGGCGGCTACAACATCTACCCGAAGGAGATAGAGTTGATCCTGGATGCCCAGCCCGGGGTTCGGGAAAGCGCCGTCATTGGTGTGCCGCATTCGGATTTCGGTGAAACAGTCTTGGGACTGGTGGTGCCGGATAGCCCGGAAACGCCCGATCTGGACGCGATCCTTGCTGTTGCCGGAACATCGCTCGCCCGTTTCAAGCATCCGCGGAAGCTTGTTCTGGTCGACAGCCTGCCGCGCAACACCATGGGCAAGGTCCAGAAGAACGTTCTTCGCGAGCAGTTCAAGGACACTTTCGCAACCGCTTGATCTCAACCGTTTGATCCGGCCGGCGTTAGATGCCGGCCGTGAATGCGGTCTGCAGGCCGACCTTCCGGGTTGGTCTGCAATCCTTACTCGTGCTAGCTCTGAAGAAGGACAGTCGGGGCAGGCACATGAGCGAACGTGAGAAAGAAGACCGCAAGATCCCGGCAAGCGATCCGGTAATCAGGCTGACCCGCTACGCGCAGGTTCCGATCCTGGCCGGTCTGTCTGTTGCCATGGTGCTGTTTCTCGTCACCTTCTTCGTCGATATCTACGACGCGATCCAGAGCTTCGAGTTTTTGGATCGAAAGAAGACGATTCTGCTGATTCTCAATCTGCTCGACATGGTGTTCATCGCCAATCTGGTGATCATGGTGGCGACCAACACCTACAACACCTTCCGGCTGAAGGCGCTTGTGCAGGGCGATGACTACATCCAGCAGGGCGAGAAGGCCTACAGGCGGATGAAGCACCGGATCGTCTCGACGATCATCATCATCTCATCGATCCACGTATTGAGTGAACTTCTGGAATTTTCCCAGACCACACCGCTTCAGGTTGCCGCCCTTCTGGGGTTTCATCTCGTCCTTCTGGCAACCTATGTGGTCACCAACGTCTTCAAGTCGAGCGACTGACGGGAAAGGACGGGCCACAGGCATCTGAGGATGCCTATGGCACGAGCAGGCCGAAGAAGGACGTGGAGAAGGCCCCGGGCGGCAGGATCAGTTCCAGCCGCCGGCGTAGGTCTTGTAAAAGATGTGCAGGCCGACTTTGCCGCGTTTTGCCATGGACTTCGCCCACCGCGGGTTGACGTAGGTTGCATGATAGTGGGTCGAAGCGTCGACCATCTTCGAATAACGCTTGCCGTCAGCGACATCCCTTGCCAGCTTCTGGGCCGTTGCCCAGGCGGTCGGGCTGGAAATACGATCCTTGATACCATCGCAGGCAAAGGAGAACTGGCAGCGGTTGCGTTTGTGGCGGTTCTGGTAAACGACGCCGCAGATGCTGTCCGGGTAGGCCGGGTTCTTGACCCGGTTCAACACGACCTGCGCGACGGCCACCTGGCCATCTTCGCTTTCACCGCGAGCTTCGAAGTAGATGGCCTCGGCAAGGCAGCGCTGCTCTTTCTTGTCTCCAACGGACAGCGGCAGCGGCTTTTGCGCCCACCAATGCGGGTTGTCGGGATCTTCCGGCGGCGGCAGCTCCTGCTCGTACATGGCAGCGCCGAACAGCGCGTCGAAGGGTTCCTTGGTTTCCTTCACGCTTTCAGGAGCGTAGGCGGAAACGAGGGAGAAGCTGGCGGCAGCGGCATTGCGCGCCATCATGACCTTTTGCAGGTCCAGCGGCCCACCTTCCGGGAAACCATCCTTGCCGTTGCTGGCGAGCATGCTGGTTTCCTGGGAGTTGAGCGGCTGCGCCTTGACGAAGGCGACGCGCGGCAGATCCTCGTGTTTCTTCTCCGTCGAGATCAGGCTCGACATGGCGTAGAGATTGCCGGCTGCCCTGTCTACCATCTGGCGGTCCGGCGCCATCGTGATCAAGCGGTCGCTTTTGGCGGTGCTGTTGGTGAGGATCGTGTCGGGCACTTCGGTCGGCCTGGCGTTCATGGCGACCTCTTCAAAACCGACGAGTGGCCTGGCTTCGAAATCCTCATCTGCCGACGTCAGTGTCAGGATCGGTGCAGAGATATGGTCGGGTACCGGCGTCGTGCCGAGCGCCAGTTTCGGTGCAACCTTGGTCGTGAAATTCGCTGGCTCAAGATACATCATCCAGCGCGGCGATTCCGCCTTGCGCGAGTTGACGAGCGAAAAGATGTCCTGGTTTCCAACCGATCCGCCGATACCGAGCCAGACCAGTGGGCAGGCAACAAGAACATATTTGAGCCGTCGCATACGCGCACGGACCGGGCCGAAATCTTGTGTCACTTTAGAAGAAAACCGCTTTCCGTTGCGGGACTTAAGGCCAGACATACGCAGCCAACTCCAACTCGTTACACATCGTCCCGAAAACGCCGGACGAACAGCGTGAACGCTGTGTAAACAACGACGCTGAAATTGAAGATGTCTGCTTAACCTTGAAAGAGCGTTAATAAGACTGGAATTCGTGGAAAATCGTGGAAGTTTTCGCGCCGATAGGAGGAGTTATGGTTAATATTACTAAGGACTTAACTTTATTGATCGTGTCGAAAAAAATCGCAGAAAGCCGTCAGCGCCCGCCTACACGAAGCCCGGGGGCAGGCCGTTCGCTCAACAATTGATGGCGGAACCGGAACAGGGCGGCCGGGCGGCCCCCGGTCGCGGTCGACGTTGCACCGGTCGGTTCGACAAGGTCGGCGTTTTCTACCAGGCGGCGGAAATTCTGCTTGTGCAGATGACGTCCCGAAATGGCCTCGACAGAGGTTTGAAGCTCGGTGAGCGTGAAGGTCTCCGGCATCAGTTCGAAGATCACCGGTCGGTATTTCAACTTGCCGCGCAACCGGGAAATGGCTGTCGCCAGCACCCGGCGATGGTCGAAGCGCATCGACGCGCCGAGAAAAGGCAGGTTTGACCGCCGCAGGGCCGCGGGCCGTCCATCGGTCCGGGCTTCTTCGACGAGGCCAGCCTCATAAAGAAGTTCGAACCGCTCCAGCGCCCTTTCTTCATCCCAGGAAGTCCCGCCGGTGCCAAAGGCAAGCCGCACCCGTTCCTGACGCCCAAGTGGTTTGGGCGGCTCACCCGAAGGCGGCGGTTCGCTGGACCAGGCGTCGAGAGCCGGCAGAATGTCCCGATCCAGGACATCGGGACGCCCGGTGCGCCAGTCTTCCCAGGGGAAATAGTCGTACCAGGAACGCCATGCCGAATCGTGCCGCAGAAGCATGCTTTCCGAATCCGGGGTCTGACGTGTCAAAGCCAGATACCCGACCGAAACCACATGCGGTCCTTCATCACCGAAAACCCGGTGCCGGCCACGGTCGCCGAAAGTGTAAAGCTGTTCGACATATCCCAATCTCAGCGCGGTCTGGTTTTCCACCCAGGAACGCAGGCCGATTTCGAAGGTGCGGTGACGGATCGGGTCGAATGGACCAAACGGAAGGCTGTCGAGTGTTGCCTCACCCGGCGCATTCGTGCCGCTCTCTGCTCCGGTTTTCTGGCCTGTCTGTGTACTGGCCTCCTTCGCATCGTTCACGTGAACGATCTGGGGCAGGCCTCCGGCAACCGATACGATGACGGCATTCAATCCGATTTCAATATTGGCTTGCCGGTGGGGCATTGCGTCTCCGTGGTTGGTCGTCAGTCGATCGGCATGACAAAGGGGTTGCCTTCAAAGGCATTTGCACCGCGGCCGATGCCCCGGATGGCGTCGATCATGCGGCCATCACGGCCGAGGATCTTGTCGCCCATCGCAACAATCCGGGCGTTCGGTGTGGCCGACGGCGACCGCGTCCGAAGGATCTTCGCAAGATCGTATTCATCCGCATTCGGGTTGAGCGCACAAGCTGCCACATAGGCACCGGCCGTCGAGCGGCTGATGCCTGCCCAGCAGTGTATCACCAGCGGTTCCTGCCGGTCCCAGGATCTCACGAAGGACAGAAAAGCCTCCACTTGCCTTTCACTGGCCGGAACCAGCCCCTTCACCGGCGTTACAATGTCGTTGAAGGCAAGAAACAGATGGCGTTCCGGCAAGATACCGACAGGGGTCGGCACGCTCATTTCGGCGTTGATCAGGGTGATCACGGATTTGGCGCCGGTGGACACCACCGTTTCGGGCAATTTCGACAGGGAACAAACGTGCAGCATGACAGAACCGGTTCTTCGTATCCGTCAATAAACTAGGGTCATTCGTGGGCAAGGTCACCCGTTAGCTTGTCTGCTTTTCGGGTTGTTCCCAGCTTCGCGCAGGGCTTCGATCGCTTCAAAGCGCTGCATGAACATTTCCTGGGCAGATTTCACTGGCAGAGGCTCAAGGCCGTAACGCAACTTGCCGTTCGCATCGAGCGGAAAACCGCGTGGCTTGCCGAAAATCTTGGCAGCTTCGTCTTCGTCGAAACCGGCCAGTTCCACAGCCTCGAAATAGGCACAGATGATGTCGGCGCGCTTTGCAAGCTTCTTCACGGCCACGGGAATTGCCGCGGGCAGACCGAACCGCAGGTGGATTGCCCCCTGCAGGCGGGATTCCACCCCCTTGTAAGCTTCACCAATGACGGACTTGAAGGGGGATATCATGTCACCGATGACATATTCCGGCGCATCATGCAGCAGAACAGCCAGGCGCCAGTGCGGCGGCAGGTCCGGTTTCAGCATCATGGCGATGTCTTCAACGATCAGCGAATGTTCCGCGACCGAGAAGGCATGGTTGCCATAGGTCTGTCCGTTCCAGCGGGCGACACGGGCAAGGCCATGGGCGATGTCGGAGATCTCGACGTCGAGCGGTGAGGGGTCCAGAAGATTGAGCCGTCTGCCGGACAACATGCGCTGCCAGGCGCGCGGGGGCTGGTCGGTTCGGGCAGAGGCCATCGGTCCTCAAAGATCTCGCGGTTTCAGTCCGCGGTGCTGGGCTCCGGCAAGGAAAACGATGCCCAATCGGGCACCTTGACCAGAATCTCCGCGTCACCGCATTGCAGAGGGATGCCGTTGTCCTTGGCTTGGGCTACCTTGTCAAGACGGAGCAGGGCAAGGCCCACAGCGCTGTCGCCGGTACCGGCACTGGACCCGAGCGCCCCGACGGATTTGCCGCCGGCCATGATATCGGCGCCCTTTTCGGGGAGCATCGCGGCGCTTTCGATCTGAACGAACCGCTTGCGGGCGCTGCCCCGGTGCTGCATGCGCGAAACCACTTCCTGACCGACGTAACATCCCTTGGAAAAGGAGACACCGCCAAGCTGATCTAGATCGGCATCGTGAGGGAAAATATCCGAGTAGTCGTAGTCTTTCAGACCTTCCGGCACGCCTTTTGAAATGCGGTGAAGATCATAGGCTGCAACGTCCGCGGGTGAACCGTCGAGCATTGCGGAAACATCAGCCACTGAACCGGAAACGCGCATCCCGAGCGCTGGCAGCCGTGGATCCGTGACGCAGGCCAGGGCTGCCGCCAGACCAAGGTTCAAACCGTTGCCCGCTTCCGAAGCGTCATCCCAAACGGCAATCACACCAATGTCTTCCGGCAGCAGTTCCAGTTCCACCTTTGCCCGCAGCCGATAGAATGTCAGCCGTTTCAGAAGGTCAGCTGCCGTTTCTGATGGGGCATCCAGCAGATACCCGGTTTCGACGCGGTAAATCAGGAAATCGAACAGGATCTTGCCCTGGGGCGTCAGCAGGGCACCTGCACGTGCGCCGCCTTCCGTCATGCCGTCGATATCCGCCGTCACCAGGTTTTGCAGGAAATGCTGTGCCTCGGCACCGCCAACGCGGATCAACGAGCGGTCGGACAGGTGGGCATAGGACAGGGTCGACACGGCAGGCTCCATGGAACGGATGACTGATTCAGACAGGTTGACTGGCCAGTTTCACTTGAGTGCCACATAGGCGCTTTCCCCACCGTGGGCAAGGTTCTGAATCTGTCGACCCCTGTCTGGTCCTTTGCCGCCGGGCCGCGTATAAGCCCGTTGAATAGACCTGCCGACAGACCCGAATTAACGCGGAGGAGCCACATGAGCGCGACCTATGACCTGATCCTGAAGGGCGGAACCGTAGTCAATCAGGACGGCGAGGGGCAGCGTGATGTCGCTGTTCGCGGCGGCCGGATTGTCGGGATAGGCTCCTTCGACGCTTCACAGGCAGGCGAAACGGTCGATTGCACGGGGCTGCATGTCCTGCCGGGCGTCATGGACACCCAGGTGCATTTCCGCGAGCCCGGTCTCGACCACAAGGAAGACCTGGAATCCGGTTCCCGTGCTGCCGTCATGGGCGGCGTCACCGCGGTTTTCGAGATGCCGAACACCAATCCGCTGACGACTTCCGAGGCAGCCCTTGCCGACAAGGTGCGGCGCGGACACCATCGCATGCACTGCGACTTTGCCTTCTGGGTTGGCGGTACGCGGGATAACGTCAAGGACATTCCTGACCTGGAACGACTGCCGGCGGCAGCGGGCATCAAGGTGTTCATGGGGTCTTCCACCGGCGACCTTCTGGTGGAAGACGACCAGGGCGTGAAGGAAATCCTGTCCGTAACCCGCCGCCGGGCGGCCTTCCACTCCGAGGACGAATTCCGCCTGCGCGAACGTCAGGGAGAACGTGTTGAAGGCGACCCAAGCTCCCATCCGATCTGGCGTGACGAGATCGCAGCGCTTCAGTGCACCCAGCGTCTTGTGGGCATTGCGCGCGAAACCGGCGCCAAGATCCACATTCTGCATCTGTCTACGGCAGAGGAGGTCGATTTCCTGATCGACCACAAGGATGTCGCCTCCATCGAGGTGACACCGCACCACCTGACATTGACGGACGAAGCCTACCACCGGCTGGGTACGCTGGTTCAGATGAACCCACCGGTGCGTGCACCGCGCCACTCGGAACGTCTCTGGTGGGCCTTGCAGCAGGGCATTCTCGACATCTTCGGTTCCGATCATGCCCCGCATCTTCTGGAAGAAAAGCAGAAGCCCTATCCGGCGTCCCCGTCCGGAATGACCGGTGTGCAGACGCTGGTTCCGATCATGCTGGATCACGTCAACGCAGGCCGCCTCAGCCTCGCGCGTTTTGTCGACATGACCAGTGCAGGCCCGGCCCGTCTTTTCCAGACGGCGCTCAAGGGCCGGATCGCAGTCGGCTACGATGCCGACTTCACCGTGGTGGACATGAAGCGCAAGGAAACGATCCGCAACGAGTGGATTGCCTCCAAGTGCGGCTGGACACCTTATGACGGCAAGGACGTCACCGGCTGGCCGGTTGGGACTGTTGTCCGCGGGCAGCGCGTCATGTGGGACGGCGAACTGACGACACCCTCGCGCGGCGAACCCGTCCGTTTCCTGGACGGACTGAAAGCCTGAGAAAAGCCACTCCTGCGGGAACCGTTGGCGTGAATGGGCCGTTTTCCCCATTCAGGCCCCGTTCACGTTGCGGCTGCTAGCTGTACAAAATGTGATGTGAATAACAGCCGCGAGCTGGGTAATGTGCGACTTTGCGGCTGAAAGGTCGAAGGAAACCAATAAGTAACCGTGTTTCCTAACCCGATCTACACAGATGTTGGTTACAGTTTTAATCGAGCTTTATGGGTATTTGCGTTGGGGAGCTCAGGGATGTTGTCATTGGAAATGAATAGCCGGAGCAGGCACAAGCGCTCGCTGCTCAACTTGACCGGTGCCGCAGTTATTTCGTTCGCCGCCATGTCGGCCGCATTCGCGCGTGACGCCGCTCCGGAAACGGATGTGGCAAGCGAACCGCCATTGCATATGCTGGTGTCGCTGGACGAGCAGAAGATCAAGGTCTATCGCGGCCTTGATCTGATCGAAGTGTCGTCGATTTCCTCCGGGAAGCGCGGCCACAGCACACCGACCGGTGTGTTTTCCATTCTGGAAAAGAGGCGCAAGCACTTTTCCAACCTCTACGACAATGCGCCGATGCCATTCATGCAGCGTCTGACATGGTCGGGTATTGCCCTGCATGTCGGAAGGTTGCCCGGCTATCCGGCTTCGCACGGTTGCATTCGTCTTCCGAAAGCCTTTGCACAGTCGCTTTACAGCATGACCGAGCGCGGCATGCATGTTGTCGTGACACGGGGCGAGGCGAACCCGCTTGGTGTGCATCACGCTGTATTGCCGCAGCCCTATGTGCCTGAAACCGAGGTCGCAAGCCTGACGGACGAGACCATTGCAGCCGATCCGGCACTGCGTGGTGCCATTCAGGAAGCGCCTCTGCAGGCTAACCTGCCGGCAGTACAGCCGGAAAATCCTTATTTCGATCAGCCTCTTCGGATGATCATCACGCCGCAGAAAGCACCAAGCCGCATTCAGGTGCTGCAACAGCTGCTCAACCAGATGGGCTTCAATGCCGGTCCGGAAGACGGTGTCATGGGCCGCAAGACCCGTGCAGCAATCAGCCTGTACCAGGAAGGTGCCGAACTGCCGGTAACCGGTCAGCTGACCAATGCGCTTGAGTTCCGCATCCATGCCGATGCCGGATACGAAGAGCCGAAGAATGCAACGCTGCGGATCCGTCGCAAGTTCCGCGATGTCTATTCCGCCCCTGTCTCGATCAAGGATATCGACCAGGAAATCGGAACGCACGTTTTCACCGCCATGGATTTCAAGCCCGGAGACTCGTCGGTCGAGTGGATGGCGGTATCTGCCGAAGGTGAACGCGGTGGCGCGTCGATGGACGTTCTCGACCGGATCGAGATGTCCAAGAAGGTCGCGCTTGAAGTTTCCAGGATGCTGACCCCGGGTTCGTCCCTGACGGTCACGGACCGAAACTTCACCCGCAACACGGGTCTTGGCACCGACTTCGTGGTTATCACGCGCTAGGTTCGGATCTCCCAACGGTCCGGACGGAAACACAGCCCCCGCTTCGGCGGGGGCTTTTTTGTTTCGTTTCCGCTGGGGAGGAAGGCTTCCCATCGATGAAGACACTCCTGACTGCCGAGGCAGGTCTTCACTGGCGGTTTATTATCCGGATAACGGCTCGATTCTCCGCAAACGTCACCAAACTGTCGCGTCCGTCACGTATCGGAAGGCAGTTTATTGGCGCAGGTGACTCGGGAGAAAGACATGGCGCAGAGCACGCTTACCGCATCGAAGAAACGTCTCAAGAATGCGGTTCACCGTTCCGAAGCCACCTCCAAGGACGGTTTTCTCGAGCGCTTGTTCACATTCGCTTTCAAGGGCCTTGTCTATCCGCAGATCTGGGAAGATCCGGATGTCGACATGAGGGCTCTTCGCCTGACGCCGGACTCCCGAATGATCACGATCGCGTCGGGCGGCTGCAACGTCATGTCCTACCTGACGGCAAATCCGGCCGAGATCACTGCGGTGGACCTCAACCGTGCACATGTGGCGCTGGGCCGGCTGAAACTGGCGGCAGCCAAGCATCTGCCGAATTACGAGGTCTTCTACAGGTTCTTCGGTGAAGCAGACGAAAAGGCCAATGTTGCCGCCTATCAGCGTTTCCTGAAAGACAAGCTCGATCCTGAAACGGTCGCCTACTGGGAAGGCCGTGACATGGCCAATTGGGGCCGCAAGAGGATCACGCTGTTCTCGCGCGACCTCTATCATCACGGTCTGCTGGGCTATTGCATCGGCGCGGGACACCTGGTCGCAAGGCTCTATGGCATCGACCCGAAGCACATGGTCAAGACAAGGTCGCTGGAAGAACAGCGCACTTTCTTCGATACCGCACTGGCGCCGCTGTTCGACAAGCGTCTGGTGCGCTGGGCTACGTCCAAGAAGATGTCGCTCTACGGCCTCGGCATTCCGCCGGCGCAGTATGACGCCCTGGTATCGGCCAGTGCCGAACGCGACATGTCTGCGGTTCTGCGTCAGCGGCTTGAGAAACTCGCTTGCGACTTCTCCATGCAGGACAACTATTTCGCCTGGCAGGCCTTCGGCCGTGGTTATGCTCCAAGCGATCAGGACAGCACTGGGCCGGCCGGGCCTTTGCCGCCATACCTAAAGCGCGAGCATTTCGAGGAAATCCGTCAGCGTGCGGGCCGGGTCCGTGTGCTCAATCGCAATTTTACCGAACACCTTCAGTCGGTTCAGGACAATACGCTTGACGCCTATGTGCTGCTGGACGCCCAGGACTGGATGACAGACCATCAGCTCAATGCACTCTGGACCGAGATAACGCGGACCGCGCTTCCAGGTGCCCGGGTCATCTTTCGCACCGCTGCCGAACCGACGCTTCTGCCGGGCCGCGTATCCGACCAGATCCTGAACCGCTGGACCTACGAGGAAGAGGAAAGCCTGGAGCTTGGCCGTCAGGACCGCTCCTCCATTTATGGTGGCTTCCATCTTTATGTGTTCAACGGCTAAGCTGGCCGTCCTGCGTACGGAAACATAGCGTCATGACCCAAGCCGTCGAAACAGCCCGGCTGATGGATGCCGTCTATCGCCATCAGCGCCATTTTTACGACCTGACCCGCAAGTTCTACCTGCTCGGGCGCGACAAGCTGATCCGAGAGCTTCAGCCGCCGCGAGACGGCGTCGTGCTGGAACTTGGCTGCGGCACCGGCCGGAACCTGATTGCGGCTGCGAAAGCCTATCCGGACGTTCGTTTCTACGGTCTCGACATTTCCAGGAACATGCTGGAAACCGCCCAGAAGAACATCGACAAGGCAGGCCTGACAGACCGGATCACGCTTGTGGAAGGCGATGCCGCAAACCCGGCGGCAACGGAAGGTTTTGGTGTTCCGGCTTTCGACCGCGTCTTTTATTCCTATACGCTGTCCATGATCCCGATCTGGCGCGAAGCATTGGCGGCAGGTGCCGCGCGGCTGGCGCCGGACGGGCGGATCCACGTGGTCGATTTCGGTCAGCAGGAACACTTGCCTGGCTGGTTCAAGCGCGTGCTTTTTGCCTGGCTCAAATCCTTCCACGTGTCTCCACGAGCCGACCTGGAAGGCGAGTTGAAAGCCCTGGCTGCCAGCATCGGCGCAGTTGCCTCTTTCCATCGCCTTTACGCCGGCTACTCCGACTATGCGGTGATCTCGAAATCGCAGTAACCGAGGCACGCAAAAACACGTCGGATCGCTACAGAACCGGCGTCGAAGTTACGGACATCCCTGTTCGGCCCAAAGCCGCAGCGCATTCTTGAAAGTGCCGCCGTAGGGGTGCTGTTTCTCGATGGTTCTGGACTTGTCTGCGACATAGGTCTTGGCCTGGTCGCACAGGTTCGCCTGCTCCCATTGATGACAGGCGGCACAAGTCTTGTCCTTCCAGACCGCTTCCGGCAGGCCCTCGATCGGCGGAAATTTCGGCGATCCGGTGATCAGCTCCGAAATGCTTCGGGTGGCGATATCCGGCTCTCCCATGGCAAGGGGGGCGTTGAATGCTATGACGGCTGACGGTTCCCCCGGCTCGGCGGCAGGTGAGCCTTGCTCGGCGATGGCCGGCGCGTCTTCCTGCTGCGGCTGACTGGCGACCGGGTCCGTGCTCTGCTCCTTGTTGACGATCGTTTGCAGCTCCAGGCGTGCGAGTTCGGCAAAGGCACCGTTCGGATATGCATCCAGATAGGTTTGATAGGCGCTTGCGGTTCCCTCTCGGCGCGCTGTTTCGATCATGTCACGCTCGCTTGTCTGGGGCGTGGCAGGTTCGGATTCCTGTTTTGGGGCAGGTGTCGCTTGCGCGGTGGGCTGCGTTTCCTTCTCCATCAGAGCCGTCAGGAGTTCCCTGGCTTCTGCGGAGTATCGGCTGTCCGGGTGCGCGCGCAGGAACAGGAGGACCTGCAAGGGGTCCTTGCTGAGTTTCACCGTGTCCCAGATCTGGCGCAGCTCGACTTCCTCGGCAGAGGGAGCCTTGGCCGGGACAAACTGGAAATCAACGGTGAGGGAGGACGTGTCCCACGGGGTCTGCTGGTTGCCGGTCTCCTTCAGAACATCGACCCGCACCGCCTTGAAAAGGGTTTCGACGGGCATGCCGGGTGTCGGCATGTGCCGGGCCAGCGCTTCGGTGAAGGGGCTGTTGCCGCCGATACCATCGAGCGCGATGTCGCCCGGTGCGGTGGAATAGGAGAGGAAAGTGCCTCTTGGGGCCTTCATTTCTGCCAGACCGTTGTCGCTGAGGTCCGGGATGGAAACGAACGGATTGTTTCGGCAGGCATCCAGAATGACGATGTTGGTCCGGTTCCGTGCTGAAAACATCTGCCGCAGAACGGCCTGCGCAGGGACACCGACCAGGCTGAGGTCGGCAGCGTCCTGAAGTTCGATATCGACCGGAAGGAGAAAGTTTGCACCGAACGATTGCACGCCGTGGCCGGCATAATAGAACAGCCCGGTTGCGTCCTCGCCCGCGGCCCGCAACTTGCTGCCGAACTGCGAAATCGCCGTGATCATCTCGTTCTGGCTGGAGTCGGTGACGAGGGTTACCTCGAAGCCGACCTTGCGCAGCGCGTCGGCCATCAGGCTTGCGTCGTTTACCGGATTGTCCAGTGGCGTCACGGTCGTGTAAGCGCCATTGCCGACCACCAGAGCCAGGCGCGGTTCCGCGTGAGCCCTCTCAGACAGCGCGCCAATGGTCACTGTCAGTGCCAAAAGGATTGCGATTGCAAAGCGGTTCATGTTGGACCTATTCGACAACGACAAACTCTATCCGCCGGTTGCGTTGCTTTCCTTCCGCGGAGGTGTTCGGAGCGACGGGACGGCTTTCGCCATACCCGACACTCCTGATCCTGCTGTCGGGAACGTTCTTGGAGACAAGATACTGCTTGACCGCACCCGCCCGGCGTTCGGACAGGGCCAGGTTCGATGTATCGCTGCCATCACTGTCGGTATGTCCTCCGACTTCAATGGTCAGCTCCGGGCATCTCATGATGATGTCAACGAGGCTGTTCAGGAGTGGCTGGCTCCGCGGATCAAGCTGCGAACTGCCGCTTGGAAAGTAAATGTTGTCCGTGCGGGACAGGATCTCGAACCGGCCGGTGCAAGCCTCGTTGTCCAGGTTGCCTTCCGGTTCAAGCGCGGTGCTTGCAGCTGGCTGAGAAGCGGCCGCCTGCTGGGTCTGGTCGTCGGCATCGTCCTCGTCCGTTTCGCCCGATTTGCGGGCGAAGACGAAATCGAAGGAGACCGTTGCCGATGGCACGATGACGACGCCGGCGGCTTCCTCGAGCTTCTTGATACCGCCACCGAGGGCGAAGTCGGAAGCTGCAACAGACACCGGCGCGGTGCTCGAAACGGCAACCAGGTCTTCGCTCAGATAGGTCACCGTAACATTGGCCTCGAACGGTTTTGAGACGCCGTGAAGGTCGAGATTGAAGGCAAGCGGGATCGTCTTGCGTTTGACGGTCGGAAGATCAGTCAGGGCTGACGCATCAATTTTCGTCGAGATGACGGCTTCAGGGAACTCGAACGTTTCGAAGAAGAGAAACCGCATGCGCACGTTTCTAAGGTCGATTTTCGTATCGATCGAGTCAAGAAAGACGCGGACGCTGGCGTTGCCGGCATCGTCAATGCCGCCTTCAAATTCCGCGAAGGAACTGGATTCCACAATGGTCAGGTTCTTGACCGACTGGAAGCGCAGGGAAGATGCATCCCGTTGCAGGGTCCAGCCGCCTTCAAAGAATTCTTCCGATGCATTGGCAGGCGACTGAATAAGGACCACTGTCACCAGCGCAAGGAAGAGCATTTTCCAGGCGAACCGCACACCATTCATCTTCCTACCCCTTCGACCCGGACGGCGTTGATCGCCAATTTTCGTAGCGTCCTGAAAGTTTTACAACGTCAGCGGGGGAATGCAACGGGCCGCTGCCGGGTTTCCCGTATTGGTCGCTCGGGTTGGTAAAGAAGCCGGCAGGCCAATGCTCCGCGATATGTGTCAGCGATAGGTCCGCTCCTCTATCGGCGTCAGCCTTATCTTTTCCAGCAGCATGTCCAGAAGAGCCTGTTCGGCGCGGTTGAGTTTCGCCTTCGGGTTCCAGACCACATGAACGTCGATCTCCGGCAGCGCGTCATAGGGTGGGAGTTGCCACAAAAGACCCTCTCGAATATCCCGCTTGGCAACGTGGACAGGCAAGGGGCCGATGCCCAGTCCGGCAATGATCATGCGCCGGACTTCTTCCAGGTTGGCCGATGTGCCGACGATCCGGTCTTCAAGATCCGCTTCCGCCCGCATCAGCGTTACCGGACGAAGGGCGTCTTCCAGCCGGTCGGTCACGAAGCTGACGGCGGACTGGCCGGCAAGATCGGCCTTTGTCAGGTTGGTCTTGCCGTAAAGCGGGTGAGGCGGACCGCAGAAGAGGCCGAAAAACTCCCGGAAAAGGCGCAGGTACTCAAGCTTTGGATTGCGTTCGCGCACCAGGCAGACGGCGAGCGAAGCCCGGCGGGACGTGACGGCTTCCAGTGCGTCCTTGCTGGCCGAAACGTTGATGGTGAGTGTTGCGGCCGGGTGTCGTTCGTGAAACTCGCGCAGGGTGTCGTCATAGAGAGGCGAAACCACGTGACTGGCCATGGCGATTTCGACGTGGCCGCGGATTTCGTCGGTGACGTCACGCATCAGGGTTCCGAGCCTCAGGATGGAACCCTGGATCTCGATGGCTTCCTTCAACAGCAATTCGCCGGCTTCCGTCAGCTCGAACTGACCCGGCTTGCGATTGATGAGCTTGCGTCCCAACCGGTCCTCCAGCCGCTTCAGTGCGCTGGAAACGGTGGGCTGCTTGAGGCGCAGTCTGTCAGCCGCCCGCGTCACACTTCCGGACTGGGCCAGGACGATGAAGGTTCTCAGCAGGTTCCAGTCCAGTTCGCGGGCAAGCCGTTCCGCCTGGATCGGGCGTAATCCATCAGCCATTGATCAGATCTATAGTTATAATTTTCATTATCTATTTGATCAATGAACACCTCCCTGCGACGCTGAAGTCAAGCAATTTTGACAAGGCATCTGGCAGGGTTTGAGCGCATGAGCGTCGAGGCGCGGGAAAAACGACAGCCATGGATACTCCTTTCCCCTGCGCTCACAGCAGTGGGGCTGCTGCTTTTCGTGCCGCTTGTTTTTATTGTCGTCTATTCGTTCTGGCTGCGCACGGCCACGGGCGCTGACCAGGCGGGCTTTTACCTGGACAACTGGAACGAGGCGCTGACCGATCCCTTCTATCGGGACATCCTGCTCGGTACGTTGCGGATTGCCGCCATCACCACATTTGCCTGTGCCGTCATGGGCTATCCGGCGGCTTATTTCATTGCCCGTTCGCGTGGCAACAAGGCCTTGCTGCTGCTGTTGCTGATGCTGCCGTTCTGGATCAGCTACATCATCCGGACCATGTCCTGGATCAACATCCTGGGTGTATCGGGTGCGGTCAACTGGGCCCTGCTCAACCTCGGCATCGTCTCCGAACCGGTCCAGATGCTCTACAACGAGCCGACCGTGATCCTAGGCCTCGTGCATTTCCTGCTGCCCTTCATGGTGTTGAACGTCTATGTGGCGCTGGAAGGGATCGATGTTTCGCTGGAGGACGCGGCCTGTTCCCTCGGCTCCACCCGCTGGCAGGCATTCCGGGAAGTCACCTTGCCGCTGTCCCTGCCGGGGCTCGCCGCGGGCGGCCTGCTCTGTTTCGTGCTGAGCGCCGGCACCTACATCACACCGCTGGTTCTGGGTGGTCCGACGGACGCCATGTTCGCCAATCTCGTTTTCGAGGCGATCATCACACAGCTCAACTGGCCGCTCGGCTCTGCGCTCTCGCTCATGCTGCTCGCCGTCCTCGGCGCCCTGGTGCTGATCTACAACCACTATCTCGGCATGGGCCAACTGATGAAGGGGCTTGGCTGATGGGGTGGCAACTGATCCGGGCCTATACGCTGCTGGTCTATCTGTTCATGTTCCTGCCGGTCGCGGTGGTGGTTCTGCTCAGCTTCAACGCCAGCCAGTTCGGCAGCTTTCCGATGACCGGCTTCTCGTTCCGCTGGTTCGTCGAACTGGCCGGAAACGACGCTATCCTGCGGGCATTCCAGACCTCGATTGTCCTTGGTGCGCTGACGGCGCTGATCTCCACGACACTTGGCGTTTTGGCAAGTCTTGCCCTGGTGCGCTACGACGTGCCCGGCCGCAACCTGATCTCCACCCTCCTGATTGCGCCGATCCTGGTGCCGGAGGTGGTGCTGGCGGTCGCCTTGTTGCTGTTCCTGAATTTCCTGTCGATCAACAAGAGCTTCTTCCTGCTCCTGATGGGGCACGTCATCTTCACGCTGCCCTTTGTCATCCTTGTGGTGCAGGCCCGCCTTGTCGGCATCCGCCGCGACTACGAGGAAGCCGCACTCAGCCTTGGCGCCAGTCCCGTGCAGGCCTTTTTCCAGATCACGCTGCCGCTGCTGGCCCCGGCGGTCTTCGCGGGTATGCTCTTCGCCTTCACCATCAGCTTCGACGATATCACCGGCACCTTGTTCTGGAAGCCGGGCGGTGTCGAAACCGTGCCCACCCAGATCTTTGCCATGCTGCGCAATTCCATCTCCCCGGAGATCAACGCGCTCGGCACCGTGATGATTTTCCTGACCGTCGGCCTGCCGCTTCTCGGGCTGGCAATCGTCCGGCGGATGGCCATGCAGCGCGGCGGTTAGAACCGCGCGATCAAAGCAAGAAACCGACACAAGAACCAGAGTGGAAAACAAGATGGACAATACCAAACGCTATGAGCGTCTGCGCGAACGCTATCTCAACGGTGATCTCGATCGCCGCAAGTTTCTCGGTCTGATCGGGGCAGCCGGTCTCGCCTACGGTGTGCAGACACCCTTTACCCGCCATGCCATGGCTGCGACGGAGGAAGTCCGCTTCGATGGTTGGGGTGGGGTCGTCTCGGAAGCCTTCCGCAAATATGCCTTCGATCCCTACACCGAAAAGACCGGCATCAAGGTTGTCGACGGAACGTTCGGCGGCGGTGATGAATATCTGTCGCGCGTCAAGGCCAGCCAGGAAGGCGAATACAATATCGCTCACCTGTCAGGCGTCTTCGACTACGCACGCTATGTCAATCTCGGGCTGAACTCGACGCTCAACGAGGACAACATCCCGAACCTGAAATACGTGATCCCGAAACTCACCGACGTCTTCCGCGGTGTCACAGACGGCAAGTTGTCCTGTGTACCTTATGACTACGGCACCACAGGCATTGCCTATAACCGGAAATACATCTCCGACGACGAAGCCAAGGAAAAGGGTGCAAAGCTCCTGATCGACGAAGCCTACAAGGGCAAGATCGGCGGCTGGTCCGACTGGCGCACCCGTATCTGGTACGCATCGCTGCAGACCGACCAGGATCCGAACAACGCAACGGATATGGATGCGGTCTGGCAGGCTGTGCGCACCAACCGCGATCTGCTGTTGAAATACTGGCAGTCCGGTGCGGAACTGATGAGCCTTCTGGCCGAAGAGGAAATCTACGTTACCGAGGGCTGGTCCGGCCGGATCTACGCCCTTCAGGAGCAGGGCCATGACATCGGCTATATCGATCCGCCCAACGGTTTCGGCTGGCAGGAATGCCTGTTCGTGATCAAGGGTTCGCCGATGGAAGCCTGCGAGGAACTCCTGAACTTCATGCTGGCGCCCGAAACCTCGATCGCGGTCGCCGAAGGCCAGAACTACCCGCCGGCGCTTGACCCGACAAAGGTTGATCTCGGCAAGAAGATCCCGACCCTTCCGGCGTTCGATCCGACCGGCACGCTTGACGGTCTGACCTTCGCCAATCCGGAATACTGGAACAGCCACGAACAGGACTGGTCCAAGATGTTCGGGCGGATCCAGAAGGGGTACTGAGCCCGGTACGGCCCCATCACTGACCCGGCACCTTCCGGCAGTTGCTGCCGGAAGGTCGTCTTCTCCCCAGGACCTGGAGAATTTGCGTGAGCGCGGTTTCCCTCAACAATATCGTCAAGAAGTTCGGTGGCTTTACCGCCGTTCACCGGATGAGCATGGACATCCCGGACGGAAGCTTCGTAACGCTGCTCGGCCCTTCCGGATGTGGCAAGACGACCACCCTCAGGATGATCGCCGGTCTCATCGACCCTTCCGAAGGCGACATCACCATCAAGGGTCAACGCATCAACCACGTGCCGATCCACAGGCGAAACCTTGGTCTCGTCTTCCAGAACTACGCGCTCTTTCCCCACAAGACGATTGCCGAAAATGTGGCTTTCGGCCTGAAATACCGCGACATCCCGAAGGCGGATGCCGAAAAGAAAGTGCGCGATGCGCTGGAACTGGTTCAGCTGCCCCATGTCAGCGACCGTTATCCCAAGCAGCTTTCCGGTGGTCAGCAGCAACGTATCGCGCTGGCGCGGGCCATCGTCATAGAGCCGGACGTGCTGCTTCTGGACGAACCGCTGTCCGCGCTCGACGCCAACCTGCGCGAGGACATGCGTGTTGAGCTGAAGCGCATCCAGCACCAGATCGGCATCACCACCGTCTTCGTTACCCATGACCAGTCCGAAGCGCTCGCCATGTCCGACCGGATCGTGGTGATGTCCAACGGACGGGTGGAGCAGATCGGCACGCCGCAGGAGGTCTACAACACGCCTGCAAGCGAGTTCGTTTCGCGCTTCCTGGGCATCTCCAACATTCTGCCAGCGACGTGCCAGGCCGTGAACGGGCAGGAGCTGTCCCTTGAACTGCCTTACTTCGGCAAGATCAATGTGCCGAGGGAAAAGGCTCCCAATCTTTCGCAGGCCGGTCCTGCACAGCTTGTTATCCGGGCTGAAAAACTTCTGCTGGCGGAAAAATCCGCTCCGGCGGATGATCGCATCGCGCTCGACGGCAAGGTCGAGGCGGTGGACTACCAGGGTCAGGCGGCACGGTATTTCGTGCGTGTCGGCGACCAGCAACTTCAGGTGATCAACATGATCGATCAGCACCCTTTCGAGGAAGGCTCGGACGTCTTCGTTCGCTTCCGTCCGCGCGACTGCGCAGCCCTGCCTGGAGCTGCTTCATGAGCCGTCCGCAAACTTCTCATCTGTTCTATCAGTCTCGTCAGCGCCGGCCTGTTCTGGACCAGGCGCGCGGCGTCTACATGTGGGACGTCGACGGCAAGCGCTATCTCGACGGTTCGTCCGGGGCGATGGTCTGCAACATCGGCCATTCCAACCCGCGCGTGCTGGAGGCAATGCGCAAGCAGATGGACAAGTCCACCTTCGGTTACCGCCTCCATTTCGAGACAGAGCCTGCGGAGCTGCTTGCCGCCAGGACCGCCGCACTGGCACCCGAGGGACTGGAAAAGGTCTTCTTCGTTTCCGGTGGGTCGGAAGCGGTGGAGAGCGCCATCAAGCTGGCCCGCCAGAACGCCATCGCGATCGGCCAGGCGCAGCGTTACAAGATCATCTCGCGCGAACCGAGCTATCACGGCTGCACGCTTGGCGCTCTGGCCCTGACAGGCTATGCACCCCTTACCGCGCCGTTCGACCCCATGATGCGGCCGATGCCGAAGATCCCGGCACCGCGCGCCTATCTCGACGGGTTGGATCCGGACGACGAGGCAACGGGTAGACACTACGCCGACATGCTGGAGGCGAAGATCCTGTCCGAAGGCCCGGAAACAATCCTGGCCTTTATTGTCGAGCCGATCGGTGGCGCCTCCACCGGCGCGCTCGTGCCGCCGAAGGGGTACATGCAACGCATTCGCGAGATCTGCACGCGTTACGGCGTCCTGCTGATCCATGACGAGGTCATGACCGGTGGCGGGAGGACCGGAAAGTTCTTCGCCGGTGAACACTGGAATGTCGATCCGGATATTCTGGTGATCTCCAAAGGCTTTGCTGCTGGTTATGCGCCTCTGGGCGCCATGATTGCGCATAAGGACATCGTCACCAACGTGCTCGACAATGGCGGTTTCCTGCATGGTTTCACATATGCCGGCAATCCGCTTGCCTGCTCTGCCGGTCTGGCGGTGCTGGAGGAGATCGAGCGGGAAAACCTGTGCCAGAACGCGGCCGAGACCGGGGCGCTCCTGAAGAGCGAACTGAAGAAGCTGATGGACCGCTATTCGATCATCGGCGACGTACGCGGCGAAGGGCTGTTGCTGGCCTTCGAACTGGTCGAGGACCGTGCAAGCCTGAGACCGCTCGCAAAGGAACTGAACGCCTTCAACGAACTGGTCGATATTGCTTATGAGAACGGCCTTATCATCTATTCCCGCCGGACACGGGGCGGCTACAGCGGCGACCACTTCCTGATTGCGCCCCCCATGATCTCGACACCGGATCATGTTGCCGAGATCATCGAAGGTCTCGACCTTTCTCTCCGCCAGTTTCTCGACAGGATTTCGCAGCAACAGGCCAGAGCCAGCTGACATTCAAGACATGACAGACAAGATCATCATCACCTGTGCCGTCACGGGCTCCATACATACACCCACCATGTCGCCTCACTTGCCGGTGACGCCTGCCGAGATTGCAGGCCAGGCGATAGGCGCTGCCGAGGCGGGCGCCGCAATCCTGCATCTTCATGCCCGAAATCCGGAAACCGGTCAGCCGTCGGCGCGGGAGGCCGACTTCATGGCCTTCCTTCCGGAGATCAAGGCGGGCTGCGGCGCGGTGCTCAACCTGTCCACCGGTGGCAGCGCCATCATGAGCCTGGAGGACAGGCTTGCCGGTCCGCTGAAGGCAGAGCCGGAAATGTGCTCACTCAACATGGGCACAATGAACTTTGCGCTCTATCCGCTGGCCGACCGTTACGACGCGTGGGTGCATGACTGGGAGCAGCCTTTCCTGCGCGGAACGGATGATCTCGTCTTCAAGAACACACCGCGGGATATCGAATTCGTGCTGACACAGATGGGCCAGCAGCGCGGTGCGCGTTTCGAGTTCGAATGCTACGACGTCGGGCATCTTTACATGCTGCGCCACTTCGCCGACCGGGGTCTCGTCAAGCCGCCGTACTTTATCCAGTTCGTCTTCGGCGTTCTGGGCGGTATCGGTGCGGACCCGGAAAACCTGCAGCACATGAAGCGGATGGCGGACAAGCTTTTCGGCGACGACTATGTCTTCTCCGTTCTTGCGGCGGGCCGACAGCAGATCCCTTTCGCCACCATTGCTGCCAGCATGGGCGGGCACGTCCGTGTCGGGCTGGAGGACAATCTCTACATCGCCAAGGGTAAGCTGGCCCGTTCCAACGCGGAGCAGGTCACCAAGATCCGCAAGATTGTCGAGGAACTCGGGCGAACGGTCGCAACACCGGAAGAAGCCCGGCAGATGCTGGGCCTCAAAGGGGCCGGCGAGACGGCCTTCTGATCATGAGCAACATAACGATCAGGCGGGCTGAACGAGCTGATGCCGAAAGGCTTCACGCAGCGCTGCTCCAGCTTTCGGCCGATATGGGTGACACTCACGTCGCCAGTCTTGATGATGTGATCCGTCACGGTTTCTCGGAAACTCCCGCCTTCTTCGCGCTGCTAGCGATCCGGCCGTCTGACGACCGAACGCTCGGCGTGTTGCAGGCCTCGCCTGTCTTTTCGACGACGCGTGGCGGCACCGGTCTCTATGTTTCCGATCTTTGGGTCGATGGAGAAGCGCGCGGAGAAGGGCTAGGCCAGCGCCTGCTTGCCGCCAGTCTGGATCTTGCGCCTGATAGCTGGACGCCGATCTTTCTGAAGCTCGCCGTTTATCACGACAATCCGGATGCACGCCGTTTCTATGAACGGCTCGGTTTTGCGCCTCGGGAAGGCGAAACCGTCTTCGATCTGCGCGCACCGGCACTCGACAAATTGAGGGACCGCTCATGAAAGCCATTTTTGACGACCGCCAATGGGTGCACGATCCCAAGCATTTCATGGCGAACGGCACCAGGCTGGCCAATCCGGAACAGCCAAAGCGCATCGAGGTCCTGACCGAAGGTGCCAAGGCGGCAGGGTGTCGTTTCGAGGTGCCGGACGATCATGGACTCGGCCCGATTGCGGCTCTCCACTCTGCGGAATACCTCGTTTTTCTTCAGACCATCCATGAACGCTGGAGCCGGATCGAGGGCGCATCCGACGAGGTCATCCCGAACATTCATCCGGACCGGCGCACGGCAAGTTATCCGCGCTCCGCAGTCGGTCAGGCCGGGTTCCACCAGGCCGATACCAGTTGTCCCATCGCAGCCGGTACCTGGGAAGCGGCCTATTGGTCTGCCCAAAGTGCGGTCCACGGTGCGGACTTGATGGCGGCCGGGGAACAGGCCGCCTATGTGCTGTCGCGCCCTCCCGGTCACCATGCATTCGCGGATCTGGCGGGCGGCTTCTGTTTTCTCAACAACTCCGGCATTGCGGCCGAAAGGCTTCTGAAGGCAGGCAAGCGTCCTGCGATCCTCGACATCGACGTCCACCACGGCAATGGTACGCAAGGCATCTTCTATGAGCGCGGTGACGTTCTCACCGTTTCGCTGCATGCCGATCCGGTGCGGTTCTATCCGTTCTTCTGGGGCCACGGACATGAGCGCGGCGAGGGCGCGGGACGGGGCTGTAATCTCAACCTGCCCCTGGCACGCGGCACCGGGGATGACGAGTACCTGAAAACCCTGGAAACGGCCTTCGACCACATTCGGGCCTTCGGCACCGATATTCTGGTTGTTGCCCTGGGTCTCGATGCTTATGAAAAAGATCCTCTCAAGGGACTCGCCATCACCACACCCGGGTTCGGACGGATTGGTGCCGTCATCGCGAAGCTCGGCCTGCCGGTGCTGTTCGTGCAGGAAGGCGGTTACCTGTCGGAAGAACTCGGCCAGAACCTCACCAGTTTCCTGAAAGGGTTCCAGGACGCATGATCGAGACATCGGATTTTCTGATCATCGGCGGCGGCATTGCCGGCACCGGGGCCGCGGCACGGCTTGCGCCGGACGCAAAGGTCACCGTGCTGGAAATGGAAGATGCGCTTGGCCGGCACGCGACCGGTCGCTCCGCCGCCATCTTCATCCGCAACTACGGCAATGCCACCTTGCGGGCCTTGAATGCAGCTTCGGAGCCAGTTCTGAAGAACCCGGAAGGGATATCGGAGGAAAGCCTGCTGTCACCCCGTGGTGAAATGCTCATTGCGACCGAGGACGAACTGGACGCGTTCAAGGCCTATCTGGACGGTGCCGACGGTATGGAAGTCCTGACGGCGGAAGAAGCTGTCGCCCTGTTTCCACTGCTTCGCAAGGAAACGATTGCCGCTGCTGCCATCGAGCGGGACGCGCAAGATATCGACGTCGACAGATTGTTGCAGGGCTTTGCCCGGCTTGCACGAAAGGCCGGGGCGCGGTTCGTCACGGAAGCGCCCGCGCAGCGCATTCTCAGAAGCGGCGGGCAGTGGCGTGTCGAGACGCCCAAGGGGGCCTTCGAAGCGCCGGTCCTCATCAATGCAGCCGGGGCCTGGGCGGATCAGATCGCGGGTCTCGCAGGCGTTCGCAAGGTCGGCCTGGTGCCCATGCGCCGCTCGGCGGCCATCGTGCCGCCGCCGGATGGTATAGATGTCACGAAATGGCCGCTCGTCGCCAGCGCGTCGGAGCAATGGTATGCCAAGCCGGATGCCGGCAAGTTCATGGTTTCGCCTGCCGATGAAGACCCGGTGGAGCCGCACGATGCCTGGGCAGATGACATGGTTCTGGCTGAAGGTCTGCACCGGTTCGAGCAGGCCGTGACGATGCCCGTCACGCGCGTCGAGCGGAATTGGGCAGGCCTGCGCAGCTTCGTTGCGGACCGCACGCCTGTGGTTGGATTTGCACCGGATGCGGAAGGGTTTTTCTGGCTTGCCGGTCAGGGCGGCTACGGCGTACAAACGGCTCCAGCGCTCTCCCGGCTCGTTGCGGATCTTTGTCTCAAGCGTCCGAGCGAACTGCCCGAGAAGGTAGTGGCTGCTCTCGATCCCGCCCGCTTGTTCTGAGCGGGCGTCTCTTTCAAGACAAGAAGGAATTCAATCATGTCCGACATCAAACGGTTGGAAGTTGGCCCGCGCATGAGCCAGGCTGTTATCCATGGCGGTCTCGTCTATCTTGCTGGCCAGGTCGGCAACCCGGGCGACACCGTTACCAACCAGACCCAGACGATTCTGGAGCGCATCGATGCTCTTCTGGAGCAGGCTGGCAGCAACAAGAGCCGCATTCTTCAGACCACTATCTGGATGGACGACATGAAGGACTTTGCCGAGATGAACAAGGTCTGGGACGCCTGGGTCGATCCGGCAAACCCGCCGGCACGCGCTACCGGCGAAGCCAAACTGGCAGCCCCGGAATACAAGGTCGAGATCATCGTCATCGCGGCACTCGCTTAAAGCGAGGTTGGCCGGTTCGAAGTCAGGGACTCCGGTTTCACCCACCGGCGTCATCCCGGCCAAGCGCAGCGCGAGCCGGGACCGGGGAGCCAAGGAGCTATCTTTTGAGGCCGCTCAAACGAGAGGCCCCGGCTCCCCGGTCCCGGATCTCCGCTTCGCTGCGTCCGGGAAGACGTACCGAGGGCTGTCTTCAAAAGAATCCGCCGCTCAAAAGTGTCGGGCGGGTCAATCTGAATGACTCAAAAGGCTGTGCGTTAAAAAGAGAAAAAGCGTGTCGCCTGAATTCGAAAGATCGCGACACGCTTTATTTGTTGACGCTGACGTCATACTTCGAGATTGCTGGCAGCTTCGGCAACAAGCGAGCGCGCACGATTTGCGTCTGCGATCTCATGCGCCAGCAGCAAGGCGAGCTTGGCGAGGTAAAGCTCCCGTTGAGCGGATCCGATGGCATCGAGCTGTTCGGCCAAGGCCTCGTAAACGGTTTCCAGATCGGCGGGCGTCATGCTTTTCCTCCAGCTACTGCAAGCTCGAGAGCTTGGCGGATTGCCTCTGTTGAAGCGGTTTGCCAGCGCGCTGCAATGTGCATGTCGGGCCGGACAAGATAGGCACTGCCGGCCGAAGCCGCGAGCACTTCAGCTGCTTCCGAGCCCGGCTGCAGCACGACCCGGGTAAAATCCAGGTCGGCGAGACGATCCGCCACCTCTTTACTGAAGGCGATCAGCGAGAATCCGTCACCGAGCAAGTCGGACAGGAACCCGTCACCAACGCGCGCGTTCGGCAAGACAGCGCCGGGTTTTGGCCCACCATCGAAGTTTTCGTCGTCCGGGGTAACAACCGGACTGTCGGCATAAGTATAGGGTGTCATCTGGCGCGGGTTGGCGAGCTCTCCCGCAAAGGAGTGGCTGAGCGAAAGATTGAGAGCTGCGTCGCGCATCAATTGCCAGCCTGCCGTCGGAGGTGTCATGAAACGGGCGGACTTGGAGGCGTTCCGAAACACATCCAGCGTCGCCCCACGCCGCTCGGGCGTGTAGCTGTCGAGGAGATCCGGACCGGCCTTGCCGTTCAGCACCCAGGCGAGTTTCCAAGCAATGTTTTGGGCGTCGGCGAGACCGTTGTTGAGGCCACGTACGCCAAAGATCGGCACGATGTGCGCGCTGTCGCCGATGAAAAACACCCGGCCGTCGCGGTAGTCATCCAGCGCCAGGGTGTTGGCCGAATAGATGCTCCACCATTCCAGATCCCAGTCTCCGTCATAACCGATTTCCGTCAGAACGGCGGCCACTGAGGCACGCACGGTGTCTTCGCGGATGGCTTCGGCTTCGTCCTCGCCATCGCGAAGCTGATAGTCGATGCGCCAGATGTTGTCAGGCTGCTTGTGAACAAGGATCGTTCCGCCCCGGCGACAATCCGGATCGAACAGGGCGCGTCGGATCGTCGGGTAATCATGCTCCATCTGGACGTCGGCAATCACGTAGCGGCCTTCAAAATTCTCGCCCTTGAGCCGCAGACCGCGCAAGCTCCGGACGGTGCTGCGAGCACCATCCGCCGCCAGCAACCAGTCGCAGGTCATCTGGTAGGTGCCATGCGGATCCTCGATTGCCAGTCGCACACCCTGCTCAAGATCTTCCAGACCGCAGACCCGGCTTTGCGATCTCGTTTCGATCAGCGGCTCCCGCTGGATCGCATCCCACAGGTACTGCTCGATATATTGCTGTTCGAGGTTGTACATCGGCCGGTATTTCTCGCGCGGACTGTCCGGCATTTCAAATTCGAGGATCTGCCTGCCGCGATAGAAGCTGCGGCCTGTGGTCCAGCCGAGTGATTTTTCCAGAAAGGGCTCGACTGCGCCAAGCCGGTCGAGAATGTGGTAGCTCTGCCGGGCGATACAGATCGCGCGGCTGCCGTCGTTGAAGGTGGACTTCGCATCCAACAGGACGCAAGCAATTCCTTCGCGGGCAAGTGCCAGCGCTGCGGTCATTCCTACCGGCCCCGCTCCGGCAATGGCAACACGTGCAGGCCGGGTCAGATGCGCACGGTCCGTCGGCGCTTCGAAATGCGGATAGGTGAAATAGAGCGAGTCCGTTTCGGCACGTCCGGCTGGCCTCATTTGAGGATCCTCCCTGATTGTTGGCAGAAGATTAGGAGCCTTGCCGTCTCGCGTCTGTCCCCTTTCGGGGAGGACATGCTATCAGCATTTCATGAGCACTCCGGACGGACACACCACTGCCTGTCACATTGAAGCCTGCCTCGCGGATCTGGGCACGGATCGGTTTGCCCAGACCTTTGTCTCGTTTGTCGAAACGCTCGGTGTCGACCAGATCATGGTTTTTGCAATCGAGAACACGCAGGCTCGCTGCCTGCTGTCGTGGCACTTCAGCCGCTCCGTCATGGCCGGAAAACTTGCCGAGACCTATCTCGACGGCTGGTTTCTCAAGGATCCTCTGTTGCCCGATCTGGTGGCGTCACCGCCTCAGTCCGTGACCTTGAGCCGGCTCGCCGAGATCGAGGGCCGGATGAGCGCAGACTACCGGAAGCTCTTTTTCGAAAATCCCGGCATGCTGGCAAAGACGACATTGCTTGCGGTCGGAGAAAAACTGCGCCTTTTCGTCAGCCTCTATCAAAGCGATCCTGCCGCTCCCCTGTGTGATCCGGATCTTGCACGCCTTGCAGGCCGTCTGGCTCTGCTCCATTTCGAAAAGGCATCGGACACGGACCTGCCACCGCCTTTGGCGGCGCTCAGCGAGCGGGAGCGTTCGGTGTGTCTGGGCATCCTGTCAGGTCGCAAGGCGGAGGCGATTGCAGCAGATCTCGACGTCGCTCCCTCGACAGTCATCACATACCGCAAACGCGCCTACGCAAAGCTTGGCATTGCCTCCAGAGCCGGCCTCTTCGCAATCTGCGGGAAGTAGCTGCATCCCGCCAGGGCGAGCTGCGTCAGACACCTGCAACTCGTTGACAGGCACCAAGGGCGCTCCTAATGATGCTCTCATGTGCGAAGAAGATACTCATATCGTTTCCCGGTTCGCTTGCATCCCAAAAGGCGGGATGCAGGCTGATTGTGTACGCTGAGTTTCAAGCGTTTCGCGCACCTGCACCCCCGCCGGATCGGGCGGGGCTTTACCTGTTGCGGTGCGCGCCGTCCATCGGCACTCTGATGGAGAAATAAATGGCACAAAACATCTATGACGAACCGGCCTTTTTTGAAGGCTACAGCCAGCTGCCCAGGTCGCAGTTCGGCCTTGACGGGGCTCCCGAATGGCCTGCTATCCGGGCACTGTTGCCGGAAGCAAATGGGCTGCACGTTGCCGATCTCGGCTGCGGGTTCGGCTGGTTTGCCCGCTGGGTCCGGAGCGCTGGTGCTGCGCATGTACTCGGTTTCGACCTGTCTGAAAAAATGCTTGCCCGTGCGCGGGACGAAACCGAAGACGATGCGATCGTTTTCCGGACTGCTGACCTGGAAACCCTGAAGCTGCCTCAGGCAGCCTTCGACCTGGTCTACAGCTCGCTCGCCTTTCACTATATCGAGGACTTCAACCGGCTGGCCGGAGAGATCTTCAGATCACTCAAGGCAGGAGGCAGTTTCGTCTTCAGCATCGAACACCCGATCTTCATGGCACCAGTAGAACCTGGATGGATCGAACTGAACGGCCGGAAGTCTTGGCCGGTCAACCAGTATCTTCGCGAAGGAGCACGGGAAACCAGTTGGTTGGCCGATGGCGTCGTCAAATACCACCGTACCATCGGCACCACGCTCAACACGCTGATCGCGGCAGGTTTCACGGTTGATCATGTACTGGAATGGTTCCCCGGCGAAGAGCAGATCGAAGCCATGCCATCGTTGGCGGAAGAGATGGAGCGCCCGATGATCCTGATCGTCAAGGCACGCGTTTGAGTCCGGAGCGCGGGCGGTTCAAGAACGGCCGCCCGCGCTTCCAGCGCTCAAGGCACTCATCTGCCTTGCCGTTTCCTCGTCTGCGGGAAAGAAGGCCTCGATGGCGATTTCGGACAAGGTAACATCCACGGCCGTGCCGAACACCGTCGTGGTGCTCAGGAAGCTCAAGGTTCCGTTGGGGCCTTGCAGATAAAGCGGAACGGCGATGCGTCCCTTCTGTGACGGTACCTCGGTCCGTGATTTGCGCGACCGCTCCGGAGCCATTTCGGCGAGTTCCTCCCTGAGCGCGGCAAGCTTCGGGTCGGCGGACTGATCTACCTCATGTGCGAGGCGTGCAAGAATATGGGCGTGCCATTCACCGAGGTTGAGGATGCGTGGTGCCAGGCCTTCTGGGTGCAGGCTGAGACGAAGCACATTTACCGGTGCTTCCAGCAGATGTGGCGCGACGCCGTCCAGCAGGGCAAAGATCGCCTGATTGGCGGCCTGCAGCTCCCAATGCCGGTTCACGGCAAGGGCAGGGTGGGGCAGATGTCCGTCGAGGATCTGCCGGACAACAGCGGTTGCCGCGGCAAGTTCAGGCTCATCCAGCCCGTGCTGCGGATATTGCGGGGCATGGCCTGCCGCAACAAGAATGGCATTGCGTTCACGCAAGGGGACATCCAACTGTTCGGCAAGATGCATCACCATGTCCCGGCTTGGACGAGACCGTCCTGATTCCAGAAAACTCAGGTGGCGCTGAGAGATATCCGCTTCACTGGCCAGTGCAAGCTGGCTCATTCGCCGGTGTTGTCGCCACTGGCGCAGCAGGTCACCCGCCGTTTCCGCTGTTCGTTTCATGAGCATTACCCTGCCGGCGCGGTTTCGAAGATTCAATTACCTGCGAAGTAATCGACTTCAGAACATCGATTGGCAATCCTCTTGTCATCGCCACTCGCAGTGTGCGGGTGGATTTCACGAGTGGAGACAGATGATGACCAAATCGAATTCAGGTGTTTCGTTACAGGTGGTTCTACGGTTTGACGCGCTGACCTGTGCGGTGATGGGTGTCCTGCTGGTCGGCGCATCCGGATGGATTGCCGGATTGACGGCACTTCCGAGCGAGCTCCTTTTGTGGGCAGGTCTGGCTTTGTTTCCGGTAGCGGTTTTCATGGGAGTATTCGCGTTTGCCGGTCAGGTGCCTGTCTGGGCGTCAAGCCTGGTAGTTGCCGGCAATCTTCTTTGGGTGCTGGCCAGTTTGCTGCTGCCGTTGACGGGCCTGTTTGCGCCCAACGTGCTGGGCTGGGCGTTCCTCTTGGCGCAGGCCGTCGTCGTGCTCTGCTTCACCTGGCTGGAGTGGAAAGCCGCAAGGCCGCAGTCCGTCATTGCGCAACCGCTAGCTTGAAGAGGCCGGACCATGACCTGTTACGCCATCGGCCATCTGCGCGAAATCGAAATGGGGCCCGACATCGTGGCCTATCTGGAAGGGATCGACGCAACGCTGGCCCCCTTTGACGGCCGCTTCATCATCCATGGTGGCCAGAAACATCAGCTGGAAGGCGCGTTCCAGGGGGACCTCATCGTGATTGCCTTTCCTGACCGGGTACGGGCCGAGGCCTGGTATGCATCGCCGGCCTACCGGACGATCCTGCCGCTGCGCCTGAACAAGGCGGTGGGCGAGGTGTTCCTGATCGAAGGTGTCGACGCGGATCACAAGGCAACGGACGTGCTTTCGTGATCTTCCGGCGAAGTCGCAGCACGAAAAGGAAAGGCCGGTCCCGATGAGGAACCGGCCTTTTGACTTGTTGTCCTTGCCTGCGTCCTAGAAGCTGATGGCAACTCCCATCAATGGGCCGTGTGTGATCGTGTCATAGCTGAAGGCGGATCGGCCGGACTTGCCGTTGTCATAGTCGACGCCGGTTGCCTTGTATTGCAGATGCAGCGCGACACGATCGTTGAAGTGATAGCCGACACCGCCTTGCAGACCCCAGGTGAAGTCCGATACCAGGCCAAAACCACCGACGTTACCGCTGCCGAACAGCGACCATTTGGGTGCCACGAATACCTGCCCGCGAACGCCGATCACCGGATCGATCCATTGTTCGGTGATTGTTTGAGTAAAGGTGTTGGCTGGCGTGTTGGCACTGACCTTCAGCTGATTGTACCACCAGCGCCCCCCGGCATAGGCTTCGGCCCAGTTCCGGTCCTGATGCCAGAAGCGGTAGCCGAAGAAGGCTTCGGTCACCAATTGCTTGACGCCAGCATCGATACTGCCGCCGACACGTGGGAAACTCCGGCCCTTGCCAAGGTCCATGTAGGCCACGTCCAATGTTGCTCCGAAACGATTGTCGTAAAGCGCCTCGAAATGACCCATCGCCCCGAATTGTAGGTTCTCGAAAATGGTTCCGGGGGAAACGTCGAGCGACGTGTTGGGCAATCGGCCGATACGGCTGTTTCCCTGAATGGTCGGGGCAAGCAGGTAAGGCGCGACGACGAATTTCCACGCTCGGTCGACACGCACATCCGGTGTGTCAACCGGAGCAGGCGCTTGGGCCAGATCGGCAGCCTGAGCACCCCCGGTCAGCAGGCTGGCCAATATCAGAAGAAATGCAGCTCTTTTCATATTACCCCGCCCCTGTTGGGTCCCTATTTCGGGAAAAGAAAGGTCACTGCAGCCCGTGCGCCGAAGCCCTCCGGGCCGTTGTCGGAACTTGCTGCATAATACCGAACACCTGCCTGAAAGCTGATGGGTTGCTTGTCGATGGTCACAAGTTTGGCAACCATGGCGTTGATCGGCACGGACCATTCGTCCGACGTCCAGTCATAGGTGCTTTCCGAGTTCAGCGTGAAGGTCCAGGCGTCGTCGGTCGTGTAGGACAGAAACGGCTGCAGGAAGGTCGAATTGACGTCGCTACGATTATCGTCACCTGCGTATGACCAGACGTGGTTGACTAGCCCGCCATAGGTCCACGGGCCGGATTGACGCAGCACAACGCCCGTCGGACCGGCGCCCCATTTGCGGGTGCTCAACAGGTCGTCGGTACCTGTGGGCAGCAGCAACACCGGACCAAGGCCCCAGATGATCCCGCCGGACGTTGGCTCCTTTGGCGAAAAGAAGAAGCTCTGCGTCGTGTCGCTGAGACCGAACTGCGTGCCTGAATTTCCGGCAATGTCATCCTGCCAGACAACGGGCAGGATCGTTCGAGAGATCAGGTTCCAGTCCTCGTTGAGCGAGAACGGCACCACGGGCTGTATGTTGAGCGTGACCTTGTTGCCGTCGGCAGGGCCAAATCCGTGATCGTAGTTCCATTGAAACGGAACGCTGATGAGAGACGCCACGGGATTGGAGAGCTTCTTGGCAAGTTCGGAATCCTGAGCACCTGCCGGTGTCATCTGGAAGAAAAGCGCCAGAGCGCCCAAGGTAACCAATTGCTTCATGGTCTCATGCCTTCCATGCTCAAGAGAACTGCCCTTGCAGGGGGTTGATCATCTATGTGACCCAGAAGCTCCTTCCGGGTTTTGTGGATGTACTTCTGGAAATGGCAATCAGGAGTATAGCATGCCTTTTCGTCTTATTGCTGTGAAAGCTGTTGCCTGTAGGATTGCAACGTCGGGTCCGAAGGATTGGCAACCAGGGCCTTTTGCAGACTGAGCTGCGCTCCCGCCATGTCACCGACTGCCATCTTGATGCGTACCTGCATCACCCAGGCATTGATCATTTGCGGATCCAGCAGCGTGACTTCCTCAAAGGCTGCTATGGCTGCCGGGATATTGCGAAGAACGAGCGCAGTTCCACCAAGCACGAGCTGGGTCTCCGGAAAATCCGCCTTGTTCGCGAGTGACTGCTGCCATTCGGTTGTGGCACTGGACGCAGCCTCGGCCATTTGGTCCGGCATATGGGCAATGGGAGCGCCGATCATGAGACGGGCCGCGGCAATCCGGACGGCTTTGACCGGATCACTCAAGGCAGGAATGATCCGCGGAAGCCGCTGGGTTGGCGGAACCGGCTGCTGTAACGCCAGCACTCCGGCGCGGACGATTGGCTCCGGATCTGCCAAAAGGTCGGTGACGGCCTCGGCAATCTCCGGTGTCGCAACAGGCAGCAGCAGGTCCAGCGCGCTCGCCCGAACGATGCCCGGGTAGCTTGCCTGATGGGCGACTGCCAGAAGGTCCGTGGCGTTCACGCCCGGGTTCTGCCGTGCCGCCGAAAAGATCTCTGCAAAATGCGGCCCACGGTGACGACTGTCCGGAAACCGCTTTTCAAGTTCTCCGGCCGCCCAGGCGGCAGACTTGTCGGTGTGGCAGTCGTTGCAGGCATTCGGCGTGCCGAGCTTTTCAGAAAGATCCGGCCGTGGAACGCGGAAGGAATGATCTCTTCGCCCGTCGATGCCCATATAGACGCGCTCGATCATGTGGCAGGATTTGCACTCGGCGCCCGGCGTCTCCGGTTGATGGAAATGATGGGAAGGGTCGTCATAAAGCTTGCCCGTCAGCGACGGAAACGCCTCGTTGCCCGCGGAACTGTGGCATTGTGTGCAAACGGCGTTGCCTTCCGCGCGCAATTCTCCGCTGTGTGGCTCGTGGCAATTGCTGCAGCTTACGCCCTTGGCATACATCTTTGACTGCAGAAATGAGCCGTAGACATAGACCTCGTCAAGGATCTGCCCGTCGGCGTGATAAAGGCCTTCGCGTAGTGGCGATAAACGGTAGGCATCATGGAACGGTGTACCAGGCACCGGATTGCCGTCCTCAAAGGCTTCGCGGCGCGAATGACAACCTGCGCATTGCTGGATTTCCGCTTCCGGCTGGCCTTTTGCAAACACCGGTAGAAGACCGGTCGGCCCGGTTCCGGGGAAGGGGCTTTTGCCGTAGGTCTCCGGGTCTTTCGCCCAGGCAAGATGGGCGGCCCCCGGTCCGTGGCAGGCTTCGCATCCGACGCCGATTTCCGCCTGCCGGCTGGAGTAGGTCCTGGTGGCGGGGTCATAATTCTTTTCAAAGCCGGTGGCGTGGCACTCGGCGCAGCGGGCGTTCCAGTTCTTGTAAGGTCCGGTCCAGTGCAGCCCGTCTTCAGGCGGTGGAGCATCGTCTCCGTAAAGGTGGTACCAGCGCTTGTTCTGCTGGTCCCAGACCACGTCGAAAGACTGAACCCGTCCCGGTTCCGTTTCGACAAGATACTGTTGCAGCGGAGCAATTCCGTCGACGCCGATCACCTTGAATGTTTGCGTCTTACCCGGAACGTCGCTCGTCTCGATGAAATAGTCGCCGTCGCGTGTGAAGAAGCGGCTGGTGCGTCCCTTGTGCGTGAACTGCGAATTGTCGAAGTCCGCGTCGACCGTATCCGGTCCGGGCTCCATCCATGCCTTGGAATGGTGTGAAGCGCGCCAGGCGCCGGTTTCCGCCTCGTGGCAACCGGTACATGTTGCGGTGCCGGCATAGTCCGGAACAGCGGCAGAAAGGTTTTCGGCTGCATTGGCGCTCTGGAACCAGAGCACGGCAAGGAGCGCGACGAGCAATCGGGTGAACAACATTCTGTGCGCTCAAACCTCTCCGTCAAAGCCGCTGGGTAAAACGAGACGTCTGTTTCTGCCGGTACTTCCTGGTGCTTGTGCAAGCTCAATGCGGAGAAGCTGCTGTCTACCGGCTGCTTCTCCGCACAGCTTCGTCTCGCCGATGCCTAGTCGAGGTCTGAACAGGGAACGACGTGTTTCTGGCCGGCAGCATCCGTTACCTGGCAACCATTGTCGCTGTTCGAACTGGCGATTGCAGATCCGACCAGCGCACCGGTTGCTGCGCCAACGGCCGCACCGGCCAGGTAGCCGCCAGTCGGGCCATAATAGGGGCGGCCGTAGTAGCCATGGCTGCTGTTGTTTTCCACGACCACGTTGTGACCACCATGATACCCGCCGTGATATCCCCCGTGGTAACCACCGTGATAACCGCCATGGTATCCGCCGCGGACAACGTCATGGGACATTGCTATCCCGCTGCTGCCGAGGAGCAGGGCAGCGCCAACACCAAGAAGTCTGATCGTGCGAAGCCTCATTCCTTTTCCTCCAGTTCCAGCGTTTCCTTGACGTCTTCCCAATAGGCGAGCCGCTCTTCACAGTTGATGCTTTCGAGATCGCGAGCAGAGCCAAAACCGACGGAGGCCGCATAGTCGTAGGCGGCATCTTCACCGTGGTCGTAAAGGACGTGCACAAACAGGTGGCGGGCCTGGTCACGGAAAGCTTTTTTCTGGTCGTCAGGCGTGCAGGCATAGGCATTGCCGACATCCAGTCCGAGTGTCCGCATGCGCTCTTCCATGCGTTTTTGTATCTTTTGGGGATCGTGCGCCAGCGCCGGGCCGGCAAATGCCAGTCCTGTCATGAGGGCGAGGCAAAAAATTCTTTTCATGATCTATCCTTGCAGCTTGCATCGCCCTCGGTCTGTCCCTTCAGGTCTCCGAGCCGGGCGCGGTGCACTCCAGTTGCTGTTCAATTCATGTGTCTTTTCCGGCTAATCTATTCCGGAAAGATCTGCTTCCAATCGTCTTTCATGCTGATGATATGCCAACCTTCCTTCGGGGCGTCGTCCAGCCCCTTGTTCAGCGACCCGAAATGGGTATCACGATCATAAGCATATTCTCTATCTGCATCATCATGATGGACAAACATGCCGAGGCGCTTGCCGGAACCGGCAGTCGTGTATTGCAGCATCTGATAATCGCCGTCGGAATTGCCGAAGGCTGCCAACGGACGCTTGCCGATGTGGGTCAGGATGCCGACGGGCTTGCCGGCCTTGTCGTCGACAAAGGCAATCTTGGGTGTCCGCATTAAGGTGGGAACGCCGTCGACGACCTCGTATTCAGTGACAATCGATGAGCCGACCACCTGCTCAGGCGGTATGCCGTAGATCTCTTCGGTCCAAGGACGCATGAATTCGATGCCGCCACCGGAGATGATGAAGGTCTTGAAGTCGTTGGCACGCAGATAGGCGAGAAGTTCCAGCATCGGCTGATAGACAAGCTCGGTATAGGGCTTGTCGAATTTCGGGTGCTTGGCAGTTGCGATCCAGTCGGTGACCGTCTTTTCGAACTCATCCGTGCTCATCCCGGCATGAGTCGCTGCGACGATCTCCATCAATCCCTTTTCACCGGCCTTGCCGAGGGCTTCCATGTCGTTTTCCAGAACGGCCTGGAAAGGCTGGGTCGTCTTCCATTCCGGGTGGTCCGGTGCCATTGCCTTCACCCGGTCGAGCGCAAAAGCAAGCTGGGTGTACATGGGGTGCTCGACCCACAAGGTGCCATCATTGTCGAAGGTTGCGATCCGCTCTCCCGGTGCCACGAAATCCGCGCCACCTTCGCTCGTTACGGCTTCGACGAATTCGACGATCGCCTGCTTGTTCGCGCCATCGTTCCACGATGGCAGCGGGTCGGTTTGTGCAAGGGCACCCGATATCCAGACGCTTGCTCCCAACAGGCCGGAGACCATTGCGCCGAAGAGGAATTTGACCTTCATAGCTGCAACCTTCCAAATTCGTGTTGTTCAAGGCGATGTCCGCCCCGGACTTTGCCGGGGCGGACACTCAGTTACTTCGTAGATCAGTTGCCGGTTGGCAGGCCGATCGAGAAGCCGTCCTTGGCGAGAGCCTCCTGAACATATTTGAACCGCTGATACTGGCTGAGCGTGATCGGACCGGTATAGGTTTCCGACTGCAACTTGCGCGGCGGATATTTGATGTAGGACTTCATGAGTTCCGTCACCTCGTTGTTGATCACCGGCAGATACCAGGTGCGTTCAGTGAAGTTGTTCATGAACATGTCGTAGCGCTCCTGCGGATCGTCCAGCAGGTTGAACACTTGCGGAACAGTAGCAACATAGCTGTCGGGGCCCTTCCAGCCAAGGTTGCTGTCGACTGCCAAGCCTCCGGTGGTTGCGCCATCGTCACCGCGCAGGTTGAAAACGGCCTTGTAGTTGCCGACGCGCGCTGCACCGGGAGAAAGTTCGTTCTCGGTGAAATAGAACCAGGCCTTTCGGCCGGAGTCACCGGAACCTTCCCACACAGGTGTCATGTCGTAGCTGTCGAAGATGATCGGCTGGCCTTCGCGGTCTTCGGTCGGCAGCGTAATGCCGGCAGCAGAAGCGAAAGTGGCCATCAAATCGAGACCGCCGACGACTGCGGCACTTTTCGTGTCCGGTTTGACGTGCCCGGGCCAGCGGACGATTGCCGGAACGCGGTTGCCGCCTTCACGCACGGTGCCCTTGGTGCCTCGGAACGGCGTGTAACCGGCGTCCGGATAAACGTCCTGCCAGGCGCCGTTGTCCGTGGTCCAGAAGACGATCGTATTGTCGGACAGACCGAGCTCATCGAGTTTATTGACCAGATTGCCGATGCGGCTGTCCAGTTCGACGACGGAGTCTGCATATTTGGTTTTGGAGATCGATTTTCCTTCAAACTCCGGCGCCGGCATGTTCGGCTGGTGCACCTTCATGAAGTTGACGTTGATGAAGAACGGCGTGTCCGGCTTCTTCGCAGCTTCTTCCAGGAACTCGAGCCCCGCCTTTTCGACGTAGCCATCGAAATAGGGAATACCAACCACGCCCTTGTCCGGCGTGTCGACGTATTGGCCGTTGATCTTGAAGTCCTCTGTCGGCTTTTCACCGGCCTTGCCGGACAGCGACCCCTTTGTAACCTTCTCGAACATCTCGCGCAGGTCCTTCGGCATGTCCGGGAACCAGGTCGGATCGGCATAGGTGTAGGCGTTGAGATGGTAAAGACCGACGTATTTCATCACGTCATAGCCCTGGGCATTTGGCAGCGCGTAGTCCGCTTCACCAAGGTGCCATTTGCCGGTGAAATAGGTGTCGTAGCCACCGGTTTTAAGAACCGACGCCAATGTCCACTCGGCCGCGGGAAGGCCGCCACCCTGGCCCTGGAAGGCCACCGTTGTCATGCCGGAGCGGTTGGGAATACGGCCTGTCTGCATGGCTGCGCGGCCCGGCGTACAGCTGGGCTGGGCGTAGAAATGCGTGAACATCATGCCGTCGTCAGCCAGCTTGTCGATGTTCGGAGTCGGCATGCCGCGGGCTTCACCGCCCAGATACGGGCCAGTGTCACCGTAGCCGGTGTCGTCCGAAACAATGAAGAGGATGTTGGGTTTTTTCGCGTCTTGCGCGAAGGCCACACCTGACAGCGCTGTGCAGGCCATGCCTGCGACCGCCAGTCCGGTTACTATTCTGGTCAACATACCTAATGGCTCCTTTTTGGACCATTCGTGGAGTAGGCCGATGACGACCCGTCGATAGGTGCGCCTCCTGTCAGGAAGCTTGAAATTTCCCGTTCAAGTTCTTCAATCACGGAGCGATAGTCGGCAGCCTTTGCTTCATCGTTCTGCCAACGTTCAAGGGCACAACATGCGGTTGCGTAGTCCTCGCAAAGTGACAAGAAGGAAGGATGAGCGTTGCACAGGCGGCGAAGGGCAAGTTCGTCCACTTTGAAACGACGCATGATGAGAGCTGTTGTCGGCATGACGACACTGCCCCGTTGTCGAATAATCACGGAAATTCCAACAGGATTACGTACGGGACTCAGGGGCGTTACAAGGTATGAACAGGTACGAACAGGAGTCTGAGGTGGTGTGTTCACCAAGATTGTCGGCTATAGTGCTTCTTACGGATGACAAAACTTATGGCGATGGACTATCGTTCAACTAAATTTATTGTCCGGCCCTTTCAGGGGGAATTATGCGGTCTGGCAGACAACAAATAGTTGCGTCGGGTGATGTCGAGGAGTTCGATTGCCCGGAACGAGTTCGGGAAGAACTTTCCCGTGTCCTGCACAGCGATCATTTTCACGCAACGCCCAAGCGCCGCGCCATGTTGACTTTCCTGATAGAGGAAGCGTTGGCCGGGCGCGCGGACACGCTGAAGGGCTACGTTATCGGGTTGGCCGTCTTCGGTCGTGACGAGAACTTTGACCCGCAATCAGACCCGATCGTTCGTCTGGAGGCCCGCCGACTGCGGCATGATCTGGACAGTTACTACATCGCCGAAGGCGCGCGGAATCCGATCCGCATTTCCATTCCCAAAGGCCAGTATGCGCCGAAGTTTCATGACAATCTGGCCAGTGTGACTGCACGGGACGGCTCGACCACCGGCAACGATGAGACGGCAGATTCTCATGTGCCGGAAGAGGTCAATGCGTCGCCAAGACCTGCACGAACCTCACCCAGGCTGCCATGGCTGGTTGCTTTGGGCGCGGTGCTGTTCGCACTCCTGGTGCTCGGAGCCGCTTTCGTGATGTACTTCGTGCCCCCACAGCAGGAGCGTCTCGAGACTTCGAAACCTTCCGTGATGGTTCTTCCATTCAGCGTTACCTCGGCTAATCCGGAACAACAGATATTGGCGGCGGGTATTGCCGAGCAGATCATGACTGCCCTGAGCCGGTTTCCGGACTTCCGTATTTTCTGGCCCCCCGTCGGAACCAAGACAGCCGAAACCTTTGATCCGGTTGAAATCGGCCGGCAGGAAAACGTCTCTTTCCTGATTACCGGATCTGTCGGGTCGGAAGACGGGATTGTCCGTGTCAGTGCGAAGCTGGTGCACAGCCCCAGCAAGCGGGTGCTCTGGTCGGGCAGCTATGATCGTATGCGCAGCCGGACGACTCTGCTGGAAATCGAAAAAAGCATCGCCTCGGAAATCGCTACCGTCGCTGGTCAGCCCTACGGTGTTATCAAGTCGGAACTCGCCGGTAACCTGTCCGTTGGAAGTGAACCGAGCAACGACAGTTTCGAATGCGTACTGCGCGGCTACGTGTACCGGAGGAACTTTTCAAGGCAACTGCATGCAACAGTCGAGGCGTGCCTGAATAGTGCGGTCAAACGGGACCCGGGTTATGTTGAAGCCTGGGCTATGCTCGGTTGGATCTATCTGGATGCTGGTCGCTTTGGTCTGGCAGCAGACGGAAACAAGGAACTTGCCTTCGACCGTGCCTTGGACGCCGCGTCACATGCCCTGAGCCTTGATGGCAACAACATTCTGGCGCTCAAGGCGCTGTCATCGATCAATCACTACATGGGAAACATCGAGGAAGGGGAAAGGCTTGCCAAGAAAGCACTCGAACTAGATCCCAACGATCCGGACACACTGGCTCAACTTGGTTGGCGGCTGTCCGTTGTGGGCAAGTTCGAGGAAGGCATTCCCTATCTGGAAAAGGCGATCGAACGTACGCGGAACGCGCCCGGCTGGTATTTCCACCTGATTGCCATAAACCACCTGCTGAACGGCCACTACGCCGAGATGCTGACAGCGGCGAAGAAGGGCGTTCTGGACGGATCCGGAGTGAGCTGGTGTCTTGTCGCTGTTGCCCAATCGAAACTTGGCAACAAGGAAGCGGCTCGTGCTGCGTTGGAAAAGATGGCCGACGTTTCTCCCGGCCTGAGCCGTGACCCAGGTGCCTTCCTCCGCTCCCATCGGGCTAGCGAGCAGATTGTTACTTCCCTCATGGCAGGACTGAGAGAAGCAGGATGGACCGCCCCTGCCGGACAGTGAGGTCCGGCGAAGCAGCCCGGAAGCTTTCCGGGACGGTTGTGCTATTTGCGGCAGCCGTTCCGGAAAGCGTGTTCTGAACGAGTTGCGTGCGGTTAGCAGCCCGGTGTCATCGAAGTGCCTTCGGACATTTCGCCTGCGCAAGCGTCCGGGTCGCCATCCGGGCCCTGGTCTACTGAACTCAGGCCGCCGATCGGAGGTGCCGCGCTACCGTTCTCCAGGCCGTCGCCGGACTGGTTGCTGGATTGGCAGCCGCCCAGGGCCAGAAGCGAAATCAGAAAGGCAGCGGAGAAAAATCTTACAATCATTTTGGTCACTCGCATGCGCCGCATATGGCGGGAGTTGGAAGGCGGGGCGCAAGTGCGTGCTTTTCGGATAGTGAACTTCTTGCGCTCGTATTGATTGTCACGATTTTTTGTTTTGCTGCAATAGCCCCATCGGTACAGGCGCCCGATTTATCTTGCGGTTTGCGTTCTGAGGGGGGCTTTTGTCAGTCACCGGCCACGAAGTAATGAAGCGTGCCATCAGGACCGATGCCGACGCGATAAAATGTCCAGGCACCGAAATCCTGCATTTCAGCAAAGTCGCCTGCGGTAACGATCCGGAACAACTCCACTTTCTGATCGGGTGTCAGATCGTGAAGGGGGTAACGGGCAAAATACGGCCAGAGATACATTTCCTGGGGTGTGCCTGCATCCACATGCAAGAACCCTGCATCCATGATGTCGGCGAGAATGGCCAGGATCTCGAAGCCTTCGCCGTCACCGGAGATTTCCTTCAGAAAGTCTATCGGGTCGTCGATTTGCCCGAACGAGACCGTAGGAGGCAGTTCGTTGCTCTCGAACACCATGCGCAGCCGTTCCATGTTGCCCGAAAGCGCTGCTTCCTTCAGCTGGGCCTGCATGCGCTGCACAGGCTTCGGCAGATAGGACGTGCTGTAGAGCACCTGAGGCAACTCGGCGCTGGCCGGTGCAGGTGCTTTGGAACCTTCTGCGGCTGCCGGCTCCCCGGTTTCGGGCGTGGCGAGGTCTTCTGCCGGAATTGCGGGTGCATTTTCAGGCTCGGACGGCGCAACCGGAATTGTTTCCACCTGGACAGTCTTGGCGAAACCCGGGGCTGCGAGCGCTGTGCCCGCCAGAAGAGCGGCGGCAATAACCGCAGCCTGATAAATCCGACTCATGAAAGTTCCTCGTTTATCCGCACCTGCCGGTCCCCGTCGTATAACACTGGCACAAGCAGGCATCGCCCCGCGCCTTTCCTTAAACAATTCATGCGAGACTGAAAACATCGGGACTGGAATTTCCTCTTGTCTTGTCACGACGCCGCGGGGCCGCTATCGAGAGGTCCGTTCGCTTTAAAAGTAATATCAAGGGTCTAGAAAAGGACCGGCCGTGTCGTTTTTCGAATATGCACTGATCGGGTTTTTTGTTGGCATTATCACAACAGCCCCGGTTGGTCCTGTAAACATCATGGCCATTCAACACGCCGTGCATGGCGGGTTTCGACAGGGTGTCTTCGTGGGGCTGGGGGCTGTCGTTGCCGACACCATCTTTGCGGCTGCTGCGATTTTCGGCATCTCCGCGGTCACCAATTTCATCGAAGGCCAGTTCGACCTCATCGAGATCGTCGGCGGAGCTCTGCTGATCATTTTCGGCATCAAGATCTGGAACACCCATCCGCATCTGACCCGGAACGGCAATCCGAGAGAACATGGATTTTTGGCCGATGCCACCGCAGCCTTTTTCATGGCGATCACCAATCCGGGTGCAGTGCTTGCCTTCGTGGCGATATTTGGTGGTCTCGGAGATTATCGCCCCCAGACGGGGGATCATTTCGGCGCATTGGTGATGGTTGCCGGTGTCACGGCAGGGGCGACCACCTGGTGGGTGCTCGTCTCGGCATCCGTTTCACACTTCAAGTCGCGTATCGACGATCTCTGGCTGGATCGTGCCAACCATATTGCCGGATTTCTGCTGGTCGTGTTCGGCGCGCTGATCTATCTCAAGCTGGCGCTCGAAGCGGCAGGCGTTGGGCTGATCACGTAGCACGGGCCAAGCGTAAATACACCTGAATCAAAAAGGCCGGGCAACCGGCCTCTTCAGAATGCGTGTCGTGAGCGTGCGTTTTACTGAAGTACGCGGTTCACGGTGTAGTCGCCCTGCAGGATACGATCCGGCAGGCCTTCAGCCAATTTGGCCACGGCATCTTCACCATAGGCAGCAACCAGATCCGCAAGTGCAGTGAACATCGCCGCGTGAGCGACGGCGTCCGCATCTACACCATTGGCGATGGCTTCGGCCCAGGCGTCGGAAATGAAGCCGAGTGCAGCACGTCTGATGTCTTCGTCTTCAGCAAATTCGGCTTCCATTGCCGCGTCGGCGTAATCGTCGTTTATCATTCGCTTCCTTACCGGTCCTTCCCGAACGCAAGAGGGACAACTCCCGCGTGTTCCTGCCCCGAATCTTGAGTAATGATCCTAGCACGGCGAACCGCGCTGATAAGTAACCGTGAACGCAAACTTAACGGCCACCCACAAATTTGATTCAAAAGGTTAACCAACTCGTAACGATTTGAAGATTTCTGCGAAAATTACCGACCATAGCGACTGGTGACGTCGCTGATGATGACCTCGCCTTCGCTCAAGTACTGTCCCATTGCGAGACGGGCAGCCTCTGTGCACTCTCGGTAAGCAACTGAGAAACCACGATAACCCTGGTTAAATCGCTCAATGAACCTTCGGCGGCGATTCTCGTCCAGCGTTTCAGCGTCCAGGAAATCTTCCATGCGGTCACGCCAGCTCGGGTTATCGCTTTCCTTGCACAGCGGTCGCAGGAAATGCAGAGCTCCGAATATCTCCGACAGACGCATGAGTTGCTGTTCGTAAGGGGGCGCGTCGATCGCGGTTTCCTGCGCCGATACAACCTGCACCGGGCACATGGCCGCAAGGGCCAGAACAACAGCAGTCCGGGACAGGAAAACGTGCATTCGGCGTTTGATCATGGGCGGATCATGCTGAACCCGGCGCCGCACCGCAAGCACTATGGCAAGTTGATCCAAAGATTAGAGGTCTGGTTGCTTGGCTGAAGGGATAGTCAGGTGCCGCCGAATGCGGTCCGGCGTACCAGGTGTGGTCAACAGCCCGTCGAGATCTTCCAGGCCGACCCAGTCGAGCGCCGCGGCATCATCGGCGGCAACTGCAGTTCCCGATACATAAGGCCCACAAAAGACAGTCAGGATGAAGTGAGTGACGACACGGCCGTCATCATCTCTCTGGATGGAATCGAAGGTCTCGACAGGCTCGCTGATCGCCGCAGTGACACCGGTTTCCTCCAGCAGTTCACGCGCGGCCGCTTCCTGAAGGGTCTCCCCAAGCTCGATCACTCCACCAGGCAAACTCCAGTGATCCTTGAAAGGAGGCCTGCCGCGCTTCACCAGCAGGGCACGGCCATCACGATGGCACAGGACACTGACACTGGCGCGTGGCGCTTCCGGATAAAACCTGGACATGGAACCTCTGCGGACGGAAAGACGGCTGATTCTGCCCGGGCACAATAAGCCGTCAGGCCTTATGCGAACAGAGCGTCGATTTCCGCCTGTGCGCCTTCGCCTTCGTGCTGCGTCGCTTCGGGTTCCACATGGCCGTGGATGACGGCACCGGCAACGGCTATCAGCGGCTTGATTTCGTTCGTGGCCCGGTCGGCAATGTCAGTCGCAATCATTGCGGGATCCGGTGTCTCGCGCAGCTGGTCCTGAATCTTGCCCACGAGCCTGTTTATGCCCGCAACCTGTTTTTCCAGGTGTTCGCGCAAGAAGTTCGGGGCGGCATGATAGGCCATGATGGCCAGGTTCTTGTCCTTGAAACTCGAGTTCTCGAAATGGCCCTCATAGTCGAGCGGCTCCCACTCCAGAACATCTTCGGCGCAATCCGGCATATCCGGCAGCATTTCCAGAAGCATCATGACTTCATTGAAATGATTGAGATAATCGGTCGCCAAACCGGTTTGGGGATTAATGTTTGCCTGTTCCAGCCTTTCGGCTGCCAGCTCCCCGGCGCCCAAAACTGGATGCAAACATTCCATACCGGTCCCCCTGTTATTGACTTGGGGCCTACGGTACTTCTTTTTTATTTCCAATTGCCTAACTTGGCGGAACCCTGTTTGCCCCGCTTCAGGGGCCCCAACCGGAGAAAAACGATGTGCGGCCGCCTGGCTCTGACGACACCACCGGACGCTGTGCGCAGCTTCTTCGACTACGTCGATCAGCCCAATTTTCCGCCGCGATACAACATTGCGCCAACCCAGCCGCTGGCCATTGTGCGGCAGACGCTCGACGGCACACGCCGCTTTCATCTTGTGCGTTGGGGCTTGATGCCGCCCTGGGTCAAGGACCCGGCAAGCTTCACACTTCTGATCAATGCCCGGGCGGAAACAGCGTCGCAAAAACCGTCGTTCCGCAATGCCATGCGTCATCACAGGTGCCTCGTGCCGGCGTCCGGCTTTTACGAGTGGCGTCGCACGCCGGAAGGCAAGCAGCCTTTCTGGATCCGTCCGGCGGAGGGCGACGTCATGGGCTTTGCCGGCCTTTGGGAAACCTGGTCGGATCCCGATGGTGGTGACATCGACACGGGTGCAATCCTGACGATCCAGTCCAACCGGATGATGTCTGCGATCCATCACCGGATGCCGGTGATCCTGAAACGGGAAGATTTCGGAACGTGGCTGGATGTTGCCAACGTCGACAGGCGTGAAGCCGAAAAGCTGCTGCAGCCGGTAGAAGACGATTTTCTGGTCGCGACGCCGGTTTCCAACCGGGTGAACAAGGTCGTCAATGACGATGCTGATGTGCAGCGCGAGATTTCGCCGGAAGAAATGTCGGTGCCCTTGAAAAAGGTTGCCAAGCCGTCAGCTGCGGAGAAATCGCAGGAGGACAAGAACCAGCTCGATCTGTTCTGAACCGTCGCAGGCATCAGAATTGCCGTGCAAAAGTCGGCTCATGGCTGTAGGGCAGGGGCTCAGCCGCAAGGATGGATCATGAGCAACGACGACACGCCTGAATTTGAGCTAGACGAGGCCTTGGAAGAGGACGCATCGGAGAACGAAGCGTTGGCCGAAGCCTATAATCGAGGTCTCGCCCTGCAGAAATCGGGCGATCTGGCAGGTGCCGCGCAGGCCTATCGCGAAGCCCTTGCGCTGGATCCGGACGACCCGGGCGGTGTCAGCATTCGTCTGGCGGCAATCGGCGCGGAAGCCGCCCCTCAGAAAATGCCGGATGCCTATGTCGCGACCCTATTCGATCAGCACGCTGATGTGTTCGACGACATTCTGGTCGATGAGCTTGGTTACTGCGTGCCTCTGCTGGTTCGCGATCTCGTCCAGAAGCTTGAGATTGGCCCATTCGATCGATTGCTCGACCTCGGCTGCGGCACGGGTCTTACAGGTATGGCTCTTGCCGATTGCACGGGCCACCGGACCGGCGTAGATCTCTCCGAGCGGATCGTTGAACTTGCCTATGACCGGGAAGTCTATGACGACCTTTATGTGGGCGAGGCCGTCGCATTCCTTGAGGAGTTCGAGGAAGACGATGGCTCTCGTCCCGGCTGGGACATGATCGCGGCAACCGACGTGTTTCCCTATCTGGGGGCGGTTGAACCATTTCTTGCCGGTGCAGTTGACCGTCTGAAACCGGGCGGTTACCTGGCTTTCTCCACCGAAACCCTGTCTGACGAAGCACTTGAAGGGCGTCCCTACATGGTCGGGCCGAAAAGCCGGTTTGCGCAGGGGGAAGGCTATATTCGCTCATCTCTGGATGCGGCGGGCTTCGACATTCTCGCGATGGACCCCATCACCGTTCGTCTCGAGGACGGAGACCCAGTCCCCGGGCACCTTGTGATTGCGCGGCTGCGCTAGAGCCCATGCGCTGAAGAGCATCTCTTCGGCTCGACATTCAACGGGAAGGCCAAGGATCATCTGCCGTTCCATCATGGCCGATGGCACGGCAGACTATCGCCTTTCCGTCAGTCAGCCCTTTGCATGCGCAGATAGGGTTCACCGTCGGACGTTCGCTTGACGGCGACACCGTCACCGTTGATCAGAACGACGACCCGGCTGCGAAAAGCAGAAAAACTGTCGAAGGTGACCACATCCACGGGCGTGTCGAACTTGATGGTCACCCGGTACTGGCCTGCCGGACCAACCCGTGTCAGCGACAGCACCTCTCCTTCGAAAGGCTGCTTCATGTAGGTGCCCGAGACACGGTTGCCGACGGCAAACTGCATCTGGTTTGGTCTGGCGGCTGTCGCGGATACGGTGTTCCAGTCCTTGAAGCCGTATTGGGCGGACAGGAGTTCGAGCGCCTGGCTGTGGGAGATATCCTGCCCCTTGGCAGCTAGCGCGGCGCGCAGGCGCTTGGCCTGTGCTTTGAGATTGGCAACGCTGGGCAGCGTCATGGGATTACCTTTCCAAGAAAGGCAGGCGGTAAGGTGTTCGCCAATTGGCGGCGACCCGTTATGGGGCCCGCGTTGCCATCAGCCTGCACTGTCTCGTGAAGGTCGATCAAAGCTGCAAGATGTCTTGCGCAAGGGAATTCACCATGGCCGAAGCCTGCGGGCGGCCGGTTCCCTCAAACCGGCGCAAGGCATACGCCCCGGTTCCAGCTCTGTCAACGCGGCAAAAAGAAAGCCGCTGGCGCGGCTTCAAGGAGAGGGAGGTTAAGATGAAACACCCGGCGGTTCTTACCGCCTGAGTTCGACCGCGCCCCGTCGGACGCAGAAGGGTGATTGCCCTGAATTGGGGGCAGGGCAATCGCGGAGACGGGCAAGCCCGCCGCCGCAGGTTTTCCGAGGGAGGGGTGTCCCCGGAAACAGATCAGGCGTGGACCAGCCGCTTCAGGAGTTCGACTTCCTGTGCAAGGGTCTTGTCCTTGGACACCATGTCCTCGATCTTGCGGACCGCATGCAGCACGGTGGTGTGATCACGGTTGCCGAACCGCCGGCCGATTTCCGGCAGTGAGCGTCCGGTCATCACCTTGGCGATATACATCGCGATCTGGCGCGGACGGACCAATGTGCGCGCCCGGCACGACGACAGGAGGTCTGCCTTGGTAACGCTGAAATGCTTGCACACCACCTGCTGGATCTCTTCCACCTTGATGGAGCGCGGCTCGCCGATCCGCACCAGGTCGTGCAGGGTCTTTTCCGCCAGGTCCATCGTCACCGGCTGTTTCGTCAGCTGGTTGTGAGCGAACAGGCGATTGAGAGCGCCTTCCAGGTCGCGGGCCGAAGCGATCACGTAGCGGGCAATGTAGTCGGCGACATCTTCGGGAACGGAGAAGCCCGGATGTGTGCGACGCGCCGCGGTGATCCGCTTCTTCAGGATGTCGTGGCGCAGCGCATAATCGGTTGACTGGATGCCGACGACTTCACCTTTCTGGATCCGGTAGCGCAATGCATCGCCAAGCGTATCGAGGTCTTCAGGCGAGCGGTCGGCTGCCATGATGATCTGGGTCGGCGACTCCATGAGCAGTTCCAGCGTCTTGCTGAACTCGTCCGCAGCCTGCTTGCCATGCAGGAACTGGAGATCGTCAACCAGGAGCAGGTCGATGGAGCGCATTGCCTGCCGCAGCACCGGGAAGGCCGGCGTTCTGAGAGCTGGCACCAGATGGTACATGAAGAATTCGGCCGACAGATAGGCAACCTGCCGTCCCGTCTTGCGAGCTTCGGCCGCCGCTGCCTGCAGCAGGTGGGTCTTGCCGATGCCGGTGGACGAATGGATATAGAGCAGGTCCAGTGTGCCCTGGTGGCCGGCAGCCATCTGGCGCACGGCGGCACAGGCAAGGCTGTTCGAGGCGCCTTCGGCAAAGGTGTCGAAGGTCAGCTTCGGATTGAGAGACGCACCGTTCAGGAAATCCGCCGCCGCATCCTCGTTGCTGTCCGCAAGGCACGGAATGACCGACATGCCATGGGACGCGCCGAATTGAGGCGTGCTGCTGAAGGGGCCGGGACGGCCGCTTATCCGCCGGGCGGAGATCGCTTTGGGGGCAAGACCGACATTGAGTTGACGAGGACGCAGAGCACCGCGAACGGTCAGCTCGATACGGTTGATATCGTCCTGCTCGCGTTTCCAGAGGCCGACGAGCTGCTTCTCGTAGTTGTTCTGGATCCAGTTTTTAAGGAAGCGGGTGGGCACCGACAGGCGGACTGCATCGCCCGTGGTTTCTTCGTGTTTTACTCTGCCGAACCAGTTGGAAAATACATCGTCACCGAGCTCGTTTCTCAGTTCCTTTTTCACACGATCCCATTGATCCGAACCAGCTAAGTTCTGAACCTGCATTGTGGCCTCCATTGGAGGGACCGTTTGGAACCGCTCCCCCCCTGTGCACTGTCTATGAGCAACGACGTTCCGCCTCGCTGCCCGTTTCTTTCGTTAGGTCTTTTGCCCATTTTGGGTCTCCAGACCGGATGGCTTATTAGCGCCTATGAAACACCATTAACCTTTTGCTTACCATATTTACAAATAGCTTATTTTTATGAGGTCATAGACGTTTCATATTGTAATTTTTGTAGATGACGGGCACTGCGCATGTAAATTTTACATAGCGAATCTTGCGTTTCGTCATCGTCAGGACATGCCGCAAGTCCCGACCCAGTTGTTCTCCTGTTGCTGTTTCCGCTCTGCCTGTGAGCTTGAAGACGATTTTAGGAAAAATTTAACTTTTCAGGATTTTTTCTGCGAGTTTTCAAAAGGACGCTGTCAAATTAAGAAGTTTAGCCAAGGAAAAAACCGGCTTAAATAGAAAGATCATGTCGTTTATGACAGGGGTGCATATGCGCCGGTTCTCCCGTCACATGGTCACTGAATCGGCTACCGTTCCACCTAACCGGTCTGGCAGGTCCGTATGGTGGTGGAAGCTGGGGAAAATGGGACGCCTGAAAACAGGCTTTATGACCGGCAAAACCAGAACCCGGGCCTGGTTGCTGTTCCCGTAAACTGCTGACAGATCAGGATCCTGGCCGTATCAATGCATACGTTGATGGGGCATTCGTATTTGGCAGATCGAACGAACCTTATCCCCAGCACCGAGGAAACTTCGGCAACCTGCCAGTTTTGACAATTGATCCCTTGAGGCTGTTGCGGGCGGAGCATGCCTTCCCGGCACTAGGTGCTTTTACATAGCTGAGACCTGGCGCTTTCCAAGTAGAGATCAGTAAATCACGAAGTTCGGCTACGCCGACGTGGCGAAACCGGCTTGGGGTGCGCCGGCTCCGCAGCTTGTCAGCTCAAGTTGTCGTCTTGAAAACATTCGCAACAGTCGAGAACAGATTGTTTCTGTTCGTGTGCACATCTATCGGAAACTTTGGGCCGGTGTTCGCCCAGATGGGCGCGTCGTTGGGCAGGCCGGGACCCCGTTGCACCGAAACGAGGCCAAAGCCGTCGTTGTCCCAGTATCCGTTCGGGAAACCGGGCGCAGGCGGACCGCCCCACCAGGTGTAAATGTTGGGGGCTTCAGGCTGGTTCCACAGTTCATCGCAATATTCGAAGTAGTAAAGCCCGATACAAAGCGGATGAGCAAAGGCCTGAGGCAGCATTTTCTGCGCAACTTGCGCCGCCTTGCTGCAGGTCTGATCGTCGGCATAAATGGTTCCTGGGTTGTTCGGGTCCCGGTGACTGGTTGCCGGCATGCCCCACTCGGTGAAGAGAACGGGTTTCAGCGCCTTTGGCGGCAGGTTGCCGTAGTCCTTGAAGATGCTTTCAAAGGTCTCGGTCTGGTAGGTGTTGACGCCCCAGAAGTCGATGCTCGGGCAGTTCTCCATGTAGGAGGACGCCTTCAGGGGAATGTTCGGGTCGTCGTGGGTGGCCATGCCGGCCAGCTTGCCAGGAGCTTCTTCCTTGACGATGGCAGCCATTTTCTCCACCTGGCCCCACCAGAAAGTGGCCCATTCCGGATTGTTGTAGCAAACGTCGGCGCCGTCCTGTTCGTTCTGAATGGTGAACCCCATCACCGCCGGATGATCTGCTACGGATCTGACGGTTTCCCGCAGGACATTCGTCCAGTAGTCGATCTCTACCTGTGAGGCCTGGTCGTATTGGGTCTTCCAGAACATCGTGGCAGGCAAGGGGATGCCGACCAGGACAGACCGGCGCATCTTTGCTTCTGGCGGAGCGGACTTGTCCCAGGCCAGGTCCAGAAAATTCTTATGCGTGAAATAGTGACCATTGTCCCAGGGGGAAGGGAAGGTTCCGTTGCCTTCCAGCTGCCGTGACAGCATGCAGTAGACCCGCAGTGCATTGTTGTGGAGGTTCCTGAAATTGGGGAAGTCGCGGGACAGCAAGGGTGACCAGCTGGAAATGAAAGTGGAGCCTGCTTCGAAGTCGTCCCAATACCAGTCCCCCAAGGCAGGGGCATAGGAGTTGGAACCGTTGATCGGGGCCGGGGAATAGCAGACCCCTTTCAATTTGACCTTCTCGGTCGTGGGCTGCTGTCCGTCTTCGGTGAGTTCGCAGTAAAGATTTGCGGTTCCATTGCTGTCGACGGAACATGTCCATTTGGTTGTCGTCATGGTGGGTCGCCTGAAATAAAGGGTTTTTGCGGAAGTCTTGCGCTCAGAAATGAGATACTTTTTCGTGCAATCTCACAATAATGCAACCAAAGAGTGCTGAATAAAGCTTTAAGAATACATCCCTCATTGAAGCGGATTTGGAATGCAGGCCACGCTGGCAAAGCCGCTTTGACTTGAGAGGTTCGGACAGCAAAAAAATGCCGGCGCTTTTGGCACCGGCACTTCTTGTTTGTCGAAATCTGCCGATGACCGGCTTTCAAACGTGCGGACGTAATGTCTGCCTTCAAGAGCAGGCGAAGCGCCCTAGAGGACGCGGCCCGGGTTCAACAGTCCCTTGGGGTCGAATGCGTCCTTGATCCGCTTCATGAGATCCAGCTCAATCCCCTGCTTGACGTCCTTCAGGAGATCGCGCTTGAGGCGGCCGATGCCATGCTCTGCGGAGATGCTGCCGCCGAACTCGCCGACGATGCCATGAACAATGGTGTTCATCTCATCCCATTTCGCCAGGTAGTCTTCCTTGTCGGCGCCCACCGGCTGGCTGACATTGAAGTGGATGTTGCCGTCGCCGATATGACCGAACGGAACAGGCCGGCATCCGGGCACGAAGTCCTCTACCGCGGCCATGGCCTTGTCCAGGAAGTCCGGGATCGAGGCAACCGGCACGGAAACGTCATGCTTGATCGAGCCACCCTCGGGCTTCTGCACTTCCGACATGCCGTGGCGGATGTGCCAGAAATCCTGAACCTGGGTCAGGTTCTGGGCAAAGGCGGCGTCTTCCACCAGGCCTTCTTCAAATGCTTCGCCGAGAATGCTCTCCATCAGGTCCCGCACCGGAAAGGCTTCAGAACCACTGGACAGCTCCATCAGCACGTACCAAGCATGTTCGCCCTCGAGCGGGTCTCGTGCGCCTTCCAGGTGGCGCAGGCAGAATTCGACGCCAACGCGCGGCATGATTTCAAAGCCGGTCAGAACCGGCCCGGCCTGTGCCTTGGCAAGGGTGAACAGCTTGAGGGCGGCGTGCGGGTCCGGCAGGCCGACAAAAGCGGCCTCCAGCTTCTTGGGCCTGGGGAAAAGTTTCAGCGCTGCGGCTGTAATGATGCCCAGAGTGCCTTCACCACCGATAAATAATTGTTTCAAATCATAACCGGTATTGTCCTTGCGCAGGGTTCTGAGACCGTTCCAGATCTCCCCTGTCGGCAGCACCACCTCGAGGCCCAGAACCAGATCGCGCGTGTTGCCATAGGCCAGAACGGCGGTGCCGCCCGCGTTCGTGGAAATGTTACCGCCGATCTGGCAGGAGCCCTGAGCCCCGAGCGCAAGCGGGAACAGCCGGTCGACGTTTTCAGCTTCATTCTGAAGCGTCTCCAGCACCACACCGGCCTCGGCCGTAATGGTGAAGCCGGCCGGATCTACCGCACGAACCTTGTTGAGGCGTGACAGCGAAAGGACGATTTCATCCCCGGTTTCCTGCGGAATCTGGCCGCCGACAAGGCCGGTGTTGCCGCCTTGCGGCACGACCTTGAGATCGTTCTGATACGCATAGGTCATGACGGCGCTCACCTCTTTGGTGCTGCCCGGGCGCAGCACCATGGGAGTGACGCCCTGATACAGGTCGCGCCATTCGGTGAGGTAGGGAGCCTGGTCGTCCGGACTTGTCAGAACGTTGGCTGCGCCGATCATCTCGGCGAAGCGGTCGGCATGGGCAGTACGCTCCATGAGCGGGGTCCTCGTGAAGTTTGACAGTAAAATTCGGGCGCCAACATAGTGTCTGAAAGCGCTGGCGTCGACGGTTCATTCCGTCACCGTGTCTCTTGAAGGAACAAACCCCTTGTGCCATAGGAAGCCAGCCCGCTGGGGTGGTATTGGAATTCTTTCGGAGACGACGATGGCGGAAACGCGCGGACTGATGAATGGCAAACGCGGCCTGATCATGGGTGTGGCGAACAACAAGTCAATTGCCTGGGGCATTGCCAAAGCACTGGCCGACGCGGGAGCTGAACTGGCTCTGACCTACCAGGGTGATGCGTTGAAGAAGCGCGTGGAGCCACTGGCAGACCAGTTGAACGCCATTGTTGTCGGCCATTGCGACGTGACCGATGGCGCCTCCATCGATGCGGTCTTCAAGACGCTGGAAGACAAATGGGGCAAGATCGATTTTCTCGTCCATGCCGTTGCCTTCTCCGACAAATCCGAATTGACCGGTCGTTTCGTCGATACGTCTTCCGATAACTTCGCCCGCACCATGGACATTTCCTGCTACTCGCTGACGGCTGTCACCCAGCGCGCCGAGAAGCTGATGCCCGACGGCGGCTCCATTCTGACGCTGACCTATTACGGCGCCGAGAAGGTTATGCCGCATTATAATGTCATGGGCGTTGCCAAGGCCGCGCTGGAAACCAGCGTGAAGTATCTGGCGATGGACCTTGGCCCGCAGAACATTCGCGTCAACGCGATTTCCGCCGGACCGATCAAGACGCTGGCTGCCTCCGGTATCGGCGACTTCCGCTACATTCTGAAGTGGAACGAATACAACTCGCCTCTGCGCCGCACGGTGACGATCGAGGAAGTCGGCGACAGCGCGTTGTTCCTGGTGTCAGACCTCGGCCGTGGTGTTACCGGCGAGATCCAGCACGTCGACTGCGGCTACAACATTGTCGGCATGAAGGCGGTGGACGCCCCGGACATTTCCGTCGTCAAGGATTGACCGTTTCGAATGGCCGGTTTCACACCGGCCATTTTCATATTGTCCGGCCCCGCCCGCCAGGGGTGATCCCGCATTCCGGAAACTGAAATGACATCTGTGCTGAGTGCCCCGAAATCCGACCTGCTGCCCAGGCTGCACGATCCGGAGTTCCTGATCTTTGTCCGCCATGGCCAGACGGACTGGAACTTCGAAGGGCGCATGCAGGGGCAAAGGGACATTCCGCTGAACGACACGGGGCGCGGCCAGGCCAGCGGCAATGGCAAGCGTCTCAAAGCGTTTCTGGAGCAGGAGATGATCGATCCCGCCGGTCTGGATTTCGTATCCTCACCGCTCCACCGCACGCGGTCGACAATGGAGTTGCTACGCCAGTCCATGGACCTTCCGGTGGAGGCCTACCGCCTTGAGGACCAGCTCAAGGAGATCACCTTCGGCGACTGGGAAGGCTTCACGCTGGAAGAACTGGCAGAGGAAGAGCAGGATCTGATCCTGCAGCGCCGCGCCGACAAGTGGGGCTTCGTTCCCCCCAAGGGCGAAAGCTACAAGATGTTGGCCGAGCGCATCGGGCGCTGGCTGGTGACCGTTGATCGGCCTTCGGTCGTCGTGTCGCATGGCGGTGTCTTCCGCGTTCTGCGCGGCTTGCTGGAAGGGCTGGACACGGTTTCCGTTCCCAAGCTGGATGTGCCGCAGGACAAGGTCTTTGTCTGGCGTAAGGGCGCTTTCGAGATCGTTTGACAGCCCCTTCGTCGGCGTTCGGTCGTAGTTTGCGACAAGCTGTTGCAGGTCCGCATGCGGGAAAGTTCTGTCTGCGGAAATCGCCAATCAATCCATAGAATAAGCCGGAACCAATCCGCCATATCAAAGATCTGCGGCAATCCTCCATTGGCTCAGTAGATACCCTGGGCATACAGAGAAATCTTCGCTTTTGCGACAACGCTATTGGCAGCTTGTCCCATGAGGGTGGCGTAATTCGTGAGCGTCGCACGGTCGGCCTTCTGCTTGTTGGTGCAGACAAAGGTCATCACGCTTCCCCATTCCCGTTCCGGCTCGTAGCCGAACTTGCTCAGGCCATAAAGCTCACGCCCTGTCACGATGAAGAAGCCGCGTCCGTAATCGTAAATTTCACCCGGATTGCGGATCTTGGTAACGAGGCAGAATTTCTTGTGGGTGTGGATCGCCCCCAGGATCCAGCAGTCGTTGATGCACACCGACCAGCGGGCAAGCTTCTGGACATTGATCGGAAGACCGGGGGTCAGGTTGAAATGCGTCGGGTCTTCCAGGTTGAAGCGCCGGTAAAGCTGTTGGGTCTGCGCCAGTCTCCCGACATACATCTCGCCACCGGAACGGGCGACCTTGTCGTAGACGGCCCACGCGGTGTGTCTTGATATGTGTGACAGGCTGATCTTGCTGTTTGCATCGCCAGGTGATTCAAATTGGGTCCGGTTGGTGTCCCAGGGGTTCTGCCTCAGTTCGTTCAGCTCATAGTGATTGTAGGAAAGTGTCAGTAGATCCTGATCGAAAGCGGTTCTTGAATACGTCATTTCGGTTTCCTCTGGTACAACGGGCCATGAGCGTTTGCTGTTCGAAATGTACGCATGTGAAGGCCGCTTTACGTGTGACCTTGGGCACTGCAAAGGAGCCCCCGACCATCCGTGCCTCGGGCTTGTCCAGTGACGGTGATCGGGCGAAGCAGCTGCGGCGTAGATGTTTACAGCGATTGCGAGGGAACCTGGAGACAATCCGGGTCAGGTGCCGTGTCCGCCAATGAATTTTATAGCGAACTGCCAAGCTTTTCAGATTTCAGCACGGTCGGGGATCTGGCCGATTACCGGCCGGTGCCGGACGACTGGTACGTTCTTGCTGCCGACATAGTCCGCTCCAGCGATGCGGTCGCACAGGGCCGGTACAAGGAAGTCAACATGGTTGGCGCCGCGGTGATCGCCGCGGTGTTGAACCGGATCGGCAGCGACCGTGTACCGTTTGTCTTCGGGGGAGACGGCGCAATGCTGGTCGTGTCCGAACACGATGTCGAGGCAGCCAGCGACGCGCTGGCCGGTGTTGTCGGTCTGGCGCGCCAGGTCATGGAACTGGAGCTGCGCGCCGCTGCGATTCCGGTCGCTCATCTGCGGGATCTTGGAGGCGACGTCCGTGTGCGCAAGTACCAGCTCAGCCCGGGCAATCACCTGGCCATGATCCTGGGGGATGGCCTGGCCGTCGCGGACAATATTCTGAAAGATCCGGAAAAAGCGCGGCCGTTTGAGATCTCTCTCCCCGATGCCGCGTTACCGCCGCTCGACGGGCTTTCCTGCAGATGGGAACCGCTTCCTTCACGAAACGGACACATCGTGTCCCTGATCGTCAAGCCGACCGGACGTATTCCAATGCAGGATGTCCTGCGGGGGCTGGCCGATAAACTCGGCTATGATCCCTCGAGGGATGACAGCCGGATGAGACTGGCGGACAAGACGCGTCTTCGTTTTCGCTTTCCACCAACCGGTACGCGTCATGAGGTGCGCCTGGGCTCACCGGGAAAAGACTTCCGCGGATGGGCAAAGGCGTTGCTGGAGGCGATGGTCTTCGTCATCAGCTATCACACGGGCTGGCGCATCGGCCCTTTTGACCCGAAACGGTACTTTCCCGAACTTGGCCTCAACACTGACCATCGCAAGGTGGGCGACAGCCTGCAGCTCGTGCTGGATCTGACACCGGAGCAGTTTGCAGGGGTCGAAGACTATCTGAAAGCTGGCTATGCCGCCGGGGATCTGGTGTTCGGGCTGCATGTGTCCACGTCCGCCCTGATGACCTGCTTTGTCGAGGATATCGGCAAAAGCCGGCATATCCATTTCGTCGACGGGGCTGACGGCGGATTTTCTCTGGCAGCTGCCGAATTCAAGAAACGGCAGGCGAACATGGTGCCGAAGGCGGTCGGTCAGGCCTGACTGCGCAGCGGGCCGTGTCGTTCCAGGGCGGGCATCGGGTGTGCAAAATTCTGTTTCAGGATCATCATCGCAAGGTCGCTGTCGGGAACGGCCTTTGATATGAGGAACCCCTGGATGACGTCGCATCCGTGGCGTTTCAGCCAGTCACGCTCGGCTTCGGTTTCCACACCTTCGGCAAGGACACTGATGTCGAGGCTCTTGGCAAGATTGATCAGCGCACTGGTGAATTTCTGCAGGGCGGGATCGGCATCGACGCCGGAAATGAAGCTCCTGTCGATCTTGACCCGGTCAACCTTCAGATCGCGCAGGCTCGAGATGCTTGAATGGCCGGTTCCAAAATCGTCCAGTTCGATGAAGAACCCCAGTTCCGACAGGCGGGCGATATTCTGCTTGATGGGAGTGGCCGTGATTTCGTCGATCATCACCGCTTCCAGGATTTCCAGGCTGACATCTGCAGGCTGAAGTCCCAGGTCAAGCACCTGCCGGTGGAGCGCATCCACCGCCTTGGCGCTTGTCAGCAGACTGGCGGTCACGTTCAGGCCCAGATGTATGGCTGGCCTCGTCTTGCCGCTCAGGCTGGCGGCAAACTTCAGCGCCCGGCTGCGCACGGCCTCTTCGATCTCCTCCAGATACCCGACTTCCATTGCAGCGGGCAGGAAAGAGCCTGGATACCGGATCTCGTCGTCATCAATCCACCGGGCGAGGGCTTCTGCGCCGACAACTTCGCCCGTGTGAATATTCACCTGCGGTTGGAACCAGGCAACGATATTGCCGTTCTTGAGCGCATTCTGCAGCTCTTTGGCAATCTCGTCACTTTCCTCGAAGGCAGCGCGCATTGCCGGGGTGAAGCGATCGAACTTGCGCGGCCCCTTTTGCTTGGCCGCTCTCAGGGCCAGAGCCGCATCGGTCAGCAAATGATCGAAGACCTGCTCGCCCGGACTGCTGATGAAAATGCCCGCATTTGCCTCGATCGCCGATCTGTTGTTGCCGATGATCCGGTCGGTCGCAATTTCCTGGAGAAGTGTGAAAGCCAGTTGCTCGAACTGCGCCGCCTTCTTGAGGCGCGGACGCAGAAACAGGAACTCCGTTCCGCCTGTCCGGCACAGGAAGTCTTCCGGTTCCGCGTGCTGGGTCAGCTGTTCGGCCACCTGACGCAGAAGTGAATCGCCGTTGTGGTCCCCGAACCGGTCGTTCACCTTCTTGAACTGGCGCAGGTCGATCAGGATCGCACCCGTGCGCGTTCCCGGCTCTGCCGGTGGCAGGTTGCGTATCGTATTCAGAAGGGCGCGGCGGTTCGGCAGTCCGGTCAGGGGATCGTGAAATCCGAGATTTTCAAATTCCTGCTGCGTCCGGTCGGCAAGTGCACGCGACAGGGCGATGGCGATTGCAAAGGCCGCAACAATGACCAGTCCGCCGACAAGACCGGCAAGTGTTACGGCAAACAGTGTCTCGGATCGCTGCCTCTGCAGGTCCATCAGGAGATAGTCGACGGTGGACTGCCAAAGGTCGAAAGCGGCACTGACCAGGGCCGGCTGCATCTCCACCACAGGCTGGGCGATGACATCCGCCCCCTTTGAGGCGGTGATAGTAGAAGAGAGCAGTTTCGAGCCTGCGGTCTGAAAGGCGACGTTCGTTGTCCGGAAGGCTCTCGCCTGTTTTTGCAAGAGATCGGCTTGCGCACCGGTCAGGTCGTTAAAGTAATCAACCGTGTCCCGCGACGCCCCGTCGGCGGCAATCTTGTACTGGCCTCCCTGCACGGGGATCAGCATCTTGTCCCAGACATTGATCTCGCCCCGGCTGGAAATGCTTTTCGCATTGCTTGCCATGATCGCGGATTCGATCACGACGGTCGGCATGGTGTCGGTGATCAGATGCGGAAGTTTTGCTGTCTCGAAAGATGAAGTCGAACTCAGCCTGGTGACCTGGGAGATCATTGAGGCGAGGATACGGGCCTGCCGAAGTGCGAGCGGAATGTTGCCTTCGTTCAGGAAGGTGTCGAGCGGCTGAACGAGGTCGGCGGAAAGCTCATCTCCCCCGAGTGTTTCCAGGCGTTCGCGCAGTTGGACCGGCGTCTCCCTGATCTTGCCGGTGAGCGCTTTCTCCTGCATCAGCGGCCCGAGTGCCTCGATCAGGTGCAGCCCGGCCAGGCTGTGGTCGATCGAGTTGACCTTCTCGAATTTATTATGAAACCAGAGTGAGGCAAAGAGCAGGCTGGGTGCCAGCAGAAATACGATCAGTCCAGTCAGCCAGCCCCTGATCCGCAACGTTTTGCCTCTTGGTGTTTATTAGATCCCAACGTGTAATAACGGTAGAGGTTTAAGGATTAGCAAATCAAGGGTCGAATTTTTGCGAACGGTTCGCGCGATTTCCTAGGTCGTTAATTCAAGACATCGTGAAACGCGTACCAAGGACGCCAGCTTCCATTCGAAATCTACTTGTCTTTAATTTTGACAGGGGTGGTGGACGAATGGACTTGCCAAAAATACCTGTATTCCCGGCTGCGGGCTTGAGCTTGCGGGCGCGATGGCGTATCGCTCGGCGCCTGACAGTTCAATTGCAAGCCTCGGTCACCGTTCATGTCGCATAACAGTTTTGGTCATCTTTTCCGGGTCACCACCTGGGGCGAAAGCCACGGTCCCGCTATCGGTTGCGTGGTGGACGGCTGCCCGCCGCTCATTCCCCTGACGGAGACCGATATTCAGGGCTTCATGAACAAGCGCAAGCCGGGCCAGTCCCGCTTCACCACGCAGCGGCGCGAGCCGGATGAAGTGAAGATCCTGTCCGGCGTCATGGTTGACGAGGACGGTATCCAGAAAACGACCGGGACGCCGATTTCACTGTTTGTCGAAAACACCGACCAGCGCTCCAAGGACTATTCGGAGATCAAGGACCGGTTCCGTCCCGGCCATGCCGATTTCACCTATGACGCCAAATACGGCATCCGCGACTATCGTGGCGGTGGACGGTCCTCGGCGCGCGAAACCGCCATGCGCGTTGCCGCCGGGGCCGTCGCACGCAAGGTATTGCAGGGCGTAACCGTTCGCGGCGCTTTGGTGCAGGTTGGACCGCACAAGATCGACCGGGCCAACTGGGACTGGGCGGAAGTCGATAACAACGCCTTCTTTTCTCCGGACGCAAAGGCAGCCGCATTCTGGGCGGACTACCTGGACGGCATCCGCAAGGCCGGGTCTTCCGTCGGTGCCGTCATTGAAGTCGTTGCCGAAGGTGTCCCCGCCGGTTGGGGTGCGCCGATCTACGGCAAGCTGGACACGGACCTTGCTGCTGCGATGATGTCGATCAATGCGGTCAAGGGGGTCGAGGTCGGCAACGGGTTCGATGCCGCAAGCCTGACAGGTGAAGACAATGCAGACGAGATCCGCCTTGATGATGTCGGCCGGCCCGTCTTCCTGAGCAACAATTCCGGCGGCATTCTGGGCGGGATCTCCAACGGCGATCCCTTGGTTGTCCGGTTCGCGGTCAAGCCGACGTCTTCGATCCTCACCGAGCGCAAGTCGATCACCAGCAAGGGCGAAGAGGTCAACGTCATGACGAAGGGCCGGCATGACCCTTGCGTCGGCATTCGCGCGGTGCCGGTCGGCGAAGCGATGATGGCTTGCGTTCTGGCGGACCATTTCCTGCGTCATCGCGGCCAGATCGGCTGACGGGCAACTTCGCAGCGTTACAACTCGTTACAATTCCGGAAGGCAAGGGCCATGGACCTTGCCCGTCATCTCTCTAGTTTTATCTCCAGCATGACGTCTCATGCATTTCAGGGAGTAATGACATGAATGAAATGACGCCTGTGCGCCGTATGACGGCAAAGGATTTTCCTCAGGAGCTTCTGGATCTTTATGATTTCTACGCGCATGGAAAGATTACCAAGCGCGAGTTCATGAACGGGGCAGCAAAATTCGCGGTTGGTGGACTGACGGCGGCCATGCTGCTGGATCAGCTTTCTCCCAATTATGCGCTGGCACAACAGGTTGCTCCCGATGATGCGGGGATCGTCACCGAACGCATCACTTACCCGTCACCAAACGGCCATGGCGAGGTCAACGGTTATCTGGTGAAGCCCGCAGGTGCGACCGGCAAGCTGCCGGCGGTGCTGGTCGTGCATGAGAACCGCGGTCTCAATCCATATATCGAGGATGTCGCGCGCCGCCTCGGCAAGGCCGGGTTCATGGCGCTGGCGCCGGACGGACTGACCTCGGTCGGCGGTTATCCGGGCAGTGACGATCAGGGCCGCGAATTGCAGCGTACGGTCGATGGCACCAAGCTGATGAACGATTTCTTCGCCGGCTTCGAGTATCTCCTCAACAGTGACGACAGCACCGGCAAGGTTGGGGCGGTTGGTTTCTGCTACGGCGGCGGTGTGGTCAATGCAATTGCGGTCGCCTATCCGGAGCTTGCCGCGGGCGTGCCGTTCTATGGACGTCAGCCGGATCCTGCGGATGTCTCCAAGATCGAAGCGCCCCTGATGCTGCAATATGCCGAGCTGGACGAGCGTATCAATGCGGGCTGGCCGGCCTATGAGGAAGCTCTGAAGGCCAACGGCAAGACCTACGTGGCGCATATGTATCCGGGCGTGAACCACGGCTTCCATAACGATACGACACCGCGCTACGACGAAGAGGCTGCAAAGCTCGCAGAGCAGAGAACCGTCGACTTCTTCAAGGAAAACCTGATGTAGGGTTGCCTGGGTCTGCTCGTCTCACCTCATCCCGGTTCCGGCTTTACCCAGCCGGGATGATCACGATGAGCAGGCTTGGTTTGGTCGTCTTCCAATAAATTGCGGCCCGGCTTGGCGCCAGGGCCGCGATATCTCAGACAAACTTGAAGGCGCGGATGCGGCTCAGGATTTCTTCCGGGTCGGCTGCAAGCGTGTGCAGGTTGATCGCAATCAGCTCCCGGCCATGCTCGCGCGGCGTGCGCTTCCAGTTGCGCATCATGAACTTTTTCCAGACCGGAAAGGTCTGTGCCTTGGTGACGGCGTCATCCAGTGAACGGGTCAGGAGGACGTCCAGCCGGACCAGCTCGATGTTGCGGACGGACGTCCGTTTGACGTCCGTCATCCGGATTGCCGCCCAGTCGATGAAACCGATGCGTTCCACATAAAGCCCGTCTTCGTTGGCGCCGAGCTGTGGCTTGCCTTTTTCGATCATCGGATAGTGCCAGAAGGCAATTGCGAGCGGGGCGAGGGCGGCGAGGGCCAGCAAGGGAAGATTGCCGACAATCCCGATCACGGCGAACAGAATGCCGAGGATGAGGCTGCCGTAGACAATGCTTTCGCTTTGACTGCGGTTAAAGCCGACGGTGAAGGGCACCGGTGTCGGCTTCACGTTTTCCTCTTGTTTGACTGCCTCTTTCTTCGCCGCCATGAAAGGCCCCTTCCGAAGGATCCTCAGGTGTCGAGGATCTCTGTTTCGTCAATCTTGATGTCGAAGCCTTCCAGCCCAACGTAATGACGCTCACGGGAGGCCAGCAGGCGAATTGAACTGACGCCCAGGTCCTTCAGGATCTGTGCACCAAGCCCGACTTCACGCCATTGTTCCTGTCTAGCTTGTGCGGAGCTGTGTTCCTCGGAATCAGCGGCTTCAAAGTCGGATCTCGGCCGCTTGGACTGACGGGCAACGCCCACCGACCCTTCGCGAAGATAGACGATGACACCCCGGCCTCGATCCGCAAAGTGTTTCATGATCTGGTCGAGTGGCTGGACGTCTCCGAAGACATCATCGAGCACGGATTCCAGTTGCAGGCGCACCGGGACGCTGCGGCCGTCCAGAATGTCGCCGTAGACGATGGCCAGATGGTGCATCGGGTCATACGGGGTGGAATAGGTGGTGGCATAGGCCGGGCCGAAAACCGTGTCGACGGGCTGTTCGTTGACCCGTTCCACCAGTTTCTCGGTACGCTGGCGCCAGGCGATCAGGTCAGAAACAGAAACCATCTTCAGGTCGTGCTCTGCTGCAAACTCGGCAACCTGCTGGCCGCGTTTCACGGTGCCATCGTCGTTGACCAGCTCACTGATGACGCCAACCTGCTCCAGTCCGGCGAGACGGCACAGGTCGACGGCAGCTTCCGTATGGCCGGAGCGGATCATGACACCGCCTTCCTTGGCCACCAGCGGGAAGATGTGCCCGGGGCGGACGAAGTCGTCAGCGCCGACATTGGGGTTTGCAAGTGCGCGTACGGTAGAGCAGCGCTCTTCGGCCGAAATGCCGGTGGTCAGTCCCTGGCGGTAGTCCACGGAAATGGTGAAAGCGGTCGCAAGCGGAGCATCATTTTCGGCAACCATAGGGTCAAGACGCAGGCGCCGTGCATGGGCAACCGTCATCGGCGCACAGATGATGCCTGAGGTGTGACGCACCATGAAGGCCATCTGTTCCGGCGTGACCTTGGCGGCGGCAACAATCAGATCGCCTTCGTTCTCGCGGTCGTCATCGTCAGTCACGACCACCATTTCTCCACGTTCGAATGCGCGGATTGCTTCTGCGACACGGGCCTGGGACACGGGATGCTCCTTGGTTGTAGACAGTCCGAGAAAGTCGTTGGGGGTTACGGCGCCATTGGTGGCAATGGCGATCTTGCGGGCCATATCCCGCGAGACCCAGACATTGGGGTCATTGCATAGGGCGGTTACGGAGGCAGGCGACAGGTTGGCGCGGCGCGCAAAGGCGCTGCGGCTTTCCCCTGTCTGCAAGAGCCATAGATCCAATCTCATGGCGTTCGATATACGCCTGATTGTTTTCAGTCTCAAGAGAAGGAATGAGATTTTTCAGTAATACTGAAAGATCAGTCGCTTTTGATAAACTCTGCGACGCGGGAGACAAAGGCAGGCACCATCCAGCTCTCTTCGAGCCCTGCGGCCTTGGCGATACCCGTCAGGTCTTCGCTGAGATAAGAGGTAAAATAGGGCTCGTGGAAAAGCTGCGGAAAGACCGACAGAAGGCCGTCATATTCCGGCACGTCTCCGGTTTGCAGGCTGTCGACGAAAAGAAAGGAGCCGCCGGGTTTCAGAACGCGTGCGACCTCCGAGATGACCTGACGCCGGATTTTCGGCGGCAGTTCATGGAACAGGAAGACGCAGGATACGACGTCGAGAGAATTGTCCGCAAACGGCAGGGTTTCAGCCAGGCCGCAGATATAGCCGGCACGGCGCGTCGGCAGGCGCTCACGGGCAACGTTCAGATAGGGTTCCGACAGATCGAGCCCCGTGCCCTTGAGGCGCGGAAATGCGGCCAGGGCAGGCCGCAAGAGACCTCCGGTGCCGCAGGCGATATCAAGATACGAAACGTGGCGTTGGTCCTTGCGGCGCAAGATCCTGGCGAAAGGTACCAGGGCCCGTCGACGCATGGCGGCAGTGGCACCTGAAAAAAGCACATCCACCTGGAAGTCATAGAGCCTGGCACTTTCCTCCGACAGCCAGCCATCGGTCTGAAAGTGAAAATTCTGCCGGTAATAGCGCGGCAGTGCAGCGGCAAATCCTTCGGTGGCATTGACCTCCTGATGTGCACCGGTTGCGCGACGGCGTGCCACCTCCGGCACGTCCTTGAAGAAGGCACGGCTGGTCGCGATCAGCTCGCCCGGCGTCATGGTGCCATCGGAAGGCAGCGGATAAATCCCGTCCTCGACGGACTTCAGATCATCCGCAAAAAGCTTGACGATGTCCGACAGCATGCGCCTTTGGCTCGGCACCGGGCCGGTCGGCACCACCTTCGGCGTTTCCGGAAGCTGTTTCTGGAGATCCCGGTTCATCCGCCGCATGGCTTCGGAATGAAGGGTGTAGAGCGCGACCCGGCTGCCCTGGTAAAGCGCATAGCGCGTTCGCCGGGCAAGGCTCAAGAGCGGCGGCAGGCTGCGGGTTCCTTTGACAGGTCCGAATTCCTCATCCGCCGCGCTCATGGCTCACTCCCTGATCAAGGTCTGGTCAACACCGCCACTGCTTCAATATGGGGCGAATAGTGGAACTGGTCCACCGGTGTGACGCTTTGCAGCACGTAGCCGCCGTCGAGCAGGATGCGCAGATCCCGGGCAAGCGTCGCCGGATTGCAGGAGACGGCAACAATCGTCTTGACCTTGGATAGCGCCAGTTGCTCTGCCTGGGCTTGAGCGCCTGCGCGCGGCGGGTCGAAAACCACGGCGTCGTAAGGCTCCAGCTCTTCCTTCACCAGCGGCCTGCGTGACAGGTCTCGCCGTTCAAACGTCACCTTCTTCAGGCCTTGGGGTCTGCGCAGGGCCTTGTCAAAGGCGGCCAGTGCCGCAGCATCGCCTTCGACCGCATGCACATTTGCCTGTCGGCCGAGCCTGAGCGCGAATGTGCCGGCACCGGAAAAGAGATCTGCAATTGTCTTGGCCTTGCCGACACCGTCAATTACCAGCTTGGAAAGTGCATGTTCCGCCGCCAGTGTCGCCTGGGCAAACCCGCCGGGCGCGGCAACAATGCCGATGCCGCCCATGTCGAGCAGCGGCGGGCGCAACTCCAGAATGACTTCACCGTTGACCGAAAGCCGCGCAAGGTTCTGATCGACGACCTTTTGCGACAGGGCAGGGATCTTGCGCTCGTACCCCTTGTCGGCCTTGTCGAGAGCCACATCCAGACCGGTGGTCGTTACCAGGACGGTCATCCGCAGTTCACCCTTTTTCGGCAGCACTTCCGAGGCAAGGGACTTGAGGCCGGGCAGCGCTTCAACGATGACCGGGTCGAGCACCGGGCATTCGGCGATATCGACCAGCCTGTGGCTGGCCTTTTCATGGTAACCGAGCAAGGTGTGGCGTCCGGCGCGGGTGGCCGTCAATACAGCCCGGCGGCGACCTCCCATGGTCGCAGCTATCGTTCCGGAAACTTCGGTCTCGATGCCACGGTCGCGCAAGGCCTTTTCGACCAGCCCGCTTTTCCAGACAAGGTATGGCTCTTCCGCAAGGTGCTGTACGGAACAGCCGCCGCAGGCGGAGTAATGACGGCACACGGGTTCGACCCGGTCCGGTGACGGCTTTTCGATCACAGGCTTTTGGGCGCGCCCGTCCACGACTTTCGCCCGGACGATTTCCCCGGGCAGGGCCCCGGCCACGTAGATCGGCCCGGTCTCCGTCTCGGCAACGCCGTCGCCGCGGTGACCGAGCGTGGTGATTTCAATCTCTCTCTCGCTCATGGGCGAGCGATAACGCCAAGTAGGGGTTTGGGCAAGTCTTGATCATGGGACGTGCTTTCCGCTCCCTTGATGGAAACAGGCTTTTGCGCTTTCACCAGACGTCGAAGGAGATGAAAGGCGACAGCCCTCAGTCGGCTTTCTTTCCGTAGAGCAGCCATTCCGCATTGCCGTCACCACCCTTGACCGGCGAGGGGACGAGGTCGCCTGCCTGCCAGCCGGGAACGGTGCCCAGCCATGCTTGCAGGGATTTTGCGGTCTCTTCGGCAATTGCCGGATCGACCAGACCGCCTTTGCCGATATTGTCCTTGCCCGCCTCGAATTGCGGCTTCACCAGAAAGACGCCTTCAGCACCCGGTGCAGCCAGCGCAAGAGCGGGAGGAAGGGCAAGCTTTAGCGAGATGAAGCTGACATCCGAGACAAGCAGCGCCGGGGCGTCTCCTCCAAGGTCCTGTAAGGTCAGGTCCCGGGCGTTGAGGCCGTCGCGCGCGGTCACCTTCGGGTCTGATCGCAGACTGTCGTGCAACTGACCATGCCCGACATCGATGGCGTGAACCTTGTTGGCCCCACGTTCCAGCAGAACCTGGGTAAATCCGCCTGTGGACGCGCCGATATCGAGGCAGATCCGGCCTGCGGGGTCGACCGTGAACCGGTCGAGGCCTTCGATCAGCTTCAGCGCGGCCCGGCTGACATAACCGGAAGCGGGATCTTCAACCGTGATGCTGGCGTCCGCCGAAGTCTTCTGCGCCGGTTTGGTGCATAGATGACCATCGACGCTCACCGTTCCGCGCAGGATTGCGTCACGCGCCCGTGCGCGGCTCGGAAAGACACCCGTATCGACAAGATGCTGGTCGAGGCGTTGTTTGGACATGCAGCCTTCAGAAGCAGCCGGCGATTGCCGAGATCAGGCGGTCGGCATAAACCCGCTCACCGGCGTACAGCCACAGAAACGCCGAAAGCGCGACGAGGCCCGTCGCGCCGGCGGTCAGTCCCATGAACAGCGGCATGCGCATCGTGTCCGGCTTGCTCCAGCTATCGCCTCAGGAAGAGGCAGGCGCGTTGTCGATCAGCCTGCGCAGCTTCTTCAGGGCATTTTCCTCCGCCTCACCATAGGCAATGGTTCCGACGAACTTGTTGTCGGCGCTCATCAGGTAGACGGCAGCGGAATGGTCCATCGTATAGTCGCCATCGTCAAGTGGCACCTTCTTGGAATAGACCCGATAGGCCTTCAGCATCGCATCGATCTGGTCCCGCGAACCGGTCAGTGGAACGATACGCTTGTCGAATGCCCAGACATAGTCACGCATGACTTCGGGCGTATCGCGTTCCGGATCCACGGTGACGAAAGCATAGTTGAGCTTGTCCGCATCCGGTCCGAGTTCGGCCATCCAGCCCTGAAGTTCGGAAAGCGTGGTCGGGCAGACGTCCGGACAGAAGGTGAAGCCGAAGAACATCACTGTCGGCTTGGTGGAGAAGGTCTCGTCGGTCACCGTTTCGCCGGTGCCGCTGACAAGTTCGAACGGGCCGCCAATGGCCGCAAGCGGCTCGATCAAGGCACCGGTACCCTTGTTGCCGGCAGTCTGCTGATAGACCAGAACACCGGACACGACAGCGAGCACGGCAACGGCAGCCCAGGCCACGTACCGGAAGAGTTTCAAACCAGACATCGGTTTCGTCCTGCTTTGGCCAGAGCCTTCAGTGCCGGCTTCGAGACGGGCTGGCGGCTCTGACGCTTGGAAAAGAAATTGCCGGGCGTTGCCTCTTCACCGAGACAGCGCCCGCTGACGGGGCTTAGTTCTTGCCGTGATCCATCTTGCTATGGTCCATCGCACCATGCGCAGCTTCACCATCAGGTGCCTTGGCGCCCATCTTGGCAACAGGAAGTTCAATGGCAACGTCTCCGGCCTTTTCGAAGGTCAGGACAACCGGAATGCTGGTGCCTTCTTCGAAGGATTGGTTCAGGCCCATGAACATGATGTGGAAGCCGCCCGGTTGAAGTGCAACCGTTTCGCCGGCCGGGATGTCGATGCCATTTTCCATCTTGCGCATTTTCATCACGCCGTCAGTGACTGCCATCTCGTGGATTTCCACCTTGGCGGCAACATCAGAACTGACCGCGACAAGGCGGTCTGTGTCGGTGCCGTTATTGACGATCTCGACGAAACCGCCACCGGCCTTTGCTTTGGGCGGTGTCGCGCGGGTCCACGGTTGGGTCAGCGTAAGTTCACCAACCTTGTAGTCACTAGCAAGGGCGGACAGGGAGACAAGCGAAAGGGCGGCTGCAGCCGCAACGGATTTCCAGAGTTTCATAATGCTATTCCTTGAGGTCTGAGAAGTTGAAAATTCTTTCAGATCAAGGAAGGAGGAGCCCTGATGGCGGTGGCTCGATGAGGAGGCGCCAGCACAGCCTGTTGCCCTGCCGGAACACGTTCAGTGGCGGAAATCTCGGGTGACAGGTTCAGAGGGGCGAAAGCACTCGCAAGGCAGGGCGCGATAGCGCAGCCATGAGCGCAGACCGGGCCGCATTGGCAGGTCAGCGGGTTGTGCGGACCAGGAAGGCTTTGTTCCTGCCCGGAGGGCTGGCAGAGACTGGTAAGGCCCGCGGCAACAGCTGCGTCCGGCGTCAGTGCGCTGGCGAGAACCAGCAGAACAAGCCGCATTGCAAAGGCAAGGGTTGCCAGCGCCACCAAAGGGTGGCGCTCCTGCCTCAGCTGTTGCAGCTTTGTGACGCGCGCATTCATGCTAGCGGCTATAAGCTGGTTGCAATGCCGTGTCGAGGGGCGAAACCGCGCAGGTGCATGGGCTGACGCCTGTCACCCGCGGCGTGGCGGTGTCAGCTCTTTGGAGTTGTCTTGTCTGCAGTCGCATCCGGCGCTTCTTCTGTTTCGGTGCCTTCAGCAGACGCGTTGTTTTCCTCTGCCTCTGCTTCGGTTGACGATTCGAAATTATAGATGTCGTCTTCGTAGGCGGGAAAATCTTCAGGCGCGATGACGTATTCTTCTGCTGCTGCATCCAGCGGTTCAGCCGAGATAACCGAACCGACCTGTGCCGTGGAGGCGTATTCGAAGTCGGTCTTTTCTTCCGCTGTCGGTGCCTGACGGGTCAGGACGCGGGCAAGGATGAAGATCACCATCAGGATATTCGAACCGATGATCATGATGTAGAGCCCGGACGGGCCGGTGTTGCTCATGATCATCGAGGCGGCCAGCGGCCCGATGATCGATCCGATACCGAACGACAGCAGCATGCCGGACGACGTGGCGACAAAGTCTTCCGCTGCCGCGTGGTCGAAGGCGTGCGCAACCGCGATTGCATAAAGCGGTTGGACGACCATGCCCATGGCCACGGCGCTCAGTATGGCAACCGTGAAGTCCTTCGGCGAGAAGAACACGATAGCAGCCGAGACGGCAGCGGTTGCGATCCCCAGCCCTGCGATCACAAGACGCCGGTCAATGCGGTCGGACAAACGCCCAACCGGCCACTGTGCGATAAGCCCGCCGCCGACGATGGCTGCCGCATAAAAGGCGGCTTCCTTGGTCGAGAGGCCGATCTGGGACCCATAGAGCGAAGACAGCGTCAGCAGGGCGCCTTGCGAACTGCCGATAAACAGCACGCCGATGAAGGCGGCAGGGGAGTTCTTGTAGAGCTTGACGGGCTGGAACCGCACCAGCGTGATCGGCGCAGGTTGGGTCGAGGTGGTCAGCGATACGGGCATCACCGCAAGGGACACCATCACCGAGGCAATCGCGAAGGGGATGAAATCGGCAATATTCATCGACGCGATCGATATCTGGCCCAGCATCAGGGCGCCGAACAGGATCACGATGTAGAACGACATCACCGTGCCGCGGTTCTCGTTGGACGCGCTTTCGTTGAGCCAGCTTTCGACGATCATGTAGAAGCCGGCAAGGCTGAAACCGGAGATCATGCGGATGATCATCCAGGCGTAGGGATCGATGAGCACGGGATGCAGGATTGCGGCGGCCGACATCAGCGAAACAAGTGCGGCAAAGGCGCGAATGTGCCCGGCCCGCATGATCACCAGAGGCGCGCCGAGACAGCCAAGCACCATGCCGAAGAAATAGGCCGAAGAGACCAGACCGATTTCGAAGTCGGTAAAGTAAAACCGTTCGGCGGCCAGCGGCAGCAGTGTCGTCTGCAGACCGTGCCCGAATATGAGCAGGGCAACGGACAACAAGAGAGCGGACACGGAAAGAAGGGTCTGAGCCATGGCTGCATCCTGACGATGGATCGCCGCAGCTCCAACAGAAGCGTCGCGGCTGGTATCGTGCTCCAGAAATAAAACAAAAGCGCCGGATTGATCCGACGCGTCTGTTTCTTTCGACCAGCCTTTTCAGGTATGGCGGCCTGTGTCAATCAGGTTTGAAACCCGCTCCCCAATCGACTTTGTCCATTGCAGCATGTCGCATGCTGGAGCCGGTAGCCTGAAGACCGGTCAGGCGCGTTGCGGCGCGCTGACGGAGGCCGTTCCGAGTGCGGTGAAGACGGTCTTCAGGATGCCGTCGCAGGTGAGGCCAGCCCGGGCATACATCAGGTCCGGCTTGTCGTGGTCGAGATAGGCATCCGGCAAGGCAAGGGCCCGCACTTTCAGTCCGTTGTCCAGCAAGCCTTCCTCGGCAAGCCGGGTCAGCACATGGCTGCCGAAACCACCAGCGGAACCTTCTTCGATCATCACGAGAACTTCATGCTCGCGGGCAAGACGGCGGATCATGTCCATGTCGAGCGGCTTTGCGAAGCGGGCATCTGCGACTGTGGTCGAAAGACCGGCCGCATCCAGTTCGTCCGCAGCCTTGAGGCATTCGCTCATGCGGCCACCGAAGTTGAGAAGGGCAACCTTGGTGCCCTCCCTGCGGATGACCCCCTTGCCGATTTCAAGCACGCTGCCGCGTTCCGGCATCTCCAGGCCGACACCTTCGCCGCGAGGATAGCGGAAGGAGATCGGGCCTTCGTCATAGGCAACGGCAGTTGCCACCATGTGGCGCAGCTCCACTTCGTCCGAAGCCGCCATGACGACAAAGCCGGGAAGGCAGGTCAGGAAAGCGGTGTCGAAAGCGCCGGCATGGGTCGGGCCATCCGCACCAACGAGGCCTGCACGGTCAATCGGGAAACGCACCGGCAGACCCTGAATCGCCACATCGTGGACAACCTGATCATAGGCGCGCTGCAGGAACGTGGAGTAAATCGCGCAGAAGGGCTTGAAGCCTTCGGTCGCAAGACCCGCAGCAAAAGTGACCGCGTGCTGTTCGGCGATACCAACGTCGAAGGTGCGTTTCGGATAGGCTTCGCCGAACAGATCAAGGCCTGTGCCGTCCGGCATGGCAGCTGTAATCGCGACCACCTTTTCGTCCGTTTCCGCTTCCTTGATCAAGGACGTCGCAAAGACGTTGGTGTAGCTGGGCGCATTGGCCTTCGGCTTGGACTGCTTGCCGGTGACGACATCAAACTTTGCAACGCCGTGATACTTGTCCTTCGCCCCTTCGGCAGGAGCATAACCCTTGCCTTTCTGCGTGACCGCATGGATCAGGATCGGGCCATGGTGGGTGTCGCGGACATTCTTCAGAACAGGCAGCAGGTGTTCCAGGTTATGACCGTCCACCGGACCGACATAATAGAAGCCGAGTTCCTCGAACAGCGTACCGCCCGTCCAGAACCCGCGGGCATATTCTTCAGCCCGAGCCGCCTTTTCGAACATGGGTTTGGGCAGGTTCTTCACCAGGTTCTTGGCCGCATCGCGCAGGGTCTGGTAGGTCGGGCCTGAAACGAGCCTGGCCAGATAGGCGGACATGGCGCCGACCGGCGGCGCAATGGACATGTCGTTGTCGTTCAGGATGACGATGAGGCGAGAGCCGAGATGGCCGGCGTTGTTCATTGCCTCGTAGGCCATGCCGGCGGACATGGCGCCGTCACCGATCACCGCTATGACGTTATTGTTTCCGCCCTTCAGATCCCGTCCGGCGGCCATGCCGAGGCCTGCCGAGATCGACGTCGAGGAATGAGCTGCACCAAACGGGTCAAAGTCGCTTTCGGCGCGTTTCGTGAAGCCGGACAGGCCATCGCCTTGGCGAAGCGTGCGAATGCGGTCGCGGCGTTCCGTCAGGATCTTGTGCGGATAGCACTGATGGCCGACGTCCCAGATGAGCTTGTCTTCCGGCGTGTTGAACACGTAGTGCAGCGCGACAGTAAGTTCCACGACGCCAAGCCCGGCGCCCAGGTGTCCGCCAGTAATCGACACAGCGTCAATCGTTTCCGCACGCAACTCTTCGGCGAGCTGCTTGAGTTCGCTTTCATCGAGCAGGCGCAGATCGGCCGGGGACTTGACCTTGTCAAGAAGCGGGGTATCGAGCTTGGAAGTCACTCTGGAGATAGCTCCACGATTTGAAACATGGCGGGCAGGCATACACCAACCGGATATAGGGCGCAAATCGGGCAGGGGTATGCGCCAAATTGGCCTCATGATTTCGGTCGAAAATTTACCACGCCTTTGCCTCAAAAGAACTAAGACGGTGTTTGGCAGAAACCGTGCAATTTTTAGTGAAAATACGCGCAATCACCCCATTGGGTGATGCAAAGCATTTGGAACTGGCCTAGGGAATGGGTGTGGTCGATGGGGCCACGTGCACAGTGATCAACTGGGAGTCGTAATCCACGGCTCCATTTTTTTGTGCGTTGGCCGCTTTCCGGTTGCTGAAACAATAGTGGTAGCAACTGGCTTCAACACAAAATTCTGCGTTCCTGAGTACTTTCAAAACAGGCGGGCGATCCGGTGGACGAGCCGTGCGAGTTGAAGTTGTGTGTGCGCTCCGGTCTTTTCGTATATCCGTCGCAGATGTGTTTTTGCAGTGTTCTGCGTGATGCCGAGATCCTGGATCGTGGTGCTCAGTGCACCGGTCATGGTCAGATGCCAGGCCAGACGTGCTTCGGAATGTGAAAGTTCGTAGTGATCCTGAAGGCAAATTTCGACCTCTTCCGGAGGGTCTTTTGATGTTGTCGTGCGGATTAAAAACAAAGGTTGTGCGCAGGCGTCCGGCGGCAGGCCCGGGCACGAAACGGTCTCCAGTGACACCCGGCAGACAAGCCCGCTCTCCGGTGCGGGACAAAAAAGGACGCTTGTCGGGTCTGCGATGCCGCCGTCTTCGAAAGTCGCCAGTTGTGCCTGCAGGGCAATCTCAAGGCGTCTGCTGTTGATCGCCAGGTGCCGCTGCCGACGGACGGCGATATCCAGTTCGTTCAACCTTTCCAACCCTTCTGACGTTTCGGCAAGTATCACCCGGTTAGCGTCGACAAGAACCGCAGCGCTCTCCTGTTCCAAAAGCATCAATTCCTGGAGCTGGTTTTCGAGCCGTTGTTTTTCCAGTTGGAAGTGCAGATCGAGTGCGGGCAGCAGCGCACTGACGAGGGTGTGAAAGGTCGCGCTGGCCCGGTCCGCGTCAATCCTTTCGGTGCTGTATCCTCTGAAAAGACAGCCAAACAGGACGGAAGAGTGTGCAGTGCGCCTGACTGGGGTAATCAGCCCGGGAGCATTTTTCAGCCAGTTGTCTGCCATATTCGCATCTGAGTGCGAAGTTTCCTGCGATCCGGTGGCGGGGGCGGATGTCGTCTGTCGATGGTTCGCCAGGGATGTCTTTGAATAGGGGTAGAGCGGGGAGGCTTCGGTGAGCAGGAACTCAAATGCGGAGTTGCCGCTCACCGTTTCAATGCGGCTAAAAAGGGTCGCGAGCTCTCTGGCCTGGTCTTCGCCGCCAAGGGACCTTAACGGTGTCCCGTCTCCATCGTATTCGGCAAGAAAGGTTCTGCAGTTCAGTTTGCCGTCGATGAAGTTCAGTACTGGGGGCCAACCTTCAGGTTGTAGCGGACGCTTGAGCATCCGCATAAGTAGTTCTATGTGGTCGCGTTGGCTGAGTGCCGGCATGCTCTGCTGTGTCTATTAATGATTACATTGTCGAGGCTCTATTTTGACAATATTTTTATCAACTTATCGAATAAATTGCAATAAATCTGCCAATGGTAACCTAGGGTACGCGTGGTCGAATGATCGTTGAATAGTATGAAATTTATTATGTCAGAATATGGGTGGAACTTGGGCTTACTTCAAAATGAATACAGTGGATGCTGGCTTGTGCTGGTGGATTGGCCGCAGTTGACGCCGTCTTCTCGATAAAGGCGGCCGACACATCAACGAGGCGACGCGCTCGCAATGCCGGCGACATTCCGGTTGGCGATTGAGCAGTCGCAAGCCGGTCAAGACGATGAGGTTTGACGTAAGCTAAGCGCCTCTGTCGGCCGAACAGGCCACGTATAAGGGGAGCTGATCGCGATCTGACGGTATGGCGTCTGGTCGAACTGGAAAATGCCCTAGTCGGATTACTGCGGGTCGAGTGCTTCGGTGCCGCTGGCTTCGCCATTTTGACCCAGTTGGATCTTCTCGACCTTGGCTTCCGCCGATTTCAGGAGTGTGTCGCAATGTTTGCGCAGCGCATCACCGCGCTCGTACATGTCGATGCTTCGCTCCAGCGGTACGTTCCCCTGCTCGAGTTCCCGCACAATGGTTTCCAACTGCTTCAGCGCTTCTTCAAAGGAAAGGCCGGCAATATCGTTGGCAGCATCGGTCATCGGTCGGATCCCGTTTGTCTGGATGGCATCTGGTCTTGAGGGAAACTTGCGGTCTGAGGGCCGAAGGTCAAGGTTTCATTTGGGCCTTCAGACGGTCATCCCCGTGCTTTTCGGACTTGCTGCGCCGAAGCGGGATCGTTTAACCCGTCATCAACGTCATGACATGGGCTGCGACCGATCGCGCCAGGCCCTCGAGATCGTATCCGCCTTCAAGGACGGAGATCAGGTGACCGTTGCTATGGGCATCGGCAACGTCCATCAGCGCCCGCGTTGCCCAGGCAAAGTCGGCTTCGACAAGATTAAGGCCCCCAAGCGGGTCGCGCATGTGCGCATCGAAACCTGCGGAAATGATGACCAGCTCCGGCGCGAAGTGATTGAGGCGAGGAAGCAACAGGACTTCGAACGCTTCCTTGAAGCCGGTTCCATCCTCCCCCGGGGCCAGAGGTGCATTCACGATCGTGTTGGCTTCTCCGGTCTCCGAGGCGGCCCCCGAGCCCGGATAGAGCGGCATCTGGTGGGTGGAGCAATACATTACCGTGGGATCGTCCCAGAAAATGTCCTGCGTGCCGTTGCCGTGGTGAACGTCGAAATCGACGATGGCCACCCGCTCCAGTCCGAACTTTGCCTGCGCATAACGCGCGGCGACCGCTGCATTGTTGAAAAAGCAGAAGCCCATGGCGCGGTCTTTTTCCGCGTGGTGGCCAGGTGGGCGCGAGGCGGAAAAGGCGTTGTTGACCTTTTTCGTCAAGACCTCGTCGACCGCACGGCATGCACCGCCAACGCCGCGAAGCGCTGCTTCCCAGGTGCCGGGCGACATGGTGGTGTCCGCATCAACCCGGGCTGTTCCTTCCGCCGGCGCGAGCCGGTGGATCTGGTCGACGTAGCTCATCGGGTGGGCGCGGGCGATGTCCTCAACGGTTCCCATGGGAGCGAGGTCGCGTTCCACGGACTGGAATTTTTCGTGCTCCAGAATCCTGTCGATCGCCCGGATTCGGTCCGGTCGCTCCGGATGCCCCACGGGTGTCAGGTGGTCGAGATAGGACGAATGATGCAGAAGCAAGGTAGACAAGGGGGCGTTTCCGGAAGGTCGATTGTTATCTTTTGTCGGCTCTGCATCAGAACGGTTGCCGGACAGGCTGTCAATTCCCGCATTGGAATAACGACTGCGGCAAAATTGGTGAGCCGCGGAAAGGGAAGCCGGGAGTTCGGGCGGGCATTTGAGAAAGTCAGGTCAGACTGAACTTGGACCCCGATACCGGTTCCACATGGGGCTTGTCCCGCATCGCGGGAGAGGTGGCTTAAGTCTGAACTGGGAATTCTCTTGAACTTCGCTTGAAAACTTTCGCCACCGCGTTGAGTGCGTTTGAGGCAGGTGTCGTACGTGAGGCAGCTGACTGGGCGAGTGTCGCACGCGTCCCGGTGTGCCGGCTTCAACTTCGGCTGATCGGACTTGGGTCATGGAAAAGGAGGGTCAAAAAAAGGGGGCCGGCTCTTTGCCGGCCCTTACCGAGGTGCGAGCACCGCAATGCCCGAGGGGAGGTCCGCTGCATCTCAAATCTGATTCTTAAACTACGTGATTCCAGTAAGGGAATGCGAGCTTTTTACCGTAATCCATTTGGGGCATGGTGTTGATAAGTTTGCAGTAGAGGGTCGTATCTCGATAGATATTGTATGATTTGCTTAACCAAAATCGAGTTGCGAAGGCGACGGTTGCTTGTCCGTTAAAGCGGAAACTTGCGTCTCTTTTCGGTTAACTTAAGGCGATCCGGATTCAGCTTGAATTTTAGCGCCTGCTTCCGAGTTGCTGTTTTTTAAGGCCTTTTGTTTTGGTGCCGAAGAATGCGCCAAAACATTGCCGGATGAATTTAGCCGGCTCATTCCATCGCAAGTGTTGATCGGGGTCAGTCGCGCGGTGCTGCCGCACGGCGCAGCCGATCGTTGATCGCTTCGCCCAATCCAAAGCTGGGGATAAACTGCACCTTGATGACGCGGACACCCTTGGCGTCCAGAAATCGCATGGCGCGAAACAGATTTGCGGCAGCTTCGGCAAGGTCACTTGCCGGGCTCAGGTTGAATTCAGCCTGTGCACGATCAGCTCCTGGCAAACGATCAGCCCCGAAGGAGAGCAGTCCGTCTGCGGCGTTCACCTCGCTGGCGTTCAGTATCATCGCAGCGTCGGGGGCATAGTGAGACGTCAACATGCCGGGGGCCGCGGGAGCGTCCGGCCGCATGTCGGGGCTCGCGCCTTGCAGCGATTGGCCAAGTACTCGTTCGATGTCCTCGCGAGCAAGGCCTCCTGGCCGCAACAGGCGCGGTGTGCCGTCAACCAGGCCGACAATGGTGGATTCTATACCGACGGCACAAGCGCCCGCATCAATGACGAAGCTGAGCGAAAGGCCGAGATCGGCAACGACGTCCTCTGCGCGCGTCGGACTGATCTTGCCCGAGCGGTTTGCGCTTGGCGCGGCGAGAGGCCTGCCGGTCTTTTCTGCCAGAAATCGCATCACCGGACCGACCGGCACCCGAAGCGCAACAGTCTGAAGTCCGGCAGTGGCCAGATCGGAAATCGGGGAGGCCGGGCGTTTGGGCACGACCAGCGTCAAGGGGCCGGGCCAGAAGGCTTCAGCCAGTGCAAGTGCGCGTTCGTCGAAAACACCATGTTCCAGTGCTGCATCCAGCGTCTGGACGTGGGAGATGAGCGGATTGAACTGGGGCCTGCCCTTGGCGGCAAATATCTTCGCACAAGCCGTGCCGTTGGTGGCATCGGCGGCAAGGCCGTAAACGGTTTCGGTCGGCACCGCCACAAGGTCACCCGCCATCAGCGCAGCGCACACCGCATCTGCTTCAGGTGCTTCCTTCCAGTCAGGTGCCGCGATGTCGAGCGTCCAAGTCCGCATGTGCCTCACTCGCTTGCGTACCCGGCAGTCGATAGCTGCCCGGATGTGCGAAGATTTCGGTTCCGACAGTGACGGTACAATGAGTTCCGGAAGGGCTCGAGCCGACCGGACATGTCATTTCCGCAATTGACCAAAAAGACGATGACCTGCCGCTGCGATACGGGTTGACGTTAACGTCAACGGGTCTATTGTCCTTTCAAACCGCTGTCGATAGCGCCTTTTGCGGAGTAGCCTTGCCGCCGTCAAGCTCGGAACAGCGAAAACCGCCACTCGGCGGCAAGAATCGAAAGCCAATTGGTTTTGGGAGGACCTGAATGTATCGCGCACCCGTCGATGAGATTGCCTTCACTCTGAAACATGTCTGCGGTCTGTCCGACCTGCAAAAGAGTGCCCGTCATGCCGAACTCGGCGACGATCTTGTCGATGCCATCCTGACCGAGGCGGGCCGGTTCGCCGCCGAGGAAATCGCGCCTCTCAATGCAGTTGCCGACAAGCACGGCACACCGCTTGCCGATGGCAAGGTGTCTACTCCTCCGGGGTGGCGCGAAGCGTATCACGCATGGATCGAGGGAGGCTGGAACAGCCTGACCGCCGATCCGGAGTCCGGCGGCCAGGGCCTGCCGGTCATGATGTCGGCGGCGGCTCTGGAAATGTGGAACTCCGGCTCAATGGCGTTCGCCATCGGACCGACCCTGACCATCGGCGCTATCGAGGCGATGGAAAAACACGCTTCGGAAGAGCTCAAGGCCAAATACCTGGAGAAGCTGGTTTCCGGCGAGTGGATGGGCACCATGAACCTGACCGAACCGCAGGCCGGTTCGGATCTGAACGCGCTCAAGGCAAAGGCCGAGCGTCGGGACGACGGCACCTACCGCATCTTCGGCCAGAAGATTTTCATTACCTACGGCGACCACGATCTTACCGACAACATCGTTCACATGGTGCTGGCGCGCCTGCCGGATGCGCCCGCAGGCACCAAGGGCATTTCGCTGTTCCTTGTGCCGAAGTTCCTGGTCAACGACGACGGTTCCTTGGGCGAGCGCAACGACGTAAAGGTGGCCGGTGTCGAACACAAGATGGGTATTCACGGTTCGCCCACCTGCACCATGGTCTATGGCGACGAGGGCGGTGCCATCGGCTGGCTGGTCGGTGAGGAAAATCGCGGTCTGGCCTGCATGTTCACGATGATGAACAACGCTCGCCTTGCAGTCGGTATTCAGGGGCTTGGCGTGGCCGAGCGCGCCTATCAGCATGCGCTTGCCTACGCGCTGGAGCGCAAGCAGGGCAGGGCTCCCGGCGAGACCGGCGAAGGCATGAGCCCGATTGCCCGCCACCCGGATATCAAACGCATGCTGCTGGGCATGAAGGCGCGCACGCAGGTTGCCCGCGCCATCTGTTACGCCTGCGCCCACGCCATCGACATGTCGAAGATTGCTGAAGACGAAGCCGGCAAGACCTTCTGGAACGAGCGTGCAAGCCTGCTGACGCCGATCGCCAAGGCGCTGCCGACCGACTTCGGCGTCGAGGTTGCTTCGCTGGGTATTCAGATACATGGCGGCATGGGCTTCATCGAGGAAACCGGCGCCGCACAACATCTGCGCGACGCCCGCATCGCCCCGATTTATGAAGGCACCAACGGTATCCAGTCCATCGACCTGGTCATGCGCAAGTTGCCGCTGTCCGGCGGTGAACACATCAAGGGCTTTATCGCGGAACTGCAAACGGTGGCCGACGAGGTTGCTGCCTCCAACCGCCCGGAATTCGGTGCCACCGCGGATCGGCTCTCGGCCAGTATCCGGGATCTTGAGGACGCAACAAGCTTCATGCTGAGCGCGCAGGCGGACGGCAGGGTCGGCGATGCCCTGGCCGGGGCGACGCCCTATCTGCGACTGGCCGGGCTGACCCTGGGCGGCGCCTTGCTTGCCAAGGGGGCGCTTGCCTCGACAGGTGAACCGGCACAGCGGCTGTCAGAACGTACTCTGCTTGCCCGCAGTTTCTGTGAAACTACAATGGGGGAAACCGCCGGTTTGAAGTCGGATATTCTTCTGTCCGCCGAAGCCATTCAGGCGTTCGACGCCGAAGCCCTGGCGTCCTGAACCGCCTGATCGGAGTAGATGATGATCCGCAAGTCCCTTGAAGACGGTGTCCAGACCCTGCGTCTGGACCGGCCGGAAAAGAAGAACGCCCTGACCGGGCAGATGTACAGTGATCTCGCCGAAGCTCTGGAAACAGGCAACACGGATGCGGATATTCGCTGTCATCTGATTTGCGGCCTGCCGGAAGTTTTTACCGCCGGCAACGATATTGGCGACTTCCTGCAATACGCCGGCAGGACCGGACTTGGTGAAACACCGGTCGTCCGGTTCCTGAGGGCTCTGGTTCGCAACGAAAAGCCTTTGGTTGCCTCGATAGACGGTATCGCCATCGGTGTCGGCACGACCTTGCTGATGCATTGCGACATGGTGTTTGCCAGCCCGCGCGCCCTCATCCGTTCCCCCTTCGTCGATCTTGGGCTTGTTCCGGAGGCGGGGTCCAGTCTTCTCGGACCACAGATCATGGGGCCGGCCCGGGCCTTTGAGCTGCTCTGCCTCGGCAACGCCTTTTCGGCCGAAAAGGCGGCACAGGCCGGACTGGTAAACGAGGTTGTCGAAGGTGACGTCGACGCGGCAGCACTTGTCTGTGCGAAGGAAATCGCCGCAAAGCCGCCCGAAGCAATGGCGCTTTCCAGAAAGCTTCTGCGCGGCGACACAGCTCGGCTGTCCGAGCGCGTAGAGGAAGAAATCAGGATTTTCGCCAGCCGGCTGAGTGCGCCGGAAACGATAGCTGCCTTCCAGGCTTTCATGATGAAAAAGAAGGCCTGAGCCACGTTTGCTCGGATGAGAAAATTTCAGACCGCAAGGTTGTCGCCGGAGAGCGGCATACGGAGGAACCACCATGTCCCTGAAGGGCAAGACACTTTTCATCACTGGCGCATCGCGCGGGATCGGCAAGGCTATTGCGCTGCGGGCCGCGCGTGACGGAGCCAACGTTGCCGTTGCCGCCAAAACCGCCGAGCCACATCCTAAACTGGAAGGCACGATCTACTCCGCTGCCGAGGAGATCGAGGCGGCAGGTGGCAAGGCACTGCCGGTGCTGCTCGACGTGCGCGACGACGAAGCGGTCAAGGAAGCAATGGACAAGACCGCGGCGCATTTCGGCGGGATCGACATTCTGGTCAACAACGCCAGTGCCATTCAACTGACCCCGCTGCAGCAGACCGACATGAAGCGGTTCGATCTGATGCACCAGATCAACACCCGTGGAACGCTTGCCTGTTCCAAGCATGCCATCGAACATCTGAAACAGTCCGACAACCCGCATATCCTGATGCTGTCGCCCCCTCTGGACATGCAGGAGAAATGGTTCGCGCCCTTCACACCCTATTCGATCGCCAAATACGGAATGAGCCTGGTGGTGCTGGGGCTGGCAGGCGAGCTGCGTTCCAAGGGAATTGCGGTCAACGCGCTATGGCCACGCACGACCATCGCGACGGCGGCGATCAAGAACATCATCGGTGGTGACAAGATGATGCAGCAGAGCCGGACGCCGGACATTCTGGCCGATGCAGCCTATGAGATCTTCACCACACCGTCGAAGGATTTTACCGGACAGTTCGTCATTGACGATACGTTCCTGGCCAGTCGCGGTGTCACCGATTTCGACAAGTATCGGGTGGACCCGAGCCTGGCACTGGCACCTGATTTCTTCGTACCTGACGAGAGCAAGGCGCCGTGCGATCTGGGGCCGGTCAAGAAGTAGAGCCTGGTCTTCCAGACTGTTCAGAAGATCTAGGGGCCACCGGATGTCGATCCGGCGGCCTTGTCATTTAACCGCGCATGGTTTTCAGGGCGGTCGCCCACTTGGTCAGCTCGCCCAGAAGCTGGGTGGCGCCTTCGCTCATCTTGTCGTTCGGCGTGAAGACGCTTTCGTCGTTGATGAATTCCGGGAAGAAAGGAACCGGAACCACCTGCGGCAGAGCCATCACGTTGACGTTGCCGAGCAGCTCGCGCAGCGTCTGCGACGCGCGCAGGCCACCGGAAATCCCGCCGTAGCTGATGATGCCGGCCGGTTTGTAGTTCCATTCGCGGTAAAGCACCTGAACGGCATTCACCAACGATGCCGGCGTGAAATAGTCGTATTCCGGGGTCAGGAACAGGAACGCGTCTGCGTCGGCGACAATGCTGCTCCAGCGCTTGGTGTGGTCGTGGGTGTATTGCTGGGCAGCCGGATGCGCCGGCTCGTCCAGAAGCGGCAGGTTGATGTCGGCGAGATCGATGCTTTCCACCTCGAAGCCGCCATGCGCTTCGGCGGCACTGGCTGCCCATTTCGCGATCGTCGGCCCGACCCGGCCAGGCCGGGTCGACCCGGAGATGATCTTCAGTTTCAGCGACATGATGAATTCCTTAAGAAACAAAAGCTTGGGAGGAGTATCCAGACGATACCTCGGTATACGTTGGATACTGGTATGAAATGATGTAAGACTAAGCCGGCCGCAAGACGGCACTTTTTGGAAACCGAGGTATCCTTGATGAAACCGCTGGCGAAACCCGTCGAAGAGCTGCCGCGCGAACAGCTGCCGCACCACGAGGATCCGCGCTGCGTGCCGGTACGAAGACTGCTGCAAACTGTCGGCAGCAAATGGTGCAGCCTGGTGGTTGCCCATCTTGAGTATGAACCGCGCCGGTTTTCCGATCTCAAGCGGTCGATTGGTGGCGTGACCCAGAAATCCCTGACAGCGACCTTGCGTGAACTTGAAAAGGACGGCCTGGTCAACCGCGTCGTGACCCCCAGCATTCCCCCGCGTGTCGACTATTCGCTGACGCCGCTCGGCCGGACGCTTCTGGTGCCGCTGAAAGCGCTCACCAACTGGGCGATCGAGAACGAAGCGGCTGTCTCCTCGGCTCGCGAACGGTTCGAGCGGGAGAACGGTCCGGACTGACCTCCGGGGTTGCAATCCGTTGTGTCCTCATGCAATTTGGCGTCGCCGACGAGGGCGGCTGCCGGATCCGCGGAAAGCGAAAGCACCCTGACTTCTGACGACATATGCCGGTTTTTCACCTGCGCCCGATACCAGCGGATCGCCCGGGCTTTCGACACAGGAGAAAAGCCATGTCCGCAGGACCTGCAACTTCCCTCGACGACTTCAAGAAATCCGCACGCCGTCTCAGAAAAGCCTTTCTGAAAGGCGAGGCGGGAGCCACTGACCGTGTATCCGCCCACGTAGACCCGGCAAAGCCCCTTCGCCACGCGGATTTTCTTCATGTCATTGCCCGTGAAGCCGGTCATGACAGCTGGCCGAAGCTGAAATTCACTTTCGAAGCAGCATCCCTGAGCAGGGAAGAGCGGGCAGAGCGTTTGAAACAGGCGCTCTATTTCGGCCAGCATTGGGTTACGGAAAAACTGCTTGCCGATGACCCGACGCTGAAAGACGACAATTTCGGTCTTCAGGTTGCCCTGTACGACCTCGACGCCGTTCGCGTGGTGGTGGCAGCGGACGCTGCAGCCGCCACGCGCCTGGTCGGTGTGCGCTCGCCGATCCTGCATCTGGCATTTTCGAAGGAAATACATCGGCGTCCGGAACGGGCGGCAGACATGATCGCCATTGCCGAACTGCTGGTCGCCAACGGCGCGGACGTGAATGACGGTTACCCGGAAAGGCCGGGCTACAAACACATGCTGTCCGCACTCTACGGCGCGTTGTGTCACGCGGATAATTTCGAACTTGGCCGTTGGTTGCTGGAACAGGGAGCCAGTCCCAACGACAACGAAAGCCTCTACCACGCCACCGAGCTTGAGCATCCGCGTGCACTCGAACTGCTCCTGAAGCGTGGCGCGCAGCCGGATGGGACCAATGCCTTGCCGCGCGCACTCGACTTTGACGATGAAATCAAGGTCCGTCTGCTTCTGGAAGCCGGAGCCGATCCGAACATCACCGTACCGGACCATCCGAGCGGCCAGCCCATGAACACGATTCCTTCCCTGCATCAGGCAGCCCGGCGCGGTTGCTCGGTGAAGATTGTCGAGCTGTTGCTTGCCCATGGCGCTGATCCGGACACGGTTTGGGACGGCCATACCGGATACGCCATGGCGTTGATTTACGGCAATCTGCCGGTCGCCAAATACCTGGCGGAGAAAGGTCATGCGCACAAGCTGGACCGGAACGAACAGGTTCTGGCCGCCTGCGCCGAGGGAAAGACAAATCCCGGTAATCTCGATGCCGCGCGTCTGAGCAAGGAAGACAAAAGCCTGCTGACGCGGCTCGCCTTCGTTCCAGGCAAGCTGGAACACATGAAGGCGCTGATTGCGGCCGGACTGGACCCGAATGAGCCCGACGACATGGGGCTGCCACCATTGCAGGTGGCAGGCTGGAACGGCCTTGCGGATGAAATGGCCTATTTCCTCTCGCTTGGACCGGATCTTACCCACAAGAACCGCTTTGGCGGCGATGCTCTCGACACTGTCGTCCACGGTTCGGAATTTGCCCCGAAACGCCGTGAAGCCGATCATATTGCCTGTGCACGTCTGCTGCTTGAAGCCGGCAGCTTGCTTGATCCGCGCTACATCAGCGGATGCGGCAACGAGGAAATGGCACAGTTTCTCGAGGATTGGCTTGCCGGTTCAGCCGATGAAGCCGGCTCCCCGGCAATATTCCGGTAAGTTACAGCAATCTCAGGGTGCATTGCTGGCCAGTGCCCAAATCTGCTGTTAGTACTTCCACGTATTCAAGTGATTGTACGGGAACGGAGGGACTTCATGGAAAGCGCAATCGACCAGGTGAGTGTCTATACGCCACTGATCATCAACGCAGTGAAAGCCATCATCGTTCTGGTGATCGGCTGGTTTCTGGCCGGTTTCCTGTCGAGCATCGTCAAGAGCAGGATCGTGGCTCACCCGCGCATCGACGACACGATCGGCAGCTTTGCCGCATCCATCGTTCGCTGGCTCATCCTGCTCATCACGGTTATCGCGGTTCTGCAGCTCTTCGGTATTCAGGCCACCAGTCTCGTTGCCGTGCTGGGCGCCGGTACACTGGCCATCGGCCTGGCGTTGCAGGGAACATTGAGCGATATCGCGGCAGGCGTGATGCTGATCATCTTCCGGCCCTACAAGATGGGCCAATATGTCGATATCGGCGGAACGTCCGGAACGGTGAAGGATCTCAACATCTTCGTCACCGAGCTTGTGACACCGGACAACGTTCAGATCATCATGCCGAACGGCAAGGCCTGGGGCACGGTCATCACCAATTTCTCGGCGCATTCTACCCGTCGTCTCGATCTGACCTTCGGCATCGACTATGGCGACGATATCGACAAGGCGGTGCAGATCATTCTCGATGTCGCCAACACGGACGAACGCGTTCACAAGGATCCGGAGCCCTGGGTCCGGTTGACCAATCTGGGAGACAGTTCGGTCGATCTTGGCGTCAGGCTGTGGTGTGATGCCGCAAACTACTGGGAACTGAAGTTCCACATGCTGAAGTCGGTCAAGGAAGCGTTTGATGCCGGTGGCATCTCCATTCCCTATCCGCATTCTGTCGAAATTCAGAAAGCTGGATAATACGGCGTACCATCGCCGCAGGGGAACGTCCGCTGCGGCGATTGTATTCCGATCAAAAGCCTATGCCGTCTCGCGGGTCTTGGTCTTCGGCTTTCGAGTTTCCTCAGGCTCGCTCGTGGCGGTGGCTTCTTCAGTCGGTTCCGACTTGCCCTGGTTCGGCGTTGATGCGTCCGCTGCAGAAGCTTCGAAGCCTTTTGAGTGTGGCTGTGTGCCTTCAGCGCCACCCTTTTCCGGTTCCGCATCGGCAGAGCCGGCGTCACTCTTGGCGACTTCCTGTACTTCTTCGCCTTCTTCGGCGTGGCTGTCTTTGTCCTTCTCCAACTGAGACGGCTCTTCAGGCGTTGCAGTGACGGTATCCGCCGCGCTCAACTTCTCCATGAGCGACGGGTCATTCTGCGCGTCCGCCTCATCGAAGGTGAGAATTTCGGTTTCTGTTTCTCCTGCATCAGGCTCCGCAAGAATGGTCTCCGGGGACAGCTCCTCGCCGGTCTGGTTGCTGGTTCTGATCTCGGTGAAAATGGGAAAGACAGGGTCTTCCATTTCTGTTTCACCGTCGTCCAGGTTCATCAGCTGACGCCGTTTGGTCAGCATGGCAACGTGGTTGCGCAAGTCCTCGTTTTCGGCCAGCAGAGCCTTGAAGTCCTGCGCCCTTAGGCTGAGCAACTGGCAATACCCGAGTGCGACGACATCCGCGCTGCGGCGGCCGCCGGTCATCAGCGCAATTTCACCAAACACGTCACCGCGGCCAAGACGGATGTTGTGGCTGGGTGCACGCACTTCCACTGCGCCGGACGCAATGAAATAGGCAGCATCACCGCGGTCTCCCTTGCGGATCAGTTTCTCGCCCGGCGTCGCGAATTGCGGCCGCATCATCCGGCGAATGGCCTTCTGCTGCTTGCGGGTGAGGTCCGCAAACAGCGGATGCGCGCTGACGAGTTCGCGGGTCTTCAGGCCAAGATCGAGTTTAGGCCGCGTGTGACAGGCTTTTCGGGTCCGCTCGACGTCCCGCAGAAGGTCGCGATGCAGTTCGGTGCCGATCAGCATCTGCTCCTTGGCTTCGTCATAGGCGGTTTCTTCCAGCCGGACGCCGGCCTTGCGCAGGAACTGTCCTTCCAGGGCGTCGGCGTAATCCGGATACTGCAGGCGCAGGGCATCGATGGCTGCAAGGGTCTCGTCCTGCCGGATCGCCAGTGTGTCCTGCAGAATGTCGGCAACACGGTCACCGAGCAGGGGGCGTATCCGCTTGTTGTTGAAGTCGACAAGCTCGTCGGCAAGGATCCGGTAGACCAGCAGGAATTCGAACCGGTCGGCAAGACGGATGGCCAGTGGCCGGGCAATCCTGAGCCGCCGCTGCAGTGTCTGGGCGAGGCGGAAGCCGAGGCCAAATTTCAACGGCTGACGCGCAGCCTGATTATAGCCGGACCGGCCGTCGCTTCGTGTCAGGTCACCGGTACGTCCGGTCAGGGCCAGGAACCGCGAAACAGACCGTCCGGAGATGGTCTTTTCGTGGAAATGCTCCAGCACGAGCTGCTGTTCCCGGTCTGCAAGGGCGATCAGGCCAATGCGGACGCGGTCCCAGTCCTTCAGTTCTTCCAGCTTGTTGGTTTCCGCAGCTGCGGCTTCCGCACGGCTCTCGTAGTCTTTCAGCACATCGTCCGTGACGCGCGGTGCAATGTGATAGTTGCGGGCGGCGGTTTCCAGTTCGTGCCGGACGTCTGACAAAGCCAGGGCCAGGAACTGTGTTCGCAAGGCCTCGTCGCGGGCATTCAGCTTGTCGAGGCCGAGCAGCCGGATCAGCGGCTTCAGACTGGTGCCGTAAACCAGCAGCGTGAACAGGACGAAGCCCGTCGCCAGTTTGGTGACGAAGACCGACACTTCGTCCGAGAGCATCGCATGCTCGGACACGCTGAGCGCCAGCGTCAGCGTGACCGCTCCGCGCATGCCGCCCCACAGGATCACCGTCTTGTAGCGGTCGTTGACCGCCTGTCCCATCCGGAACACGCTGAGCACCGGCAGCAATCCGAAGATGACGACCGCACGGGCGGCCAATGCGGCGACGATGACGACGAACAGCAACAGGATGTCGACAGGCGTGAAGCCTTCCACGAAACGCGGGATCAGGATGGCGGACAGGAGGAAGATGAGCGAAGCAGCCCAGAAGGAGATCTGCTCCCAGACCGCATGGAGAAATTGCCAGCTGGCCGGCTGAATGCGGGCCGGGCCGTAAAGGTTGAACACAGTGCCCGCGCAGACGACGGCAACAACGGCGGAAACATCAACGAACTGATCGCTGAGCACATAGGTGCCATAGGGCAGTGCCAGGCTCAGGGTCACCTGTGCCAGCGGAATGTCGCGCATGATCGGCAGAAGGGAAACCGCGATCCGGCCAAGCAGCGCACCCACGATGATGCCGCCGGCGAAAGAGCGGCAGAAGGCAATGGCGGCTTCGCCGACGGTCATGGTCTCGTGACCGGCCAGCATGTGCAGCAGGATGACGAAGATCACGATGGCGGCAGCATCGTTCAGCAGGCTCTCGCCTTCCACGATGCGGCCGAGCCGCGCGGGCGCGCCAATGTCCCGGAAGATGGCGACAACGGCAACCGGGTCCGTCGTGGCGACAATCGAACCCAGCAGCAGGCAGGCGATCAGCGTGATGTCGGTGAGCGAAAACAGCGTTGCCAGCGGATAAAGGGCAAAGCCGATGAAGGCTGTTGCGACGAAGACGGCGACAACCGCCATCAGCAGGATCGGGGCAATGTCCTCGACGATCCGTCGAACTTCCAGGGTGAGTGCGGTTTGAAACAGAAGGATTGGCAGAAAAATGTAGAGGATCATCTCCGAATCCAGCGGGGGATTGATGAAGACGTCCGCAATAGCGTTGAAGGCATTCGTTTCGGCAGTGTAGCGCAGATAGATCGCCAGAATGCCGATCATGGTGCCGACCGTTGCCAGCAAAACGCTGGGCGCCAGCCCAAGCCGTCTGGCAAGGGGCTGCAGCAGGGAAATCGTAATCAGGAGCAGCGCGAAAGCGCCTGTAATTAATGGAGTTTCCATGTCGTTATGGTGCACCGCGATTGCGGCAATTTCAAATTGGCCATCCAAAATTATTGCCGCCACGGGCAATAGGGCACAGGATTACGCGCAAATGCGTTAACGTCCGAATGCTTTTCGGAACGGCCATGTAAGAAATCTCACCCAGTCGCCGATAAAGAGCCAGATCATCGCCGGAACCAGCATGATCAGTGCAAACGGCAGGAAGAAGACGATCTTCACGAGCTTGAGCGGCAAAGAGGGAGCATCGGCGGCAGCCCGGTTCCTCAGCACGAAACGCCAGAACCTGTTCCACCAGCGCCAGAGATACCAGCTCATGAACAGCGTTACGACGGAAAGGACCGAGAGCAGGATCAGGTCGAAATTTGATATCCAGGGTATCCAGCGGCTTTCGACTTCTTCCGTGTGCTCGGGGTCCTCGCCATTGCGGTGAATGGTCCTGACACTTGTGCGCAAGCTTGCGTCCAGCAACCAGCCTGCGAGCGTATAGTCGTCTCCGGCAGTGGCAGACACCTGAGGCGAGGTCGTTACGGCGTTCGCCTCCGGGCTGAAACGGCTTGCGGTAACAAGGCGGAAGTTTCGTTCATCGGCAGCGTGGATCAGTGTCGTGCTGTTCGGAGGCGAAAGTGCCTTGAGCAGCTCCGCCTGGGTCATTGCCGACTGCGCGGCCTCGAAGCGCTTTTCGAGTGCTGTTCTTGAAAACCAGCTTTTGCCGGGCTGCACCAGTGACTTGCTTTCCACAAGCATCAGGTTGACCCGCTGGCTTTCAGCCGCCTTCTGAAATGAGTCGAGGTCGATTTCCCGCACGGACTTGCCGTCACGCACGCTGAGCTGAGGGCGACCGGTTTGCGGGTGCGGGGTGATGCGGCCGGTGACAACCAGCGTCCTGTTTTTGTACTTCGCCAGGCTGGAGGCCAGAATGTCGGCATTCAGATCGGCAATCATGTCTCCGGGACCTGAAGCATTGGCTGCTTCGGAACTGTTGAACCGCGCCATCTTGAGATCCGCGCGTTTAACCGGCCGGGACAGGAACCTGATGTTTCCGTCGAGCGCTCTTGCAGTTGCCGGGTTGATCAGGACGTCTGGAGAAAGCGCAACCGCAAGCCGTGTGCCATTTGAAGTGCTGATCGGTTTCAGGTCGTAGGTCTTGCCATTTGGCCTCACCATCACCGCCCGGGCTTTGGGGGGGAGGCTATCCAGTTGGTCCCGAAGTTTGAAAAAATCGGTTTCCCGAAGCGCAAGTTGCAGGGCGTCGGGCACAGGAGCCTTGCCCGGGAGATCACCCGCCAGTGGCCGGTGGGTCTGTCTGGCGGCATCATCCAGGGCATTCGGCAAGTCGTGCAGGGAGGCGAGCTGAAGGCTTTTTCCGTCAGGCGTGACAAGCTGCCAGGCGTTGCCTGGTGCCGGCATCAGGGCAAGGGATGCAGCACCAGTGACCTTGGGCAACCGCTTTGCCAGGGAAGCGCCTTCATCGAGAAGATGCTTGGGCGTGTCGATATGCTTGCCTGCGGACCCCGCCGCATCGCCTGCTTCCCGCGCAAGCCGCGACAACAGCCCGGCGTCGGCGGTCGAGACAACACACAAGGTGGCTGCCATGAGGGCAAGCACGCGGAGAGAACCTTTGAAACTGCGCAACACGCCTGAAATCCCGGTCAGATAGAAAAGGTGTTTCCAAAAAACTCAAAACGGCAGCAAGGATAATGGGCTACGACCCGGTTGCAACTGGAGCGGCACTGTGCCGATCCGCTTAACCTGCCTTGCGCTCCGACAGCCAGATGCCGCCGATGACCAGCGCCAGAGCGGTGCCATGGTACCATTTGAACGGTTCTCCGAGGATGGAGACCGCCAGTATGGCCGCAAAGATCGGCACGAGGTTGATAAAGACCCCCGCGCGCGCCGGTCCGATCAGTTCGACACCTCGCATGAAGAAGATCTGCGCGAGGCAGGAGGGAAACAGCGCGATATAAAGGACCACGAGCCAGCCCTGGAGTGACGGCCACTGAACGGTGCCGGCAGCGATGTCGTATGCAAGTCCGGGCAGAGATGTGATGGCCGCAATGCCGGACAGAACCGCAAAGAAGGCCAGCGGTGAGACCTGGGGTCGGTCACGCAGGGCAAGCGTATAGCCGGAATAGAGTACACAGGCGATCAGCATGACGCCATCGCCCGGATTGACGGCAAGCGCCAGCAGCACGTCCAGGCTGCCCTGGGCTGCAATCAGCGTCACCCCGGCAAGCGTCAGCAGAATGCCGATCACCTGCAGGGCTCGGATCCTGCTGCCGAAGGCAATCATGGAACCGATCAGAACAAGAATCGGGACGGACCCCTGGATAATGCCAAGGTTGACGGCCGTGGTTTCCGTCGCAGCGATGTAGAACAGGGTGTTGAACCCGATGAACCCGAAGACGGCCATCAGCACCATGCGGAACGAATAGGGCCGCATCAGGGGCCACTCCGCACGTATGTGCCGCCATTGCAGCGGGACCAGGATGCCGGCAACGATCACCCAACGCAGGAACACCACCACCATCGGAGACACTTCCCCCACCGCAAGGCGACCGGCGACGGTATTGCCGCCCCAGAACAGCGTGGTCAGGGCCAGCATCAACAGGGCGTTGCCGTAGGTCAGATCGCCTACACGTTTAACCAGCGAAAACATGAAAACCGTTGCGTGGAAGATGGAGTGGAAACCCATCGGTAACGGATTGGCGGGCCCAGGCAAAGGGCTATCTTTTTGTATACCGACTTATACTGTTGGAGATAATGATCTGGATCTTTTCCAAAATGGAAAAAGTCATCCAATCGACCCGGCAATTGACGATTGCGTGTTAAGACCCCAAAACACGGGCTAATATCAGACATTCAAGTTCGTTTAGGGGAGCTGACAGATGACAGGCCGCGTCGATGCCCATGGATTGCAAGTTGCCAGGGTTCTTTATGACTTCGTCAATGAAAAGGCCCTTCCGGATACCGGCGTCGATCAGGACCATTTCTGGAAAAGCCTGTCCAGCCTGATCCACGATCTGGCACCGAAGAACCGGGCACTGCTGGCAAAGCGTGACAGCCTGCAGGAAAAGATCGATATCTGGCACAAGGCCAACCCCGGTACTCCGGACATGGACGGCTACAAGACCTTCCTGACGGAAATCGGTTACCTGGTGCCGGAAGGTGCGGACTTTGCCGTTGGTACCGCCAATATCGATCCGGAAATCGGCTCTGTCGCGGGCCCGCAGCTTGTCGTTCCGGTGATGAACGCGCGCTATGCGCTGAATGCCGCCAACGCCCGCTGGGGCTCTCTTTACGATGCACTTTACGGCACCGATGCGATGGGCTCTCTGCCGGCAGGCAAGGGATTTGATCCTGCACGCGGTGCCGAGGTGATCGCCTATGCACGCAAGGTCCTGGATGAGGCTGCACCGCTGGCTGATGGGAGCTGGTCCGACGTGACCGGATTTGCCGTTGAAGGCGAAGCTCTGGTTCTTTCCACCAAGACGGGCTCAACGAGCCTTGCCGACGGTTCGCAGTTTGCCGGCTATTCCGGGGACAACGCGGCTCCCTACAAGGTCCTGCTGGTCAGAAACGGTCTGCACCTTGAAATCGACATTGATGCGCAGCATCCGATCGGCAAGACCGATGCCGCCCACATCGCCGACGTGATCCTGGAATCGGCCATGTCGACGATCATGGACTGCGAGGATTCCGTTGCCGCTGTCGATGCGGAAGACAAGGTCGTCGTCTACACCAACTGGCTTGGCCTGATGAAGGGCGACCTGGAAGAAACCTTCGTGAAAGGCGGCGAAACCGTTACCCGCCGCATGAATGGCGATCGCAATTACACCGCTCCCGACGGCTCCGCGCTGTCGCTGCACGGTCGCTCGCTGCTGCTGATCCGCAACGTCGGCCACCTGATGACCAATGATGCCGTGCTCGACAAGGACGGCAACGAGGTGCCGGAAGGTCTCCTCGACGGCATGATCACTTCCCTGATTGCGCTGCACGACATTGGTCCGAACGGCCGGGAGCTCAACAGCCGCGCGGGTTCGGTCTATATCGTCAAGCCGAAGATGCACGGACCGGAAGAAGTGGCATTCGCCTGCGAGATCTTCAACCGCGTTGAAGATGCGCTGGGCCTCGAGCGCAACACGCTAAAGATGGGCATCATGGACGAGGAACGCCGCACCACGGTGAACCTGAAGGAGTGTATCCGCCAGGCCAAGGACAGGGTGTTCTTCATCAACACCGGCTTCCTCGACCGGACCGGCGATGAAATGCACACGTCCATGGAAGCCGGCCCGATGATCCGCAAGGGCGACATGAAGGCCGCGACCTGGATTAGCGCCTACGAGAACAACAACGTCGATGTCGGACTTGCCTGCGGCCTGCCGGGCCACGCGCAGATCGGCAAGGGCATGTGGGCGATGCCTGACCTGATGCATGCCATGCTGGAGCAGAAGATCGGTCATCCGATGTCCGGAGCGAACACGGCCTGGGTTCCGTCACCGACCGCCGCAACGCTCCACGCGCTGCATTATCACAAGGTCGCCGTGAAGGATCGTCAGAACGAGCTGAAGAGCCGCGCTTCCGCCAAGCTGGAAGACATTCTCTCCATTCCTGTTGCCGAACGTCCCAACTGGGCACCGGAAGACATTCAGGCAGAACTCGACAACAACGCCCAGGGCATTCTGGGTTACGTCGTCCGCTGGGTAGAACAGGGCGTTGGCTGTTCGAAGGTGCCGGACATCAACGATGTCGGCCTGATGGAAGACCGCGCAACGCTGCGCATTTCCTCGCAGCACATCGCCAACTGGTTGCACCATGGCGTTGTCGGCCGTGAGCAGGTTCTGGAAACCATGAAACGCATGGCTGCTGTCGTTGACAGCCAGAATGAAGGCGACCCGCTCTACCGGCCGATGGCGGCGGATTTCGACGGCTCGGTCGCCTTCCAGGCAGCTTGCGAACTGGTGTTCGAAGGCACCAGCCAGCCAAATGGTTACACCGAGCCGGTGCTGCATCGCCGCAGGATCGAGTTCAAGGCGAAAACCGCAGCCTGACATTTGTCACCAGGTCTTGAAGTTTCGGCCGCCGGGAGCGATCCCGGCGGCCGAAATCGTTATGATCCCCTGTTCCCGCATGGCGTGTTGCTTCGCTTTGTGTTGCGCAATACGGGAATGGTAAACGGGTAAAAATCGAAGCAAACTGTCTTGGATCGAAAGCGTACAGTTTCCGGAAAATACACTCGCATTTACAATCAGTTAAAACAATTTACCAACTGTTATCCATATTGCATGGGATATAGGTGTTTTTACTACTTTAGAGCAGAAAAACGCTATCTTGCATCATCTGGAGTTGATGATGCTAACCGTCCTGTCTTGCATAGCTTTCGAGCATGACCCGTTGTTTGTTGCCCTGGCGGTAATAATCCTGACGGTCGGTGCCGTTTTGACTATGCGGCTGTTCGCCCGTGTTCGGCGGACACAGGGCGATCTCAAGTATCTCTGGCTGCTGTTGTCCGGCCTGATCGCCGGCGGTACGATCTGGAGCACGCACTTCGTTGCCATGATCGCCTACAAGAGCCCGTTCATACTGGGTTACGATCTCAAACTGACGGCCTTCTCGCTGGTTATCGCCATTGCCGGGACGACAGCGGGACTTCTCGTCAGTAGCATCTCCCAGCGCTCGGCACTCATCGAGGTTGGGGGTGTCATCTTTGGCGCCTCTATTGCGGCGATGCATTTCATCGGGATCAAGGCGCTTCAGATATCCGGCATCATGATGTTGTCGACGCCTTTCGTGGTCGTTTCCATCGTTTTGGCCTGCGTCTTCTGCCTCATTGCCACCAGCCGTGTCGCCCGCCCGGTGACACGCTACTGCAAATACGGGGCTGTACTCAGCCTGATCCTGGCTGTAGCCAGCCTGCACTTTGTTGCGATGGCTGGTGTCGAAATTCTGCCCCTGCGGCTGGATGGCAGCGTCAAGGACCTTGTCTCCAACCAGTTGATCGGCATCTCGGTGGTCTTCACCATGAGCGTCCTGTTGCTGTCGGCGATGATCACCTATTCGATTGACAGTGCGAACTCCCAGGTTGCCGAAAGCAGGGTCAATCACATTACCCATCACGACCCGCTGACCGGTCTGCCGAACCGCCGGGCACTCGACCGCCATCTCGATAGTTTCCTGACAAGGTATGCTGCCGACAATGCCCGGGTCGTCGTGCTCAACTGCAGTCTGAGCCGGTTCAAGGAAGTCAACGAAGTTCATGGCCATGCGTGCGGAGATGCTCTGCTGCGGCACGTTGCCAAGCATCTGTCGGAGAACCTGGAGGCCGACGAATACATCGCCAGGAACGGCGGCGTCGAATTCGTGATCGTCGGCAAGCCGGTCTACTACCGGGGCTACATCCTTGACCTTTGCAAGCGCATCCAGAAGCTGGTCGCTCAGCCACTGCTATGGCAGGGCGAAGAAATCCGCGTCAGTTGCAGTGTCGGCTACGCGAACTATCCTGATCACGCATCGTCGGGTGCGCAGCTGATCGAAGCCGCGGAGCGGGCCATGCACCGTGCCAAGGCGGCCGGCGGCAATGCCGCGCTTTGTTATGACGTCGAGCTAGATCAACAGACCCGCGAGCGCAGTGCCCTTGCCATGGACCTGCGCAATGCCCTGAAGAACGGCGAGTTCGAGCTTTATTATCAGCTTCAGAACGATGTCATGACCCGGGAAGTCACCGGCACGGAAGTTCTGCTGCGCTGGAACCACCCGCAGCGCGGCATGATCCCGCCGTTCGAGTTCATCCCGATTGCGGAAGAGACCGGCCAGATCCGAGAAATCGGCGCCTGGATCATCCGTACCGCCTGCCGTGAGGCAGCGTCCTGGGACAACCGGGTCAAGATCGCGGTCAATGTGGCGCCAGTGCAGCTTGCCGACAGCAGCTTTCCGGATATCGTTGCCCACGCCTTGAAGGAAAGCGGCCTGTCGCCGGAGCGTCTCGAACTGGAGATCACCGAGACCGGCATTATCGCCGACACATCGCACGCGCTTCAGATCATCCACCAGCTGAAACGTCTCGGCATTCGCATCGCCATGGACGACTTCGGCACCGGCTATTCGTCGCTTGCCACACTGCAGGCCTTTCCGTTCGACAAGATCAAGATCGACCGGGAGTTCGTCAAGGATCTCGGGGGCAACAAGCAGTCAGAAGCGATCATCAAGGCAACGATCATTCTGGGTGAAAGTCTCAATATTCCGGTGCTGGCCGAAGGTGTGGAAACGGAAGACCATCTCGGCTTTCTTGCTTCGCAAGGGTGCAACGAGGTTCAGGGCTTCCTGTTTGGCAGGCCCATGCCGGTCGCCGACGTTCGCCGTGCCTTGATGGGATCAACCGCCATCCGGGTAGAAGAACCGGTTCCGCCCGCTGAACCCGCGCAGGACATGACCCTGATTAGCAGGGTGGCCTGAGGCAACCTTCTTTCCCGTCATCCCATGGTTTGACCAAGGCATGACAAAGGCAAGGGCCGGGCAAAGGAATACCGCCTTGCCAGCCCTGATCCCATTAGAGCGGCAAAGCCGGGCTTTCCTGAAACCCGAGATGCAATTCGTTGCCGGTATAGGGATGGGCCCGCGCGACGTCTTCGTTCAGATCATGACCGAGGCCCGGTTCGCTTGAAGGAATGACATAGCCGTCTTCCCAGCAGATCGGCGTCTTCAAGAGGTCGGCATAGAAACCGTCGAAGGTCCGGATCGATTCCAGCACCAGGAAGTTCGGGCTGCAGGTTGCCAGCTGGATGTTTGCGAGCGCCACCAGCGGTCCGCAATAAAGGTGCGGGGCGATCTGCGCTGACCGGCATTCCGCCATGGCGGCAATCTTCTTGGCTTCCAGAAGGCCGCCGACGCGGCCGAGGTTCATCTGCAGGATACTGGCCGCACCGGTTTCAAGCACGCGGGCGAATTCATACTTGGTGCACAGACGCTCACCTGTCGCAATTGGCATGGAAGTAAATCGCGCAACCTCGGCCATGTCTTCCGGCTTTTCGGGCGGGATCGGTTCTTCGAACCAGAGCGGATCATAGCCCTCGATCCGGCGTGCAAGCCGCTTGGCCCCGGAAACGGTGAACTGTCCGTGGGTACCGAAAAGAAGATCGGCCCTCGTGCCAACGGCATTGCGGATCTGCCGGCAGAAGGCTTCCGAGCGTTCCAGATCGTCAAGGCTCGGCTGGTGGCCATCGTAGATCGTATAGGCACCGGCCGGGTCGAACTTCACCGCCGTGAAACCCTGATCGACGGCCTTGAGGGCTGCTTCGGCCGCCATATCCGGATCGTTGTAGACATTGCGTTTCGCGGGGTCCGGATAGACATCGCCATCGGAGGGATAAAGGTAGGTGTAGGAGCGCAGGCGCTCATGCACCTTACCGCCCAGAAGCTGATACGCCGGCTTGCCGGCGGCTTTGCCGATGATGTCCCAACAAGCCATTTCCAGGCCTGACAAAACGCCCATCACGGTCACATCGGGACGTTGCGTATATCCGGCACCATAGGTCTTGTGCCACAGCTTCTCGATGTGATGCGGATCTTCGCCCTCGAACTGGCGCTGGAACACGTCCTTCGCCATCTCGGCCACCAGGTGCGGGCCGAAGGTGGCGTTGTAGATCTCGCCATAGCCTGTGATGCCGCAAGCGGTCACCAGCTTGACGAAGATGAAGTAGCGCCCGCCATGGCGCGGCGGGGCGTTTTCGACGACGAAGGTCTCGATTTGGTCGAGTTTCATGGTGGTCCGCTTAGCTCGCGTTGCTGATCGTGATGGACTTTACCTTGGTATAGGCGTCGAGGCCTTCCCAGCCTTTTTCGCGGCCGTAACCTGATTTCTTGTTGCCGCCGAAAGGCAGCTCAACCCCCCCGGCCCAGTAATCGTTGACCGATACCTGTCCACAATCCATTGCGCCGGCAACCCGCATCGCGCGCCCGACATCATTGGTATAGACGCTGGCAATCAGGCCGAAGTCCGTGCCGTTGGCAAGGGTGACGGCTTCTTCCTCGCTTTCGAACAGTTGCACCGACAGGACCGGGCCGAAGATCTCTTCCTGGATTGCCGGATCGTTCGGTGCAAGGTCCGCAATTACCGTTGGCTGGAAGAACCAGCCTTTGCCCGTCTCTGCGTCGCCGGTCGCGTCGCCGCCGGTCAGGATGTTGGCACCGCGCGCCTTTGCGGCATCCACATGGGCCTTGATACGGGACAGGTGCAGCTCGGAATTGATGGCCCCCATGTCCGGAGCCGTCAGTCCGTGACCGGTCCTGATCTTGGCGGCTCGTTCGGCAAGGATGGAAAGCACTTCGTCGCGGATCGATTTATGCAGGATCAGCCGGGATCCGGCCGAACAGATCTGACCGGCGTTCGAGAAGATTGCCCAGTAGGCTCCGTCGGCGACCTTTTCCGGATCGGCGTCGGCAAAGGCGATCAGCGGGGACTTGCCGCCAAGTTCCAGCGTCAGGCGGGTCACGTTCGGGGCAGCCATCTGGGCAACATTGATACCGGTGGTGACGGAGCCGGTGAAGGTCAGCTGCTTGATGCGCGGATCGCGCGCCATCTGCGCGCCGACATCACTGCCCAGGCCGGTGACCACATTCACCAGCCCTTCCGGCACCCCGGCTTCGCAAAGCAGTTCCGCCATGACCAGCGCGGTAAAGGGCGTGGTCTCGGCCGGCTTGGCAACAACGGAGCAGCCCGCGGCAAGGGCAGGTGCGATACCGCGCGCGAAGGTCGAGGTGGGATAGTTCCAGGGAATGATGTGTCCTGTAACGCCGACCGGTTCGCGCACGGTGAAGGCGGTATAGGCCGGACCAAGATTGACCGATCGGCCATCGAGCTTGTCGGCTGCGCCGGCGTAATATTCGAAAAGGCGCGCGGAGGACTGAACGTCACCCTGGGCCTCCGCCAGCGTCTTGCCGCTGTCGACCACCTCTATCACGGCCAGCCGGTCTGCGTTGTCGCGGAAGACCCGGGCAACATTGTTGAGGATACGGCAGCGCTCTGCCGGTGAGACTTGCCGCCAATGCAGGGCTGCTTTCTCGGCAGCGTCGATGGCGTTATCCATATCGGTGTCGGACCCGAGAGAAAATTCGGCAAAGGCTTCTGCCCGGCCCGGATCGAAGCTTTCCATCTTCTCGTTCGAGGCCGGAGTGCGTTTGCCGGCTATGAAATGCCCGTCGGGCAAGGCATCCAGCTTGCCGGTGGTCAGATAGTCTTGGGCGATGTCCTGAACGGTCATGAGAGGGCTCGCTTCTGGTCTTCAAGTATGAGATCGGCTCCCTTGAGAGCCAGCATCATGGTCGGGGCGTTGGTGTTGCCGGAGGTGATGTTCGGAAAGGCGGAGGCGTCGGCAACGCGAAGCCCTTCAATTCCGTGCACCTGCAGCCGGCTGTTGACGACGGTTGTCTCGCGGTTCTCGCCCATGCGGCAAGTCGATACCGGATGGAAGACGGTGCTGGCCCGGGTGCGGAAGTCCGCCAGGATGCCGTCGCCGTCGAGTTCTCCGAGGTTCGGAGCGATGGGGTGCTCGACAAGCGCGCTCAAGGCCTGGCTTGCCATCAGCTTCTGGCAGAGCTTGCCGCCGTCGATCACGGTCTGGCGGTCTTCCTCGGTCGCCAGCGAATTGGGCTGGATCGAAGGCGCTGCACTGGCATTGGCACTTTTGATGTCGATGCGGCCGCGGCTCGTCGGGCGGGCCGGCTGTGCGCAAATGATGAAGCCGTTGAACGGATCGATGCTCAGCCGTGTCTTGTCCTTGTAAGGCCTCAGGCGATAGCTGATCGGATTGAAATAGAGCTGCTGGTCCGGCCGGTTCAGCTCGGGACGCGAGCGCAGGAATCCGCCGCACTGGTTGACGGATAGAGCCAGAGGACCCTTGCGGGTTGCTGCATATTGCATGGCGGACAGGGCCAGGCCCAGCAAGGGACGCAGGATCGCATTGAGTGTCGGTTCCTTGGCCCGGAAGGTGAAGTTCGCAGCCAGATGATCCTGCAGATTGCCGCCGACATTGTCATTGGCCCGGATCACCGGAATGCCGAGCTCATTCAGCAACCTTCCCGGGCCGATGCCGGAAACCTGAAGCAGTTGCGGCGAACCGATTGCGCCCGCCGCCAGGATGACCTCCCGGCTGGCAAGCAGGATTTCCCCGCTCAGGAGTTCGACGCCGACAGCCGTTCTTCCTTCAAACAGGATGCGGGCAACCTGGGCCTGTGTCCGGACGCTTAGGTTCTTGCGGGCAAGGGCAGGATGGAGATAGGCGCGTGCGGACGAACACCGGCGGCCATCTTGCGTGTTGATCTGGTAAATGCCGCCACCTTCCGGAGCATCACCGTTGAAGTCGTCACTCCAGGGCAGGCCCACTTCACGGATCGCGGCAAAGAAGTGCCGGTTCACCCTGTGGATCTGGTCGGACACATTCTGGATATGGATCGGTCCCTCGCCTTGCTTCACCCCCTCGCAGGTCACCCGGGTTTCAAGGCGCTCGTAAGTTGCCTTTACATTCGCCCAGCCCCAACCTGCCGCGCCGGAGGCCTCCCAGTCTTCGAAATCGCCAGGCAGACCTCGGCAATAGACCATGGCGTTGATCGAGCCGGAGCCACCCAGCAATCGACCGCGGGGCCAGTAGACACTGCGCCCGCCGAGGCCTTCGTCTGGTTCGGTCATGAAGCGCCACGTGCGTTTTGGGTCGGAATTCAGCTTGCCATAGCCGAGTGGCAGCGACACCCAGGGTGAGGCATCGGACCCACCGGCCTCCAGCAGCAGAACACGCGTCTGCGGATCTGCACTCAGGCGTTCCGCCAGGATACATCCGGCCGAGCCGGCGCCCACGATGATGTAATCGACCTTGTCCATGATGCGCTGCCGGTTGACCGCTGTTTAGGAGAAGTGTCTGCGAGGATGGAAAATTCCTGAAACGAAAAAATATTTGGTATAGCTTTGAAAAAATTTGAAGGAGATGCTTGTTGCACAGGTGCGAATTCGTTTCAGAAAATGAAAACAGCTTCCGCACCTGATGATGGAAGGAAGACGAAATGGCCTACAGCCTGCCACCGCTCACATGGCTGCGCGCCTTCGAGGCGGCTGCGCGCCTGGGGAACTTCACCCGGGCGGCGGAGGAGCTGCTGATCACTCCAGCTGCTGTCAGCTACCAGGTTCGCCAGCTGGAACAGCTCCTCGGCTACCCGCTGTTCGACCGTGTTCACAGGGAACTGGCCCTGACCAGACTGGGGCAGACTTACCTGCCGACGGTCGAGAAGGCGTTTTCGGATCTTTCCATCGCCACCGTCTCGGTGTTTGGCGAGCGGGACAGGCAGCCGGTTCGTTTTCGATGCCTCAACAGCTTCGGCCAGCTCTGGATGATCCCGCGCCTGCGCTCTTTTCAGGAGGCCCATCCGGGCATCGACCTGCAGATGATCTCGGCCTCCTGGGCGGAAACTCTCAGCCCGGAACTGTTCGACATCGATATCCGCTTCGGCGACGGCAGCTGGACTGACGGAGTGGTGGCGTTTCTGTTGAACGACCCGATCATTCCGGTCTGTCATCCGGATCTGGCGCTTGACCCTGGCAAGCGTGAAATCGAGGCGCTGGCGGAAGCAACCCGGCTCGACATCATGGGCGTGATCGACACCTGGGAGAGCTTCTTCCGCAGCCACGGGCATGCGGTTCCAAAACGCAACGGCCTGCAGGTCGACCAGACCCTCTCGGCCCTGGAACTGGCTGCTCTCGGCCATGGACACGCTCTGGTTCTGGAAACGCTGGCCCAGCCGTATCTCGACAGCGGCCGGCTGATCCGTTCATCGGACAAGAAGATAAAGAGCCGGCACAGCTACTATCTCGTCACCGACGGCTCGCGTCAGGCACTCGGCCCCGACGCCCAGATCTTTTGCGACTGGATGTTCCGGGAACTTGGCGGCGAAGCGGGATGAGGAACTTGTCCAGGGACACGAACTGCTTGCCTGGTTGATCGCAACGAACTCCGGTTCATTCTTCGAGACGCCGCTCCTCAGAGTTTGTTTTGAAAGTATCAGAGAACGCAGTTGACGTGGGTCGTGTAACGAACTTGCGCCTTGCTCAGTTGTCATTCCCGCTTTCGCCGGAATGACAACTGTGGTTGTCGCGGTCGCCCCGGGCACCACTTTCGGATCAGACACTCAGGATGAGGAAGAGAGTTTGGCTGAGCAAAAGCTCACCCGCTCAAGCTACAAGATTAATCCAGCGAGAAGGTGAACTCGAACAACCGGTCAATCGGGTCGAGCGGTTTGGGGTCGCGGTATCGATTGAGGTCCAGCAGGCCCGCCTGAAGGGTGTCCTGGTCTTTCAGGGCGGTCTGGATCCGGTCGAAGTCGGCCCAGAACTCCGGGTCGGTTCTGCGGACGCCAAAACGGTCGACGAGCTTGAGGAAATCATCTTGTGACCTGATCTCCCGAACCGTCTTCACGAAGGCCGGCAGGTGATCCTGTTTCACCTTGAACATGAAATTCGGATAGCTGCTGAACTGGCCGGGCACGACCGTCACGCTGTCGTTCTGGGGTTCGCGGCGCAGATCCTCGTTGAAGATGAATGCAACGTTGCTGTGGGCCATGTCATGCACCAGGGTAAAGATCTGCGTGTCCCGTTCCGTTTCCACGAGCAGAACCGAGATATCAGGCAGGAACTTTGCATATGGCGCAGGTTTCTGGGCAAGCGGGCGTAGTTGCCCGGCAGGCGTGTCACTGGACGCACAGGCATTGCCGGTGCAGCGGTTGATAGGGTCTTGTTCAGCCCACAGGCCAGCAGGTTCGCGCAGCAGCTCGGTGAGGAACTCCTCCTTGGGATCGCTGGTGGAAAAGTCGATACCTGTTGGAGACCTGGTGTCGAGCGCGCTTTCCTTCCAGAGATCGACCATGCTGACAAGCGGACCCTGATACCAGCTTTCGTGCATGGGTTTGCGCACTTGTGGCGGCAGGAACGACAGGAAGGTTCGCTCTCCTTCACGGCGCAGGCTGTCCATATAAAGGCGTGTCGTGAGCTGGTGTTCCACGTTGCCGAAGACATCGAACCCGGCAACGAGATTGTAGTAGATCCGCTCGAACAGCGGGAAATCGATTACCCAGGCGGTTTCGGGCACCGCGCCGACGAAGCCTGTCACCACCGAGGCGGAAGAGAAATTACGGTAGACGGTCAGACGGGCATCGACTTCGGAACCGTCACCTTGCCAGATGTCACCGTAGTCGGGGCCGCCTTCCGCCAGGAACTTGCGTTCATACCGCCCCTTGCGAAACTCCTGATACTTGACCGGTCCGAGCGACAGGAAGCCTTCCAGACGCTTGGACAGTTTTCCCTTTGACTGGGCAACCGGCAGTTCGAGGATCGGGGTCGCGGCTTCCAGGAAGCTCGGGTCGGTGACGGAGAGATCGGCGTCGGGTGTCAGGAAGGAGACCCAGAAACGGTCCTCGATCACGTTCACCGCGACCTGGCCGTAGCAGACCGGACCACGAATGAACGAGCGGACAAAATAAAGCGCTTCGTCCAGCAGGAACTGGTAGCGGCTGCGCGCAGGAATGGCGCGGAAGGTCGACAGCGGGTTGCCGCCTGCAGCCGTTGAATAGGGCGGCAGGCTCGCAATCTCCCAGTCGCTTTTCAGGAACAGGTCTTCATAGCGGTTCAGGCGTTTGGGGCCGATCTCATAGACCATGTGCTCCTTGTGCAGGATGGTGCCGTCAATCGGGATGAGCCTGTAATGAAATGGGCCACCTGGATCGTCAAAGGGGCGGCGCGAGGCAATCTCATCTGGAGGCGAGCCGGTCGCGGTTCTGGAACGGATTACGCGGAAGAAGCGGTTCGGGTCATCGCTTTCCAGGTGCAGATGGGCCAGGAACAGATGTTCATAGATATAGCGCGCGACAAGTTTCGACCGTTTGTCGCCGCGGTTGAAGAACGTTTCGACGGTGTGCACCGACTGTTCGACACTCTGTGGCAATCCTTTGCCGGCGTCCGGTGCAGGTGCCCCATCCCTGGCCCAGGACAGCAGGGTCTCGTAGTCGCCATCTGCAAGCGGCGCCATGGCAAACGGCATGCCGCCCTGCGGGTGTTCCTTGAGATAGTCCTTCACCTTGCCGGGCATGGCGCAAGTGTTTGCACGCAGCGTCGAAATGTCGATGTCGTCAGGAAGCGGCGCTCCGAGCTTGAACGAATTCTTGCGGCCGGCCAGCAGCAGTTGTTCCAGAACGGATGGCCCGTCCTGTGCACCGACAACGTCGAAGAAACCCTTGGCGCGCCAGCCGGGAACAGACTTTGCGTCGATCCCGAGGCGTGTCATCGGAGCATCTTCCAGACGCGAGGAATCGTAGACTTTCTGCTTGCTTGCTCCGCGCATCCAGCCCGCGGCGGATGACAGTTTGAGCTGACAAGGCGCGTCATAGCAGCCGTGGCAGACGACGCAGCGCTTGTTGAGGACATCGAGAGCTGACGTATCCTCCTGCGCCGATGCAGCACCAGCACAGCAAATCAGAAGTATGGCGCGAAACGCCTGTTTCAGGATCCGGGACCAGAGAGCCTGAAGGCGGCCGGCCGAAATCATGCCAGAGGCATCAACCTTCATCGTCTTCCATCCGCGGACGGGTCACCCGGCTCGGGTCGTCAGGCCCCTTGTAGTTGAACAGGTACGCCCAGGCGGCATAGGCGGTGATTGCCGCCATGATGTAGACCCAGGTGATATTGCCGAATGCATATTCCACTCCGGTCCAGCCGGCGCAAAAAGCGACCAGAACAATTCTGCGCCAAAGCGCATCAAACCAGGGATGTTCTACAGGACCAAACACAGTTTTGCCTTCCTTTTGCGTCATCTGAGCCGAGCTGCCCGGGCTTGCTGACGTAGCGGGAGCCTCAAGAGCTTGCAAAATCAGGCAAAACTTGCCTGCCATCACCTGATTACACCTTGAAACTGGCTGCTGAACAAGGGAATGTGGCGTACCACTCCCGGCCACGGAAATTCATGTTGATAAGAGGAGCCTGGCTTCCGACATGCTGACTGCGCTTGATCTCCTGACAGCTAATGACACGCCAGGTCAACACCCACCTTCCTATTACGCTGCAACTGCCAACAGGCAAACGGCTCACCCGGTTCTCGATGGCTCTCACACCTGCACGGTCTGCGTCATCGGTGGCGGTTATACGGGGCTATCGGCTGCATTGCATCTGGCTGAACGGGGTGTTGACGTCATCCTCCTGGAAGCCAACCGGATCGGGTGGGGCGCCTCGGGCCGCAATGGCGGCCAGGTCGGTTCCGGCCAGCGCATGGACCAGACGGTTCTGGAAGAACGCCATGGCAAGTCTCACGCCAGATTGCTGTGGGACCTTGCCGAGGATTCCAAGGCGCTGGTCAAGGACCTGATCATCAAGCACCAGATCGCCTGCGACTACACGCCGGGGATACTGCATGCCGATCACCGCAAGAGTTTTGTCGAGGAAAGCCGGGACTATGTCGAGCATCTCAGGCTCGTCTACGGCTATGAGGACATTCGCTTTGTCGGTCCGGATGAAATCGGCGAGCAGGTCGGCAGTCCCCGGTATTACGGCGGCTCTCTGGACACGGGCGCAGGCCATCTGCATCCGCTCAATTTCGCACTGGGTCTCGGGCAGGCAGCCGAAGCGGCAGGGGCAAGGATTTTCGAGGAAACCAAGGTCACCGGCATTGACGGCCAGGGCACGGGACGGATCACCGTGAGGACGGGGCAGAGCGACGTTCGTGCAGAGCACGTCATTCTGGCGTGCAACGGTTATCTCGGCCGCCTTGACCGGCAGACCGCCGCGCACGTCATGCCGATCAACAATTTCATTGTCGCAACGGAGCCCTTTTCGGAAGACGAGGCGCAAAAGATCATCCGCAACAACGTTGCCGTGGCCGATAGCAAGTTCGTCATCAACTACTTCCGTCTGTCGGCAGATCGCCGGCTGCTTTTCGGTGGCGGTGAGAATTACGGCTATCGCTTTCCGGAAGACATCAAGGCCTTCGTGCGCGAACCGATGCTGGAAATCTTCCCCCAGCTCAGCGACGTGGCCATCGATTACGGCTGGGGCGGTACGCTGGCGATTACGCCCAAGCGCATGCCCTATTTCGCAAGGATTGCGCCCAACATGCTGACCGCAGGTGGGTACTCCGGCCACGGCGTTGCCATGGCAACCCTTGGTGGTCAGGTGCTGGCGGAAGCCGTGACGGGAACTGCGGGTCGCTTCGACGTCTTTGAAAAACTGAACGTACCGGCATTCCCCGGCGGTGACCGGCTGCGCTTCCCGCTTTTGGTACTTGCCATGACGTGGTTCTCTCTGCGGGACAGGCTCGGGTTCTGAGATGCCGCAGAGCCGTACAGAAGCGCGCCGGACGATCGGCAGTTACTGGGAAGCCAGCGTTCCGCAGGTCAAGCTGGACCGGCAGCTCATCGGCAACGCGCTTTTCGATGTTGCGATTATCGGCGCTGGGTTCGCCGGGCTGAGCGCAGCGCTACGGCTCGCGCAGGCAGGCGTTTCCGTGTGCGTTCTGGAAGCGGAACACGTTGGTTACGGCGCTTCGGGCCGCAACGGCGGATTTTGTTGCCTGGGTGGTACCAAACTCGACGAGCGCCGCCTCATCAAGAAATTCGGCCTCGAGGAAGCGCGCCGTTTCGTTGCCTATCAGGTCGCGGGCGTCAATCTGGTTGCCCAGAGGCTCGACAGCTGGGGTGTTGACGCCGACCGCCATTCCAATGGCGAAATCTATCTTGCCCACCGGCGGAAGGATTTCGCCGGCTTTCAGGCGGAAGCAGCGTTCCTGAAGGAGAACTTCGGCATCAAGGCCCGAGTGCTTTCCAAGACGGACCTGGACGCGGAAGGCTATGGCGGGCCGACATTCCACGGCGGACTGCAGGTACCCTACGGCTTTGCACTCAATCCGATGGCCTATGTCCAGGCTCTGGCGGATCAGGTGCGCCGAGCCGGCGGCAAGATCTTCGGCAAGTCGCCGGTGACAGGGATGACCCGGGACAATGACCGCTGGCAACTGGAGACCGAACACGGCTTCATCCGGGCCCGGAAGGTTGTCCTGGCGGGAAATGGCTATGCACGCGAGGATGCACCCAAATGGCTGCACGGGCGTACGCTGCCGGTCATGTCGTCAATCCTGGTGACCCGCCCCCTGAGCGAGGGTGAACTCGCCGCACAGGGCTGGACCTCCGACACCATGGCTGCCGACACTCGTAACCTTTTGCATTATTTCCGCCTGTTGCCCGACCGGCGGTTCCTGTTCGGAACGCGCGGCGGCATCTTCGAAAATGCCCAGTCGCTCGCGGCGATGTACAAGCGTGCAAGGTCGGATTTCGACGAGATGTTTCCTGCCTGGGCGGGCATTGAGGCCGAACACAGCTGGTATGGACATGTGTGCCTGGCGCGAAATCTGACCCCCTTTGTTGGGGAAGTGCCTGGTCTTGGCGGCGTCTATGCCGCAATGGGGTGGCATGGCAGCGGCATAGCAATGGCATCGATCTCGGGGGAGAAGGTCGCCGGACTAATCCTGGGCAAACTTCAGCCGGAAGATCTGCCGGTTGCCCTGCGCCGGCCTTTTGCAAGGTTTCCCCTGCCGTCACTGCGCAAACTCTATCTTCAGGGCGCTTACTGGTGGTACGGCTGGCAGGACAGGTAAACCGCAGATCTGCATTCGCCATGATCCGGGACCATTGAAGACAGAAATCGGATGCTTATGACTGATACCATGATCGTTCGGCAGGCCGAGCTTCGGGACCTGGAAGCCGTTTACGATATCTGCCTGAAAACCGGCCAGGCCGGGCGCGACGCGACGGATCTTTATTCTGACCCCGCATTGATCGGCCATATCTACGCAGGGCCCTATGTGGCTTTGAAAGGTCCCATCAGCTTTGTCGCTGAAGATGATCTCGGCGTATTCGGTTATGCCGTCGGCGTCAGCGATACACGGGCTTTCGAACACGAACTGGAGCGGGAATGGTGGCCGGCTTTGCGGGAACGTTACCCGGAACCGGTGCAGCAGGAAACCGAGCAGTCAGCAGATGATCAGCGGATCCGCACGATCCACAATCCGTCGCCCGTGCCACAGGCCGTCATCGATGAATATCCGGCGCATATTCACATGAACCTCTTGTCGCGTGCGCGCGGGAGGGGAGTTGGCACGAGGCTGCTGGACGCCTGGATTGCCGCTGCAAAACTGAAGGGTGTATCGGCCGTTCATGCCGGGGTGAGCGCTGCCAACGAAGCCGGGCTTGCTTTCTGGACAGCACGGGAGTTCCGTCCGGTTCTGACAGTCAGCAACAGCGGATCTCATGGCACCATCTGGTGCGGGCGAAGCTTGTAGTCGCCACAGGCCAACGAGGCTTTAGCTCCGCATAGTTCGCACTGAATGTTGTGGTCACGGGAGAGCGATATGCCTGCAACCACGAAAACGGAATTGCTCGCCGCAAGCGAGAGCGAGTTTTCAAAGCTGCAAACGCTCCTCGATGACCTGCCCGCGATGCTGCGTCTTGAAAAGGATGCGGACGGCATATCGCCAAAGGATATCGTCGGTCACCGGGCCCACTGGATAGACCTGTTTCTGGGCTGGTACCGGGACGGCCAGGCCGGCAGACCGGTCTGGTTTCCGGCCAAAGGCTACAAGTGGAACGAGACGCCCAGATACAATGCCGACTTGCGGCAAAAGCAATCCGGTCTTTCCTGGCGATCGATGCGATCCCTTCTGGAGGGAAACCACGCCGAACTGCTTGCCCTCGTGGAAAGTCTGGAGAATGACGAACTCTACGGCGAGCCGATGAAAGGCTCCAACAACAAGTGGACGACGGGACGCTGGGCGGAAGCTGCCGGTCCAAGCCATTACCGGTCGGCTTCGAAATATCTTCGCCAACGTCTCGCGCAGTTTCAGGAGGAAAGAGACCGGCGCAATTCCGATGTGAGGGATCAGTCCGGTTCGATCTGAGTCTTGCGCCTGACAACGGCTACGTTGACCTCCCGCCATATCTCGAAACCCAGCTTGCGGTAGAGGGCAATTGCTCCGTGATTGTCCGCATAGGCGTGAAGGAACGGAATGTCGCCGCGGTTCCTGATGACTTCAGTCACATGAAGAGAGAGCTCGGATGCCAGGCCTCTGCCTCGGAAATCGGGATGAGTGCAGATCCCGCTGACTTCCGTATAGCCGTCGAGGTTGATCCTGCTGCCCGCCATTGCAGCCAGACGGCCGTCCAGCCTGATGCCGAAGAACGTGCCCAGCTCCGGTGTGCGTGCGGTGAACGGGCCCGGTTTTGTCAGCGTTGCAAGCTCGACCATCTCCGGGACATCGGTTTCATCCAGCTGCACGATTGAAGTCGGTCGGGATGGGCCGGCTGACGGGGAAACTTCCACCATGAGAACACCCAGCGCGCTAATCTCTGCCTCAAGTTCATGGGGCAGGGCGATGTCGTCCGCCTGCAGAATGAACGCCCGGTCGTCACCCGGTTGAATCAGTTCCGCCAGCGCGGCCAGAGCTTCGGGCGAGTTGTTCGCCGCTGCCGCAAAGGGGGAGATGGCCGGATCGAAACGGCGGGCAAGGTCGCCTCCCTGGCTGAATTGCGCATGCCGGGAGGTCAGGGCTGACCAGACAACCCGCTTCAGAAGGCTGTCCCGGCTCGGTTCATTCATAACTGCGTGCATCTTCGAGCTCATAATGTTGTGAAATCAGATCCCATCGCTTCAGCACGTCCCGGGCGACATCGGGCACATAACAGCGCTCGTAATCCGGGCCTTGAAACGCGATGATGTCGTCAAGCGAGCGGAAACTCATGATGGTGATGAACTCCACCTCGGTTTCCAGGTTCCTTCGAAGCACCTCGATGCCGAGATAGCCGGGAATGGCTTTCGCCTCGATGCCCGGAATGACCTGTGTCGTGAGAACATGGGCATAGGTGTCGGCCATGCCTGGGTCTGTCCAGCCGTGCCAGATGCGCTTGATCATCGTTCAATCTCCGGGGGCGATTGCAGAGAGTTCCAGTCCTGCAAGGGCCTGTCCTTGCAGCGGACGGACAGCGGCCTCGTGCAAAGGGCATCCTCCAGACCTGCAAGCTGGTCCAGCAAAGGACCTTCCAGACTGTTGCAGGCATCGGCAACTGCCAGTGTGATCGCGGGCCAGAGCGTTTCTTTCAGATGGGCGACGAGGGCTACTCCCTTGTCGGTCAGGCCGATTGTCGTCACGCGACGGTCCTGTTGCGAGGGAACGGATTCAACCAGTCCATCCGACTTCATCTTGTTGATCGTTCTGGTAACACCCGGTTGGCTCTGGCCAAGGGTCTTCGCCAGATCGCCGATACTCAGCGGGCCTTGCCGGTCGAGTGCGGCAAGAACAGGGTTGTGCGGCGTCGGCAGACTGGTGTCGGCAAGCTCGGCCGCAACGATCTGCGTTTGTGCCTGCAGCATTTCCCCGATCCGTTTCAGCCGGCTGCCCAGGGTGGCATAGCCAAGCGCGCGGACGACATCTTCGCTCATGGGTCACTCCATTTACATAACTTGATATATAACTAGTTATGTAAATTCGCAAGATCTAGCTGTTTAGAAATTGGAGACTGACCTGAGGCGGAGATGTGGAAGATCGAAAAACGTCGCCCCACCAGTGGCACTGGCGGGGCGAGGTGACGGTCAACAGTTGACGAGGAGGCCGCCTAGTCGAATTCCGGTCCGCGTGCACGGTACGGAGTGATTTCCTTCCAGGCCCGCATCAGCGTGTCCAACTCGTCGTCGCCGTGCGGCGGCATTACGATCTGCAGCTTGACCAGAAGGTCGCCATGACCACCGGTCTTGGTCGGCAGGCCTTTGCCCTTCAGCCGCATGGATTTGCCGCTGGAGGCGTTGGCCGGAATAGTCAGGTTGACAGCACCGGACAGGGTCGGCGTACGCACCTTTGCGCCCAGGACAGCTTCATAAAGTGTCAGAGGCAGGTCGAGGTGGAGGTCGGATCCCTTCACTTCGAAAAGCTTGTGGGGCTTGAAGCGGATCTCGACCAGGGCGTCGCCTGCAGGACCGCCGTTTTCCCCCGGGTGCCCCTGGCCCTTGAGCCGGATCTTTTCGCCTTCGACCACCCCCTTGGGCAGGGTAACATTCACCGTCTTGCCGCTTGGAAGCGTTACCTGGGTCTTGCCGGAGTTGACGATGTCTTCCAGCGAGGCGCGGGCGACGATTTCCGCGTTGGCGCCTTTTGTCTTGGGCGGCGCCTTCGCGCGGGCGCCGCCGCCGAAACCTGCACCGGGTCCAGCGCCTGCACCTGCGCCGGCGCGTGCACGGCCACCGCCGAAGCTGCCGAAAATGTCGTTCAGAATATCGTCGAAACTGCCGCCGCCACCAGATGTCTTCTGGGTGCGTGCACCGCCGAAGTCTTCATATCCGGAAAAGCCGTCAAAACCATGCGCCTGATAGCGCTGCTTGCCCTCCGCATCGATTTCTCCGCGGTCGAACTTGGCACGTTTTTCCTTGTCGCCGACAATTTCATAGGCCTGATTTGCTTCGGAAAAACGCTGTGCGGCCGTCGGATCATCCTTGTTCTGATCCGGATGGTATTTTTTGGCCAGCTTCCGAAAGGCCTTCTTGATTTCGCTCTCGCTGGCAGATTTTGCCACCCCGAGAACGCTATAGGGATCACGCATTCGTCTCACCAGGTTCCTAAGATTTTCCGGCAGGCTGCCCCGCGCACTGCTCCGTTCGGCGAGCCGAACACAAGCGTGCAAGTTTAGCAGGTCATGCTTGACCGGACTTGTCCTCTATATCGGGATGGATAGGAAAAAATTCCAGACCCCGAATTCGTCTTGAGGACCTTCCGGTTTTAGCGGTTTTTTGACGGGGTTCAAGCTTCGGCGACAGTCAGGCTGGTGACCGCGAATTTTTGCGTGATGTCCCGGCAGGCCGTGCCGGAGTACAGCTTGATGCCGACGATGGTATTCGCCGTCGTCTGAAAGCCGAGACAGCCTGTCTCGCCGTAGGTGGAGGCATTGATGTTCGACAATGTGCCGGAATTGCCGCTGATCGCGTTGAGCCACGTCAGCGACAAGGCCTGCGTCGGCTTTCCGGCGGCAAGGTCCTGGCTGATAGTGTCGAGGTTCTGCGCGATCACAGACCGGTCGTCCTCGTTGATATCGGCATAGGCGACGTCGGATGCGGACGGAATGGAGCCGGTCAGGACTGTCGGGGAATCGATGTTGTTGCTGCCCACCGGAACGGACAACTGGCTACAGCCGCCAAGTGCGGTTGCAATGGCCATGCAAAGTGCGGCTAAGGGTTGGATCTTTATGTGCCCGGCAGTATATGAACGCATACGATACATTTTTCAGGCAGCCCCCCGGTCCGGCTTTTCGAGCCGCTTTAAAGGCTGTCGTTTCCTTCGACAGGTTACCGATGACAGACCTTAAAGATCCCCCTGAAGAGTTAACAAAAGGTGACTTTACAGAGGTAGTGAAACCATTTGAGCTTTTTGCAGAATGGCTTGAGGACGCCAGGGCTTCGGAGCCCAACGATCCCAACGCACTGGCGCTATCGACCGTCGACCCAGACGGCCTGCCGAATGTGCGGATGGTTCTGCTGAAGGACTTCGACGAACGCGGCTTTGTTTTTTACACAAATTTCGAAAGCGCCAAGGGGCAGGAGCTGCTCTCCGCCGGCAAGGCTGCCATGTGCTTCCACTGGAAGTCCTTGCGCCGGCAGGTTCGCATTCGTGGCCTTGTCGAACAGGTTTCGAACGAGGAAGCGGACGAGTACTACCGCTCCCGGCCGCGCGGCAGCCGGATCGGTGCCTGGGCGTCCAGGCAATCGCGGCCGCTGGAAAGCCGTTTCGCGCTGGAAAAGGAAGTGGCGAAATATACCGCCAAGTTCGGTATCGGCGACATTCCGCGGCCCGACCACTGGTCAGGCATGCGCCTGGTGCCGGTTTCCATCGAATTCTGGCACGACCGGCCGTTCCGGCTTCATGACCGCGTGCAGTTCACCCGAACTGGCGCGGATCAGCCATGGTCCAAGGCGCGCCTTTATCCGTAACGCGCCTGCGACAGGGGCTGAAAGTTTCAAGATGCCGGACCGGTTAAAGCAGGCGTTTCCAGCGGAAGAACAGGAACGTCAGCCCGACTGACGACACCATCAGGCCCAACGAGAACAGGAACCCGAGCTGCCAGTTCAGCTCGGGCATGTTGGCAAAGTTCATGCCGTAGATCGATGCGATCAAGGTCGGTGGCAGGAAGATCACGCTGACGACCGTAAAGATCTTCGAGATCTGGTTCTGCTCCAGCGTGACGAGGCCGACCGTTGCGTCCAGCAGGAAGGACAGCTTGTTGTCCAGTGCGTCGCCGTGTTCCTTGATGGAATGGATGTCCCTGCCGAACATCTTGCAGTCGGCTTCCTGCTCTTCGTTCAGGTTCAGACGTTTGGCATGTGTGCTGAGGTAAAGCATCATCCGCGACAGGCTGGTGCAGACATCGTGCATCTTGGACACATGCAGTCCGATCTGTCCCAGTTGCTTGATGGCGATCTGATAGCTTGCGGTCTTGCGCATGTTGAGGCCGTCGCCGAACACCTGCACTGCCAGTTTGTCATACCGCGCTGACGCGCTTTCCATTTCATCCGCACACCGGTCGACGATGATGTCGAGCATCGTGAAGAGAACAGCCGGCCCCTTGTGGGCGATCGTCGAATCGGCCTGAACCTTGCGGGACAGAAGGGCGATGGATTTCGGTTCGCCATAGCGCACTGTCACCAGCCGCTTGGCATTGACGACAAATGTGACAGACGAAAGCGCCGGGTCGATCATCTGCGTGGCGATCGGAAGCTGCGCGGTCATCACCACGGCGCCGGGCTCCAGATAAAGGCGTTCGGAGGTTTCGATGGAGGCGATCTCGTCCCGTGTCGGGATTTCCGCGCCCATCAGCTTTTCTGCTGCCTTTTGCTCTTCCTGCGTCGGGGCGACCAGGTCGATCCATACAGACGTGGTCGGAAGGGGGGCGCCGGAGGCAAGCTCAAGACGCTCCAGACCTTTGACGGTCGGGCAGTAGGCAATGATCATGCAGGCAATCTCCGCCGAAGGACACGGAGCGTGCCCTGTTCGGCGGCAGTTTGCCCAACAGATCGGAAGACGGCAACCGTCTGAAGAAAGTGTTTTGCGGCACCCCGACGGGGCTTGGCCGCTTCAGGATCGCGGACATTCAATCGTCACCGATTGCATGTCCGAACGCTATCCTGGACCGGTCATGCCGGCATTCAAACAGCGTCTCGAAACACCATGGCAAGCTGGCCGTCACCAGCGGCTTGCCGCGTCTTCGAACGCTATGGCGCAGCGGCTCAGTTCTTCTTTTTGGCCACCGTGCCCGAATTCTTGCAAAGGGCAGCTGCATTGAGGGCTGCGATGCCGACGGGCTTGTAGAGGTTCACCAGTTTCGCATCGGCGCTTTGCTTCGGGGCAGGGCGGGCAGATTGCTCAGACATTTGTCTCGTCCGTTGTCTTTTCCAGTGCCCGCTCTCTGGATTAAAGTTTTCATGGCTCGCGGGCGGTGTGCATGTCGTATCCAATTGCGGCAAACGGAAGGCAGAAAACACGCCTTTCAGCCGGTTTTTGCAATGGATGTGAAAAAGCATGCGCTTATTGGCGGAAATCGGCCAGTCAAAAACAATAACAAGATGTAACGAATCCCGGCCGGATTTGAAGTAATACGGTAAGGATTTATTTACGAATTAGGCCTGCCAGTCATTTGAGCAAGTATATGACTGCCCATTCATATGAAATAGCTTCTGTGATTCCGTAGTGGAGAGCCTCGCAAGGCACTGCAGAATCCTAGCAGCGATCGCGCGTAGCTGAGCAGTACCGTCGTGGCACAAAGCCCCAGTCCGGCCAGCATCAATGCAGAAGAGATCGAAGCTCCCAGAAGGATCATCAGGCCTCCTGTGCCGAGGCCTATGACCAAGAGGGCAATGGTTGTCCGCAGGTAGTGATAGTGGGCTTGCAGCCAGCGTCCGCCCGGTTCGGCATAGAGGATCGCAAATGCCAGGGCGATGGGCGACAGGAGTATCGTCAGAACCAGCAGGTGGCACAGGCAGATATTGGCAGAGCCTGGCCGAAACAAGCCAAATGGTGAAAACGCCTTTTGTTTTCCGTCACCGGCAGCGCGGTGTTCCTGTTCGCTCGCCGTATGACGGGACCGCAATCCGGTCATGCCTTACCCCGATTTGCAACTGTATTTCCGGCGTGTCTTGCTTGCACGTTTATCGTTTGCCCAGAAGGAATGTATGATGTGTTCGCTGTCGAAGTGAAGTTCATTTTTGACAAATTGGCTGTAAACGAAGAAACAATCAGGTGGACACCTTGCCGCGCCGATGCGGCAAGCCAGGCGAGATAGGATCTCATGAAGCGCTACGCCGTCTATAAAACAGCTTCGGCACCGGCCAGTCGCACGACCGGCTCCGTGGCGCTGGCGCTCGCGGCAATTGCCTTTCTGGCAAAGCGGTTCGGCCTGATCGACGCGGATGTATTTGTCCTGTCTCTGATTGCAGCGGCTACGATTGCGCTCGCCGCCATCCTGCTTGCCCTGTTCGGCTTCCACCGGATCTGGACCTATGGCGGACCCGGCGTGCCGGCGGCGCTCACAGGTTTGTTCCTGGGGCTGCTGGCGCTTGCGACGCCTGTGCTTGTGGTCGGAATGCTGGTCATGCACGCGGGAGCGAGCGACCTGGCCACCAACCGAACCGATCCACCCGAACTTGAAACGAATGTGGCTTCAAGCGAACAGCCTTTTCTCGACTGGCTGAACACCGCGCTTGTTGAAGACGTCTGGCCGGCCGTTGCCGCTTATACGGGTGCCGCGCCGGGCATGACTGCTATGGCCAATTCGGCGGAAGACCGTCTTTACCCCGATATCGTTCCGCGCCGATACCGCATTTCTACCGCTCAACTGCATGCGGCGAGTGTCAAGGCGCTTGAAGGTCTGAACTGGCAGGTCGTTGATGAATTGCCGCCCGATCTCCTCGATGCACCGACCTATCTGCAGGCCGAGGGCACTTCGCAGATCCTGGGATTGAAACACGATATCGTACTGCGCGTCCGGCCGGATTCGGTGGGGGCCCTGCTTGACGTTCGTTCGCGTTCGCGCACACCGCTGAAGGACCTGACCGACAATGCGGACCGCATCCGTCTTGTCTTCAGCGAGATCGACCGTGTCCTTCTGGAAACATACGGCGATCTGGCGCGGCTTTCGGTCGACGAGACAGAGCTGGAAGAAGACCTGCCGGCCGAACCGGTTGAAGACTTGCGCGAAACCATTCCGTTGCCGAGCTTCAAACCCTATTTCGAGGACGAGGATGCGCCGGTTGCCGAAGGTCTGGATGCGGTCGATCTGGAAGGCTGATCGCTTGCAGGCTCAGCCGGTGAGGCGATAGCGGGCGGCAAGAGACAGCTCCGGACTGGCCTCGACGCGGCCTCTGTCCGCAAGGTCCTCCAGGTGCGCGAATACGGACAGACCTGCCGCCGGGTGCAGCGCCGAATCAACCGCTGCATAGAGCACCGATACGATTTCCGGAATCGATCTTTCGCCTTTTGCCAGTTCATGAAGGATCGAGGCTTCCCGGTCGAGCCTGTGCCGCTTCAGGTCGCGGACGTAGTCGATGGCATTGCGAACAATACCGCCGTGTCCGGGTAGATAGACGGTTTCGGAACGGGCCAGCAGTTTGTCGATCGAGGCCATGTAGTCCCGCATGCTGCCGTCGGGTGGGGCGACGACCGATGTCGACCAGCCCATGACGTGATCGGCGGACAGCAGAACCGGTTCCCCGGCAAGGGCAAAACACAGATGGTTGGACGTGTGGCCGGGCGTGGCGACGGCTTCAAGCGAAATGCCTGCGGCCTCGAACATCTCGCCATCTTCCAGCAACCTGTCGGGCGCGTAGTCCTTGTCGCCGCTGGCGTCGAGTGGATTGACCTCGTTTTCAAGAAGCGCTCGTGCCGGCCGGTGCGGCCCGCACCCGATGATCTCGGCACCGGTTCTTTCTTTCAAGAGCCGTGCGCCCGGCGAATGATCCACATGCGTGTGGGTGATCAGGATCGCCTCGATGACTGCGCCTTGTGCAGCCTTCAAGATGGTGTCGACCTGGCCCTCCAGGGCAGGCCCGGGGTCAACGCAGATCAGCCGACTGGTCCCCAGCAGATAGCTGTTGGTGCCATGAAAGGTGAAAGGCCCCGGGTTGTTAACCGTTAGCCGGCGCACGCCCGGCATCAGCTCGACGGCAGTTCCATATTGCGGATCGAACGTGCGATCGTGCTTCATGATGTCTCCAGTTGGTTCCGCCAGGGGCGACAGTTTCGGCAGGTTCTGCCTCGGTCTGTACGTCATGTATCTGACGTTTGAATCGGCTAGGGAAGCGGTACTTTGCCAAGCCGGGTCCAAATGTGAAACAGTGCGTTTGGGGTTGGAAAGAACGAATTTGACGGAAAATCATGACACATGACACCGAGTGCCGGGTTGAAGGCATGTTGAATCTGCCGCGGAGCCAGGCGTTTTCACTGTTTGTCGACCGGCTTGATCTGTGGTGGACATCGCCTTTCAAGGATGCGGGCGAGGGCAAGGTTCAGGCGGGTATCGATCCCTATGCGGGCGGTAGCTGTTATGAGATCGACAGTGAAGGCCAGCACAGGGTCTGGGGAACCGTCCTCTCACTGGAACCGCCGCTTTACATTCGTCTGGCCTGGCAGGTCAGCCGGGATGGCGAGGAAGTTGCGGATCCTGCGACGGCAAGCCGTGTCATGGTGAACTTCCGCGAGGCCGGGGACAGCACGCGCCTTGAAATCGTTCACAGTGAGTTTCTGAGACATGGCGAAGCGGGAGCGGAATATCTGGAACGCATGCGCCAGCCTGATGGCTGGCCGCGTATTCTGGACAACCTGAAATCCGCCGCCAGACATCCCTTGCCTCAAAATCGGTGATTGGTGCGGGTATTTGGCGCCGGTTCGGAAGTTTCGGTTCACCTGACACGAACAGCGTTGGTGGGTCGGAGCCCGTTTTCAGGGGTGTATTTGATTGTCGCTTGGCTGACATGCTTTCCGTGTTAGGGGAGTGGTCCGATGCTGCCCCGATCTCCCTATTCCGACCTTGCACATTTACTGAGACGTCGAAATAGTGTCTGCACTCGGGACACCTAACTGCTGAAACGAATTCGCTCGACCGTCCATGACCCAACCGCCTTCGCCAATCGAAGAACCTGCTGAAGACCGGCAGGCCGCATCGCCGCTGACCCGACTTGGCGAAGCCCGCTGGATTCTGCTGTTCGCGTTTGCTGCTGCCGCAGGCGCGGTCATCGTCCATGAAGTGCCGTTGACGACGGCGCTGCTCGCCATGGCGGCAATTGTTGTCGTGGCCTGTTTCGTGCCGCGCAAGTCTTCGAGCCGCAGGGTCAAGCTGAATGCCCAGCGGGAAATCCGCAGGATGTGGCCGGGTACGGGCATGAAGGTCACTGTTGATGCGTTGCCGACACCCTGCTTCGTTGCCGACGGGCGGGGCATCACCCGCTATGTCAACAAGCAGGCGCTGTCGATTTATGAAGGCGTGAAACCGGGGGATCCTCTGTCCTTCTCGCTCCGGGCTCCTTCGCTGCTGGAAGCGTTCGACCGTGTCTGCACAACGGGTGAGGCCGAGAAGATCAGCTGGATCGAGAAGGTGCCGACCGAAACCTGGTACGAGGCTCATATCTCGCCGATCTACATGCCCGGAAGCGCAGGCCTGGAAAAGATGCCGAGCTTGCCGGACTTCATTCTGGTGGTCATTCAGGACCTGACAGAAAATCGCCGGCTTGAACGCATGCGCACGGACTTCGTCGCCAATGCCAGCCATGAACTGCGCACGCCTCTGGCCTCGCTCACCGGATTTATCGAGACCTTGCAAGGACCTGCGCGCAACGATCCGGAGGCGAGAGACAGGTTTTTGTCGATCATGCTGGATCAGGCGGGGCGCATGCGCCGGTTGATCGATGATATCCTGTCGCTGTCGCGGATCGAGCTGAAGGCGCACGTCCGGCCCGCAAATGCTGTCGATCTGTCAGAGATCGTCCGGCATACGACCGATGCGCTGTCTCCGCTGGCCTCCGACATGGGCGTCGAGATCCGGCTTCAGCTCCCGGACACCCCCGTGCGGATCAGGGGCGACAGGGACGAGCTCATCCAGGTGACGGAAAACCTGATCGAGAACGCGCTGAAATACGGCCATGACGGCAAGTTCGTCGACGTCGGCCTTGAAAGACCGCAGGCGCCGCAGGATGCACTGACCTGGCAACTTTCGGTACGCGACTACGGCGAGGGCATCCCGCGTGAGCATCTGCCGCGCCTGACGGAGAGGTTCTACCGGGTCGATGTCGAATCGAGCCGGGCGATGAAGGGGACGGGCCTCGGACTTGCCATCGTGAAGCACATCCTGACACGACACAGGGGCCGGATGGAGGTGGAGAGCGAGCCGGGGCAGGGGGCGACGTTCAAGGTCAGTTTGCCTGCCATGGAGAACGTTGAAGGTCTGCCAGAGAAGATCTCCGCCTGATGCCGGATTGGCGACTGTCGTATTCCTGAGACGCGAGACTGCTAGAGACTTGCCACTGCAAGATCGGAAAAGTCTTTTGTGACCGGTCAGGCGATCCGCCTAAAGGAAGGCCTGTCTTGCCGGATCGCGCCAGCATTTTTGTCCAGGAGTTTTAACGTGCCGATGTATTTTTCAGCCCGCGCTGTGTTGTGTGGCGTTTTTTGTTTGGCATCCCTGACCGCCGAAGCGCGTGACCGATTGCTTATCGTCGGCTCGTCAACGGTATTTCCGTTTGCGACCGCGGTCGCAGAAGCAGTCGGCAGCAACGGCGTAAAGTTCCCGATTGTCGAATCCACGGGCTCAGGCGCCGGTTTCAACCTGTTCTGCAAGGGCGTTGGTGAACACACGCCGGACATCACCAATGCATCCAGGCGCATGAAACCTTCGGAACTGGACACCTGTCTCGCAAACGGTGTCACGCCGGTCGAAGTGGAAATCGGTTATGACGGCATCGTGCTGGCCAATTCGCGCAATGGCCCGAAATTCACCCTGACCGTGGAGCAGATTTTCGAGGCGCTGGCCGAGAAACTCCCGAAGGACGGACAGCTTGTCGACAATGGCAACCTTGCCTGGTCGGACATCGACGCGGATTTGCCGAATGAGGAGATCGAGGTGCTTGGACCGCCTCCGACCTCCGGCACTCGTGATGCGTTCGAAGAACTTGTCATGGAAGAAGGCTGCAAGTCGGTCAAGGATCTGGAAAAGGACGGTTGCACGCGCATTCGCCGGGACGGCAGCTTTGTCGAAGCGGGCGAGAACGACGACCTGATCGTCGGTGCTCTGGAGGCCAATCCCGTGACGGTCGGCATCTTCGGCTATTCCTTCCTGATGCAGAACCGGGACAAGATCCAGAGCGTTGGCGTCAACGGGGTCGAGCCGACGTTCGAAAAGATTGCCTCCGGGGAATACCCGGTGTCCCGCCCGCTGTTTTTCTACATCAAGAAGGAACACGTCGGCCTTATTCCTGGCATGGAGGAGTATGTGGCTGCCTTCACCAGCGAAGAGGCCTGGGGCGACGATGGGTATCTGGCGAGCAAGGGACTGATTCCCCTGTCTGCCGAAAAACGCAGGCAAGAGGCGACCGACGCAATGGCGTTGCCGGCCTTGCAACTCTGATCGAGCCGAGCCGGGCAATGCAAAACCCCGTTCGGCCGCTGCGGCAGGTGCCTGAAAGCCTCCCTGATCAGGCATAACGCTCGCCAGATGGATAAAAGGGATGCCTGTCAGCTTTGCCGAGGCAAGTGAGAGCTGCACCATGTGCACCTCGAGACGGGTTTTTGTGACCCTTTGCGACATAAAACCGTCAAGGAACAGGTTTTCTTGAGTAATTTCAGTATCTTAAATTGTCACAAAACTGAAAAGGAACTGTCATAGAACTCTCATCCGTGGAGCCTAGGTTCCCCGCATCGCTCGTGCACATCCAAGCGCGGTGATCATCTAGAAACCTTGACATTCAAAGGGAGTGGTCAAGTGAAATTTACGACCCTCGTTAGCGCAACTGCTCTTGCCGTTGCTTCCACTGCATTCGTTGGTTCGGCTCAGGCTCGCGACCAGGTGCAGATTGCTGGTTCCTCCACGGTTCTTCCTTATGCTTCCATCGTTGCTGAAGCATTCGGCGAAAACACCGATTTCCCGACACCGGTCGTTGAATCCGGTGGCTCCTCTGCTGGTCTGAAGAAGTTCTGCACCGGCGTTGGCGAAAACACCATCGACATCGCAAACGCTTCCCGCGCTATCCGCGAGAAGGAAATCAAGGCTTGTGCCGAAGCTGGCGTGAAAGACATCATCGAAGTCCGCATCGGCTACGATGGCATCGTCTTCGCTTCCCAGAAAGACGGCCCGGCTTTCAACGAATTCACCCAGGTTCAGTGGTTCAACGCTCTGTCCCCGAAAGTCCTGAAGGACGGTCAGATCGTCGACAACCCGTACACCAAGTGGTCCGAAGTTGACGCTTCCCTGCCGGACGCGGAAATCGCTGCTTTCATCCCGGGCACCAAGCACGGCACCCGTGAAGTGTTCGAAGAAAAAGTTCTGGCTGTTGGCTGTGAAGAATCCGGCGCTCTGAAAGCCATGATCGACGGCGGCATGTCCGAAGACGACGCTGAAGACGCCTGCATCGCAGTTCGCACGGACGGCAAGTCGGTCGACATCGACGGCGACTACACCGAGACCCTGGCTCGCATCGACTCCAACCCGAACGGCGTTGGCGTTTTCGGCCTGGCGTTCTACGAGAACAACACCGACAAACTCAAAGTGGCAACGATGGCCGGTATCGCTCCGTCCACCGAAACCATCGCCAAGGGTGAGTACCCGGTGTCCCGTCCGCTGTTCTTCTACATCAAGAAGGCACACATCGGCGTTATCCCGGGCCTGAAAGAATACGCTCAGTTCTTCGTTTCTGACGAAATCGCTGGCCCGGACGGCCCGCTGGCCCAGTATGGCCTGGTTTCCGATCCGGAGCTTGCAGCTACGCAGGCTTCCATCGAAGCCGAAGAAACGATGGGCAACTAAGCACATCTTTCCGGAAGGGCGGCTTCGGCCGCCCTTTCTTTCTTCTTTGCCGGTTGGGTCGCCCTATGTCACTTCCATATATTCTTATTGCGCTGCTGGTTCTGGCTGTCGCCGGATACATAGTCGGCCGCGGAAAAGCCTTAAGTTCTGCCGGAGGGGATGTGCGTGAGCTCCATTCCCTGCCTGGTTATTACGGCTGGAACGTCGTTGTTTCGATACTGGTTCCTGCCCTCCTGCTGCTCATTGCGTGGCTGATCTTCCAGCCCATCATTCTTGACAGCCAGGTTTCCTCCAAGATTTCCGAAGAGACCATTGCCGCAAGTTCACTCGACCTCGTCATGAGCGACGTCGTACGTGTTGCCGAGGGTCTCGACCTTGCCGTTTCTCAAGGCGCCATGTCGGCCGACATGGCGTCTTCCATCCGCACCGATCTGACCGACGTGCGCAGCCGTCTCGGCGAGATAGGTGTCGCGCTCGGTTCCGAAGTGACCGCCGAAACGTTGCGGGCCGCGCAGACATACCGCAGCATCTCGGGTACAGGCCTGCTGTTGCGGACAATCGGCGTTCTGGCGGTCGGCCTGATCGGTTTCGCTGTCGGTGTTCTGCGCACCAACAAGGATTTCCGTGCCCGCAACGTCGTGGAAACGGTCGTCCGCTATATCCTGATTGCAGCAGCCTCGATCGCCATCCTGACGACTGTCGGCATCGTGCTGTCGCTGATCTTCAACACGGTCGAGTTCTTCCGGCTCTATCCGGCTGCTGATTTCTTCTTCGGCCTGACCTGGGCGCCGAGCTTCGGCGGTGGATCGGAGCTGGGGATCGTGCCGCTGATCTGGGCGACCATGTATATCTCCCTGATCGCACTTGCCGTTGCCGTACCGATCGGTCTGTTCGCTGCCATCTACCTGTCTGAGTATGCAACGCCGCACGTACGCGCCGTCGCCAAGCCGCTGCTCGAGATCCTGGCCGGTATTCCAACCATCGTTTATGGTCTCTTCGCGCTGCTGACAGTCGGGCCGCTCCTGATGAACGTCTTCGGCTCCGGCGGTGCGCTTGGCGTAAGCTGGATGTCCGGTGCTTCCTCGGTGTTCACCGCGGGCGCTGTCATGGGCATCATGCTGATCCCCTTCGTCAGCTCGCTTTCCGACGACATCATCAACGCTGTGCCGCAGGCCATGCGTGACGGATCGCTCGGACTTGGTGCCACCCATTCGGAAACCGTGAAGCAGGTCATTCTGCCGGCGGCCCTGCCGGGGATCGTCGGGGCCATCCTGCTGGCGGCCTCTCGCGCCATTGGTGAAACCATGATCGTTGTGCTGGGGGCCGGCGCTGCTGCCCGGCTCAGCATGAACCCGCTCGAAGCGATGACCACCGTAACCGCGAAGATCGTCAGCCAGCTCACCGGCGACGCCGACTTTGCCTCCCCGGAAGCCCTTGTCGCCTTCGCACTCGGCATGACCCTGTTCGTCGTGACCCTGGGGCTCAACATCGTCGCGCTCTACATCGTGCGCAAATATCGGGAGCAGTACGACTAATGACCGACACGACCCTTACGCCACCGTCGGGCAAGACCAGTGCTCCGACCCCGCACAAGACCACGTCGATCCTCGAACTCGATCCGCTGACCAGAAAGCGCAACGCCGCTGAAGCGCGCTTCAAGCTCTACGGCATCATTGCCATCGGCATCGGCCTGTTCTTCCTCGTCGCGCTGTTGTGGGCAATCCTTTCCAACGGCCTTGGCGCCTTCAGCCAGACGTTTCTGAAGGTGGATGTCCCGCTCAATCAGGAGCAGATTGCCGAAGCGGAAAAATCGGTGGTCAAGACCTCCAAGTACCGGGCCATCATCGACGACGCCTTTGCCAAGGAACTCGCCGGTCTCAACATCACCACCGACATGTCGGCAAAGGACCTGCAGAAGCTGTTCTCCTCAGGGGCTGCCGCGACGGTTCGTGACTATGCACTTGCCAACCCGGACAAGATCGGCACGACGGTAACCTTCGAGCTGATCGCCTCATCCCGTGTCGACGGCTACCTGAAGGGCCGCGTCAAGCGCGAGGATCTTGCCGAAGACAAGAACCTGGATGCCGCACACCTGGATCTGGCTGACCAGATGCAGTCCGCCGGCATTCTGGAGAAGCGCTTCAACTGGGCCTTCATCACCGGAACCGATGCTTCCGACAGCCGTCCGGAGCAGGCCGGCATCGGGGCGTCCATGATCGGATCGCTGTTCATGATGCTGGTGGTGCTGTTCCTGTCGCTGCCGATCGGCGTGGCCGCTTCCATCTACCTGGAAGAGTTCGCTCCGCAGAACAAGTTCACCGATCTGATCGAGGTGAATATCTCCAACCTGGCCGCCGTTCCCTCCATCGTGTTCGGTATTCTCGGTCTGGCGGTGTTCATCCAGTTCATGCATCTGCCGCAATCCGCACCACTGGTCGGTGGTCTGGTGCTGACGTTGATGACACTTCCGACGATCATCATCTCCACCCGCGCCTCCTTGAAGGCCGTTCCGCCGAGCATCCGCGATGCGGCCCTTGGCATTGGCGCCTCCAAGATGCAGTCGATCTTCCACCATGTCCTGCCGCTGGCAATGCCTGGCATTCTGACCGGCACGATTATCGGTCTGGCACAGGCGCTTGGGGAAACCGCTCCGCTGCTGCTGATCGGGATGGTCGGTTTCATCGCCTCCAATTTCCCGGACGGTGTGGCTGCCGGTTTCTTCTCTCCGAACTCGGCCATGCCGGCCCAGATCTACGAGTGGGCGAAACGCGCCGACCCGGCTTTCTATGAACGCGCTTGGGGCGGGATCATCGTGCTGCTGGTCTTCCTCATGACCATGAACATTATCGCTATCATCCTGCGCCGCAGGTTTGAACGCCGCTGGTAAGGATTGCTCCGATGAACGAGATGCCGAATTTTGAACAGGCGAAAACCATGACCGACAGCAAAATTTCCGCGAACAAGGTGCAGGTCTATTATGGCGATACCCACGCCATCAAGGACGTGGACATCGAGATTCAGCCGCGGTCCGTGACTGCCTTCATCGGTCCGTCCGGGTGTGGCAAGTCGACGTTCCTGCGGACGATCAACCGCATGAACGACACCATCGACATCTGCCGTGTGGAAGGGTCGATCAAGATCGACGGTGAGGACATCTACGATCCCAAGGTCGATCCCGTACAGCTGCGCGCCAAGGTCGGCATGGTTTTCCAGAAGCCGAACCCGTTTCCCAAGTCGATCTACGACAACATTGCGTACGGTCCGCGAATCCATGGTCTGGCCCGCAACAAGTCCGAGCTTGATGAAATCGTTGCCTCCAGCCTGCAGAAGGCCGGGCTTTGGGAAGAAGTCAAGAACCGTCTGGACGAGCCGGGCACCGGCATGTCGGGCGGTCAGCAGCAGCGTCTGTGCATTGCCCGTGCCATTGCCGTCAGCCCGGAAGTGATCCTGATGGACGAACCGTGCTCGGCGCTTGACCCCATCGCGACCGCGAAGGTGGAAGAGCTGATCGACGAACTGCGGGAAAACTTCACCATCGTGATCGTGACCCACTCGATGCAGCAGGCTGCCCGTGTGTCTCAGCGTACCGCGTTCTTCCACCTGGGTGTTCTGGTGGAGGAAGGTCTGACGGAGGACATCTTTACCAATCCGAAGGACAAGCGTACGCAGGACTATATTACGGGCCGCTTCGGCTAAGCATTTTTTAGGTTTCTGAAGGGGACACAGGATGTCTGAACATACAGTCTCGGCTTACGATGACGAACTGACGGCCATGGCCGGCAAGGTTGCCGAAATGGGTGGTATTGCCGAAAAGGCTTTCGCCGATGCGGTGTCCGCGCTGGTGTCGCAGGATCTGGAGCTTGCCAAGGCGACGATCAAGGGCGATGTCCGTCTGGACAGCCTTTACAACGAACTTGAAGTGAAGCTGATCGAGCTGATCGTCCGCCGCCAGCCGATGGGGCAGGACCTGCGTGAAATCACCGCCGCAACGCGCATTGCCAATGACCTGGAGCGTGTTGGCGATCTTGCCAAGAACGTTGCCAAGCGCGTCATCGCCATCGACAGCGACTTGCAATCCAAGAAGCTCGCGATCGGTGTGGAGCACATGACGGAACTCGCTCTTTCGCAGCTCAAGCAGGTGTTGGATGCCTACGCCCGCAAGGATGCGGAAGCCGCCCGCCGGGTTCAGGAAGCCGACGCCGAGGTCGACGCGATCTACACGTCGATCTTTCGCGAACTCCTGACCTACATGATGGAAGACCCGCGGGTCATTACACAGTGCGTCCATCTCTTGTTCTGCGCAAAGAACATCGAGCGCATCGGCGATCACGCGACGAACATCGCCGAGAACGTCTACTACATGGTCACTGGCGAGCGTTTGCCGGAAGACCGGGCAAAGGTCGACGAAACAGGCGCGGTCTGACCCGCCGGTAATCGTCGGATTTGCAGAAGATCTTAACGGCCGGCGCTTCGGCGCCGGTTGCGGTAATTGGAGCGAGATGTATGCCGAAGGTGCTCATCGTTGAAGACGAAGAACCGCTCAGCCTTCTATTGAGATACAATTTGGAAGCGGAAGGGTACTCGGTCGAGTCCTGTGTCCGGGGTGACGAGGCGGAAATCCGCCTGCGGGAAAGCCTGCCGGATCTGTTGCTGCTCGACTGGATGCTGCCGGGCCTGTCCGGAATTGAACTGTGCCGCCGCCTGCGGGCGCGCGAGGATACCGAGCGCCTGCCGGTCATCATGCTGACGGCACGCGGTGAGGAAGCAGAGCGCATCCGCGGCCTGTCGACCGGTGCCGACGACTACGTGGTCAAGCCCTTCTCGGTACCGGAATTGATGGCCCGCGTGCGCGCCATCCTGCGCCGGGCAAGCCCGGAAGTGGTGTCCAGCATGTTGCGGTCCGGCGACATCGAACTGGATCGCGAAACGCACCGTGTTCGTCGCAACACCAAGGAAATACACTTGGGGCCGACGGAATTCCGCCTGCTGGAATTCCTGATGACATCGCCTGGCCGTGTCTTCTCCCGCGAACAACTGCTGGATGGGGTCTGGGGTCACGATGTCTACGTGGATGAACGCACTGTCGATGTTCACGTCGGTCGCTTGCGCAAGGCTCTGAACAAGGGCAAGGCAAAGGATCCTATCCGTACCGTCCGTGGTGCCGGATATGCCTTCAATGACCAGTTCACCTCTGCCACTGCCTGAGGGCAACTTGCAGAATGGAATTAAGGAGCCCGCTTTCAAGCGGGCTTTTTGTTTCTCAGCGGTTATGTGCCTTTCGCGGAGCAAGGTTCTCTTCTGCGACCACCCCATCAGTTGTGTCGGTGTCGGGGCTGATCCTGCGGTCCCTGTCGTGGCGGAGCGGTCAAACAAGGTTTGTTTTGATGGAACGGAAACGGCATGGAGCGGTGCCGAGAACAAGCCATGGGAGGTCACTGTTCGGGGTCGGGCATCTGGTCAAAGGAAGGCCCAAACAAAAAAAGCCCGCCAAATCGGCGGGCTTTGTCATGAATTGGTTAGGTGCGAGGCTATCAGCCTGCCTGAGCCATCGTCTTGCGATCGCGGCGGCGGTCGGCGACCGGCTGATACGCGATCTTGCAGTGATGAGCGCAGTAGGGGACGCCGGCATCGGACTGGCGGCCGCAGAAGTAGAAGTCGTCGGTCGCCGGGTCGCCAATCGGCCATTTGCAGGTCCGCTCGGTCAGCGTCAGGATGGTAGCCCGCTGCGAGATCGGAACAAGTTCTGCAATCGGCTCTACGCGTGGCTTGGCAGCCACCACTGGAGCCGGCGAGATGTCTGCTTTCAGGGCCGTTGCGCCGATCGACTGCGGATGTGACGTCGTCGGTTTCTTCGGCGCTGCACCGGTTGCAGGAGCTGCGGTGCGCGGCCGGCGTGGCTTAGCGCTTGAAGAGGTGGACTTGGCGCGGCCGGACAGGCCAAGGCGGTGCACCTTGCCGATCACGGCGTTACGGGTAACACCACCCAGTTCGCCTGCGATCTGGCTTGCGCTCAAGCCGTCGCCCCAAAGCTTTTTGAGAAGCTCAACTCGTTCGTTTGTCCAACTCATTGCCGCACCCTTTAGTTTGACCGTCCTGCGGCCATTAACCCCGTGTTAAGCATGCGCAAGCACGCTTAATGCTGGCAGATCTAGTGCCTCTTGGTGATTTGCCTCACGAGATCTCGTGTCTGATTGCTGAGAGGTTACAATAACGTTAATTTGTCAGGCAACCACTCGACCCAAACCAGTTGGGGATGAAACGACTTTTCCCCAATTATGGCGAGGTCATTGAGAATTTTATGAAATCCGCCCTCCGCGGCACATGAAATGTCTTGTGCGCCATTTCCATTGACAGTGCATGGTACCGGCAGTGTATAAGAAAGCCGCTGCGTGCCGCCTCATCGGGGCGGCACGTCGCGTTTTGGCCCTTCGGCATCTTTTCAAGGTGACGGCCCGGCGTCGGGGCGACGCAGGGGACAGCAGGGGCGTTTAAAGGAGACAAACGAGGTTATGTCCGCGACTGCACTATTCGGAAATTACGCAAGATCGAACCTGTCTTTCGATCATGGGGAAGGCGTCTGGCTGGTTACCACCGATGGCCGACGATTCCTCGATTGCGGTTCCGGCATCGCGGTCAACGCACTCGGTCATGCCCATCCGCATCTGGTCAAGGCGTTGCAGGATCAGGCAGCCAAGCTGTGGCATACCTCCAACCTGCACCAGATCCCGGATGGCGAACGGCTGGCGCAGCGCCTGTGCGCGGAAACCTTTGCCGACAAGGTGCTGTTCGTGAATTCCGGCGCGGAAGCGATGGAAGCTGCCATCAAATGCGCGCGCCGTTATCATTATGACAACGGCAACCCCGAGCGGTTCCACATCGTGACCTTTGAAGGCGCTTTCCATGGCCGGACCATCGCGACCATCGCGGCTGGCGGCCAGGCGAAATATCTTGAGGGCTTTGGCCCGAAGGCTCCCGGTTTTGACCAGGTGCCGGCAGGAGACCTGGATGCGCTGAAAGATGCCATCGGTCCGCAAACGGCCGCGATCGCGATCGAGCCCGTGCAGGGCGAGGGCGGTATCCGCGAAATTCCGGCCGATTTCCTGCGTGCGCTGCGCAAGATCTGTGATGACAACGGCATTCTGCTGATCTTCGACGAGATCCAGACCGGTGTCGGACGGACCGGCAAGTTGTTCGCTCACCAGTGGGCGGGCGTGGAACCGGACCTGATGGCAATCGCCAAGGGTATCGGCGGCGGGTTCCCGATGGGCGCATGTCTTGCAACGGCAGAAACGGCGGCGGCGCTGTCCCCCGGGACCCACGGCACCACCTTTGGCGGCAATCCGCTGGCCATGGCAGTCGGCAATGCCGTTCTGGACGTCGTTCTGGAAGACGGGTTCCTGGAAGGTGTCCGTCAGAAGGGGCTCAGCTTCAAGCAGAAGCTGGCCGCACTGGTGGACGGCCATCCGGACGTTCTGGCCGAAGTGCGCGGCAACGGTCTGATGCTCGGTCTGAAATGCGTGGTGCCGGTGGCAGATTATGTGCTTGCAGCCCGTGAAGCCGGTCTGCTGGCAGTTCCTGCCGGCGATAACGTGGTGCGCATCATGCCGCCGCTGACCATGAGCGAAGAGGAAATTTCCATTGCTGTCGAGCGCCTGGAACAGGCTGCTGTCGCCATGGAAGCGAAATTGGCGGAAGGAGCGGCCTGATGACCGCAAACGGAACCTACCGGAACTTTCTGGATCTGACGGACTTCGAAGGCGACGAACTGCGCGCCATTCTGGACACCAGCCGGAAGATCAAGTCGAGCCGTAACGGCGTGCATCGCGGCCAGGGGCCTCTGGCCGGCAAGGTGCTGGCGATGATCTTCGAACAACCGTCGACCCGTACGCGCATTTCCTTCGATGTCGGCATGCGCGAGCTTGGCGGCGAGACCTTGATGCTGACCGGTGCGGAAATGCAGCTCGGCCGCGGAGAGACAATCGCCGATACGGCGCAGGTTCTGTCGCGCTTCGTCGACGCGATCATGATCCGCATCCTCGATCACAACGACCTGCGTGAACTTGCAGAAAATGCGACAGTGCCGGTGATCAACGGCCTGACCAAGCTCTCGCATCCCTGTCAGATCATGGCGGATCTGTTGACCTTTGAAGAGCATCGCGGTTCGATCAAGGGCAAGAGCGTTGCCTGGACCGGTGACAGCAACAACGTGCTGGCTTCCTGGATTCATGCCGCGCCGCGCTTCGATTTCGAATTGCGCATCGCGACGCCGGGCGAACTGGCGCCGCCGATGGACCTGATTGAAACTGCTCGTGCCAAGGGTGGTTCCATTCAGGTCACGACGGACCCATATGAGGCAGTCAAGGGGACCGACTGTGTCGTGACCGACTGCTGGGTGTCCATGGGTGATGACGATGCGGAATCGCGTCACAACCTCCTCAGCGCCTATCAGGTCAACAAACGCCTGATGGCTGAGGCAAACCAGGACGCCCTGTTCATGCATTGCCTGCCGGCCCACCGGGGTGAGGAAGTCACCTCGGACGTCATGGACGGTCCCAACTCCGTTGTGTTTGACGAAGCCGAAAACCGGCTCCATGCCCAAAAGGGCATTCTGGCCTGGTGCTTCGGCGCAGCATAAGGCAAGCCAAGTGGCACTTAATCTTGATGAACTGGGCATTACGCCTGCAGGGCTGGACGCTGTCCGGCCCTTTGCCGTGGAAGGGCTCGATGTGCGCGGCCGTGCGGTCGCGCTTGGTCCTGTCCTGGAAAAAATTCTGGACCGGCATGCCTATCCGGAACCGGTCTCGCGCCTGCTGGCGGAAGCGATCGTTCTGACCAGCCTTCTGGGCACGTCGCTGAAATTCGACGGTCGCTTCACACTGCAGACGCAGACGAAGGGGCCGGTGTCCATGCTGGTCGTCGACTTCAAGTCACCCGACGCAATCCGCGCCTGCGCAACCTTCGATGCTGCAGAAGTCGCAGCGCTGATGGCTGATGGCAAGGCAACGCAGGAGGCCCTTCTCGGGCACGGACATCTGGCGATGACCATCGACCAGGGAATGCACATGCAGCGCTACCAGGGACTGGTGGAGCTGGATGGTGTCTCGCTGGAAGAAGTCGCACGCCGGTACTTCGAGCGATCCGAGCAGATCCCGACAGAAGTTCGTCTTGGTGTCGGTGAACTGTTCACCCGCCAGGAAGGCGAGGGGCACGTGAAAACCTGGACCGCCGGCGGGATCCTGATCCAATTCCTGCCGGAAGCGCCGGAACGCATGCGCCAGGCTGACATTGATCCGGGCAATGCCCCGGAAGGCACGAGCCCGCACGAGATTGACGAGGACGATGCCTGGGTGGAAGCCAAGGTACTGGTCGAGACGGTCAAGGATGTCGAACTGACTGATCCGGAAGTCAGCGTGGAAATGCTGCTCTTCCGGCTGTTTCACGAACGCGGCGTCCGCCTTTTCGAGCCGCAGCCGCTGGTCGACAAGTGCAGCTGCTCTCGCGAGAAGATCGAGAATGTTCTCGCCGGGTTCAGTGACGACGATGTCGACCACATGACTGTCGACGGCAAGATCATCGTCACCTGCGAGTTCTGCAGCACCAGCTACGAATTCGACGGCAAGCCTGGCCAGTAAGCCGGACTGTCGTGAAATTCAAAAAGCCCGGATCGGAAACGGTCCGGGCTTTTTTCCTTGCTGCCTTGCGCGTAAGCCCTGGACTTGCGCTGCGCTTGTCCGGGTACGTAGTGGGCCCTAACTCGTGAGCCGATCCACGAATGCCCTGACTGCTTCGGCTGCCAGCTTGATGTTGCCGTCGAGTGTCGCCGGCGACTTGCCGCGCGGTCCGAAGTCGTGGTTGCCGTCTTCCAGATAAGTAAGGCTGACATGAGCTGGCAAGGTGACTTCATCGAGTTCCGCCTTCGAGCCGAACGGATCCCGGTCGCCCTGGAGAACCAGAACCGGCCGTTTGGCGTCCTGCAGCGGCTGGAGCCGCCACTCGGCATCGGCCTTGCCGGTCGGGTGGAAAGGGTAGCCGAAACAGGCAACGCCCTTGGCACGCCCGGGCAGCGAGCCGCCGCCTGCCAGCATCGCGGCGACCCTACCACCCATCGATTTGCCGCCGATCAGCAGAGGGCCGTCGCTCTGGCTGAGGACAGATTGCAGGGCGGTCTGGAACTCGGCAATCAGCTTGTCGGCCCGGGGCGGCGGCTTTTTCGGGCCTCCCGTCCGGCGACCGGCCATATAGGCAAATTCAAAACGTGCGGCTGCAATGCCTTGGCTCGCGAGGGCTGCCGCAAGCTTGTTCATGAAGGTTGAGTCCATGGCTGCGCCAGCGCCATGGGCCAGCAGCAGTGTTGCCACAGGTGGCGTTTCGGGGCGGTTCCAGAGAAAGTCGGTCATGATGATGTGATCTGTCGCAGCGGCAAGGAATGATATCAGGAGTATTGTCGTATCGCCCTATCGTGCCATCGGGACCGTGGCAAGCAGCATTAGTCAGGACGTTTCAAAAGACCCCATGTTTGACCAGATCGACATCAACCAGGTTCGCATGGCCTGTTTCGGCGGCATCTTTCTGATAATGGCGCTGTTGGAGGCGGGCTTGCCACGGCGGCGCCTGAAGAGCAGCCGTTTGAAGCGCTGGCCGACCAACTGGGGCATTGTTCTGCTCGATGCCCTTCTGGTGCGGCTGATCTTCCCCATCGGCGGCGTCGGCCTTGCAATGCTGGCACAGGAAAAGGGTTGGGGCCTCTTTGCATTGCTCGGCTGGTCGGGTGTTGTGGCCGGTCTGATCACCTTCGTCGTGCTCGATCTTGCGGTGTGGTTTCAGCACCTGGTCTCACACAAGGTTCCTCTGTTCTGGCGCATTCACCGCATGCACCACGCAGATAGTGAGGTGGACGCAACAACCGCGCTCAGGTTCCACCCGATCGAAATTCTGCTGTCCTTCCTCTGGAAGGGGCTGGTCATCATCGCCCTCGGCGGTCCTGTTGAAGCCGTGCTGATCTTCGAGATCGTTCTCAACGGCTCTGCGGTTTTCAGCCACGCCAATGTCCGCTTGCCGCTTTGGCTGGACCGCCCCTTGCGGTTTCTGATCGTCACTCCGGACATGCACCGCATTCATCACTCGGTGCTACCGCACGAGACGGATTCCAACTACGGGTTCTATCTTTCGGTCTGGGACCGTCTGTTCGGAACCTACGTGGAAGATCCCGAGCAAGGACAGGAGACGATGGAAATCGGGCTCGGTGCCGCGCTCACGCCGCGTGCGCATTCGTTTCCCTTCAGCCTGGCGATCCCGTTCCTGAAAAATCCGGACCGCCGGAAGGAGGCGCGTGTCGAGGACGCGAAAGGCAAAAGATGACCTGGTTCTTTGTCAGGAATGGTGGGAAAGGTCAGAAGAAGCTCATGGGAAAATAGCGCAGGTAAAGCTCGCGGTAGATGCCCTTCTGGTGAAGCTGGCGCAAGGCATATGTGAGGGCCGCAGCCCGTTCCGGATCGTCCTGGCGGGTCGCAATGGCCATGCCTTCATCAAAATAGCCCGGCTCCAGCCACGGGCCGCCGGCAAAGGCACAGCAGCCATCTGCAGCTTCGCTCGGCAGCCAGAAGGACAGGTTCAGGCCGTCGCCGAACAGAGCATCGGCCGAACCGCCCTTGACTGCCTCACGTGTCGCCTCTGCGGTTTCCAGACTGATGATCTCGGCATCAGGAAAGAAGCGCTTGGCAAACGCCTCGTAGCGGGACCCGGCTTCAACGGTTATCCGCTTGCCGGTGAGCGCCTGCTCGTTGAAATCGGACGCGTTGTACGCCCGAACCACAAACCGCGCCGGCAGCTTCAGATAGTCCTCGGTGAAGTTGAGGCGGCGCGTGGAGGGGAGGCTGCGCGACAGGCCGGAGATAATCGCGTCGCCTTCTTCTTCGTCCAATGCAGGTAGAAGAACCTCGAAGTCCTTGATGCGCAGGGCGCAGGAACTTCCAAGCTCCTGGCAGAGAGCCCGCGCGAGATCGACATTGAAGCCGGTAAGACGGCCATGCTGGTCACGGAATACGAAGGGCGGATATCCGTCGGTTGCCAGAAACTGGATCTTGTCCGGAATGGCATTTGGCCGGTCGTGGACGGCTTTCGGATCCCAGAAATTGGGAACGCGGACCGAAGCCTCCTGGGCTGAAACCGACAGGACGCCGAGCGCCAAAGTGCCAAGCGTCAGCAGCCCGGCTGCAACGCGGCAGATCGTCTTGAGAAGTGGCAGTGAAGCTGGCACGCGGACGCCTCGTTCCATATCAGGTCATGGTCGGCAATACGCGCCGGGAATCGTACAGACAGAATATCGCGAACCGGCAGCGCTTGTCAGCCCGCTCCGTCGAAGATGGCACGAGGCATTCCTGAAAACAAACGCGTGACCTCTGACAGGCACAGCGTCGCCTGAATTCCGCGGAATGCGGTCAGGTCTCCGGTTCCGGATCGTAGGAGCGCAGGACGACGATCGTATCGAAGCCCTTGATGTCATCTTCATAGAAATGCGCTTCGGTGAAAGTTGCATACGCTTCCATGGAAGAACACTGCACGGTGAGTACCAGATCGGCCGGCCCCGTGACGTGGTAGATCTTTTTCACTTCCCGAAGCTTCAGCAACTTCTGCCGCAACTTCGCCATACGCTCCGGTTGTCCACGCGACAGCATCAGCATCACGAGCAAGGTAACGGAGGCGCCAGTTGCCTCCGGTGACACGATGGCCACTTCCCGCTCGATCGCCCCGACTTCTCTCAGGCGTTGCACCCTGCGCAGGCAGGCGGCAGAAGACAGGCCAACCTTCTCGGAAAGTTCCTTGCCGGTTTGCCGGGCATCGAGACTGAGGAGATGCAGCAGCTGATGATCGAAATCGTCCAGATCCATGATGGGGGAGGTCCAGTTCGGCGTAGTCATGCGGTAGTTTATCTCAAAATCCGAATTATTGCGAATTTATCGCTCAATTTTGAGAATTTTGCGCACTGTCCGTAGAGGCTTTTTCTAAACTTGCTCCTGTCCCGTCGGAAAGGAGCAAAACAGATGACCGATCACCTTGTACCTCTGCACCTGGCGCGCGTCCGTAGAGCCGGTCTCGGTGCTGCCGTCTTGCATTTCGCGCTGAAGTGCCTGCGCCGTCGGCGCGACATGGCCCACCTGGCGGATCTGCCCGACTATCTCTTGAAGGATGTTGGCCTCAGCCGCGCAGATGTCCGGAAAACCCCACAGGTCGGCGAAACGCTGCGCTGAAGAAAAGCCACTGGGAAATTCGGGAATTGGATTGGTTGTTTGGAGCGCGTGAGGGGAATCGAACCCCCGTCTTAAGCTTGGGAAGCTTCTGCTCTACCATTGAGCTACACCCGCCGAACCTGATGAGCTTTCTGCGCCGACTTGCCCGACCTGTCAAGCACGCTTGTCTGATGGGTAGATGCTTTTCCAAAGCGCTGCGATCTTGCGCTGCGACGCTGAAATCGCCATGTTCCGGCCCGGGCAGTGCGGTACGCACGAAAAGACATCAAACCGGGTCATATATATGCGAAATCAGGTCAGGGCGCTGGTCACCTCACGCAACTGGGAAGTCTGCATCATTGGCGTTATCGTTTTGAATGCGGTGACGCTCGGTCTGGAGACCAGTCCTGCTGTCATGGCAGAGGTAGGCAGTTTCCTCAGGCTGGTCGATCAGGTGATCCTGGGCATTTTCGTCGTTGAACTGGCTTTGCGGCTCTATGCTCATGGCCTGAAGTTCTTCAAGGACCCCTGGAGCCTCTTCGACTTCAGCATCGTTGCAATCTCGCTGATGCCGGCAACAGGCAATCTGTCCGTTCTGCGGTCGCTGCGAATCCTGAGGGCTCTGCGTCTCATTTCCGTCGTACCGTCCCTGCGCCGTGTTATCGGCGGGTTGGTGGCCGCCCTGCCGGGCATGGGCTCCATCGTCGTGTTGATGGCGCTGGTCTTTTACGTCTTCGCCGTCATGGCGACCAAGCTCTATGGCGAAGCCTTTCCGGAATGGTTCGGCAACCTCGGCGCATCGCTCTACACGCTGTTCCAGGTCATGACCCTGGAAAGCTGGTCCATGGGCATCGTGCGTCCGGTCATGGATGTCTATCCCTATTCCTGGCTGTTCTTTGTCCCCTTCATCCTGTGCACGGCCTTCACGGTGCTGAACCTCTTTATCGGTATCATCGTCTCCGCCATGCAGGAGGAACACGAGGCTGAAGCCGACGCCAACCGTCAGGCCATTCATGACGACACAGGGCTGATCCTGGAAGAGGTCAGGGCGCTTCGAGCAGAACTGAAAGAGCTGAAGGCGGAAGCTGGCAAGACGCGGACGTAAGGCGGCCTGGTGGACTGAAACAGTGGCGTCAGCGGATAAACCAAGAGCTATCCACGATCTGATGCGTCGTCCCTTGACTGAACCGTGGGAACCAGGACGCTCCGTCTCCTGACCCAATTGTCTCTTTGTGACCGAGATCCAGGTATGGATTGCCGGATCAAGTCCGGCAATGACGACTGGGGGAGGGGCCGGCCCTAGTGCTTGGAAGGAGTGACGGGACGTCGACGCTCTCTAAAGTTCAGCCAGAACCTCTTCCGGCCCTTCGACGGTCAGCGTCACTCCGTCTTCGGTGTAGTCGCGCGCCATGACAGTCAGGCCGAGGGTCTCGATCCGCCGTTCCAGTTCCGATCCGGACGCAAAATCGGCGCGAACTGTTTTCGACAGTATCTTTTGAAACGGTACCAGGTCGGCGTTGTTGATCGCATCCTGCGCTGCGCCGGAATAGGCCCGGGCGAGGCCCCCACCGCCGAGTTTCGTACCGCCGAAATAACGCACGATCAGAACAGCGCAGTTGATCAGTTCGGCGCCTTGCAGCACGCGCAATGTCGGCATGCCGGAGGTGCCAGCCGGTTCACCGTCGTCCTTGCCGCTCTCCTCAATCCGGTCGTCTTCCAGAAGTCTCCGGTGCGCCGTGACGATGTGATTGGCCTTCTTGTGCTCCTTGCGCAGCTCTTCCATCCGCTGGTCGAACATGTCCACCGGCACCAGATGCGCCAGAAAGCGGGACTTCCGGTCTTCCAGAAATCCTTCAAACTCACGGGTGACGGTTTTCAGGGCCATCGGCGGTCAGGCGGGTGCCTTGAAGTGCTTGGACAGCTTGAGTGCCTGGCCCTGATAGTTGGAGCCGATGCCTTCACCGTAGAGTGTCGCCGGGCGCTCCGCCATGTGTTCATAGACCAGACGCCCGATGGTCTGGCCGTGTTCCACGATGAACGGGACATCATGTGAGCGGACTTCAAGAACCGCGCGTGAGCCGACACCACCGGCACTGGCGTGGCCAAAACCGGGATCGAAGAAGCCTGCATAATGGACGCGGAATTCGCCGACGAGCGGATCGAACGGCACCATTTCGGCCGCATAGTCCGGCGGCACATGCACTGCTTCCTGGCTGACCAGAATATAGAATGCATCCGGATCGAGGATAAGTTCCGCCCGCTGGCGGCGATAGATAGGTTCCCAGAAATCCAGAACGTCCTGCGCGCCGACGACATCCACATCGATCAGTCCAGAGTGTTGCTTGGCGCGATATCCGATCAGGCTGTTGGGTCCGGTCCCTTCCAGATCGATGGAGAGCTGCACACCGTTGCCGATGCGCTCGTTGCCGCCGCTCATCAATGTGTGGGCCTTGTGCACCTCTTCCAGTTCCGCATCGGGAATGAGCGATTGACCGCGCCGGAAGCGGATCTGGCTGAGGCGGGACCCGGACCGCACGAGGATCGGAAAGGTCAGCGGCGAGATTTCGGCATAAAGCGGACCGGTGTAGCCGGCCGGAATGGTGTCGAAGGCAAGGCCGTTGTCTGTGATGACGCGGGTGAAGACATCCAGGCGGCCGGTCGAGCTTTTCGGGTTGGCAGTTGCCGAAATATCGGGAGCCAGGGCGAGGCTTTCCTGCAGCGGCACGATATAGACGCAGCCTGTTTCAAGGACGGCACCTTCGCTCAGGTCGACCGTGTGCAGTTTCATCTGCTCAAGCCGAGCCGCGACCTGGATGTCGGGGCCCGGCAGGAAGCTGGCACGCACCCGGTAGGCTTCCTTGCCCAGACGCAGGTCGAGGCTGGCAGGCTGTATCTGACCGGTGACAGGCGGCGCGTCCGCTGAAATCTCTCCGGCGGCGAACATGGCCTGGATTACCCGTTCCGGCAAAATGCCGTTTGCTGTGAGAAGTGCGCTTCCGTTCAAGACCTGACCCGCTGTGACGTTCATGAAGATGTTCCGCATTATGCTGGTCTATGGTCATTAAAGGATCGGGCCGCCCGCGCCAACAGGCATTCTGGCAGAACGGGGCTTTTGAGAGGATCGTGCGCAAGACAATTGACCTGTGCCTGCTTTTCCCGTAGGACAGGCTCACTTCGTGGTGATTTGGGCCGGCCGGCTTGCAGCCACGTTAAACAAGTTGCTAAAAAGGCCGGAGGTGAGAACCCCGGTCTTGAGGCTGGGGTTTTTTGCGTTTGGAGCGAATGAAAGACATGACTGAGACCACCAAGACCGGAATCAAAAACTGGCGCCCTGCAACCACTCTGGTTCATGGCGGCACCATGCGGTCACCGTTTGGTGAGACCTCGGAGACCATCTACCTGACCCAGGGCTTCACCTACAGCGGTGCCGAAGCTGCCGAGGCCAGGTTCAATGGCGAGGACCCGGGTTATGTCTATTCGCGCTATGCCAACCCGACCGTCACCATGTTCGAGGACCGTATCAAGGCACTGGAAGGGGCCGAGGCCGCGCGGGCAACCGCCAGCGGCATGGCGGCCGTCAATCTGGCGCTGATGGCAGCGGTAAGGGCAGGCGATCACGTGATTGCCGCCAAGGCCCTGTTCGGCTCCTGCCGCTATATTTGCGAAACACTGTTGCCGCGCTTCGGCGTTGAAAGCACGCTGGTAGACGGAACGGACATCGAGCAGTGGAAGGCGGCTGTCCGGTCGAACACCAAGGCCCTGTTCCTGGAAAGCCCGACCAACCCGACGCTGGAAGTCATCGACATCGAGGCCGTGGCACAGATCGCCAAGGAAGCCGGTGCCCGTCTGATCGTCGACAACGTGTTTGCGACCCCGCTGTATCAGTCGCCGTTTCAGCTCGGTGCCGATGTGGTCGTCTATTCGGCCACCAAGCACATCGATGGCCAGGGCCGGTGCCTCGGCGGTGTGATCCTGTCGGACGAGGAATGGATCAACGACGAGGTCATGCCCTTCATCAAGCATACCGGTCCGCACATGAGCCCGTTCAGTGCCTGGGTCCTGTTAAAGGGCCTGGAAACGCTGCCGCTGCGCGTTGCGCGCCAGACGGAAACGGCGGGCAGGATTGCCGACTATCTGGCAAGCCAGTCCAAGGTCGCGCGGCTGATCTATCCGGGCCGGGACGACCACCCGCAGGCCGATGTCGCCAAACGCCAGATGAGCGGCGGATCCACCATGCTGGCGATGGAAATCGAGGGCGGCAAGGAAGCCGCGTTCCGTTTCACAAACGCGCTGGAAATCGTCAAGATCTCCAACAACCTGGGCGACGCCAAGAGCCTGATCACCCATCCGGCGACGACCACGCACCAGTCGATTGGCGAGGAAGCGCGCGCGGAACTCGGTATCACCGATGGTATCCTGCGGCTTTCAATCGGTCTGGAGGATCCGCAGGATCTGCTGGAAGATATCGAGAAGGCGCTCCAGGCGATCTAACGGCCTGTCTGCCGCAGCGCCTTCACGCCAATGAGCACCCGGGCGCCGGCGGACACGACGCATATCGCGGCAAAACCGTAGGCAAGCGCAGGAAACCAGGCGGGGACCAGGGCCATCAGCAGGAATAGCGCGATGGTCTCGGTACCTTCGGCCAGCCCGCCTATGTAATAGAGCGATTTGGAGCCCTGAGCGTCGGTGGTCAGCTTGTTCTTCTCCGCCATGATGGCAAAGGCCAGAAAGGCCGAGCCGTTGGCGTAGAAGCTGGCAAGAAGTGCCACTGCCGGCAAAGCGTTGCTGGCCGGGTCCTGTATGGCAAAGGCCAGAGGGATTGCGCTGTAGAAGAAGAAATCCAGTGTGATGTCGAGGTAGCCGCCAAGATCCGTCTTGGCCGTTGCCCGGGCCAATGCGCCATCGAGACCGTCTGCAAATCGGTTGACCGCGATCAGGAACAAGCCGATCAGGGTATGACCCGTTGCGATAGCGATGGCTGCTCCCATACCGGCAGCAAAGCCTGCCAGCGTCACGCTGTTGGCAGTAAGCCCCGTGCCGGCAAGGATCAGGCCCAGCCGGTTCAACGGCGGATCGATCAGCGGGCGCAGGTGGGCATCGAACATGAAGAGATCACTGTTTTGGGTCTGACAGATGGTGTTCTTGCAAAATCCGGCCTCAAATCTCAAGCAATTCCGGCCTCATATGTCACAACCCTCTTTCACGCTTGCGTCATTCGCCCTATAAGCCCCTCCTGAACGAGCGGGCACTACCCGTGGAAGTCGCTTCGGACCGGTCTATTTCAAGGTTCGCAGTTCTGAAATTAAGGAAAAGCCGTGTCTGGCAGTTACACCGCCATCACCCAAGGGATCGAAGTCTCCGTCGAGCCGTTTTATCTGGACGATGAATCGCGTCCGGAAGAGAGCGAGTATATCTGGGCGTATATGGTCGAGATCCACAACGGTGGCAGCGAACCGGTGCAGCTGAAGACGCGTTACTGGCAGATAACCGATGCCAGAGGGCGCCAGGAAGAAGTCAGCGGCGAGGGCGTGGTCGGCGAACAGCCGGTGATAGAGCCCGGCGAGACCTATGAGTATTCGTCGCACTGCCCGCTTTCGACCGACAGCGGCATCATGGCCGGGTCCTACTCGATGGAACGTCCGGACGGCTCCATGTTCGACGTCGTCATTCCGGCGTTTTCACTCGATCTGCCGGATGCGATCCACAGCCTGAATTGAGGCTATCAGCCGATCAGATACTCAGCAGTCCGCCGACAAAGCCGATCAGCAGCCACAAGATCCACTTGCGGCGGTTGAAGGCCGTCAGCAACGTGACCGCTAGTATTCCGAAGATCAGATAGAGGATATGGCCGGCAAAGCCGGTGCCGAGCACCCATGCGAAAAGATCCGGATCCCGGTTCTTTGCCAGATGGAAATGGTCTTCGGCAAACATCACCAGCGCGTCAGCTGCAAGTCCGCAGACGAAGCCTGCAAAGGCAATCATCATTCGCGTGCCCCAGTTCGCCTGCTTTGGAGCGGTGCGAACCTGCACGTACCGGACAGCATAAGGCATGGGGCGCTGTACGCGCAGCCTCTGGCGGCGCCGCCTCAGTGGATAGCGCACACTTGTCCGCTCTCCGATTGCCTGATTGCTCATGTCCCCGTCTCCGCACTGAAGGACCCACAGGTCCCGGCAGCCCACAAGCGTGCTGTCCCCGCACCGGTGATAAGGTGCGGCGGATTGAAGGACCGAAAACAAAAAGGGTTCAATTTGATCGATCTGGTGAAGTTGAAAGGCTGTTTGCTGTTGAGGCCTGTTCCTTGATCCAGATTGTTATGGTGTCCAGTGCGCCCGGTGCGTAGGCACGGCGTCCCAGGACCATGAACAAGGCCTTCGACCAGGAAGGAATTTGCCCCTCGAGCTGGTAGTTGAAGGCTTCCGCCCGCAACAGCGCATGGGTTGCTTCCGGGACGATCACGAAGCGGTTGGCGGGATTGTTGTCCGTCAGCATCTTTCGATAGATGCCGATATTGAGATGAGGATCCACGTTGAGGTCCTCTGCTCCGTGCAGTGTCAGAACGGGCGAAGAGATACGGGCAAGGGAGGCGGTGGAGTCGGAGGCCGCATTCTGGTGCGCGAAGGTGAAGCGATCTTCCGGCATCGGAACCCTGTCCATGCCGCTGTCGAGATAGTCCTGATAGGAAAAATCCCGTTCTAGAAACTTTTGTCCGTCTTTTGCGTCCTGCGCCAAGGCCTTGTCGATCGCCTTGCTGTCTGCACCTGCAAGCTCCAGCCTGCGCCGGGTATAATAACCAGCCTGCCGCAACCAGTTGACAGCTCCGCCGACAATCACGAAGAAATCGCCCTGTGCTGGCTCTTCCGCCAGAATGGGCAAAACCCACCCCGCCTGCGAAAAGCCGAGAAATCCGGCTGGAGACGTCTTCAATTCGGGCTGTTCTTTGGCGGCCGCAAGGGCCGTTGCCGCGAGGCGGGCTCGCTCATCCATGGAAAAGGAAAGCCAGTTGCCCTGGCTTTCGCCGACGCCAGGCTTGTCCCAGGAATAGACGGCAAGACCGCTGTCCAGAAGACGGCTGATGAGAGGCATGTACCCACCGCCGGAATAGCGGTCCGCTGGCCCGTCCCCGTGAACGATCAGGACCAGAGGCGGGTTTGCGTGCCCAGGATCTTGCAGGTGGGGCAGATGCAACGTTCCGGCGACGGAATGTCCGTCGAAGGAAAAGGCAATCGGCCGGCTTTCGTATTCAGAAAGATCGAAATCCTGAAGGCCCTGGAAGATCAGGAAAACACCTGCCAGGACGGCTATCGATACCGCCCCGGCCCAGGCGAGGGCCTTCGTTGCTTTCAAATACCTGCTCCGAGAGGATCAGATGGTCCGGTGACGGGCAATCGCACCGCGCTCGATTGCGGCAACGGTGAGTTTGTCGAGTTTGAAGCGGTCGCGCAGAAGCTGAAGGATGCGCAATTCTTCCTTCTCGACGTGGAGATCGGCAGCCGCGACTTCAACCCCAAGCGCATATGCGGTGTCGTAAAGCTTTGCCGGCAGGACGTCGCCAACCAGCTCCAGCACCAGCTGCAAGCCGTTGTCTTCCTGCAGGATGTCGCCGCAGCGCTGGGCTGCCGGGATGATCCGGTTGCCGTCATAGCCATTGAAAACGGGCAGCATCTTGATCATGTCGCCGATGGTGGCCAGTTCGTTGTCGGTCATCTGGTTGTCCGACGCCGAGACGATAACCATCACGTAGATAAGGGCTTCCTGTACGCTGATCGGCTCGTTCATAGACACTATTCATTCTCCCGTAGCGCCAAAAGACGGAAAATTTCTTCTTGATCGTGCGCCCGATGTAACGGGTTGGAAGACAAGCTTCAAGTCACCGCTACGAGACAATCGATTGACCGGAGTTATCCGCTTTTTTCCGGCGCGATATGTCCGCAGGCGGAAAGAGTTCGCAAAGCCCGAGATTTCGGTCAACTTAGCTGTGTTCATGTGATTGCACATAGAGGCGCGTTGATCTAGTGTCGCGCCGCAGCAACCAGCCGAAAAGTCAAAAAACCGACCGGGTTGCATTCCATCCATTCTCATGAACAGAACGACTTGAAAAATGACCGATCAATCCCTGCCTCCGCTTGACCTTTCGCAAGAGTTTGTCGAGGCGGCCACGAAATCGAAAGCGTGGCCGTTCGAAGAAGCGCGAAAACTGGTCAAACGGATCGAGAAACGGGGAACGGACAAACCGGTTCTGTTTGAAACCGGCTATGGCCCGTCCGGCCTGCCGCACATCGGCACCTTCGGCGAAGTCCTGCGGACTACCATGGTGCGCACGGCGTTTCGGCTGCTGACCGAAGACAAGATCCCGACGCGGTTGCTGTGCTTCTCCGACGACATGGACGGCATGCGCAAGATCCCGGAAAACGTGCCGGACCGCGCAGCGCTTGAGCCATATCTGCAGATGCCTCTGACGGCGGTGCCGAACCCCTTCGGCGGCGACTATGAAAGCTTTGCCGAGCACAACAACGCCATGCTGCGCCGGTTCCTGGATACCTTCGGCTTCGATTATGAATTCGCCAGCGCGACCGAATACTACAAGGCCGGCAAGTTCGATGACGTGCTGATCCGGGCGACCGAGAAGTACCAGAAGATCATGGACGTGATGCTGCCGACGCTCGGCGCGGAACGTCAGGCGACCTATTCGCCCTTCCTGCCGATCTCGCCGACGTCCGGCCGCGTGCTCTATGTGCCCATGAAAGACGTCAATTCGAAGGACGGCACCATCACCTTTGCGGACGAGACGGGCGAGGACATCACTCTGCCGGTCACCGGCGGCAAGGTGAAGCTGCAGTGGAAGCCCGACTTCGGCATGCGCTGGGCTGCGCTTGACGTCGATTTCGAGATGTTCGGCAAGGATCATATGACCAATGCGCCGATCTACGACAAGATCTGCAACATCCTGGGCGGGACCGCTCCGGAACACTTCGTCTACGAACTGTTCCTGGACGAAAAGGGCGAGAAGATCTCCAAGTCCAAGGGCAACGGTCTGACCATTGACGAGTGGTTGACCTACGCTGCACCGGAGAGCCTTGCGCTCTACAATTTCCAGAAGCCGAAGACGGCCAAGAAGCTCTATTTCGACGTTATTCCGAAGGCGGTCGACGAATATTACACTTTCGTCCAGAAGTACGAGCAGATGCCGGTAGAGCAGAAGCTTCAGAACCCGGTCTGGCACATCCATTCGGGCAACATTCCGAAGATCGACATGCCGGTGCCCTTCGCCATGCTGCTGAACCTTGTGTCCGCCTCCAACGCGGAAAACAAGGACGTGCTGTGGGCATTCATCTCCCGCTACGCTCCGGGCGTGACGGCGTCGACCCATCCGGAACTGGATGCGCTTGTCGGCTATGCGATCCGCTACTTCGACGATTTCGTCAAACCGACCAAGTCGTTCAAGGTGCCGGACGATGTCGAGCGCACTGCGCTGGAAAAACTGGACGAAACGCTGGCCGCCCTGCCGGCCGATGCGGATGGCAGTGCCATCCAGGATGCGGTGCTGGACGTCGCCCGGTCCATCGAGCGTTATCAGGACCCGTCCAAAAAGGGTCCCGATGGTGGGCCTGGCGTGTCCGTCGTCTGGTTCTCTGCGCTTTACCAGCTTCTGCTCGGACAGGAAAAGGGACCGCGCTTCGGGTCTTTCGTTGCTCTTTACGGCATTGCCGAAACGCGTGAGATGATCCGCAAGGCACTGGCTGGCGAACTGACAGCCTGATTATCAGACTTCAGGAAAAAGCGGCGCACCAGCGCCGCTTTTTTTGTTTTTAGCTGTGCTCTCCGGCAGAAGAAGCGCGGTATCAGTCTTTGCCGGCAATCGTTCTGACGCGCTCCGTACTGGCGTCCAGCCCTTCACTGATCAGATCCGAAACACCCAGTTCCTTCAGCTTGACGAGACCGGCGGCAGTCGTTCCTGCGTAGTCGACCATCTCCTGAACATGTTCCGCCGGAGATCTGGTGTCACCGGCCATGATTTGCCCAGCCGACAGGATCAGCTGTTTTGCGGCGCGTTCGGCAATATGCCTGTCGACACCGTTTGACCTTGCATAGTCAACAATGCAGTCGGCGAAGAACGCGGCAAATCCCGGTACCGGACCGGTTATGGCGGTGAAGACCTCGATCTGCTGTTCGTCCTGGACTTCATCACTCGGGCCGCAGGCCGACAACAACGACTGGACGAGGTCCCTGTCTTCCTGCGAAAGCGGCGAAGCCGCACACCAGGGGGAGTAGGCCAGCTGCTTGCCCGCCGCCGGGCTCGACATGGCACGAACGACCTTTTCCGAGCCTGTGAGGGTTTTGAGCCTCTCACGTGAGACACCCGCCATGACCGAGAGCACCAGTTTTCCGGGCGCCGAAATGCTGACCGTTTCGACAAGCGCTGGCGGAACCGACAGAAGGATGACATTGCAGGCGTCAGCCAGAAGCTGATTGGATGCGGTGAAGGTGATTTCCGGCCAGCTTTCGAAGCCTGCGGCGGTTCCGGATCGATTGGATATCCAGAGCTGACGAGGTTTGACACAGCCGCTTTCCAGCCAAGCCGTCGCAATGGCGCTGCCGAGTTGCCCGGTTCCACCGATGATGCCGACCTTGATTTCTCCAGTCATGAATACTCCAGATCCGGGACTTCCGAAGTCCGGAGCCTAATACCAATCAGGAAAAATAAGAAACCGGCGGATCACAATTGAGCAGAGGTTTGTCAGCAAGTCTGCCTGCATCCAGTGGTGTGAATGGCTGTAGCAGCCGTTCATTCAAACGTGCATGCGATAAAGCTGGATAAGGTGCCCTTTGGGGCACCTTATCAGGGTTGTCAGCAGGCGTTTCCCGCGAAGTTTATTTGTCTTCGTCGAAGAACTGGACGCCCGCCCTGGTGCCGTCCACCCAGATGATATGGCCAAGGCGCTCCTTGCCATCGCTACGGATGCAAACGGTTTTGCCCGCCTTTGCATCTTTTACGCCCTTCAGGCCGACACCCGTTACGGACACGTTTTCAAGCTCCACGGTCTGGATGGCGCCGTCCAGCAGAACTTCGGCCTTCTTGCCGACGTCCTGTCTTGGCGACTTGCGGGGTTCCGCGTCTTTCAGATCGGTTTCCATGGCGGCGGCAAGTTCCGTCAGGCCATTCAGGACTTCCTTGCTGGCCTTGTCCAGATCGACGAGAGCAGCGAAGGCTTCCGTGGAATTGCCTTGCTCGGCGGCATGCAGGGCTCTGTGGCCTGCATCATGAACTGCCTTGTGCGGAGTGACCAGGTTGCGGAAGACCGGGTGTGTCTTGATCTTCTCGTTCTTGATGGCGTCGTACCACTTGCCAAGACGGCAATGATGATGGTCGGGCATGCCGGAGGACGCCCAGTCGTCGTGTCCGGTCACTGTGTCGACGACACGCTTCTTGAACAGGACATGATCAATCTTCGCCATCTCCAACAGCGACTTGTCGGAATTGGCGTCGAAGAAGTTTTTGGCCGAGCCGCTGAAACTGTCGTTGCTCTGTTTCAGAACACGCTGCATGGCGCCGAGCTGCTGATCCGTATTCCGGTTAGATTCAGCGACATTGGCGACGTTGCGAGCGATTTCGTGGCTGGCTTCTTTCTGCTGGTGCAGGATGCCCGTTATCTGGGTGACCCGTTCGGAAACATTGCCAACCATCCCGTCGATGGATTGCATGAGTTCATTGGCGGCCGCGATGGCATCCTCGCCATTCTGGATGGCGCCTTCGGAGCTCTGGATGGCTGTCTGGATCGTTTCCATGCCGGCAGTCAGTGCTTCGATCCGCTGCGCGATGTCTTCCGTCGCCTTGCCGGTCTGCGAGGCGAGGGTTTTGACTTCCGAAGCAACGACGGCAAAGCCTTTGCCGGCTTCCCCTGCACGGGCGGCTTCAATGGTGGCATTCAGCGCCAGAAGATTGGTCTGGTCTGCGATGGATTGAATGACCGACAGGAATTCGCCGATCTGCGACGCAGCTTCGCTGAGGTCTGAAAGGCTCTGCGCGGTTTGCCGGGACGTTGAGGAAATATCGCCGATAGCACTCGACACGGCCGACATCTTATCCAGGCCATCCTTGGCGGCGTTGTTTGTTTGCACGGCTTCGTTGGCCGCGCCTTCGCTGTTTTCGGAAATCTGGCCGATGGAGGCGACAAGCTGGTCCGCAGCGGCGGAAATCGACTGGCCGTTCGCATTGGCTTCCTGGGTATTGCGCGACAACAACGCCATCGACATCACGATTTCGTTCAGCTCGCTGATGGTGTTTGCGGTCGTGCGCAGGTTCTCCAGCCCGATCGTATCCCGCATTTCAGCGTCTTCAATGCGGCGCTGTTCCGTTTCGAACGCACGTTGTGCAAGGATCATGTCCAGAAAGAACCGTGTCACCACGGCCTGCATCTCGGCAATCATGGCCTTTTGCGAAAACCGGTGCTTCTTGACAATGACAGGAAGGATTTCGTTCAACAGCCGGCCAAACGCGGACATCAGCCATTCGGCCTTCAGCCCGATTTTTACGTGAGCCTGACCGATACGCGCAGCCTGTCCGATGAACTCCAGGTCCGGGTCGTGATTGAAGATATATTCCCAGTGTTTGGTTTGCGCATTTTTGAGAGGAACGGTGTTCTTCTCGTGGGCGCCCATTTTCTGGCGCAACTCTTCGTGCGAAACGAGTTCCTTGTAGAAGCGGTCCAGTATGTCGGGCAGGTGTTTTTGAAGGGAGTTCCATGCCGTCTGAGCGGAAGACGTGTCGCTTCCCGTTGAGGACATGAACTTGATGTACTTCGTGATATTGTCAGTTTCGACAGTGTTCTTGGGGGCAGGTGCGCTCATATTTCTTTGGTCCTCGTCACGGACTGATAATGTTTGAGCCACTTTCCCTTATGGGCGTAAACATTGAACTAATTGTACTGATTGATTTGTCTATGTATTAACCCTATTCGCCGAAGGTATGAGCTGCTTCGAGGCGCTCGCAAGGATTTTTCAGCAGCAGTGAGAGGCGGTCGGTTGAGGAGGAGAAACTAAGGCTTGCTTCAACGCGAAGCGGTGCCGCTCCAGCCTTACTGCACCGGCCGTTCTACTTGCGGGTAATCCTCGATTGCCAGTTGACCGTCCCCCGGCTGTTCCGGTTCGGTTCTCAGGCTCCATTCGACGATTTCCGGGGCAAGTTCCTCAAGGCCTGGCAAGGCAGACGGCACTTCTGTTTCCAGTTCGCTCGTCGGCAACTCGTTCAGCCATTCCGATTGCCACTTGCCGACTTTTCTGTCTCTGGCCTTTTCGGCAAGTTCCATGAAATCGGCAGGTGCGTCCGGCGCCGGATCCGCCCAGCCATAGCGGACAAGACGCTTGCTGAGGTCCATCGATCCGCGGGTGCAGGTTGCCAGAATCTGTTGCGGTCCGGTCTCCTCGATCTTTTCGCATACCACCTTCAATTGCCGCACCAGTCCTCTCAGGAAAGTGCGCGCCCTTGCGCCGCAGGGCCAGGTGCCACCGAGCCGGGAAACACAGGTTTCGTCCGATTTCAGCGGAACGATATGGGCAAGCGTTACTGTCAACCGGTCCGACTTGATGCGTCCGCCGTCAAGAACCTGCACGCGCATCAATTCCAGTGGGCCGTCCGGAACCGGTTCAATCGGCGGATCCTTCAGTTCCAGGTAGCGTTTGGAAGGTTCGATACGTTTGAGGTCACCTTGTACCTGCGGTGCCGATACCCCCTCCGGCGAAACGTTGCGAATGTCGTTCGGCAAAGGCGCAGCGGCAACGACGACGGGTTCACTTTGTGTCTGTGCAGGTTTCTGCGTCTGGGCTTGGGGAGGGGACGATTGCGGAGCGGGCTCGGGCGTCTCTGCCGGCTCGCTTGTTTCCTCGGCGGTGCTGGTGATGCTGCCTGCCGCTACCGGCTCGTCCTGTACGGACGGCGGGTCTGCCAGGAGCAGCCAGGCGAGCAGACCACCTGCGGTGGTCAGCACGATTGCTGGCGTTATGAGAGGCCGAAGCTTCATCAAATGTGTGCTCGCAGGTTATTGGCTCGCCCAGATAATACGGGCAGTCCACTCGATTGCCGAGTGCTGAAAGCGCACTGACTGTGAATTGTCCCCGATTGTGCAAACCGCCAGGTCTTCCTCGCCTGTCTCCTGCAACGTGTAAAGCGACAACCGGCCACTGTTGAGCTTGATGGCAAGCCTGTCACCGGTGCGAAGGGGGGCGCCGGGAGCAACCACGACGATATCTCCCTTCCTGTAAAGGGGATGGAAGTCTTCGGTGCTGACCTGCAGCGCAAAAGCAGCGCCGATTTGGGGAAAGCTGAGACTTTGCCACGTCGCGCCAGCCGGCCGGCCGGCACTGTCGAAGGCATTTCGCTCCGAGGCAGCATCCAATCCTGCAAGGGGCACCAAAGCTGGCGCAGCGTCGGTTGACCCGCCCGGGGGTTCGACCCTGGCGGCAAACGTGTTCAAGGCTTCGCCGGTGGCGGCCAGCACCTTGGCAAGCGACTCTGTCGATGGCCACCGTGGGCGTCCGTCGCCCGCAACGCGTTTCGACGGGTTGAAAGCGGTCGGATCCAGTCCGGCACGCCGAGCCAGGCCGGACGGTGAAAGCCCGTTCTGCGAGGCGAGGGCATCAATGGCCGCCCAGACCTTTTCATGTGAGAGCACGGCTGCCGTTTCTCCGTATTGACGCGACAGGAATAAATACCTTTCGTTCATATGGGTTTTCCCGACCAAAATTCAAAAGAAACAGGCTGGAGTCCCTTGTGCCGCTTGTTCGCTACGGTTCGGATGAGTAGTGTCCCGACCGGCTGAGCATGCGCCGGGCCTTTGCCTGCCATGCCATCCCCGGCAAGAGGCAAAGGCAGACAGATGACCCTGATTTTCAAGATCGTCCCGAAATCCATGTGGCAGGAGGCAACAGACCAAGGCGTCTTCAAGGGCGCGCCAGTGGACCTTCAGGACGGCTTCATTCATTTTTCCGCCGAGGATCAGGTCCGGGAAACCGCTGCAAAACATTTCGCGGGCCAGCAGGATCTGTTGCTGGCCGCCTTTGATGCTGATGGGTTTGGCGACTTGTTGAAATGGGAAACTTCCCGGGGCGGGGCCCTGTTTCCCCATCTCTATGGCTCGCTGGACCCGAAGGTCGCACTCTGGGTGAAGGAACTGCCACTTTCACCGGACGGGTCACATGACTTTCCGGAGCTGGATCAATGATACCGCCTTTCCTTGAAAACGTTGCGCTGAGAGGCCTGCAGTGCCTGGACGCCGAAACCGCGCACCGTGCGACTGTTATGGCTTTGAAATCCGGTTTGATGCCGCCGCGCCGGAAAGTGTCTGACCCGCGCCTTGCAGTGAAGCTCTGGGATCTGACCTTTCCCAATCCGCTCGGAATGGCTGCAGGGTTCGACAAGAACGGCGAAGTGCCCGATGCGCTGCTGAAGTTGGGGTTCGGATATACCGAGGCAGGGTCGGTCACCCCGAAGCCGCAGCCCGGCAATCCGCGGCCGAGGGTGTTCCGCTTGCCCGCAGACGAAGGCGTGATCAACCGCTATGGATTCAACAACGAAGGCCACGCAGCCTTGCGCCAGCGGCTTGAAGCCCGCCGGCGGTTGACAGGAATCGTCGGCATCAATGTTGGTGCCAACAAGGATGCAACCGACCGGATTGCCGACTACGTCGCCGGTATCACCGCATTCGCCGATATGGCGTCTTATTTTACCGTCAACATTTCTTCACCCAACACACCGGGACTGCGCGACCTGCAGGCCCGGTCCGCACTTGCCGATCTGCTGACCGCCGTGATCACGGCGCGGGACGAATGCACGCAGACGTTTGGGCGCAAGGTTCCTGTGCTCTTGAAGATCGCGCCGGACGTTGCTGATGAGGACCTGCAGGATATCGTCGAGGAAGTGCTCGCCAAGAGCGTCGACGGCCTGATCGTCTCCAACACGACGATCGGACGAGACGGCCTGAGCGGCAAGGGGCCGGCACAGGAAACCGGAGGCTTGTCGGGCAAGCCCCTGTTCCGGAAATCGACCATCATGCTGGCGCGCGCACGCAAACTGGCCGGACCGGACCTGCCGATCATCGGTGTCGGCGGTATCGACAGTGCGGAAACCGCCTGGACCAAGATCACGGCGGGGGCGGACCTCTTGCAGCTCTATTCGGCCCTTGTGTTCAAGGGTGCGGGGCTGATTGACGAGATCCTGAGCGGCCTTTCTGCAAAACTGGACCAGCACGGGATTGCATCGCTGCGCGACGCGCGGGATGCCAATGTCGATGCCTGGGCATCGGAAACGGCTTAGATACAGCTGTTCTTATGTTTTGCCGAACGTCTCGGCTGCCCGCTTTCTGCAGGCGGCCAGCAATGTCAGGCCACGCGTTCCGAAGAACAACAGGAAGGCGAGCCAAAGACCGTGGTTCCCCAGGATGGGGAACAGAAGGTAATAGGCAGCCAGGTAAACGACGAGCGACAACAGCATCATGTTGCGCATGGTCGATGACCACGTAGCACCGATAAAGACCCCGTCCATCTGGAATGCCAGTACGCCGAAGACCGGGGTCAGTATCGCCCACACAAGATAGGTCGACGTTACCTGACGGACATCTTCTGCCGTCGTCATGAAATCGATCATGTACTGCCCGAAAAACCAGAACAGCGTCGACAGGATCCCCGCCAGGGCGAAGCTCCACAGTGCTGTCAGTTTCAATGCGCGGTCGAAGGCGGGCCGGTATCTTGCGCCGACCGCGCGGCCCGCAAGCTGTTCCGCCGCAGTTGCCAGACCATCCAGAAAGAACGCAGCCAGCATGATGAACTTCTCAAGCAGAGCGTTTGCGGCCAATACGGTGTCACCCTGGTCTGCCGAACGCGCCGTGAAAAACGCGAAGGCGAAGAGAAGGGTGAAGGAGCGGATCATGATGTCCCGGTTGACGGCCATCATCCGCACCAGCAGGCGGCGGTCGAAAATCACCTGAAGAGCCGGCCAGGACGTCTTGCCGGTGGTGAAGACGACCAGGCAGACGCCCAGTGCCGTTGCCGCGATTTCACTCAGGACAGTTGCCAGCGCGACACCTTCCACGCTCCAGCCGAAACCGATGACGAACCAGACACTGAGGCCGATGTTGAGCCCGTTCAGAACGAGCTGAAGCACCAGCCCTGTTCCTGCGCGCCCGAGGCCGATGAACCAGCCGAGCATGGCATAGTTGGCAAGGAGAAAAGGGGCACTGTAGACGCGGATGTCAAAGTAGCGGCTCGTTGCGGCCTGCACATCCGCACTGCCCCCCAGGAACCAGAGCCCGATTTCTCGCAAGGGGGCTTGCAAGAGGATGACCAGCAGACCGCCGATGGCCGCAATCACGAAGGCGCGCAGCAGTGTTGCCCTGACTTCTTCTTCGTTCTGGGCGCCGAAAGCCTGGGCTGTCAGGCCTGTCGTCCCGGACCTCAAGAAGTTGAAGGTCGTGAACACCAGGTCGAAGATGATCCCGCCTATGGCAATCCCGCCAAGCAGAGCCGGGTCGCCAAGGCGGCCGATCACGGCCATGTCGACGATGCCGAGCAGGGGCGTCGACAGATAGGCGAGTGTCATCGGAATGGCGATGGCAAGAACAGTGCGGTGGGTAACCGCAAACGCCAGTTTCGGCCGCTCGCCGGTTGCTGAAAGTTGGGACATCGATGGCTCGCTTCGAGAGGAAGACCTTCATGTCTGCCTTGCCTCGGCACGTCAATTCATTTCGGCACATACCGGGTATTCACGGACATGGCTGCCGAATTTGCACTGAGCCGTAAAATTCGGATCTGCGGTGTCGTTCAAAGGGGTGCCCGTGGCGCCGGCGCGCCTTATATTGCGCACAGATGACCCTGCCTATCGTTCACCATCCGGCCTACTGCGCCGACCTTCCCGCCAATCACCGGTTTCCGATGGACAAGTTCCGTGCCGTCGCCGAGTTGATACGGCAGGAAGGGCTTCTCGGCGACAGCGCCTTTTTCAGGCCTCGTCCCGCCCCCTTCGAGTGGGTCGCACTCGCACATGATCCTGCCTATGTGGATCAGGTCTTCAATGCCCGGGTGCCGGAAAAGGTGGCGCGGGAAATCGGTTTTCCGATGCGCGAGGACATCGCCCTTCGGGCACGCTGTGCAACGGGCGGGACCGTGTTGACGGGATATCTGGCGCTGGAACACGGCATTGCCTGCAACACCGCCGGCGGCAGTCATCATGCCCGGCGTGCACACGGAGCCGGGTTCTGCGTCTTCAACGACGTCGCAGTTGCCATCAAGGTGTTGCAGGCGGACGGCGCCATCCGCAAGGCGCTGGTGGTCGACCTGGACGTGCATCAGGGAGACGGAACCGCGGACATCTTTCAGGGCGACCCGGATGTCTTCACTTTCTCGCTTCATTCGGAAAAGAACTACCCCGTGCGCAAGGTCCCCTCCCATCTCGATATAGGTCTTGCCGATGGGACGAGTGACGAAGTCTATCTTGCTGTTCTGGAAGAGGTTCTGCCTGACTTGCTGCGCCAGGGGCGCTGGGACATCGTTTTCTTCAATGCCGGTGTCGACCCCTATGCCGGTGATCGTCTCGGCAGACTGTCGCTGTCACGCGACGGTCTTTGCAGGCGTGACCGCTATGTCATCGAAACGGTGCGAAAGGCGGGCGTGCCGCTGGCAGGAGTTCTGGGCGGAGGCTATTCGACGGATATCGACGAATTGGCCGATCGCCATGTGACACTGCATCGAACAGCCAAGGCCGTTATGGCTGAAGATTTCACTATGGTTGCCGCGCATGAACAGGTGGCCGGCTAAAGGAGCCGGTTCACACCAGGATATCGGACACCTGCAGGGAGACCGATGTCGAACCGGTTGCGGTCGAAACCCCGTCCGTACCCGCAGGGCTCGCGGTGGAAGCCGGGTCTGGCTGCGCGCTGAAGTCTGAGGTCCTCAGTGCCTTGACGCCGTCCTTGAGATCTGCACGGACGTCTTTCAGATCTTTTTTTGTGTCGCGCTCATCGCGCTTGAGCAGGCGTTCTATCTGTTGGGCAAGAGATTTGATGTCCTCAGCCATCTTGGCGAGGGCTTCCTTGTCGCCCTGCAGCCCGGACCTGCGGCTTGCGGCGAGTGCCTTGTTCGTTTCCTGTTGCTGTTCTGTGTAGGTCAGGACAGCCGCTTTCAGGTCTTCCCGCCAGCTGTCCGGATCCTGTGCGCCTGCGGAAGAACCATCCTGCTCCACTCCGGTCTGAGCCTGACCCGTCGCCTGGCTCTCCGGTCCCGAAGTCGCAGCACTCGTTTCAGATCCGGATACCGGAATTTGTGTCTCGGGACTGCTCGCTGCCGCAGACACAGTCTCGACCAATGCGGAGGTTGCATTAACCTGCGTCCCGGCACCGGTTATGATATCTGCTGTGGCGGCGATGTTTGAAGCACCTGAAAGAACACCCGTGCCGACGCCTCCACCGCTCAAGCCCTGACCTGCCGACTTGAGGTCCTGGGAGGCGGACTTGAACTCCTTGGAGATCTGTTTCAGCTCCTTGAGCAGACGCTTGGCCTGCTCCGGCGTTGCGAACCGCAGCATTTCCTTGAGCCGTTCGATGCGCTTCTGGACCATCTCGATCTTTTGCCTGCGCATCGCATCCTTGTTGTTCTCTACCGAGCGGGCGAGGCCGTCGCTGAGCTCAACAGAATCCTTGTAGGTTTCGAAGAGGGATTTTGCCTTGTCCTCGTCGTCGGCCGAACCGTTGGCCCCCAGAAACGTGGTGAGCGTTTGTGCGGCAGCAAGCGAACCTGAGCGATTGCCCGCACCAGAACCCGCGCGGGCGTAGGCCTGGTAGGAGGTGGCAAATTTCGATGTTGCGATGGCGGACATGCAAGGGCCCCTTAAGGCTCGGGGAGGTTCCGCCAGTTTCAGTTAATTATGATTAAGAAAGGGTTAATTTCCCGCAAGGGTTGCGTGCTTGCCTTAAGTGACAAACGCAGTCCTCTGCCGGGACTAGCGGTTTCGACCCATGGCCAGAATGCGAGTAACCAGCCAGATCGGGACAACCACCATTGCACCGATAACCAGATACTTGCCCAGGCGTCCAAGGGCGTTGAAACCCATGTTCCACAGGCGTTCGACAAAATCGATCGACATGGTGATCAGGTCGAGCGGGTCGAGGTTCAGCGCGGACAGGATAATGCCGACAACGAAGGACAGGAACACAAGCCGCAAAAGCACCTGGGCTGGTGAACCTCCCAGAAAACGGCTCAGGCCGGTGTCGGACATATGTGTCTCCTGCATGACGTTGCTTACCATTCCTGGCCAGAAGTTAGGAATATTCGGTGTCGATTACAATGAGGCCTGGCAAGCACGGCGGCAACTCCAGCTCGTGCGAAGGCCGTTTGTAAAATTTCTTATTAATTAAGTTTGGTGTCGTAATTCGTAAAGTTCTGTTCGCTTCCTGCCAAAGACGCAGCGGCCCTGTTGGCGTATTAAACTTTCAGGAATGTGCATCTAGATTGTTTGCGGCCACCCACAACCGCGACGGTCTGCCTTCCTCTACCTGCGGTGAAAGACAGCCGCCGGACCGGCACAAGTGTTGAACCGGCAGAAAAGGCGCACACACTGCAGGATGGGCCAGCCGCCATCGACCCGTCCTGTTCTTCATGCAAATGAAAGAGCAGCCGATAGCGGTATTGGCGGGTTTAGTCGAGTGTTCTCGACGGAACCGCCGGCAACAAGAATGATCTCTGGCACGGTGGTGACAAGCCCGTAACCGCCGTGCCGCAATTCTCAAGCCATCACAGCTTCGCGGTGACCAAGCCCTGTCAGAGGCTGGAGACGAAATCATTTTGTGGCAGCGGATTGCCGAACAGCGGAGGGTGTCGCAACCGTGACCCTGGAGCGCTGCATCGGTTGCTTGCGCCCCGTCGTGGAATTAGCAGCAGCAGGAGATCTGGAGCGGGGGGCATCCCGAACCTTCTTGGGGGAGACCCCAAACCATGTCTTCACGGCGCGCGAAAAGGTGCTCAGTTCCGAAAAGCCGAGGAGATAGGCGATCTCCTTCATGGGAAGGTCCGTTCCCAGAAGATATCGTTCGGCTGCGGAACGTCGTACTTCCTCGCTTAGCTGACGGAAGCTGGTGCCTTCCTTTTCCAGAAGCCTCTGCACCGCCCTCTGCGACATGCCAAGTTTCGCTGAAATGAGCGGCAGGGTGCATGTCCCGGTCGACAGACTGGCGGAAACTTCGTTGGCAATGCGCGACAGCGGAGATTCAAACTGGCCGAACCTTTCCAGTTCCGAATTCGCCGACGCCAGGATGATCTCGTAAAGGTGGGCGTCGTGGCGCCGGAGCGGGCGGGAGAGCAGCGTTTTCGGAAACGAAATCCTGTTGCGGGTCGCGCCGAACTTGATCCGGCCCTGATATTTCTTCTGAAAATTGGACGTGCAATTTGGTTGTGAGGTCGCGAGCTCGATAAGGATTGGCGGCGCTTTCATGTCGAGTGCATGTTCAATCTGCTGGGTCGCCCAGCCGATGCGTCCGAACACGTTCTGTCGCCATTCACCGCGTCCTTCAAGGATAGGCCATTCCACGAAGCCTCCGGTCTCGTCTTCCTCGAAAATCACCCGATAGGCATTGGTTCTGATCGGACTGAACTTCGCCCAGGCCTGACAGGCCTCCCGAAGTGACGGAGCGCAGGCAAACAGATAGTCGAAGATTGAAAAGCAGCCGATGTCGATCGTGTTGAACAGATCGAACATGACGGAGTCATCGCCCAGGACATCGGCGATATGTTCAAAAACGGCATGCCAGGCGGCTATCGGCACGGTGCCTTGCGGGTCGTCCAGGCTGGCGAGATCGAATTCATAGTCCCTGGCCATTTGAGGCCAGTCCAGATTGGCGTTCGAACAAATGTCGCGCAGAACGCGGAAGACATCCGAGCGCGCCCATTCGCCATCTAGCGGCATTCGTATCTCCAGCCTGCCCATGCTTAATTCCAAGCAGAACTGTGCATGACAAGTCACGCCGGATCAAGTTTTGTCGTAAAATGCTAACAATTGCTGGCGAATGCGATAGGCCGATGCCGCTCCCGTCCGGAAGCGGCATCGGTTGTCGATCAGGCTGCGTCCTTGACCTTCGCTTCGGCTTTCGGCGGGAATTTGCCGTAGAACGTCTCGTTTTCCTTGGCCATATCCTTCAGCAGCTTGTTCGGCTTGAAGCGCGGTCCCCACTTGCGGGTGAACTTCTTGCACAAGTCGACAAACGCCGGCGTGCCCATCATGTCGATATAGCTGAGCGTACCGCCGGTATAGGGTGCGAAGCCGAAGCCAAGGATGGAGCCGACATCGGCTTCACGCACGTCCGTCAGGCACTTTTCCTCGAAGATGCGGGCGGTTTCGAGCGCCTGCATCACCAGGAGACGCTGCTTGAGTTCTTCGATGTTGAAGCTCTCTGCGGGTTTCGGCTGGCCGGTGACTTCCGGAATGCCGGGCCACAGGCTCTTGTCCTTGCCCTTGTAGTCGTAGAAGCCCTTGCCGTTCTTGCGGCCGAAACGCTCCTGCTTCACCACCATCTCTTCCAGGATGTTGTCGAGTGGGCCTTCGACATATTTGACGCCGAGGTCCTTGCGGGTGGCGGAAACGATCTTCCAGGCAAGATCCAGCGCCACTTCATCGCCAAGCGACAGCGGTCCGACCGGCATGCCGGCCATCTTGCCTGCATTCTCGATCATGGCCGCCGGAACGCCGTCCGCCAGCATCATCAGGCCTTCGCGGATATAGGTCATGACGACACGCGAGGTGTAGAAGCCGCGGCTGTCGTTGACGACGATCGGGGTCTTCTTGATGGCCTTGATATAGTCGAGCGCCATGGCAAGCGCGCGGTCGGAGGTGCGCTTGCCGAGGATCACTTCCACCAGCATCATCTTGTCGACAGGCGAGAAGAAGTGAATGCCGATGAAGTTCTTCGGCCGCTTGGATGCCTGCGCCAGGGAGGTGATCGGCAGGGTCGAGGTGTTGGAAGCATAGATGGCACGAGACTTCATCACCGCCTCGGCGCGCTCCGTCACCGTCTTCTTGATCTCACGATCTTCGAAGACGGCTTCGATCACCAGATCGCAATCTGCCAGGGCTTCATAATCGACGGTGGCGGTGATCTTCGACAGCAGCTTTTCCTTCTGCTCCTCGCTCGCCCGGCCACGCTTGATCGCCTTGGTGATCAGCTCTTCGGAATGAGCCTTGCCCTTGTCGGCGGCTTCCTGGTCGCGGTCGATCAGCACGACGTCGATGCCCGCCTGTGCCGTGACATAGGCAATGCCTGCACCCATGAAGCCTGCGCCGAGAATGCCGATCTTGCGGATCTTGTTTGGACGCTGATCCACCGGGCGGCGAGCCAGCTTGTTCAGCTCCTGCATGGAGACGAACAGCGAGCGGATCATGTTGGCGGCTTCCGGGGCCTGCAGCACCTTGGCGAAGTAGCGGCTTTCCACCTGAAGCGCGAGATCCATCGGCAGCTGCAGACCTTCGACGACGGAGCGCAGCAGGTAGCGGGCACCCGGATAGTTGTCATAGGTCTCGCGGCGGTAGATCGCATTGGCGGCCGGCCAGAACTGGAAACCGGCAGGGGAATAGACCTTGCCGTTTGGCAGCTTGTAACCCTTCTTGTCCCAGTCCTTGACCGGGTCGAGGCCTGCCTTCAGCATCTTCTTGGCGGCGGCGACCAGTTTCTTGGTCGGGGCGACTTCATCCACCAGTTTCATCTGTTTGGCCTGGGGTGCCCGCAGGGTGCGGCCCTGGAGCAGGAACTGCATGCCCTGCTGTCCGTCCGTCATGCGCATGACACGCTGGGTGCCGCCGGCGCCCGGAAAGAGGCCTACCTTGACTTCCGGCAGACCCATCTTCAGGCCTTCGTCAACGATGCGGCCATGACAGGCCAGTGCCAGCTCGGTACCGCCGCCCATGCAGGTGCCGGCAACGGCGGCGACGAAGGGTTTGCCGCAGGTTTCCAGCTTGCGGTAGACCTGAGACAGCTTGCGCGATCCTTCGAACAGAGCCTTGGCTGCAGCTTCCGCATCGTTACCACGCTTGATGTGGAAGTCCTTCAGAAGCCCTTCCAGCATGGTCAGGTCGGCACCACCGGAAAAGGCGGACTTGCCGGACGTGATCACGGCCCCCTTGATGGCGTCGTCACTTGCCACCTGGTCGACAATCGCATCCAGCTCGTCCATGACCGACAGATCGATGACGTTCATCGATTTTTCCGGCATGTCCCAGGTGATCAGGGCAAAACCGTCCTCATCGGTTTCAACGGTGAAATTCTTGTAGCTCATTTGATGGTCCTCCTCGGGTCAGGCGCCGGTCGACTGCAGATGGGCGCGCTGTTGCGCAGCCGTCTTCGTGCCGTCGACGACAACGTCGCCGGTGTGTTTGGTCTCTGCGGGTTCGAACAGCATCACCCAGCATTCGTCTTCTGCGAGCGGATTGTGCTCGACGCCCTTGGGCACGACGTGCATGTCGCCGGCGTTCAGGACGACATCGTCCCGGTCGCGGTAGCGGATGGTGAGGCTGCCCTTGATGATGAAGAAGAGCTCGTCCTCGTCCTGGTGGTCGTGCCAGACGAACTCGCCTTTCAGCTTCGCAAGCTTGACGCTCTGGTCGTTGACGTCGGCCACCACACGCGGCGACCAGTAGTCAGTGATCTGGGCGAATTCCCTGTCGATGTTGCTGATCATGATCAGACCCGCTCGATGATGGTCGCTGTTCCCATGCCCGCGCCGATGCACAGCGTGACGAGAGCGGTGTTGAGATCGCGGCGTTCCAGTTCGTCGAGCACGGTGCCAAGGATCATGGCGCCGGTGGCTCCAAGAGGATGGCCCATGGCAATCGCACCGCCGTTGACGTTGACCGTTGCCGGATCAAGATCGAAGGCTTGCTGGTAACGCAGGACGACGGAGGCAAAGGCTTCGTTGATCTCGATGAGATCAATGTCCTTGATGTCCATCTTGGCGTTTTTCAGAAGCTTTTCGGTAACATCCACCGGACCGGTCAACATCAGGGCCGGTTCGGAACCGATATTGGCGAAAGCCTTGATGCGGGCACGCGGCTTCAGGCCGGAGGAACGGCCTGCGGTGCTGGAACCGATCAGAACGGCGGCAGCTCCATCGACAATGCCGGAGGAGTTACCGGCGTGGTGCACATGGGTGATCTTTTCGATTTCCGGATGCGCCTGGATGCCGACCGCATCGAAACCGCCCATGTTGCCCATCATTTCGAAGGAGGGGTTGAGCGAGGCGAGCGACTGCATGTCGGTTTCCGGCCGCATGTGCTCGTCCCGGTCAAGAATGGTGATGCCGTTGACGTCCTTCACCGGCACGACGGATCCGGAGAACCGGCCATCTTCCCAGGACTTGCCGGCGCGCTTCTGGCTTTCCACCGCATAGGCATCGCAGTCATCGCGTGAAAAACCGTATTTGGTGGCAATCAGATCAGCCGAGACGCCCTGGGGCATGAAATAGGAGGGGATGGCCACCTGCGGCTCGATCGGCCAGGCACCGCCGGAAGCGCCAAGGCCGACACGGCTCATGCTTTCCACGCCGCCGGCGATTACCAGCTTGTGCTGGCCTGCCATGACCTGGGCCGAAGCCATGTTGACCGCGTCGAGACCGGAGGCGCAGAAGCGATTGATCTGCATGCCCGGAACCGACTTGTCGTAACCGGCCGCAAACACCGCCGCACGGGCAATGTCGCCTCCGGCTTCCCCGACCGGGTCGACACAGCCCAGGACGACGTCGTCCACCCGGGTCGTGTCGAGACCGTTCCGGTCGCGGATCGCTTCCAGCGCGGTGGCCGCAAGCCGGACGGCGGGCACTTCGTGCAGCGAACCGTCCTTCTTGCCGCGTCCGCGCGGCGTGCGCACGTGGTCGTAGATATAGGCTTCGGGCATCAGATCCTCCTCTAGATCGGATTGGCCTCAGGTCTTATCCGGCAAGGGATGGCCGGGCATGAGGTCGTAAGGATGTTTCCAGCCGGGCAGAGCCTTGATCCGCCCCAGCCACTTGGTGACATTCGGATAAGCCTCGAGATCAATCCCGAGCTCACCTTCGTAAAAGAGGTAGCTGCACAGCGAGAAATCCGCGCTTGTTGGCTTCTTGCCGATGGCGAAGTCATTCTTCGCGAAATGCTTGTCCAGGATGGCAAGGGCGGATTTCGACCGCCCGTCGAGCCATTTGACCACGTCCGTCTCGCCGGTCTTCATCAGTGTGCGCAGGAAGCGCAACGGACCGAGCAAGCCGGAAACCTTCTGGTTGTCGAAGATCGTCCAGCGCAGGATTTCCCGCCGCTCTTCATCGTTTTCCCAGCCAAAGGCGCCGAACTTCTCGGACAGGTCGTCCATGATGACGGCGGACTGGGTCAGGATGTCGTCACCATGCACAAGCACCGGCACTTCACCCATCTCGTTCAGCGTGTCCCGGAATTCTTCGGTTCGGGTGGCCCCGTTGAAGAAGTCGACCCACTCCGGCTTCCAGTCGGCGCCGCACAGCTCCAGCATCAGGGCCACCTTGTAGGAGTGTCCCGACTGGGCCATGCAGTGAAGAACGTATTCAGCCATAACTTGAAATTCCCCTCGCAAATCAAATTGGAACGCGACTATAGCCGCCGGTTTCGATTTGCGGGCTCAAATTTCCGCCATCAGCGAGCTGGCCCCCGGACGCTTTAAAAAGCGTCCGCGGCAACCGACATCATGGTTTCGGACCCGGATGAGATTCGGGCAAGATGCGCGCCCGTTTCCGGCAAGGTGCGTTCCATGAAGAAACGCCCGAAGGTCAGCTTGGTTTCCAGCCATTCGGCCTTTTCGCCTGCGCCTTCCGCGACCTTTTCCTGAATGGCCTTTGCGATCTTCGCCCACATGTAGCCAAGGGCAACAAGCCCGAAGAGGTGCATGTAGTCGACGGAGCCGGCGCCGGCGTTGTCCGGGTTCTTCATGGCGTTGTTCATGAACCACATGGTCGCGGCCTGAAGATCGTCCATGCCCTTCTTCAATGGCCCGGTGAAGACGGCAAGGGCTTCGTTGTCCTTGTTCTCCTTCAGGAAGGTATTGACCTCGTTGAAGAAGCTCATGACAGCCCGACCGCCGTTCGCGGGCAGCTTGCGGCCGACGAGGTCCAGTGCCTGGATGCCGTTGGCGCCTTCGTAGATCATGGCAATACGGGCATCACGAACGAACTGCTCCATGCCCCACTCGCTGATGTAGCCATGGCCACCGTAAAGCTGCTGGGCATTGACCGCGTTGGCAAATCCGGTGTCGGTCAGAACGCCTTTGAGCACAGGTGTCATCAGCCCCATCATGTCGTCGGAGAACTGCTTGGACTTTTCGTCGTCGGACCTGTGCGAGACATCGCCATGAAGCGCGGTCCAGATGACGAGAGCACGGGCCGCTTCGTTGAACGAGCGGATTTGCATCAGGGTGCGGCGTACGTCCGGATGCACGATGATCGGGTCGGCGGGCTTGTCCGGGTTTTTCGGTCCGGTGAGGGCGCGGCCCTGGATGCGATCCTTGGCGTAGATGACGGCATTCTGATAGGCGACCTCCGACTGGGAGAGCCCCTGAACCGCAACGCCGAGGCGGGCCTCGTTCATCATGGTGAACATGGCGCGCAGGCCCTTGTTCTCTTCGCCGACCAGCCAGCCGGTGGCATCGTCGTAGTTCATCACGCAGGTGGCGTTGCCGTGAATGCCCATCTTGTGCTCGATCGAGCCGCAGGAAACGCCATTGTTGTCTCCCACCGAGCCATCGTCGCCGATCGCGTTGCGGGGCACGACAAACAGCGAAATGCCCTTGGTGCCTTCCGGGGCGCCCTCGATGCGGGCCAGCACCAGGTGGATGATGTTTTCCGCCATGTCGTGCTGACCGGCTGAGATAAAGATCTTGGTACCGGTAATCTTGTAGGAGCCGTCGGCTTGCGGCACCGCCTTGGTGCGGATGAGGCCGAGATCCGTTCCGCAGTGCGGTTCGGTCAGGTTCATGGTGCCGGTCCAGGTTCCGGCAATCATGTTGGGAAGGTATGTCTGCTTCTGATCATCCGTGCCGTGGATCGTCAGGGCTGCAACGGCCCCTGCGGTCAGGCCCGGGTACATGGAAAAGGCCATGTTTGCCGAAGAGGCAAATTCATTGAAGACGGTGGTCAGAGTATGTGGCAGGCCCTGTCCGCCGTAATTCGCGTCCGCCGACAAGGTACCCCAGCCGTTTTCGCAAAACGCCTTGTAGGCTTTCAGAAAGCCTTTTGGGGTCGTGACCGTGCCGTCGTCGTTGCGCGTGCAGCCTTCGCTGTCGCCGGTCTGGTTCAACGGCTGGAGAACTTCTTCCGCGAACTTGCCACCCTCGCGCAAAATCGCTTCCACAAGGTCGAGAGGTGCATCGGAAAAACCCGGCAGGTTGGAATATCGGTCATAGCCGAACACGTCCTTCAACAGGAAAAGCGTGTCATCGACGGGAGCGGTATAGCTCGGCATGGAAATCCTCCCAGATCTGCCGTTTATGTCTCGACCTTACGTTTCCGTAAACGTCACCTTGAGGCCTATATACGCGTGTTGTTATTGCCCGGCAAGTGGTGTCCCAACGGAAGGGTTGTCAAAAAAATACGCCTAAAACATGCTGATGGGAATGATTTCCGAAGGTCCCGTACGCGAAATCGTGTTGCGAGGTGTCGTTTTTGGGGAATTTCACAGTTTTGGAAAAAGGGCGTCAATTCTCGCAGAAATTGCAAGTTGACGTCCGCACAAACAAAAAACCGCCGGCGTTGCCGCCAGCGGTTTCAAAACTCTGAGGTCGAAAGGAAAGGGACTTATGCCTCTTCCGCTTCCTTGTGCTTCAGCATGCCGGAAACGATCTCGACAGTGCGTGACAGTTCCTCAATGGCCTGTTCGATGTCCTTGCGCTGATCTTCCAGAACGGCGATCTGCTCGTTGAACTTGGACAGGGCGACGCGGAGCTGGGTCACCTGACCGTCGCGCAGGTCGTAAAGGTCGAGCATGTCGCGGATCTCGGACAGGGAGAAGCCAACGCGTTTGCCCATCAGTACCAGTTTCAGGCGGGCACGATCGCGGCGGTTATAGACGCGGTTCAGGCCGTCGCGCTTGGGGTTGAGCAACCCCTTGTCTTCGTAAAAGCGCAGCGTGCGCAGGGTGCAGTCGAATTCTTTCGCCAGGTCGCCGATTGTGAACTGGGTTTTCTTCGTGCTGTCGTCGTTTGCGGACACAACGTCCACAAGATCGTCTTCATTGAGGATCGAAAGCGCTTCGCTCATAGCAGTTTGTTCTCGTTTTTCAGCCGTTGTCCGGCTCATCGTTGATGTTTTGCAGTTTTCGAAACCCGCTCCGAAGACATGATCTCCAGTGCGTTCTCAGGCGATGCGGTTGTGTGCACAGTGGCTCAGCCGGTTTCTTGCGCACTGTTTAGCTTACGTTTGCGTTAAGGTCCAGTCACGGAAGGTCGCAGGGGAAAAATTCGTTAACGCAGCGTTTGCCGATTCGCGTCACCCTGATCGCGTGAACATCTGATTTTCATTCGAAAACGGTCTGTTTTCGCATTTAGCAAGGCCAATTAACGGCCTGTTTACCCTAAAACGACAAAGTCTTTCAAAACGCTGTGCCTGTCCCGTCCTCGACGGAATCATGGCGCAGCCTGTTTCATCAGCGGTCTGAATGACCGTCAGCCCAGGGTCAAGAGATGCCGGCTTGGAAGAAAAACGAGGCAGGACGCCGCGGCCGTGATGCGTATGAAGGCGACGACTTTTACGATGCACCACGCCGCGAGCCGGCGCGAAACCGCATAGAACGGTTGACGCGCACTGCAACGGCGCTTGGCAAAAATGACCGTTATCCCTCCGAGGAACGTGACGAGGATCTCGACGCCGTGGCAGACGAGCTGGACCGGCTTCTGGCCGACCAGGCGGAACCACGCCGGCCCGAAGTGCGTCGGCCGGAGCCTCACCAGTCTGCGCCGCGCCGCAGGGTGTCTCGCCGCGAGCCGGGCATTGATGAAGTCATGGGTGCGCTCGACCGATTGGACGAACAGGTGCAGGGGCTTGCGAGCCCGGACCCGCGGGAAGACTATCGTCAGGAGCATCGCGCGGACTACCGGGATGAGCCGCTTCGGCCGGCGCCGAAGCCACGTCGTCGCCCGGGAAGCTATGCCATCGACAATCTGCCGGCTGACGAACCCTATTATGACGAGGACGATGCCTACGAAGCGCAATATGCGCCGCAGCCCTCTCGCCAGCGCGACCGGGACGTACGCTCCAGAAGCGAAGCGTCCATGCATATCTACAAGGACCTTGGCCGCCGCATCGACGCATTGAGAGCGCCGCAGGAACAGGCCTTCAATCAGGTTCGCGATGAGCTTGGTTCGCTGCGCGAGGCACTTGGCGGCCTGTCGCGCGGCACCAACGAAACCGTGAGCCGGCAAAATGCGGAACTGCGTCGCCTGTCCGACATGGTCGAGCGTCTGCGTGCAGACAAGAAGAACGACCAGCTGGCCCGCGAGATCCGCAAGGAAGTCGCCGACCTGAAGGACATGGTCGGCCGCACGAACGTGGAAGGGGCACTCCAGACCCTGGAGCACGGATATGCCCATATCCTGCAGCGCCTTGATGAATTGTCCCGTGCGTCTGTGGATCCCCGCGTCCTGCGCGGTGTGACCGCGCGCCTCAATGAAATCGAGGACGCCTTTGCCGCGCTGCCGCGGTCCGAGCACATGATGGTGCTGGAAGACCGGGTCGTCAGCATTGCCGAACGCATGGAAGAGCTCCTGCAGCGCAAGGGCCACGCCGATATCGAACCGCTTCGCGCGGAACTGCGTGAAGTCCGCGGCTTTGTCGAACAGATCGATATCAAGGGTCTTGTCGAGGGTATCGATGACCGGATGAAATTCGTGTCCGGCCGCCTCGACGATCTGGAAGTCCTGGCCCGGGAACAGCGCGGCCTGGACAGCCGTCTGTCCGCCATGGAACAGCGCATGCCCGAGCCGGAAACGATCTCCAGGCTGCAGGGCCGCCTGGAAGACATCGTCGGTATGATGGCCGACGACCGTGCAGCTCCGGTGGACACTCAGCATCTGGGTCAGGTTGACCGGCGCCTCGACGAAATCGTTGACCGTCTCGAGAGAATGGAGCAGGCAGGTCCGCTTCCGTCGACCGACACGGGCGCCTTTGCAGCGCTGGAACAGCGTCTGGAAACGATCTCCGGCAAGATCGACGCGATCGAAAAGAAGTCTGCGCGCCCGGTGCCGGTTCTGGATGCAGCCGCGATGCGGTCCGGCGGCAATGCGCCGGACACCAAGTTCATGGCACAGCTTCAGGAGCGGTTGAACGATCTGACTGCTCGTCTGGATCAGCCGAAAGACACGGTCACGACATCGGACCTAGACAAGCTGCGCGCGGAGATCGGATCCATGCGTGCCAGCGTGTCGGCACCGGCATCGACAGAAGCGCTAGAGCAGCGGATTGCCGATCTGGCACAGATCGTGTCGAAGGGGGCCGAAGTTACCGACGACAGCCGCTTCGAACAGCTTGGAGCCAAGGTTGCCGCGCTCGCGGAACAGATCGAAAGCACGTCCACTCAGGCGTTCAGCATGGAGCAGTTCTCGCCGTTCCTGGAGCGGATCGAGAAGGGCCTGGAAAAAACCCGCTCAGACGTCGTGGGCATCGCCCGCGAAGCGGCAAGGGAAGCGATCGAAAGCGCACCGGCACCGAGAAACGGCCAGTACGATCAGGCCATCACGGAGCTTCAGTCCGATCTGAAGCGGTTGCTTGACGCTGCTGAAGGTACTGACGAACGGACGCGGAACACCTTTGACGGGGTCAAGTCCGTGCTGGGCTCGCTGACCGAGCGCCTGGACAACCTGGAACGTGCCGACCACTTCGGTGAAACGCCGGCCTCCAGCTTCTCCCCGATCAAGGTTGATGAACCGGCCCCGTTGTTCTCCAAGGCCCCACAGGCCGGGAAGACGGAAGGCGAGCAGCAGCCCGCTGATGCACCGCAGGCACCGCGAGCCGATGACCGGACCCGTGATCGCAAGGCAGACTTCATCGCAGCTGCCCGCCGTGCAGCACAGGCAGCTTCCGCGGAAGCTGCCCAGCTGGAAAAGCGGCAGAAGGTAACGGAAGAACCTGACGTTGCCGACGAGGAACGCGGCAAGGCCCGTGTCGGCTGGCTGCGCAACGTTCTCAAGCGCGACAAGTCCGCTGCGAAGGAAGACAAGGCCGAGCCGGTTGGCGATCTGGAGCTGAATGCCGAGGACGTTGCCGATCAGGCGTTTGAAACCCAGGATTCTGCCGTTCTGCCGGGTGATCGCCCGGCGCCGGAAGCTCCGCAGGCCTCCAGCGGCCGTCGTCGGGCCATTCTCTATACTGCTGCCGCCGTTGTCCTGTTGATCGGAACACTGCAGGTGTTCCGCCTGGCAACCGGTGGCCCGGAAGAGGCCGATCAGCTTGCCGCGAACACGCCGGAAACCGTTGAAGCGGTTCCTGCGCCGGAAATGGCAGACGCTGCTCCGGTACAAGCCGACGTGAAGCCGGACGTTGAGGTTACTAGCGAGGTCGCTCTGGCAGAAAGCCGCGGCGTCGGATCTGCGGCCGAAGGAGCAGAATCCGGGGCTGTCAGCGCGATGCCGGACGAGACGGCCGACACGATGTCAGAACAGGCCCCGGCTGTTGCATCAGCGCAGTCCGCGCCGCCGCAAACGACACCGGTCACCGAAAGCAACAATGTTGAGGCTGCTTCCGCGTCCGGTCCGCTTGCCCCTGAAACCGAACTGGCGTTCGCGCCGCCCGCAGGCGTTGCAAGCAGCTTCGGCGAAGCAGGTGAAAGCACTGTGTCCGGGTTCCAACCGGCAAGCGAAGCCGGCGCCCCGGCAAGCCTCCTTGCAAACCTGCCGCCGGAAGGCGTTGGCCCGATGGCGCTGCGTAGCGCTGCTGCCAGTGGCAATGCGGCCGCAGAATTCCTGGTGGGTGTGAAATTCACCGAAGGCAGTGGTGTATCGGCGGATCTGTCCAAGGCAGCCGTCTGGTATCAGAAAGCGGCCGACAAGGGTCTCGCGCCTGCCCAGTACAGGCTCGCAAGCCTCTACGAAAAAGGCCGTGGTGTCGATAAGGACCTGCCGAAGGCAAAGGCCTGGTATTCCAAGGCGGCCGAGGCCGGTAATGCGAAGGCCATGCATAACCTCGCGGTTCTTTATGCCGAGGGAGGTGGTGAACAGCCTGACTATGCAGCTGCTGCCAAGTGGTTCGAAGAAGCCGCCAATTTCGGCGTCAAGGACAGCCTGTTCAACCTGGGCATCCTCTATGCCGGAGGCATCGGCGTCGATAAGGACCTGGTCGCCAGCTACAAATGGTTCGCGATTGCGGCTGATCAGGGCGACCCGGAAGCAGCCAAGCGCCGCGACGATGTCGCCAACATGATGGACCAGGAAACCCTGGCCAATGCTCGGCTCGCGGTCGAAAACTTCAAGCTGAAGACGCCGAACGCAGCGGCCAACAAGGTGACGATGGAGCCGGGTTGGGTGGACAGCGCTACATTGCCGGCGGAAAAGGTGTCGATCCAGGCGCCCGACAACACGGCCATGGTCAAGGAAGCCCAGGACAAGCTCAACTACCTTGGTTTTGACACCGGTACCCCGGACGGCCAGATGGGTCCGCGCACCCGCAGCGCGATCCGCGCCTTCCAGCGGAGCATCGGAATGCCGGAAACCGGAGAAGTCGACAACCGTCTGCTGGACGAGTTGAAGAGCCAGGCGATCTAGACCATCCCTAGGTGTATCCGGGGTGGGCGCGACAAACGGCGACCTGATGAAACAAGCACCCAGCCAGGCCAGATGCCCGGCTGGGTGTTTTCACATTGCGGCCCGCATTGTTTTTTCACGGTGACACGAAATGGAATTTTCTTCGGTAACGGCGCTACAGGCAATTTGCCGATGGAAAAGGCAGAGCCTGAATGCAGTCAGATATTCGAACGTGAAGCACGATGGGCGTGGTTTCAAAAACAGACCGGAACGCGGGATATTTGCGCAACGCAATGGTCGAATTCCGCCTGGCACTTGTCTAAAATCGGCGAACCGAACCAAACAGACCTGCTGGCCGGTTGACATGCTGGACTCTACAGGTCTTTAACCATTTCATCGTAATCTTTACGCAGTCATTTCTGCAGTTTTCCGGTTGATCCCGTGCAATTATACCTGCCCATAGCCGAGATTCCGGTGAATATCTTCGTGATATTCGGCATGGGCGGCGCCGTGGGTTTTCTGTCGGGGCTGTTCGGTATTGGCGGTGGCTTCCTGCTGACACCGCTTTTGATCTTCTCCGGTATCCCGCCCGCGGTTTCCGTTGCCACCGTTACCACGCAGGTGGTTGCCTCTTCGTCATCGGCCGTCGTCACCTATTGGCGACGAAAGGCCATCGACCTGAAACTTGGCACCATCCTGCTCTGCGGCGGTGTCATAGGGTCGTTTATCGGCGTCATATTGTTTGAGGTTCTGCAGTCCATCGGTCAGCTGGATGTCGTGATTTCGCTGTCCTATGTGACGTTCCTGGGCGCCATTGGCGGCCTGATGCTGTTCGAATCCATCCGTGCCATCCGTCGGCGCAAGTCCGGCGTTGCGCCCAAAGCCCGCAAACCGGGTCAGCATAACTGGATCCACGGGCTGCCGCTGAAAGTCCGTTTCCGGCGCTCCAAGCTTTATGTGAGCATCATCCCGGTTGTCGGCCTTGGCGCGATCATCGGCTTTCTCGGCACGATCCTGGGGATCGGCGGCGGCTTCATGATGGTGCCTGCGCTGATTTACCTGCTGCGCGTGCCCACCAGCATCGTCATCGGCACATCCCTGTTCCAGATCCTCTTCACAATGGCAGCCGCGACCGTGTTCCATGCCATGGGCACGAAGACTGTCGACATCGTTCTGGCCATGACGCTGATGGTCGGCGGTGTGATCGGAGCCCAGTTCGGGGCTCGCATGGGCCAGAACCTGCGCGGCGATCAATTGCGTCTGCTGCTTGCGCTTCTGGTCCTGGCTGTCGGCTTGCGCTTTGCGGTCGACCTGCTGCTGACACCGGACGATTTCTATTCCATCGCGATCCGGAAGGGGGCAGGGGCATGAGCCGGCTGATCCTGCTTCTGTCGATTGTCGTTGGCCTGGTAACCGGCGCTGCTGCCCAGAGCCGGCCGAACCAGGAACTGGTGACGTCCCTGTCCTCGGATCTGATCTCGATCCAGTCCAATTTCACGGGCACGGAAATCGTCATCTTCGGGCAGGCAAGCAACATCGAGCGCCAACCCAACGATCCGAGTGGCTATGAACTGGCCATCGTCGTGGAGGGACCACCGCAGGACATCACCACGCGGCGCAAGGGCCGTTTTCTGGGCGTTTGGGTGAACCGGGAGGCCGAGCGGTTCCAGAACGTTCCTTCCTACTACGCGGTCGCGAGCACCATCAATATCGGCAACCTTGCGAACCGCACTGTTCTTGACGACCTTGGCATCGGCCTCAACCACATCAACCTGGCTGTCTCGGGCGTTTCCAATGTCGCATTGTCAGACAGGGATGATTTTCGCCGCGCCTTCGTCCGGCTGCGGGAGCAGATGGGTCTTTACTCGGAACAGCAAACTTCGATCACCTTTCTGACCGATACGATGTTCCGAACAAATATTCCCCTGCCGGCCAACATCCCGGTGGGAGACTACAAGGTCAAAAGCTTCCTCTTCCTCCATGGCGAGGTGGTGGCCCAGACGGAGCAGACGCTGGCTGTTGCCAAAAGCGGTTTCGAACAGGTCACCTTTGAACTGGCGCAGTCCTATCCGTTCTTCTATGGCCTCCTCGCGGTGTCACTGGCCATTTTCACAGGCTGGCTCGCCGGTGTGATCTTCCGCAAGGACTAGGCAGACCCGATCTCGGCCCGCCCGATTTGGTCTTCTCGAGCCGATTGTGTCCTACCGGGCTTACCCATCTGACTGAACGCCGAATGTTATCGTCGGAAACCGCATGTTTGCGCACTTTCCGCTGGCGCTTGCCGCCGCCGCGGCTATTCTCGAGGCCAAAGAATTTTCAGGCTGTTGGGGCAGGCGGACATGACAGAAGAACCCTCATCCACACAACGGGTGGAAACAGTTGTGAAACCTGACCCGACACTGGATGCAAAGGTCATCGATATCGCCATCCGCCTGGGCGTTCTGGGGCTCTTTGCCTATTTTTCACTTCAGCTCGTCGCGCCGTTCTTTCTGTTCCTGGTCTGGGCGGTGGTGCTGACGGTCGCACTCTATCCGGTGTTTGACTGGCTCGCCGCCAGGCTTGGTGGACGAAAGGTTCTTGCAGCAGTCCTGATAACGCTCTGCTGTCTTGCAATCGTGATCGGTCCCGTTGCCGTGTTGATCGTCAGTCTCGTGGACACGCTTCAGGGCTGGTACCACGGCATGGCGAACGGCGTCCTCAAGCTGCCGCCCCTGCCTGAGAAACTCGCCGGGTTGCCGGTCGTCGGTGCCAAGATTTCCGAATTCTGGCAACTCGCCGGTCAGGGGCTGGAACAACTTCTGGCCAAGGTCGGGCCGACGCTGGTGCCGGCCGGCAGCCGCATCCTCGGTGTTCTGGCTTCACTCAGTGGCAGCGTGCTGTTTTTCATCGTCTCCATCATACTCGCAGGCTGCCTGTTTGTGCCGGCCCCGTCCCTGGCAAAGGGCAGCAAGCTGTTTGCCGACCGCATCATCGCGCCGCGCGGATCGGAATTTGTCGATCTGGCCGGTGCCACCATCCGCAACGTCTCGCGCGGTGTCATCGGTGTTGCTGTCGTCCAGGGGCTGCTGACAGGGATCGTGCTGATAGCGTTTTCCGTGCCGCTTGCCGGCGTCCTGACCTTCGTGGCGCTGATCCTGTGTATTATCCAGATTGGTCCGGCACTGGTGATTATTCCCACGATCATCTGGGCCTGGAGCTCCTGGGAACTGGTGCCGGCACTCCTGTTCACTGTGCTGATCGTTCCTGTGATGCTCATCGACAATGTCCTGCGGCCAATCCTGATGTCCCGTGGCCTCAACGTGCCGATGCTGGTGATCCTGATCGGCGTTCTCGGCGGCACCATTGCCTATGGCTTGATCGGTCTCTTCCTCGGGCCCGTCATCCTGGCGGTGTTCTACGAACTGATCATTGCTTGGGTGAAGGCAGGCGAGAAAAGGCCGCCTGCAGTAACGACCTTGCCCGATCGCTAGAGCGTCTGAAAATAGCCACTTACCGGATCTTCGGCGAGATGACCGGAAATCATGGCCCAGGTTCCATCAGCAATCAGTCCTTCGATATGTGCCTTGTGGATTGCTTTGTTTTCCCAGCTTTCGACAAGCGTGAAGCGGCATGCATCATCCAGGTCCTTCAGAACCTCGACACCTTGACATCCGGATACGCCCGGAAGATCGGCCGAAACCGAGTGCATGATGGTTTCAAACGCCTCTTGCCGGTCCTTGAGAGCCTTGAATTGAACGACAACTTTGATGGCCATGGGGGATCCTTTCCGCGTCGGCTGTATGTTGCCGGCATGGGATAAACAGCCAAGGCAGTTGGCGACAGATCCATTCCTGCTGAACGGCTGCCCGATCCTGCGGAACTTTCCTCAAGTACCGTTCTGGCGAGGCTAGTCCAGAGTTTCGGCATATTGGCGCGGAGCCATGCCGAAAGCGGATTTGAAATCACGCGTGAAGTGGGACGTGCTTGCATAGCCGGCAGCCTCGGCTGCACGGGCCACGCTGGCGTTTGACGTCAGCAGGTGTTGCCGGGCGCGGTCGAGACGTAGCTGCTTGCGGTATTGAAGCGGGGACTGACCGAACAGAGCAGTGAAACCATGTGCGAAATGGGAGGGGCTCATGGCAACTTCGGCTGCAATTTCGGCAATCGTCAGCTCCGGTCGTGCCGCATGGGTCTCGATATAGCGCAAGGCATTGACCAGCCTTTCATCCCTTGCGCTGACCAGGGTCCTCAAGACGCCAAAGGCGTCGGACCGCAGGATCCGGTAACAGATTTCCTGCAGGCACAGCGGTGCCAGAACATTGCAGTCGGCTGGATCCCGAAAAGAGGTGACGAGGCGCAGCAGCGAACCGGCGAGTTCATCGTCCAGTGGTTCACAGGAGATAAGCGCGCCTTTGGCCGGGGAAGACGCATGGGCATCGGTTTCGGCAAGGCGAACCAGTGTTTGAGCAATCAGCTCAGGTGACAATTGCAGTTTGAGGGCCAGATAGGGCTTTGCAGGTGTGCCCTCGACAACTGCGCTGTAAGAAGCGTCACCATGAAACGCGATCACGTGGCCGGGGTCATTGACGATCTGCTTGTCACCCAGGCAAACGCGTTTCAGCCCGGAGACGGCAACGGCGACCGAAAGTCCCTTGTTCCGGCCACGGTGATAGGGAAGGCATTCCGACAGTTTCAGAGCCCAGACGGAGCCGAGTGGGGACGGAGTGACCCCTTCCGTTTTCGCAAACTTCCGAACGGCATCACTCAGTGCGGCGATTGCTGGCGAAGCATTGTCGGTATGGACGGAGTGGCAAGCTTGTACGGGAGAATTCGTCAGCATAGCTCTGGCTTAGCCAACGGCAGCCAGGAGCACAAGCGGCAGATGAAGTGTCAGTCCCCGACCAGACGGCTGGCAGTGAAGGGGAACAGGCGGTCATTACCGAGCATGAAAACGGAAAACTGCCGTCGCCGGAAGAGCATGCCATAGGCTTCATCGGTGACATTGAGCCCACCGGTCAACGCGCCAAAGGCGGGCAGGACAAGACGGGTGCCGTCGGTAACGAAGCAGGCCCGCCGGATCGAACGGCCGAAGCGGCGCACGCGGGCGGCCGGATGCAGGTGTCCGCAGATTTCTCCTGCGGTCGACGTGGAACCGACCTTCTCGATTGGTTCGTGCCGGAAGGTCAGCGGGCCGATAGTGATTTCGTCAACCGTTACACCGCACAGGCGCACCGGTGCAATCGGATCATGGTTTCCCGTCACCCAGATCCACTCACGGCCGAGCTGAAGGGTCGTCAGCATTGCGCGGTAGGGCGCTGGCAACCGGTCGGAGCCGTCGGGATCGTGGAAACTGTCTCCAAGGCAAATGACGCAAGCCGGATCGAAGGCATCGATTACGCCGGCAAGTTTCTCCAGCGTTGCTCCGGTGTCATAGGGCGGAAGCATCACGCCGCGTCGGGCGTAGCTGGACCCTTTTTCAAGATGGAGATCCGCGACGATCAGGGTGGACTCATCCGGCCACCACAAGATTCCGCTGTCGTGCAGACCGACCAGCTGGCCATTGATCTGAATGTCATGACATACCGGCGCAGCAGCATATTTGCGCAAATGGGATGTCAGGGCACTCATTCCATAGCCTCCAGTACGAGTTCTTCGGCTGCCTCTGCCAACAGCGTGTCCATGGCCTCCCCGTAGACCGGTTCCTTCCCTATTTCCAGGAGAATTGGCACGGCAAGGGGAGAGACGTGCGGAAGTTCAGTATGCGTGATTCGTCCTCGGATCCGGGCAAGAAGTTCCCCCAAACGCGAGATATCCAAAAGTCCTTCGGCGGCGTCGTTCCAGGTTGCCTTGAGTAATATGTGGTCTGGTTCATGGGCTCGCAGCACGTCATAGATCAGGTCCGAAGATACGGTTACCTGCCGGCCCGACTTCTCCAGCCCCGGATGGCGGCGTTCGATCAGACCGGCAATGACGGCACAATTACGAAACGTACGTTTCATGAGGCTGGATTCGGCGAGCCAGGCATCGAGATCGTCGCCGAGGATGTCTTCCTCGAACAATCGGTCGAGAGGAATTCTGCCGGAAGAAAACAGCAGAGACAGGTCTCCGAGGCCCCATATGGCAAGCGCATAGTCGTTGGCGACGAAGCCGAGCGGGTTCGCACCCAGCCGCTCCAGGCGCTTGGTCAGCAGCATGCCAAGTGTCTGGTGCGCCAGGCGTCCCTCGAACGGATAACAGACCATGTAGTGCTTGTTGGCGCGCGGAAACGTCTCCACCAGCAAGCCGTCCCTTGCGGGCAGGACGGATTTCTCCCTCTGGATGTTCAGCCAGTCGCGCACCTGTTCGGGCAGCGCCTTCCAACTCTCGGGTGTCGCCAGCATCGTGCGGACGCCTTCAGCGAGATAGGTGGAGAGCGGAAACTTTCCGCCCATGTAGGACGGGATCATCGGATTGTCCGATGTGGTGCGCGAGACATAGGCCTCGTTTTCGCGGATGCCCTCGAAACGCACGACCTCGCCACCGAAAAGAAACGTGTCGCCCGGCGCCATCTGCTCCAGAAAATACTCTTCCATCTCACCCAGAACTCGCCCGCCGCGGCCGACGGGTGTTCTTCGCCCGGCGGCCTTGGAGCGCACCAGCCGCACCTTGAGCATCGGTGCTTCGACGATGGTGCCGACATTCAGCCTGTATTGCTGCGCGATCTTCGGGTGGGAAATCCGCCAAAGCCCGTCCTGGCCTTTCCGCAGCTTGGCATATTGGTCGTAGCTTTTCAGTGCGTAGCCTCCGGTGGCAACGAAATCGAGCACCCGCTCGAACGTCTCCCAGTCGAGATGCCTGTAGGTTTCAGAGGACCGTATTTCATTAAAGACATCTACTGCATCCAACGGGTCTGCGCAGGCAAGGCCGAGCAGATGCTGGGCAAGCACGTCCAGCGCGCCCTGGCGCAGCGGCGGCGTGTCCTGATCGCCGCGCATGGAAGCGGCAAGGGCTGCCTGACACTCGAGCACCTCGAACCGGTTGGAGGGGATGAGGATCGCCTTCGACGGTTCGTCCATGCGGTGGTTGGCACGGCCGATCCGCTGGGCAAGGCGGCTGGCCCCTTTCGGCGCACCGATATTGACCACCAGATCGATATCGCCCCAGTCGATGCCCATATCCAGCGAAGAGGTGGCAACCACGGCCTTCAGGGCACCGGAGGCCATGGCCGTTTCGACTTTCCGCCGCTGGCCGACATCAAGCGAGCCATGATGCAGCGCGATCGGCAGCGTGTCGTCGTTTATGCGCCAGAGTTCCTGAAACACCATTTCGGCCTGGCTGCGCGTGTTGACGAACAGCAGCGATACGTTGTGCGCCTTGATCAGCTTGTAGATGTCGGCAATGGCATAGCGCGACGAGTGGCCGGACCAGGGAACGCGTTCTTCGCTCTCCAGGATCGAGATGTCGGGCTTGGCGCCACCGGCAACCTCAACGACATGAGACAGCGCCCGGCCATTCGGGTCGGGCTGATCGACAAGATAGGCGCGCAGGTCATCCGGTTCGGCGACAGTTGCCGACAGGCCTATGGTCTTGAGGTTCGGGGCAAGACGTCTTAGCCGTGCCAGGCCAAGTGCCAAGAGGTCGCCACGCTTGGAGGTCACCAGCGCATGCAACTCGTCCAGAATGACGGTTCGAAGCGAGGCAAACATCCGTGCCGAGGCTGGATCCGACAGAAGCAGGGCAATCTGTTCCGGCGTGGTCAGCAGAATGTCCGGTGGATTGAGCTTTTGCCGCTGGCGCTTGTGAGAGGGCGTGTCACCGGTGCGGGTTTCCAGCCGGACGGCAAGATCCATTTCCGAAACCGGAGCCTCCAGGTTGCGGGCAATATCGACCGCAAGTGCCTTCAGCGGCGAGATGTAAAGCGTGTGGATGCCATTGCCCGCGGAACCGGGTTTTCTTTTGCCCTGTGCTTCCAGTTCCACCAGGCTTGGCAGGAACCCGGCCAGGGTCTTCCCGGCGCCCGTGGGCGCAATCAGCAGGGTGGAATGGTCCTGTTGCAGATGATCGATCAGTTGCAGCTGATGAGGCCTTGGAGCCCATCCCCGCGAGGCAAACCAGCTTTGGAATCTGTTTGGTAGCAACTGCACGTCCATGGCTTTGGTTTTAGGCCAGGGATGGGTGAAAGGCGAGGGGGAATGTTCCTTGATTGTTCAGCTTGTGTTCAGGTGACCTATGGTCAATTCTGCGCGAATATGACCTAGGGGAGGTTCTTTTGAAAACATTGGTATTTATGGGACTTTTGTCAGTAACCGTTCTGTCTGCAGGTGGAAGCGCAAATGCTTCGGAAAGCCTCAATTACCGTTGCAAACTCGGCAACCAGTTCGTCTTCATTGAAACGATCCCGGAAGAGGGACGCGCAATTCTCGAGGATATCAACGGCAAGACAATCCTGGTGCCGGACGGGCGGGGTGGTTACTTCAACGATGACGAGGAAATCTCTTTTGAGCGGGCTAAAGCCGTTCCTGAACTCTGGCTTGGCGATGTGTCACATAACTGCGAAATAGCGGCGCCAGATTCCATCGGCAAGAGCCAGGCAAGCAACGCTGTTGGAAAAAATGAAACGCAATTGAATCTCCAGGGCCAATCTCGGGGAGGCAAGTTGCGCGCAGGTCCGGGAACGAATTTCGCGCAGGTCGGCAGCCTTTCGGAGGGGACCTGGGTCACCATCCTGAAAAACAGTGGTGTTCGAATGGACGGCTACGACTGGTTTGAAGTTGTGGCCGACAGCGGATTGCGCGGTTTCCAGTGGGGCGGAATCATGTGCTCCAACGGCTCGAAGATTGCCGGTGTCTATCAAGCTTGTGGTGCGCAGGCGTCTGCGCAGCCGGCCACGAAAGTGGCTCAGCAACTCGGTGGTGGCTGGATGGCGTTTGCCCTGGCACCTGGTGGAGCCTTTGGTCATGGCGCTGCCCCCACCAGGGCAGCCGCGGAACAATTCGCCATGCAATATTGCGGCAACAATCAATGCCGGATTGCGGACGCCACCCAGGCAAGGTGCCATGCATTGGCCGTTTCGCCTTCCAGCAACGGTATTGGCGCTGGCGACAGCGAGCAGGCAGCGATGAACTTTGCCATGGGCTGGTGCTCGAACAGCGGCGCAAGCGGCTGCCGTATCGAGTATTCCTATTGTCAGTGAGCCACTTGCCAGTGAACCACGACGCCATGGCCATGCGACCTTTTCGACGCATGGCCATGGCACATCCGCAAATCAGACCTATCTAGCGACGGATGTCCGATCTACTGACGCTGACACCCGAAGGCCTCTATTGTCCTGAAGCAGGTGTCCATATCGACCCCGTCCGCCCGGTCGAAAAGGCGGTCATCACGCATGGCCACGCAGATCATGCGCGTTCGGGTCATGGCGCGGTGCTGGCAACGGGCCAGACCCTCGACATCATGGCAATCCGCTATGGCGAGAACTTCTGCGGATCGGCGCAGGCGATCGGATATGGCGAGACGTTGAAGCTTCGGGATGTCGAGATCTCGCTGCACCCGGCAGGTCATGTACTTGGCTCTGCACAGGTTCTGCTGTCATCTGCCGGGCGGCGAACCGTCGTATCGGGAGACTACAAACGGCAGGCAGACCCAACCTGCGCGCCTTTCGAAGTGGTGCCCTGCGATACCTTCGTTACCGAGGCGACCTTCGGTCTGCCGGTGTTTCGTCATCCCCCGGCGCGAGAGGAGATTGCCAAGCTACTGTCGTCGCTGGAGCTGTTTCCGGAGCAGACCCATCTGGTCGGTGCCTATGCGCTCGGCAAGGCGCAACGTGTTCTCGCAGAATTGCGGGCGGCCGGTTACCAAAAGACGGTCTACCTTCACGGCGCATTGGAGAAGCTGACGGCCTATTACCGAAGCCAGGGGATCGAACTTGGCGATGTCGAACCTGTCGGCCAGCGTGGCAAGGAGCTTGCCGGTGAAATTGTCATGTGTCCGCCCGGCCAGCTTTCGGACCGTTGGTCCCGCCGGTTCGGCGACCCGGTCGCGGCAATGGCCTCGGGGTGGATGCGTGTTCGGGCGCGGGCGCGACAAAGAGGGGCAGAGTTGCCTCTGATCCTGTCCGACCATGCCGACTGGGACGACCTTTGCCGCACCATTCTGGAAACGGGTGCCGAGCAGATCTGGGTGACCCATGGCGCGGAGGAGGCACTTGTCCACTGGTGCGAATTGAATGGACGAAACGCCCGCCCGCTCAATATGATAGGCTATGACGACGGCGAGGACGCCGACGTTGCGCGGGCCGCACAAGGCTGATCCGGCCCACGCGAAATTGCGGCATTTATTTCCTTTTGGGGGAGAGGCAGTCATGGCGGACGACGGTGAATTTGCAGGTGCCGGCAACGGCCAGACAAACGGCGCCGGGGCTGGTGCCAACGGCGAAGCCGAAGAGGCGATTGCACAGCTCTTTGACGATTATCAGGCCGGCTTCAACGATTATGACATCGACAGGATCTGCGACTGCTTCGCCCTGCCGACCATCATCTGGCAGCACGAGAAGGGGCATGTCTTCAACGACGACGAAGAGTTGATCGAGAACATCGAAGCGCTCCTTCAGGCATTGGAGAAGGAAGGCGTGTCCCATTCGGACTTTCACGTCGTATCCAGCCACGTGAGCGGCTCGGTCGCACTGGTGACCCTCGACTGGAGCCAGGAAACGGCGGACGGCGAAGCCGTGTTCGAATTCACCTGCCATTATCAGCTTATCCAGGACGGAGCGGATTGGGTTATTGCCTGCATCGTCAATGAATAGAACGACAGGCCGGAGGGCAGGGTGCCTTGCCCTGCTGCCGATCCTTTGCCTGCTTTCGGTCCTGTCGGGAACCGCAGCGGGCGAAACGCGGGCTATCTATGGGGCATTGACGCCAGCACCGGAAACCTTGCGAGCCTGCACACTTCCGGAGATGACGCCTGGCAAGGTGTTGCTGGAGACCGATTGCCGTTATACGGAACCGGTCGTCATTTCTGCCGACAACATCCTGCTGGATTGCCGCGGTGGCACCATCACGGGCATGCACCGGCGCGGCATTACCATTCGGCCAGGCCTGAAAAACATCTCCATTCGCGATTGTCGCCTCGACGATACCGGCGGCATCCTGATTGAAGGTCAAACGCCGTCGGATGATGCGGCGGCGCGGGACGAGGCGCGGGCAAATTCGTCTCAAGGGGTTGTTCTCGACCATCTGACCATCACCAAGTCCTACATGACAGGTGTCTTTGTCGATCACTACGTCGTCGGCGCGACGATCCGTAATTCCATCGTTGCCGATGGTCACCATGTTGGCATCTATCTGGAGCATGGGTCGCAGAAGAACGTCGTTTCCGGCAATCTGATCCGCAACAATGGCCTCTTCACCAACAAGGGCATCCGGCGCATCGGCCCGACCCGCCGAGAAGGACTGTCCGTGGATGGGTCCGCGTACAACCTGATCGAAAACAACATCTTCGACAGCAACGCTTTCGGCGGCATCTTTCACTACAAGAACTGTTGGGAGTTCCACACCACCAACCCGGAAAGCCGACCACGCCTGCAAGGATCGGACGGCAACGTCATCCGCGGCAACGTCTTTCGGAACATGGACATCGGCATCTGGGTTGCCTCGCGCCAGGCGCGCGACCTGGTGATGTGGGACTGCGGCGACAAGAGCCCTTACGACAGTCCTGTTTCACTGGCCCCGATGATGGGTGACCGCCCATGGGGGAAGTCCGACACTTTTCTGGGGTATCACTTCAACCCGGAACTCATCGCCGGTTTTGTCGACAAGAACGCGCTTGCTCCCAGATGGCCGTTTCCGATGGAGCTGCACCTTTACGAGGATTTCGCCGAAGACAACACATATCAGGACAACTGCTTCGAGAACCTTGTCACGGGCATCCGGATCGAGGACGACGGCAACACGGTCCAGGACAATCTGTTTGTGGGAGACTTCGAATACCTTTATCTCGGCAGTCCGTTCCGGGCAAAAATGCTGAACCGGCCGATAGAGGGAACAGTGATAGAAGGCAACAAGAATGCCTCGCCCTCGTCGCGAAGCTTCCTGCAGAACAGCTTTCTGGCCGATGACGAGCACAAGGACACTGTCATCGTCCAGCCCGATGCTGGTTCATCCGGGCCTGCGCCGGATACCTGCAAGACGGGACAGATCTAGACCGGTTCAAATGAAAAAAGCCGGTGACACGGGTCACCGGCTTTCTGTCAGGGCTTTGTTTTCGAGGCCTTGCGCTCGGCGCGCGACGGCTTGTTTTTCTTTGCGGCCTTTTTCTTTGGCGGCGCGGAGTTGGCAGCCGACCGGGTCCGCGGCTTGCGCCGGTCGCCGTCCGGGCCATCCGCGGCACGTTCCTTGCGCTTGGGAGCGCGGTCGCCGCCGTCGAGGTCGCGAGCCAGGTCCTTGGTGTTCAGAGGCTCGTAGGCAGGGTGGTGCGGCACGAAATCGTCGTCACCGGACCGGCGGCGGGATTTGCCGCGAGGTCCGTCAAACTTGCCGCGCGGCCCGTCGAATTTGCCTTTGGGACCGTCGAACTTGCCTCTGCCTTCGCGCTTCGGCCGGCCGGATTTCATGCTGTCTTCGGCACCGAGGTTTTCATAATCCGGTGCATCTGCACCACGTGGACGGCGCTTGGGCGGGCCGGAACGGTCAGACCGGTCACGGCGGAAGCCGTCTTCCTTCGGCGGGGCAGGAATCTTGCCGCCACGTGCATCAAGCAGTGTGATGGTGGCATTTTCCTCGCCCGTGCCTTCGCGCTTGACCACATCGGCGAAGCGCTGGCCATGACTGCCGGCGATTTCGAAGTAGAGCTCGTTCTGGAAGATCTTGATCGCGCCGACTTCCTTCTTGGTGACGTGACCGGCACGGCAGATCATCGGAAGGATCCAGCGCGGTTCTGCGCGCTGGCGGTGGCCGAGCGACAGCGAGAACCAGATGCCGTCTTCGAACTTGCCGGTGATTTCCGCGTTGCGACCGCCGCGCGAGCCGGCGTCCCTGCCTCGAAGCGAGGTCTCATCGAGATCGGAAACTTCTTCGGGAGCGGGCAGACGCGACTGACGCAGCTTGACGAAGGCGGCAGCAAGCTGTTCCGGGCTGTGAAGCGCAAGCAGCTCGTTCGCGATCGCCAGTTCTTCTTCTTCCAGTTCCACCTTGAGTGCGGGATCGGCCAGAAGCCGTTCCTTGTCCTTGGCACGGATATCGTCGGCGGTTGGAGCACCCTTCCAGGTCGCCGTGATACCGGCAAAATGAAGCACGCGCTCTGCCTGGCGGCGGCGCGGGAAGGGAACCATGAGCACACAGGTGCCCTTGCGGCCGGCACGGCCCGTACGGCCGGAGCGGTGCAGCAGGGCGGCCTTGCCTGTCGGCAGGTCGGCGTGGATCACCAGATCGAGGTTCGGCAGGTCGATACCGCGTGCGGCAACGTCGGTTGCCACACACACACGGGCGCGGCCGTCCTTCATCGCGGCCAGTGCGCTGGAGCGCTGTTCCTGGCTGAGTTCACCGGAAAGGGACACGATGGAGAAACCGCGGTTCGCGAGGCGCGATGTCAGCCGGCTGACAGCTTCACGCGTCGAGCAGAAGACGATTGCCTTTTCCGCTTCATGCTGGCGCAGCACGTTGATGATGGCGTTTTCGCGCTCGTTCGGAGCAACCGGATGCGCGACGTAGTCAATGTCGCCGTGCTGTTCGCGAGCGTTGATGGTCGACAGTCGAACGGCATCTTTCTGGAAGCGCTTGGCGAGTTCTGCAATCGGCTTTGGAACCGTTGCTGAGAACATCAGCGTGCGGCGGTCCTGCGGCGCGGTATCCAGAATGAATTCCAGGTCTTCGCGGAAGCCCATGTCGAGCATCTCGTCGGCTTCGTCGAGCACGACAGCCTTGATTTCCGACAGGTCCAGTGCGCCACGTTCGATATGATCGCGCAGGCGGCCAGGCGTTCCCACGACAATATGAACACCGCGTTCCAGTGTCCGCCGTTCGGTGCGCGGGTCCATGCCGCCGACACAAGAGGCCGTTACGGCGCCGGCTTCATTATAAAGCCAGGTCAGTTCTTCCTTCACCTGAAGGGCAAGTTCGCGGGTCGGTGCAATGGCCAGCGCAATGGGAGCGCCTGCCTGGCCGAGGCTGTCCTGGCCGTCAAGCAGCGTCGGGGCGAGTGCGAGGCCAAAGGCAACGGTCTTGCCGGACCCGGTCTGCGCAGATACCAGAAGGTCGGCTTCCGGCGGAGCGTCGCTTAGAACGCTTTCCTGCACGGAGGTGAGGTTTTCATAGCCACGTTTCGCCAGCGCGGCCTTCAGCGCCGGGGCGAGAGAAGTCAAATCGGTCATAGAAATCTTTCAACTGCTCCGGATCTTCTGCATGCCAGTCAGCAGTCTACCGGATAGGGCCATCCAGTTATCGGCCCATTGATGGCCGCGGCTTATACAGGCATTTTTCCTTGTCGTCCATCCCGCATTTTTCAGGCGTGAAAGTGGTGCACTGGCAAAAACAGCAGTGAATTTCCCGATCCGCTTGACCCACTATTGGTAATTATACCGTAGATTGGTGTCTGCCTATTTTTTCATCTTTAGGTTATTGAAAATATTAACCTGCCCTAGCGTTAGATTTTGCCACCTATTGTTCGGGGGCTAAAAATGCTGAAATCGATTCGAGTTCAGATTGCGCTGCTCGCAATGGTTCCGTTACTTGCTTTTGTAGTGGCCGGTGCGATTGCCTTGCAGGAAGCGTACACAGAAAGCCAGCAGGCGTCTGAAATCTTGCCTATTGTTGATCTTGCAGAAAAATCCGAAATGGTTCTGCATGAGCTGCAGAAGGAGCGCGGTCTGACAGCAGTGATGCTGGCATCAGGCTATGCGGATGAGCCGCGAAAGCTTCTTCAGGCGCAACGCGAAGCGACCGACGCAGCAGTGAAAGAACTGCATTCAGCCGTGGACCAGTTCGACATAGGCAATGAGCAATTGCTTTCAGAAGCTCGCGAAACGGCTGCCGGCATGGATGCTATTGCTTCGCATCGATCTGGAATTGATGGCAAGACCATCGATGGTGGCAAGAACCTGGCCTTTTATTCCGGAAAGGTGCGCGACCTCATTACGCTCGTCCAGTCCGCCGCGCAGGCAAGTTCAGATAACGCCTATGCCAACCAGATGAGCCCCTTCATTCTTTTGACGGAAGCCGGAGAAGCCGGAGGGTTGGAGCGAGCAATCGGTGGACAGCTTTTTGCACTTGTGGGCAAGAGTGGAGAAGTACCGCCAGATCGGTTCCTGGCCTATTTCGACCGCCTGTCGGTTGAAACCGCATTCCTGAACAATTTCAAACGGACCGCTACACCCGCGCAACTGGCGGCTTTCGAGAAACAGGTGGCCGGATCATCAGTCGAGCAGGTTTCAGAGTGGCGCAAGGTCTTGCGGTCGCTGCCTGAAACCAAGGATGGGCAGGGCATTGACGGGACTGTCTGGTTCGGCAAGGCAACCGAACGGTTGAACCTCATTCGCGCAGCCTCTCTCGAAATGCTCAAGGCAGCGGAAGCCCGCGCGGCAGTGATGGCCGATGAAGCAGCATCTCATCTGCGAAATGTTATTGTTGTAAAGTTGGCTGTCGTGTTGATCACCATCGCGCTCTGCATTTGGCAGATCGGCCGCGTCAACGGCATTCTGGGCAAACTTACAAGTGAGCTTGTCCGGATCTCGAAAGGCGATCTCGACTTCAAGATGTCGTTCACCGAGCGCGCGGACGCGATCGGCGATCTTGCCCGTGCTGGCGGTATCTTCCAGGAAAACGCGAGGGTTCGGGAGACACTCGAACGTGAAGCCGTGAAGGAACGCGACCGCGAGCGCATGCGCCAGAACCACGTCGAAAATCTTATCGAAAAGTTCCGCAACCTGATGGAAACCGTTACGGGCGACGTTGATAACCGGACTGCGGCCATGGCGGATATCGCAGCCCGCGTCCGGGAAATTTCGCAGGAGGCCTCGAACGCTGCTTCCGAAGCGAAAAACGCTTCGACGTCGTCGTCGAACAACGTTCAGACCGTTGCCGCTGCTGCCGAGGAAATGTCGGCGGCAATCCAGGAGATCATGAACCAGGCGGAACGGGCAAGTGGTGTTATCGACGAGGCAACAACTGTTGCGCAGCGCACGGATACCAATGTTTCCAGCTTGGCCGAAGCGGTTGAAAAAATCGACACGGTTGTTGAAATGATCCGGGCGATTGCCGAGCAAACCAACCTGCTTGCCCTCAACGCGACCATTGAAGCTGCCCGTGCAGGTGAGGCTGGAAGGGGCTTTGCCGTGGTTGCAGCGGAAGTCAAGGAACTCTCGACCCAGACCGCCAAGGCAACGGAAGAGATTTCAAGCCAGATTTCTGCCGTACAGGGGCTTACGGATGAGGCGGTGGATTCCATCCGAAGGATTTCCGGGTCCATCGAGTTGATCCACGAAGTCACCGGCGCCATCACCGTGGCAGTCGGCGAACAAAGTGTCGCCACGCAGGAAATCTCGCAAGGCATCACCATGGCGGCAAGCGAAACCAGCAACGCTGTCAGCAGTGCAGAAACAGTTGACCAAGCCATCCAGACAACAGCCGGTGAGGCGGAGAGGGTCGACACCATCGCCGGTGAGGTGAAGCAGGTGGCAGACCAGATGGCCCATGGCATTGAAGGCTTCCTTGAAGAAATGACGCGCGATGTCGAAGAGCGCCGCCGGGCAAGCCGCAAACAGGAAATGGGGCAGGAAGTCACGCTTGTGACCGAGGATGGCCGGTCTTTCGAAACGCGTCTGATGAACAGCTCGGAAGGCGGTATCGGTGTGATGTATTTCGACGGAGCGCGCGAAGGCCAGTTGCTGACTTACGAGGACTTTTCCGGCCGCAAATACCCGATGGAAATCAAATGGGTAAAGGAAGACACGGTCGGTCTGCAATATCGTGCCGAAGCGGACCGCGTGGCCGCGGCAGCCTGACAGGCTGCAAGCTGTCCCATGTAACGTCTGCCGGAACCCAGGTATTTGTTTTGACCGGACACCGAAAGGCTGTCCGGTCAAATCCTTTCTGGAAAAACCACCAGGGCTTGCAGTCCGGGCGCTTTCGCGGTTCGTATAGCGCTTATGCTGGCTTTTTCCCATCTGCTCGACCGGCTTTCGCTGGAACCCAGGCGCCTCGCCAAGGAAGCGCTCCTGATCCGTTATTTCCAGGAGGTCGCGGATCCGGACCGGGGCTTTGCCCTGGCCGCACTGACAGGCGGGCTGAGTTTCAAACACGCCAAACCTGCCCTGCTCAGGGCTTTGATCGGCGAGCGGACGGACCCGGAGCTGTTTGCGCTTTCCTATGATTTTGTTGGTGACCTGTCCGAAACTATTGCGTTGATGTGGCCGCAGGCTGCAAACGGAGAGGTTGCCCTGAAAGAAGCTGCCCCCAGCCTGTCTGAAGTGGTCAAGCGGCTGGAAGGGGCCGGAAAGAGCGAAGTGCCCGGTTTGCTGACCGACTGGCTGGACACGCTGGATGAGACCGGCAGATGGGCCCTTTTGAAACTGGTGACGGGCGGTTTGCGCGTCGGGGTATCTGCGCGCCTCGCGAAAACGGCCGTGGCAAAGCTCGGTGGACTGGACGTTGCTTCCGTAGAGGAGGTCTGGCACGGGCTGGAGCCCCCCTATGAGGCACTGTTCGCCTGGGCGGAAGGACTGGCCGGACAACCGCAAACATCCGATCCCGCACCATTCCGGCCGGTGATGCTGGCGCACCCCCTGGACGAGGACAGGGACACGGAGCTTCTGTACGCGGAGGACTTTGCGGTCGAGTGGAAATGGGACGGCATTCGCGTTCAGGCGGCAGCCGGTCTGACAGAGCGTGGCGACCGCGTACGCCGCCTGTTCAGCCGGACCGGTGAAGACATATCCAGGGCCTTTCCCGATATTCTGGATTTGCTGACATTCGATGCCTGCATTGATGGCGAATTGCTTGTGGTGTCGGACGGTCAGGTGCGTCCTTTTGCAGATCTGCAAAAACGCCTCAACCGCAAGACCGCCGGGCCAAAACTGATCCGCGAATACCCGGCAGCGATCCGTGCCTACGACCTGCTCAGTGTCGGCGGAACCGATTTGAGGGAGCTGCCGTTTGCAGAACGGCGCAAGGCGCTTGAAGCCTTTATCACCGGATTGCCGGAGGGAAGCATCGATCTGTCGCCCATGGTGAAGGTAACCGGATGGGAGGAAATCACCGCCGCGCGCACCGATCCCCATGCCCATCTGCCTCCTGCCGACGCCGATGCCGTTGAAGGCTTGATGCTGAAGCGGTGGGATGCGCCCTATGTCACCGGCCGGCCGAAGGGATTGTGGTTCAAGTGGAAACGGGAACCCTACCTGATCGATGCCGTGCTGATGTATGCGCAGCGCGGCCACGGCAAACGCTCATCCTTTTATTCCGACTATACCTTCGGTGTCTGGCGTGACGGGGAGGCGGAAGCCGAGCTGGTTCCGGTCGGCAAGGCATATTTCGGCTTTACCGATGAGGAATTGCGTGAAATCGACCGCTATGTGCGCAACAACACCATCAACCGGTTCGGACCGGTGAGGGAAGTCGTTCATAGCGCTGAAAAGGGGCTTGTGCTGGAGGTCGCCTTTGAAGGGCTCAACCGGTCCAGCCGGCACAAGTCCGGCGTTGCCATGCGTTTTCCTCGCATTTCCAGGCTGCGTTGGGACAAGCCGGCGGCTGAGGCCGACAGGCTGGAAACGCTTCAGGCAATGTTGCCAGGCGAAGAAGGGTAATTCGGTGTTCGACAACTCGCTTTTGAAAACCCGCCCTTAAGTCGTGCTTTGGCCATGGAAATATGGCACCCATGGCAAGATACAAACGGCCAGACGCTTGTGCCCCTGTTTCAACTGAAATGCCTGGGGTGCGAAAGCGCGAGGCCGGCAACCGGAGAGGCAATATGACGATCCGCAACAAATATCTGGCTCCCGTGGTCCGCGGGCTGGCCTTGGCCATTCTTCTGGCCCCGGCAGCTGTCGCCCAGGACAGCGTCTCCCCTGAAACCGCAGACGCAGTGACAAAGGGACAGGCGGACCGCTTTTCCCTGGTCAGGGTGGATGAGGATATCCTCAGGGTGGACCGGCAGAACGGGACCGTCTCCATTTGCAAGGAGCAGAGCGACGCCTGGCGCTGCAATCCGGTGCCGCTGGCAGAAGATGCCTATCTTGCTGAAATCAACGAGCTGGCCGGTGAAGTGGATCGCTTGACAGCCCGTGTGGAGGAGCTGGAAGGCAATGGCGTAAAGTCCGACAAGCAATTGCCACCCGGTTCCGCACTTGATCGCCCAAAAGCACGCGGCTCCAGTCAGGGCGGACGCAGCCCATCGACAACCGAGGAAGATGAGGAACTGGAAAAGGTTCTGACTTTCACAGAAAGCGCCATGCGTCGTTTCTTTGGCATGGTTCGCGATCTGCAGAAGGACTTCGAAGGCGAAGCCAACTGATCGCCTGAAGTCAGGATAAAAAAACAGCGTGTCCCTGCCAGGGGCACGCTGTGTCCGGCAAAGTTCCTTGGCCGGGAGACGTCAGTCGATCAGCATCTTGTTGATGCTCTGATAGGCTTCATCCGGCTGTTCCACGGCAACACGCCTGGTCAGATCCATCGTCAGCGCGACAACATCCAGGACGGCGGCGAGACGGTTCGTCCGTGTTTCAAACAGGTGATGGCGCATCGAGAAGGTCTTTGGATTGACGCCGGTAAAGCCGGAAACCACCAGCATTGCGTCGCCGGTCTTCAGCGGTGTGATCCAGGTCAGCTTCATTTCAACGGCCACCCGGCCGAAACCGTTTTCCGTCAGATAGGCGTGTGTCATCGGCGTACGCTGCCAGACATGGGCTACGCCGTCCGTGCAGCAGGACAGGGCAAATCTGTCGTCGGCCTTGCCGTCTGGACCGATATCGCGGGGCAAAACGGTTCCCCGGTAGACGATCTGGGCGCCTTTCGACTGCAGGGCCGCAAGCGTTGCGCGTGCATTTGCCGGTCCGGCGGAAATCCCCCTTGGTCCGGCCTCTGCAATCATTGGCGTCTGGAAGTCGCGGAAGCGCTGGCGCAAGGTCTTCGCGGCGCTGGCGCTCGGCTCATATCCGTCGAGAGCTGTTGCCGAAAGCGTTCCTGTGGCGGCGTCGCGCATTTCGTGAATGACAGTGAGCATATGCGGGCCGTCGAAGGCGATACTGGAGTGAACCGTGATCAGGTCTCCCGTGCGCATCTCCTTGTGGTAGCGCACGTGGCGCACCCGGCGAGCCCCCACGACGGTTTCGCTCAAGCCGGTCATCAGCCGGAACTGGCGATCTGCTTCCTCGAAGCGGCTGAAGTAGAACTGGACGTTCAGATGATCGTTTTCGTCACATTCCCAACGGTTCACAAATGAAAACAGCGTTGCCTGAATTGTCATAATTGCTTCGTGCACTCAGTGATTTTTGATTATGTGATGTGTATTGGACAGGTCATTTGTTGCTGTCTTTGCATTGATTATCAACAAGAAATGTAGATTCTGGAAAATTAGTTCAGGCAACGTTGAGGAAGCGGGTAAAATGAAAAGATCAACTGCGGCGAGGTAATTTAAACTTAAGGTTGTTTTTGTCGGTGGTTCTAACTTGACTATTTTTCTTGCGCGTAAAGGCAGCCTATTTGCCGTGCCAACAGCGAATGCGCAGCGCGTGAACATGGAGTGTTGGTCAAAAGCATGGTTTGACTTGCGCGTAACCCATGTTGCAAACATACTTCACAATGGCCGCAACAACGGGGCTTCGCCATAAAATCAAGAAGCGAGCGGGTGCAGGATGACTGCGACGCATGGCTCTGGCGGAACCTGCGGGCCAAACGGACCGTTGAGGGAGGAATAACAACGTGTCGGCGACATCGTATCGGTTCATCATCGCGGATGATCATCCCCTGTTCCGGGGTGCTCTGCGTCAAACGCTCGAAACACAATACCCCGATGCTGTGATCGAGGAAGCCGGTGCGTTGGAGGACGTTACGGCCAAGCTGGAACAGGATGGCGAAGTCGATCTCATCCTGCTTGATCTGTCCATGCCCGGCATGCGCGGTTTTTCCGGGCTTATGTACCTGCGGGCCCAATATTCCGGCGTTCCTGTGGTGGTGGTCTCGGCCAATGAAGATCCGCAGGCCATCCGGCGCGCGGTTGAATTCGGAGCTTCCGGCTTCATTCCGAAGTCTCACGGGATCGATGTCATTCGCGAGGCGATTTCGGAGGTCATGTCCGGCAACATGTGGACCCCGCCGGATGTCGACCTCGCCGCCGACGATGGCAGCGGCGATCTGGTCCAGCGCCTTGCAACGCTTACCCCCCAGCAGGTTCGTGTTCTGATGATGCTGTCTGAAGGTCTTCTGAACAAGCAGATTGCCTACGAACTGTCCGTTTCGGAAGCGACCGTAAAGGCCCATGTATCCGCGATCCTGCAAAAGCTTGGCGTGGAAAGCAGAACCCAGGCCGTTATTGCAGCGTCCAAGATCGAGGCCGGGCAGTGGCAGGTTGGCGGCGAAACCGCCGAGGCTGCCCAGGCTCAATGACGCCAGGCACACGCGCCACGTTACTTTCTGGCTGCTCCACCTGGAAACGGTCTCCAATGCGTGAGACCGTTTTCTGCTTTGCGTGCTGAGAGGGACCTGCCCGGATGCAATTTCTGTAGGCCTTCAGGGCGAGCTTTCCAGTCAGGATTGCAAAAACATAGCGGAATCCAGACCACCGTTTTTACCGTAATTTCAGGGAATGGCTGTAACCGTCATTGCTGCGGGGCGCTGCCACGCAGAGTGCGAGTAGCCACCCGGAGAGAAAATGCGGTCCAGCTTCAATTGGCGACTGATCTTCAAGACGATCGGCATGGCCTTCGTGTTGCCCGGTCGTCAGCTCAAGGTGGACTTCCAGTCTGACGCGGACACGCAGACCGGACAGCAGGAAAGCAATCCTGTTCGCGCCTTCATGCTCGCGTTCGGTCACCCGGTGGTCGACGAACTCCTCGCCCGCAAGGTACGTGCAGCGCAGATCGCAAGTATCGCGCGCCTGACACCCTTTATCGTGCTGGCAAACGTCGTCAACGTAATCGTCATTACGCTCGCGTTTCAGCACTTCATGCCGTTCAGTTTCATTGCGGTCTGGATTGCGGCCATTGGAGCTTTTCTTGCCTACACCCTATACAAGTGGCTGAAAGCGAACAGATCGCCAATTCATCTTGCCTCGCGGCGATCGCTGAACAAGGCGGTCTTGCACGCGACGATTTTCAGTGGTCTTTGGGCGGTCGTTCCAATTGCCGCATTCGGCTATGGCGATCCCGACGGCATCTGGATTGCCTCCTGCGTTACCACCGGCATGCTGTGTGGTGGCGGTTTTACGCTGGCAACCGTGCCGCAGGCAGCCTTTCGCTGGGTCGCGATCCTTTTCCTTGCATCGCTCGTATCGTTCGCAATCGGACGCAGCGCGGAGCTGTGGCCGCTGGTCTTCCTGTTGAGCAGCTACACGCTGGTGGTGGTCGGCAGCGTTGCTTCGGCAGGCTGGCTGTTTGCCTCCCATTTCCTTGCTGAAGCCGAGCTGGAACAACGCGGTGAACTGATCGCCCTGCTGCTGAACGAGTTCGAGGAAAAGTCCAGCGACTGGCTCTGGAAATCGGATAGCCACGGTAATCTGCATTCCATTTCCGACCGGTTCTTACATGCCAGTGGCCGGGACCGGGCGGAACTGGAAACCATGCGCATGGTCGATCTGGCCTATTCCCTGGACGAGAACGATGCGCGTTCAGCCGTGATCAGGCTGGAAAACGCCATGAAGCGTCAGCAGGCTTTTCGCGAAATCGTCATCGGGGTGGACGTGAACGGCGAGGAGCGCTGGTGGTCCCTGGCAGCACGTCCGGTCTACGACGACCATGGTTCCTTTACCGGTTACCGCGGTGTTGCTTCCGACATCACCGAAGCCCGCAGGGCAAGCGCCCTTGTTTCTCACCTGGCCGAGCACGATTCCCTGACGGGGATCGGCAATCGGAGCTGGTTCCTGAAACAGGCCGAGGCGCAACTGGAAGAGCAAAACCAGAATGGCCAGAACACACTGACTCTCTTCCTCATTGACCTCGACAATTTCAAGGTCGTAAACGACACCAGCGGCCACCCGGCAGGGGATGAACTTCTGCGGCAGGTCGCAAGCCGGTTTACCGCCCTTGGCGAAGGCAGAACGATGCTCGCGCGTTTCGGTGGCGACGAATTCGCCGCGCTCGGCCGTTTCGTCAGCGATCAGGCAGCTCTTGCATTTGCCGAGGAACTGGTTGCCGTGACACGCAAGCCTTTCCGGATTGGCCGTCGCGACTTCGCGATTGGTGCCACCGTCGGGTTCACCCGTCTGTGCGACAGCAAGGACACTGTCGACGATCTGATGCGCAAGGCTGACATTGCGCTTTACAAGGCAAAGGAAGGCGGCCGGGGACGGTCGCTCGCCTTCGAGCAGGACATGGAGCGCGAGGTCCGCGAGCGCCGTGAACTGGAATCGGATCTGCGCGAAGCATTCGAATACGGCAAGCTCAATGTCGATTTTCAGCCGATCGTGGACGCCCGGTCCGGCAAGGTGGTGTCCAGCGAGGTCCTGCTCCGCTGGCTGCATCCCGAGCGTGGTGAGGTGCCGCCGGACGTGTTCATTCCGATTGCCGAACACGCCGGTCTGATACTGCCGCTCGGCAGCTGGGTTCTGAGGAAAGCCTGTGCAGCGGCAGCCCAATGTCCCGAACTGGAGAGCGTTGCGGTCAACCTGTCGCCGGTCCAGTTCATGGATCCAAACCTGGTGGAACAGATCCTGACCGTGCTGCAGGAAACGGGGTTCCCGCCGGAACGCCTTGTCCTGGAAATCACCGAATCCGTGTTCCTGCGCGACTTCGGCACAGCATCGATCAAGCTGCAGAAACTGCGTGACCTTGGTATCCGCATCGCGCTGGACGACTTTGGTACGGGCTATTCGTCTCTTTCGTATCTGCGGCACTACAAGTTCGACAAGATCAAGATCGACAAATCCTTCGTCGATGAAATCGGCGAACGCAGCGACGGTCTGGCGATCATCTCTGCAGTCATTGCGCTTGCGCATAACCTTGGTCTGGAAGTCACGGCAGAAGGCGTGGAGCGCCAGTTTCAGGTGGATGCTTTGCGCACGCTCGGCTGCGACACCATGCAAGGCTATTACTTCGGCAAGCCGGATCCCAATCCGATGCGGGTCGCCCAGATTCGCAGGGAAGATTGGCAGGACCGTTCGCCGAGCACCGCGCCGAAGAACCCTGGAGCGCTCCGCTCAGCTTCCTGATGCATTGGTGCTGACAGCGTTCGGGACCCGGGCTCCAACGCGGCTTATTCGGCCGCCTGGCCTGCCTGGCAGCGGGCCAGATGGGCACGCAGGGCAGCTGGTTTCAACGGCTTGTTGAAGAAGGCGATGTCCTTTTCCTCGGCTTCCGTGCGCACAGGGCGGCTTCGGTCCGCGGTGATCAGGATCGCGGGGATCTGGCGACCGAATTTCCATCTCAGTTTCAAGATCGCCTCGATACCGGTGCCATTGTCGAGGTGATAGTCCGCCAGTATGACGTCCGGCGTCAGGCCGGCTTTGCTGAGCTCGTTTGCAGCCTCCACGTCATCGGCAGCTGCAATCACCTTGCAGTTCCAGTTCGTCAGCAGGTGGCGCATGCCGCTCAGGATGTCCGGCTCGTTGTCGATGGCCACAACGCACAGACCATCAAGCTGGCCAGCCATTGTTGGGGCCTGCGGAATGGGAACGAGATCGGGCATGTCCGCGGAACGAGGCAGTTCGACCGAGAAGCACGAGCCCTTGTTGGCTTCCGAGCGGAGTTCAACCGGGTGGTTCAGAACGTGGCTGATGCGCTCGACAATAGACAAGCCTAGCCCCAGCCCCTTGGCAACGCGCATGCCGTCATCCAGCCGGTGAAATTCCTGGAAAATCGCCTTCTGCTTGCTTTTCGGGATGCCCATGCCGGTGTCGTGAATTTCCACGATCACCCGATTGCCGCGTCGGCGGCACCCCACAAGGACGCGGCCTGACTGAGTGTATTTCAAGGCGTTCGAAACGAGGTTCTGCAGCAGGCGCCGCATAAGGCGTCTGTCTGTCCGCACCGAAAGGGATGTCGGCACGATCCGCAGTTCCAGTCCCTTTTCCTTGGCGACAGGCTGGAAATCGAGATCGATTCCGCGCAGCAGTTCGTCCAGCCGGAAGACCGTCGGTTCCGGTTTCAGGGCGCCAGTGTCGAGCCTGGAAATATCGAGGACGGCGCCGAGAATGTCCTCGACCGATTCCAGCGCCATTTCCACATTGCGGACCAGCGAGCCGTCGTCACCGTCCTTAAGCTTGTCGACCAGAACCGAGGCGTAAAGACGGGCGGCATTCAGAGGCTGCAGGATGTCATGCCCGGCCGCTGCCAGGAAACGGGTCTTGCCGATATTGGCTTCTTCCGCGGCGTGGGTGGCCTCCACCAGGCGTTCGTTGACGTGGGTGAGTTCTTCCGTGCGTTCCCTGACCCGGCGTTCCAGCGTCTCGTTGGCGCGGGCGAGCGCTTCTTCCGCCAGAACCCGTTCGGTGATGTCTGTATAGGTGGTCACAATGCCGCCGTCAGGCATCGGACTGATGCGGACTTCGAACACCGCTCCGCTTGATTCCAGTTTTTCCTGAAAGGTTTCCTGGATCAGCACCAGCTTCTCGATCCGGTCGGCGACGATCGCTTCCACTGGCCCGGGGCCATGCTCGCCCCGTTCCGCGTTGAAACGCAGGATCGCATCCAGTGTGGTGCCGACCTGACCATATTCGGCAGGCAGTCCCAGCAGGTCGCGGAACTGCCTGTTCCAGCAGATCAGACGCAGATCCCGGTCGAACACTCCGATGCCCTGGCGCACCTGATCGAGTGCCGTCTGCAGCAAGTCGCGGTTGTACTGAATGGCGATGGAGGCGTCGTCGAGCAGCTTCACTGCGCCCTTGGTCGACGGGTCGTGCCGCTTGAGCATCAAGGTCAGCACAAGGCGCGACGAGGCCGCGCCAATGGCACTTGCCAGAAGCTGCTCGGAAAAGCGCAGCAGGTTGGCGTCCGCCAAAGTTTTCGGATCGAGTTCGATACCTCGTTCGCTCGCAAACCGCCGGAACGAACGGGCCGTCCGCTCTTCGCCGAGATAGCGCGCGACGGTTGCCTGCAAGTCTCCGGCGGTAACGGACGTACGCCAGTACCGCAGGCTGGGGGAGGGCGCGAACTCGGCCGGTACGAAGACGTTTGCCTGAAGGGTTTCCGCAGGCAGAGGCTTTCTCAGGAAGGAGCCGCCTACAAACAGGACGATGTTGACGAATAGGCTCCACAGGGTGCCATGGATAAACGGATCCATGGTGATCCCGAGCAGGGCTTGCGGGTTCAGTTCGCTAATGCCGAACGGGCCGGTTTCCAGGAAACCGTCGGAAATCAGGCCGGATTTGGCGAAGGTCGGTAGCAGCAGCGTATAGGCCCAGAAGACAAACCCGCCGCTCAGCCCGGCGATGGCCCCCAGAGACGTGGCCCGGCGCCAGAAGAGGGCGCCGACGAAAGCGGGAGCGAATTGCGCGATTGCGGCGAAGGACAGAAGCCCGATGGAAACGAGCGCCGCGGTATTGCCGGCCGCCTTGTAGTAGGCATAGGCCAGCAGAAGGATGCCGAAGATGGCGAGGCGGCGGATCGTCAGCAGCCGGTCGCTCATGTCCTGGCCGCCGATGTTGACGATGTCGTCCTCGCTGTGCCGGCGCAGCAGGAGCGGCACAACGATGTCGTTGGAAATCATGATGGCCAGCGCAACCGTCGCCACGATGACCATGGCCGTTGCCGCCGAAAGGCCTCCTATGAAGGCAAAGAGGGCAAGCCACGGGTGTCCGGCGTCTATAGGCAGGGCCAGAACGAAGGTATCCGGATTGACGTCCTGTCCGAAGCGCAGCAGGCCGGCAGCTGCAATCGGGATCACGAACAGGTTGATCAGCACCAGATAGAGCGGAAACATCCAGGTCGCGCGGCGCAGCTCGGCGTCTGAATTGTTCTCCGTCACCGTGACGTGGAACTGGCGCGGCAACAAGAGCACCGCAAAGGCCGACAGGCACGACATGACGAGCCAGTTGCCGATGTTCAGCGGTTTTTCGAAAATCTGCGCGACTTCAGGCGCTTCCGAGATGGAACGGATCAGGTCGACCGGGCCGTCGAAAAGCGAGTAGGTGACCCAGAAGCCGACCGCGAGAAAGGCAATAAGCTTGACCACCGCCTCGGCTGCGATCGCCAGCATCAGCCCTTCCTGGTGCTCCGTCGCGTCAATGTGTCTTGTCCCGAACGCCCAGCTGAAAATGGCCATGCCGAGGGCAATCAGCAGGGTGACGTCATCGAACACCGGCGTGAAGATGTCACCGGGGGAAATCAGCGGGCCGATCATGGTGGTGATCGACAGCGACACGGCTTTCAGCTGCAGGGCGATGTAGGGAATGACGCCAATGACCGCAATCAGTGTGGCAAGTGCTGCGACCGACTGGCTCTTGCCGTACCGCGCGCCGATGAAATCGGCGATCGACGTGATGCTTTCTGTCTTGGAGATCTGGATGATCCGCTGCAGCAGCGGATAACCGAGCGCGAAAACAATCAAGGGGCCGATATAGATGGTCAGGAATTCGATGCCCGTCCGGCTGGCGTTGCCGACTGAGCCGTAGAAGGTCCAGGACGTACAATAGACCGAAAGCGACAGGGCGTAGATGAAGGGGCGGCCGCCCGTACGCGAAGAATACCGGCGCGGCATCCGGTCGCCGAAGCTGGCGATGGCGAACAAGCACAGGATGTAGGCCGTTGCGGCCAGTATCACGAGCCATCCATGCAGCATGATCTGGTAACCGTCCTCCCGAGCGGCATGGAGTCCGTCGGCCTCTTGTCGGGCCGGCTCGAACCTGTTTCCCGGCAACCCCTTACGCTGCCTTGTCCGATCCGACCACAGCCAAATCGATCTGTCTATTCGCCTTGCGACTGATCTGCTTTCAAGGCTTTCCCAAGGTATGTGAATTGATCACCTTCGGTGAAGTCTTCTTCACATCCTTTCATGGAACATTGGCAAGCAAACCCGATAAGGTGGCGCCAATTGACAATGAAGGATCTGCCACGTGACCAGCCTGATCGAGCGATTGAGCCCGGAAGCCAGAACCGCACCTGAAAGCGGTATCGTCGAAGTTTTCAATGCCGGACGTGACCGGAAAGATCTGATCCCGCTCTGGGCAGGCGAAGGCGATCTGCCGACGCCCGAGTTCATCCGCGCAGCCGCAAAAGCGTCGCTCGACCGGGGCGAGACGTTCTACACATACCAGCGCGGCATCCCGCAGCTGCGCGAGGCACTGGCGGCCTATCATCAGGATCTTTACGGCAAGCCTTTCTCGCCGGAACGATTCTATGTGACCGGATCGGGCATGCAGTCCATTCAACTCGCCGTGCAGGCGGTTGCAGGAGCCGGGCGCGAAGTGATCGTGCCGACGCCGTCCTGGCCGAACATATCGGCTGCCATCGAAATTCACGGGGCGCGTTCGGTCAGTGTGCCGATGCGGGAGGAGGGCGACGGCTGGCGGCTGGCCATTGAGGACGTCGAAGCAGCGATCACGCCGCAGACGACCGCTCTCTTCCTGAACTCGCCCTGCAACCCGACCGGATGGGTTGCAAGCGAAGACCTCTTGAAGGCTTTTCTGGATCTCGCGCGAAAGCATGACCTTTGGATCATCGCGGACGAAATCTATGCACTGTTCTATTACGGGGAAGGGGAGCGTTCGCCCTCCTTCTACGATATAGCCGAAGAAGACGACCGCATCATCTTCGTGAATTCCATGTCCAAGAACTGGGCCATGACCGGGTGGCGGGTCGGCTGGATCTCGGCGCCGCCGGAACTCGGCCAGGTGTTTGAAAACCTGATCCAGTATTCCACGTCGGGTGTTCCGTCCTTTTCGCAGTGGGGCGCCGTTGCCGCCCTGATCGAAGGGCGCACGTTCCTGCAGGAGCAGGTCGCACGTGCTCGCAAGGGGCGTGACTGTGTTCTCAAGGGATTGCAGGGCCTTAACCGCGTGAAGGTGCTGCCACCCGACGGCGCGTTCTATCTCTTCTTTTCCATTGAGGGCGTCACGGACACACGCAACTTTGCGCTGGACCTTGTTCGCCAGACAGGTGTGGGTCTTGCACCGGGCACTGCGTTCGGCAAGGGCGGTGAACATCACCTGAGGTTATGCTATGCCCGGCGCGAGGATCACCTGGAGGAAGCAGTGCGTCGAATTAGCACTTGGATACCAGAGATTTAGAGCCCTGACGGGTTGCTGGCCTACGGGAAAACCCTTAAACCTAGACGGGACGAGAATTCCATTTGGGTGCGGGGACGGTGGGCGACGACGTTTTAGATCACGATGATGACAATGCAGCCGTAACGGAAGCGCGTCTTGCCAGTGTTTTCGATACCGCGGCCGACGGCATAGTCGTGATCAATGATCGTGCCCAGGTGCTGGCCTTCAACAAGGCATGCGAACGGCTTTTCGGCTATGAAGCCGCCGACCTTCTGGGGCGCAATGTCAACAGGATCATGCCTGCAGAATATGCCAACGCGCATGATCACTACGTGAACAACTATCTCACCACCGGTCATAAGAAGATCATCGGTATCGGCCGCGAGGTCCAGGCCCGCCACAAGGACGGCACGGTCTTTCCCATCGAGCTGTCTGTCGGTGAGGCATGGACACCGGCCGGACGACAATTCATCGGCATCCTGCGCGACCTGCGCTCGCGCCGACAGATGGAAGACCGGTTGGCCAAGACCCAGGCACAGCTTCTCCACATGACCCGGATCAGCGCACTGGACGAAATGGGCGCGGCGATTGCGCATGAGCTCAACCAGCCGCTGACCGCTGTACTGCTCTACCTGCAATCCGTATCGCGCAAGACCCGTGCCGACAAATCCCTGGATCCCTTCATCATCGAGGTTATCGACAAGGCGGTACGCGAAGCCGAGCGGGCGGGAGAAATCATCCAGCGCATGCGTCAACTGGTGGAAAAGAAAACGCCCAATCGCCAGTCGATCGAAGTGCGGGACTTTGTCACCAGCTGCCTGGAAATGGCGGAACTCGGCAGCGGCAATGGCAGATCGATCATGAAGGCCGAGATCGCAAGAGGACTGCCGCCACTAATGGCCGACCCGGTGCAGATTCGGCAGATTCTCATCAACCTGCTGCGCAATGCGCGTGAAGCGGTCTGCGATCAGGCCGACCGCAAGGTGGTGCTGGCCGTATGCCGGAATGGAGATCGCCTGGAATTTCGGGTTACGGACAACGGCCCGGGCGTTCCCGAAGAGCTGGTTGACAACCTGTTCCGGGCCTTTACGGGTGCCAAGCACAAGGGGGTTGGTCTGGGCTTGGCGATATCCCGTTCGATTGCTCAAAACCATGGTGGTGATTTGCGTCTGGAAAAGGGGGCAAACGGACGAGGAGCCTCCTTCGTGTTGTCTTTGCCAATAGACCCGCCCGAAGAAGATGTTGCAGAAAGAGCCGAAACGAACGGTTCGAAAGAAATGAGCTGAGGAAGTGATGGACATGAAAGCTGACGCGGAGGCCATATACATCGTTGATGATGATCCGGCGGTGCGCGACGCGCTGTCGGTGCTTTTCAATATGGAAGGCTATGTGGTCGAAACCTTCTCGGATGGCGACACTTTCGTGCAGTCTGCAAGCAAGGCTGTTCCTGCCTGTGTCATGCTGGATGTCCATATGCCTGGGCGCTCCGGCATCGAGATTCTCAAGGCGCTGAATGCCGAACACTATCCGGCGCCGATCTTCATCATTTCCGGCCAGGGCGACATTCCGATGGCTGTTGAAGCCATCCGCAACGGCGCCTTTGACTTCGTGGAAAAACCGTTTTCTGCTGAAACCGTGCTGGAGCGAGTGAAGGAAAGCATTGCCATCACCAAGCAGCGTCAGGACGAGGTCGTCACGGCCTCCTTCCAGGGAGCGGATCTGCTGACCCGCCGTGAGCTGGAAGTCCTGAAGGAAATTACCGACGGAGCTTCCAACAAGGAAGCCGGCCGCACTCTTGGAATCAGTCCGAGAACGGTAGAAGTGCACCGGGCGCGGATCATGGAAAAACTGGGTGCACGCAATGCGGCGGATCTCGTTCGCATTGTTTTGGGCCACTCCGCCTCGGGATAAGCCGGGTTCAGGTGAACGGCTGGAATGCATTTCCGGATGACCGGCATGCCGAAACGTATTTCTGCGTACATCCGGCAAGCAAAAAATCGCGTATGTATGATTGATCGTCTGCGTTGGGGGCAGGCTTTGAGGATCTACATTCGTGGTTGTTCACATTGTTGAAGATGATGAAGCAGTCGCCGATGCATTGGCGATTGCGCTCGAAGATCTCGATCATCATCCGATAACTTACAAAGATGCGGAGAGTTTTTTCGCCGGCGGTATTCCTTCGTCGGACGATTGGGTGATCGTGGACATCGGCCTTCCCGACAGATGCGGCACGGATGTCGTTCGTGAACTCATGGGCCTGCCAACACCTCCGAGCATCCTTGCCATTTCCGGCAAGTCGAGAGTGAACCTGTTGCAGCAAATTCGTGAGCTTCCGGGGCTCAAGGTCCTGAGGAAACCGCTGTCGATAGACATGCTGACGGCGGCCATGTCTCAGAAGGCGATCATCTGATCTCTCCTCCCGCTTGACGCAATTTCAGAAAATTGAGTGTTCGAGATTGAGGCGCTGCCGATTTTGGCGGCCGTTGGCTTCACGCGCCCGAAACGCGCAGGCGGTCCCGGCCTGATTAGACCTTAGTCGGCTGCGTCGTTACGGCTCATATGTAGTTTATCTTACGCAGTCGACCGAATTACGTTGTGTGCACTCCGCGTTTTAGAGTGCATCCTGCAAGCTGCGGGGTGTCGGACGGGACACCTGCAAGCAGTGGTCGATTTTTCGAGCGGTGCGGAAATGGAAGCACCAAGGAATGGAGATCACCCGCTGACGTAGCAAATGAAGGCCGTGCCACAGGCACGAAGGAGGGACATATGGCTTATTTCGACGCGGGTACCCCCGGCCAGGGCGCAGCACCAAGAATGACAGGTGCTCCCATCTGCACACCCAGCAAGACATCGTTTTCGGAATTTGGCGGCAAGGCTGTCCAATACGATACCCATGCGGTGATCTATTACGAAGGCGATCCCGCAAAGCGGCTCTATGAGTTGGTGAAGGGCTCGGTGATGCTCTACAAGCTGCTGCCGGACGGACGCCGCCAGGTTGTCGAAGTCCTTCGTCCCGGTGACATTTTCGGTCTCGCCGGCAGTGACGAGAACGACTGCACCGCCGAAACACTCACCAATGCCGAAATTCAGGAAATCGATCTGAAGCAGGTCGAACGTTCCGATGCGCTTCAGCGCACGCTCACCAGATGCCTGACCAACCAGATGCGCGTGCTGCACGAGCATGCGGTTCTGCTTGGCCGCAAGTCCGCCGTCGAACGGGTTGCAAGCTTTCTGATGCATCTCGTTCCGGATCGCGGTGGTGTCGGCTGCGTTGGGCCGATTGACGACAGCGACGACGGGTTCGACCTGAGACTGCACATGACCCGGCAGGAAATTGCCGACTATCTGGGGCTGACCATCGAAACTGTCAGCCGCGTTGTGTCCGATCTGAAACGCCGGGGCGTTATCCGCGTCGACCGCGCCGACCAGATCCATCTCAACAAGGTCTGCAGCCTCTGTCAGATGACAGGTATGCACTGATCCGTTGCTTTATAGTCGACTTGGAAAGGGCTGCGATTTTCGCGGCCCTTTTTTGTTTTCGATCTTCGGCGATCCGTAAGCTGGCAAGTTTGGTATTCGGCCCCGAGGTCTCGCCTCGGGGCTATTTTCTTCAAACCGCGGCAGAATGCCGAGCCTTGCCACTTGCCTGGCTCGCCGCCAGGTAGGCGTCAAAGGCGGCGGCTGCGAGACGTACGTAAGGCCGTCCGGCCTCAGTTACCTCAACCCTGGCAGTTTCATTGCCCACTTCCAGACGGACCAGGCCGTCGGCGGCCAGGTCCTGCAAGGCATCGAAAGCACCGTTCAAGTGGCTTGTCGGCAGGCCGAATGCGCGGCAGGCCGGCACGAGATCGCAGGCATAGTTGGTCATCAGCTCTTCGATGATCCGTGCCCGCAAACGGTCGTCGGCAGAAAGCGCCAAGCCCTTGGATACGGGCAATTCGCTCGCCATGATTGCCCGGCGCCAGTTGCCGACATCAGACATGTTCTGAACATAACCGGCAGACAGACGTCCGATGGAGGAGACGCCGAAGCCAACGAGTTGTTCGCCCTGGTCCGTCGTATAGCCCTGGAAATTGCGCTTCAGGGAGCCGTCCGAAAGGGCGATGGCCATGCTGTCGTCCGGCCGGGCAAAATGATCTAGCCCGATGGCGACATAACCGGCCTTGAGGAGTACCGCGCGGGCGAGGTCCGCAAGGGCCAGCCGTTCGGCGGCGTTCGGCAAGGTGCTTTCGTCAATCAGGCGCTGGTGCTTGCGCATCCAGGGCACATGGGCATAGCCGAACAGGGCAATGCGCCCGGGTGCCAGCGAGAGCGTCTTTTCCACCGTATCGAGTATCGTTTCCGGCGACTGGCCGGGCAATCCGTACATCAGGTCGAAATTGAGCGCGGTGACACCGGCTGCTGTCAGAAACTCTACGGCCTGTTTGACGACCCTGTAGGGCTGAAGACGGCCGATGGCCTTTTGAACGTCGGGATCAAAGTCCTGAACCCCAAGGCTGGCACGGTTCACTCCGATGATGGCCAGTGTCTCGGCGAGCTGTTCCGTAACAAGCCTCGGATCGAGTTCGATGGCATGTTCCAGGTCCGGTGCAAGGTCGAAATTGACACGCATCAGGCCGGTGAGGTCGATCAGGCTCTGCCGTGGCAGAAGGCTGGGCGTGCCGCCGCCCCAGTGAATGTGCCGGACAGGACCGGCATTCGGCATGTGCCCGGCAACCAGATTGATTTCCTGGCCGAGTGTCGCTGCATAGGCCTTGAGCGGCGCATCCTGACGGGTCGCCTTGGTATGGCAGCCGCAATAATGGCAGAGCTCACGGCAATAGGGGACATGCAGGTACAGCGAAAGCGAGTCCTGCGGCGAAAGCGCCTTGAGCCAGTCCGCGTAAACGCCGGCCGTTACGCCGTCATGAAAATGCGGTGCTGTCGGATAACTTGTATAGCGCGGTACGTTGCGCATGGCGTAGGAGAGCGGATCTTTCATCATGTGTCGATCTATCCGCCCTTCCCCCGGTCGTGCCTTGATATCGCTCAAGTCCAGCCGTTTGAAAGACACGCAATTCGATGGAGAGCTTTGGGGTGACCGATTTGCTTGTCGCAACTGAACCGACCCGGAAACCTGAGGGTCTGGAGCGCTATCGCCTGCACGGTTCGCCTGACAGCGCCAATTTCATTGTCAGGATGATATTGGAAGAACTGGGCCTGCCCTATGACTACGTGGCTGTTGACAGGTTGATCTCCGAACAGAATTCGGAAGCATATCGGCGGCTCAATCCTCAAGGTTTGATCCCGGTTCTGGAAGTGCCGGGTCAGGATGCCCCCATGTTCGAAACCGCCGCGATCGCCCTGCATCTGGCAGACGCGCACGGCTGTCTGGCCCCGGAGCCGGCCTCTCCACAGCGCGGCCGCTTCCTGAAATGGCTGTTTTTTCTCTCAAACACCCTGCATTCCGACCTTCGGATCTCCTTCAAGCCGGAAAGATATGTTCGCGAACCGGAGACGGCCTTGAGCCTTCACGCCGGGCTGACCCGCCGGATTGCCGGCAGTTTCGCGCATCTGGAAACTGAACTTGCCACTTGGAATGGACCATTTCTCATGGGGCAGGACATTTCCATCCTCGACCACTATCTTGCTGCCTGTGCCAGGTGGGCGCAGATCTATCGTAATGATGGCAAGTGGTCCCTGGCGGCGACGCCGCGCCTGCGCGCCCTGTGCGAACGGCTGGAAATGCGCCCGGCGATACACAGGGCCTGTGAACTGGAAGGAATTGAGGGTAAACCTTTCACGGAGCCCCGTCCTGTACAGTTGCCGGGGACAACCGCCTGATAAAATACAGGCCGTACATGTTGATCCATGCAATCAACCATGCGCTGGCCGATCAATCCATTTATAGCTCAAGGAGCCATTCCAAGCTCAACGGTTCCCGATGCCTGCCAATTCGTTTCAATCTGCCGCCGGAAGACTTGCGGTCACACTTCTCATTGCCGCTGCCGGAGGAGCAACATTCAACCTGTTCGGGCTTCCCGCGGCATGGCTGTCGGGAGCCATGGTCTTCGTTGCCATTGCAACGCTTGCGCAAGTGCCGACGCTCATGCCGGTCCCGCTGCGGGACGCGCTCTTCGTCATGATCGGCATCTCCATGGGGGCGGGTGTCCATCCCGATATCGTTGACCGGGTGGCGGAGTGGCCGGTGTCCATGGCCATGCTGATCGCTGTCATGGTGGCGGTCACGTTCGCGGGCTACGCGGTTCTGCACTACGGGGCAAAATGGTCCAGGGAAACGGCCTACTTCGGCGCCATTCCCGGCGCACTTTCCTATGTCATAGCCCTTGCCACCGAACGAGGGGCGGACCTTCCCCGCATCGCTTCCAGCCAGTCCTTGCGTCTGTTCGTTCTGGTGGCGGTGCTGCCTTTCGCCGTTGTGTCCTCCGCAGAACCGGCGGGCGGTGGCAGCAGCACGATTTATGTCTCCGGTCTCAAGGACTTCCTGATCGGGATACCGCTCTGCCTCGCGGCAAGCTGGCTTGCCATCAAGGCCAGAGTTCCGGGGGGCGGTCTGACGGGTGCGTTTTTCATGAGTGCCGGCCTCAATGCATCCGGCCTCTTGGTCCTTGTCCTGCCGGGCTACATCGTGCTGCCGTGTTTTGTCATGATGGGCGCTCACATCGGTTGCCGCTTTGCGTCCATGACACTGCGCCAGTTTCTCAGCGTGCTCGGCGCATCCATGGCCGCCTTTGCCGCGGCGTTCCTGACCTCGCTTGCCGGGGCGTGGATCGTTGCCGAACTGGTGGACATTCCCTTTGGCCAGGCCCTGCTTGCCTATGCGCCGGGCGGACTTGAGGTGATGACGCTGCTCGCATTCATGCTGGATCTCGACCCCGCCTTTGTGGCTGCGCACCAGATCGCCCGCTTTACCGGAATGGTGCTGCTGCTGCCTTTCATCACCGGACTTGTTCTGGGGCGTCGAAGCAACTGATCCTGCTTGGCGGTCCTGCGTGCGGAACAAAGAACCGCCGATCTGCAGGTTGAGTGATGCTTCTCAAGGGTGGATGAAGTGGAGCGTGTTGAAACTCTGGCGCCATTTGGCCACGCGTCCTGCCATCGCTGACGGATCGTTCGATCGCAGCGCTTCGGCTATCATTTTTGCCAGCTCTGGCATGTCGGCCGTCGTCATGCCCCAGCGGACCAGTTCCGGTGTTCCGAACCTCAGGCCGTTCATGTCACCGGCGACGGACGCTATCGGCAGTCCGATTCCGCATGCCAGAAACCCTGCCTGGCGAAGCTTCTTCGAAGCTGCCTGACCGCCGCCGAGGGCTGCCGCTTCCAGGGCAAACTGATGTGAAGCGGTTGTCCCCTTGGCGGTAGAGAACACCGGCATTCCCTCTGCTTCGAGAGCTGAGGCGAGCGCACCGGCGCTGGCGGCCATTTCGGCAGCGTAGGCCTTGCCGAAATCGCGCCAATCCAGAAGGGTGATGGCGAGCGCGGCAGACTTAGCAACGTCAAAGTTGGCTGTCAGCCCTGGAAAGGCAATCTTGTCGAGCTTTCGGGCAAGATCCTGGTCATTGCTTACGATCAGCCCGCCAGCGGGACCTCCCAGGCTCTTGTAGGTGCTCATGGTCATGAGATGTGCGCCTTCCGACAGCGGGTCGGAAAAGACGCCACCGGCAATCATGCCGCACTGATGGGCAGCATCGAACAGGACAAAGGCGCCGACTTCATCGGCGATGGCCCGAATTTCTTTTACCGGGTGCGGGAACAGGTTGAGGCTCATGCCGATGGTAATCAGCTTCGGCCGGACCTTCAGGGCCAGGGCGCGCAGACCTTCCAGATCGATTGTGTAGCCGTCGGCATCGACCGGTGCTTCGTGGATATCCAGGCCATAAAGACCGGCACACCCCGGCGCATGGTGAGTGACGTGGCCACCGACGGACGCAGGCGGTGCGATGATGGCGTCGCCCGGCTTTGTGGTTGCCATGAATGCATAAAGATTTGCCAGCGCGCCCGAGGCGACCCGGATTTCCGCATAAGCCGACTGGAAGATTTCGCAGGCAAGGTTCGCTGCGATCACCTCGATTTCCTCGATGGCTTCGAGGCCCATCTCATATTTGTCACCCGGGTAGCCGAGCGAGGGACGGGACCCCATGCCGCTCGCCAGCAAGGCTTCGGCGCGCGGGTTCATCACGTTGGTCGCGGGGTTGAGATTGAAGCAGTCTTTCTCGTGGATGGTCCTGTTGGCCTCGGCCAGCGCTTCGATGCGCGCGGCAATTGCTTCGGATCCGAGAGGCGAAGTTGCCTGGGTGATCTCGTCGATACGGGTGGCAGCCACAGCGGGGAGCCAGGGGCATTTGTCTTGCGCGGTCATGTCGGAACTCCGGTTCTATTTGGACAAAGTGTCCATCTCCGCTTGTGTTCGCGCAAATCAGATTTTAGAAATTCGAGGGCTAGAAAAAATAGGCCTTGTAGATGTCCGTAGCTCCTCCCGTCCCCAGACTGCCTTCGCTGAACGCACTGAGAGCGTTCGAAGCGTCCGCGCGCCTCGGTGGGTTTGCACAGGCCGCGGCGGAACTGCAGGTTACACCCGGAGCCGTGGCAGCGCAGATCAAGGCGCTGGAGCAGGAGGTCGGCGCGGCCCTGTTCGTGCGGCATGCCAAGGGGGTCCGCCTGACGGCCACTGGTCAGCGGGCACTGCCGGGTTTTGTCGCCGCATTCGACCAGCTTGGAACTGCGGTGCGCGACCTGAGGCGTGACGCGGCACCCGGCAGGATACACATTGCGGCCCTGCCGGCGCTGGCGCAGCTTTGGCTGGCCCCCAGACTGCCGCAGCTACGCGAGAAGTTGCCGGAGATCGACATTTCGGTCACAGCCCTTGAAACACCGCCGAACCTGAAGCGGGTGCCATTCGATCTCTGCCTGTTCTACTGCGACAGCGTTCCGGACAACGGGATCGCGTTTTCGGGAGACGAATTGCTGCCGGTCTGCACACCAGCGCTTGCAAAGGCACTCAAGCAGCCTGGTGATCTGAAAGAGGCGGTTTGTCTGACGGACACGGCCTGGGCAGACGATTGGCGGATATGGGCGGATGAAGCTATGCCGAGCGAGGGGTTTGCGCCACGCGGACCTGTCTTCTCGCTTTATGCTCTTGCGGTCGAAGAAGCACTGAACGGCGCAGGCGTTCTGATGGCGCATCGCTCACTTGTCGCAGATCAGCTTGCCGCCGGCACCCTGGTGGCGCCTCTTGCAGCAGTTGTCCCGCTACAGCGTCAGATCTGCCTGTGGACCCTTCCGGCAAGCCGGGGCAAAGGTGCGGCCGGACAGGTGCTGCAGGCCTTGCGTCAGATGGGCTAGGTGCCTGAAAGGCTATTCCCGTTTCAAGTGCGCCGGGTCTTCGCCTTGTTGCCGCGCCACAGGATGAACAGTCCCGATCCGACGATGACGGTGCAGCCAACCAGCATCTGCGCGTCGATCCGCTCGTTGAACCAGACGGCACCGAGCAGGACGCCGAACAGCAGCCGCGAATAGCGGAACGGTGTGACGGTGGCGATTTCTCCGGTGCGCATGGCCTTCATCAGGGCGCTATAGGCAAAGACACCACAGAAGACTGCGGTTCCGAGGGCGAGAAGGGCGGTTGTGTCAGGCACCACGAAGGCGGACCTGTCCCAAAGACCATAGACAAGACCGGCGATAATGATCGTCAGGAAACCGTAGAACCCGAGGATATTGGTGCTGAGGGTCGCCGGCGCAGCGCGGCTGGCAAGGTCGCGGCCGGAGAAGCCAAGCATGCCGATGACGGCCAGGACCGAAAGCAAAGAAAAGCTGTCGCTGGTCGGCCGGAGCACGATCAGGACGCCCACAAGGCCGATAAAGATTGCTGTCCACCTGCGCCAGCCGACCTTTTCGCCAAAGAACAGGGAAGCGCCCAGCACAACGAATATCGGTGTTGCCTGGAGAATGGCAGTGGTCGAGGAGAGCGGCGTCAGGGCCAACGCCAGAACATAGAACAACCGGCCGACCAGTTCGAAGGCGAAGCGAACTCGCATGACAGGCGAGAATACGTCCCGGTTGAGAACTTTCTCGCCTGTGACAGTGGCAAGGCCGAAGAAGGCAATGGTTCCACCGACGCCGAACAGCACCAGGATTTCCGCCACGGGCAACTGTGCCGCAGCCTGCTTCACGAAGGCATCTTCCAATGCGAAGGCGGCCATCGCAGCCACCATCCAGAGGCTGCCGATGATATTGGGATGGAGGCTTGCGCCATTTTGAGATGCAGCGTTCAAGGGAGGGGTCCCGTGTCGAGGTGGAAGGTCGTCAGCGGCAGATCAGGGGCCATCGGACGCGCCAGAAAGCATCGCCCTTCAGCGGAGGGAAGAACGGCGTAACACGTTTCCCGGTCCTTGGCTTCGGAAAACCGCAAGGCCGGCGGATGAGCAAGGGTGCCAGGACGTTGCCGCAAACCGGCCTACGTCCTTCAGGCGGGCGTCACATCCCTTTCACGGCGTGCCTTCATCTTGCCCGCGACAATTTACGCAATGCAATCTGACCTTTGGAGGCTGTTCCGACATCGCCAATTGCTGGCATGTTGATATGAATCAACGCGGCATTTTCAGAGTCGTGTGCATGGTCGTGCCATCGTTGGCACCTTGTAACGATTTCAAGACTGGGGCGCTAAAATGGCACAAAACAAGGCCAAAATGATCTCGCTCGAGGAAGGCGGCTTCGCCATCTTCCTTGTGCTGCTTGCGTTTGCCTGCATCATCGTGGCAGGCAAGACATTCGATCAGGTCATGGCATTCCACGCTGGCATAGGCGCATTGTTCGCCGCCGTCAGCGTGTTTCTGATTTTCAAGAACTACTTCGATGACGGCGGGGAAGTGATTCCGGCCGAAATCGACGGCAAACCAAACTACAACATCGGACCGATCAAATTCGGTGCGGTCGCGGCAATGTTCTGGGGCATTGCCGGTTTCACGGTCGGTTTGATCATCGCTCTTCAGCTGGCCTGGCCTGCGCTGAACTTTGATTTGCCGTGGACCAATTTCGGGCGCCTGCGTCCGCTGCACACCTCCGCGGTGATTTTCGCCTTCGGCGGCAACGTGCTGCTGGCAACGTCCATGTATGTGGTCCAGCGCACCTGCCGTGTGCGCATGCCCGGCAAGGTCCTGCCCTGGTTCGTGATCCTGGGTTACAACGCCTTCATCGTGATCGCGGGAACGGGCTATCTGCTCGGCGCGACACAGAGCAAGGAATATGCCGAGCCGGAATGGTATGCCGACCTGTGGCTGACCATCGTCTGGGTGGCCTACCTGCTGCTGTTCCTGGGCACGCTCTGGAAGCGCAAGGAACCGCATATCTACGTGGCCAACTGGTTTTATCTGGCGTTCATCGTCACGATTGCCATGCTGCACATCACCAACAACCTGACCATTCCGGTCTCGATCTACTCGACCAAGTCCTACATCGTCTGGTCGGGCGTTCAGGACGCCATGGTGCAGTGGTGGTACGGCCATAACGCGGTGGGCTTCTTCCTGACCGCCGGCTTCCTTGCCATCATGTACTACTTCATCCCGAAGCGCGCGGAGCGGCCGGTCTATTCCTACCGTCTTTCCATCGTGCACTTCTGGGCGCTGATCTTCATCTACATCTGGGCAGGTCCGCACCACCTTCACTACACGGCTCTGCCGCAGTGGGCGTCTACGCTGGGTGCAACCTTCTCCATCATCCTGTGGATGCCGTCCTGGGGTGGCATGATCAACGGCCTGATGACGCTTTCGGGTGCATGGGACAAGCTGCGGACCGACCCGGTTCTGCGCATGATGGTGGTTTCGGTCGCCTTCTACGGCATGTCCACCTTTGAAGGTCCGCTGATGTCGCTGCGCTCGGTCAACTCCCTGTCGCACTACACCGACTGGACCATCGGTCACGTGCACTCCGGTGCTCTGGGCTGGGTTGGCTACATCTCGTTCGGCGCGATCTACTGCCTGATCCCGTGGCTCTGGAACAAGCGTCAGCTGTATTCGCTGAAGCTCGTGAACCTGCACTTCTGGCTGTCCACGATCGGTATCGTTCTCTACATCACCGCGATGTGGGTGTCCGGTATCATGCAGGGCCTGATGTGGCGCGCCTACGACCAGCTCGGCTTCCTGGAGTACTCCTTCGTGGAAACCGTCGAGGCGATGCATCCCTTCTACATCATCCGTGCTCTTGGCGGTGCGCTCTTCGTGCTCGGCGCCGTGATCATGGCCTACAATCTCTGGATGACCGTCCGTCACGGCGAGGCTGAAGAAGCCGATGCCACGCCGGCTGGCTCCCTGGCTCCGGCCGAATAAGGGAGGGACAGACTATGTCTGCATGGAAAAAACACGAAGTCTTTGAAAAGAACTCCTTCGTTCTCTTGATCGGCATTCTGGTCATGGTCGCCATCGGCGGCCTGGTCGAGATCGCTCCACTCTTCTATCTGAAGAGCACGATCGAAAAGACCGAAGGCGTGCGGCCCTATACGCCGCTCGAACTGGCCGGACGCAATATCTACATCCGCGAAGGCTGCTATCTGTGCCACTCGCAGATGGTGCGTCCGATGCGCGATGAAATGGAACGCTACGGTCATTTCTCGCTGGCTGCGGAATCGATGTACGATCATCCGTTCCAGTGGGGGTCCAAGCGTACCGGTCCGGATCTGGCCCGCGTCGGTGGCAAATACTCCGACGACTGGCATGTGGAGCACCTGAAGGACCCGCGCGCGCTGGTTCCAGCGTCCATCATGCCCGGCTATCCGTTCCTGGCTGAAAATCGCCTCAACACCCGGGACATCGAGTCTCACCTGACGGTCAACACCGTGATTGGCGTGCCGTATACCGAAGAGCAGATTGCAAATGCCGCATCTGACATCCTCGGTCAGGCGAGACCGGACACGGAAGCGGCTGATGGCTTCGAGGAACGCTGGCCGAATGCCACGATCCGCGATTTCGACGGCAACCCGAGGGAAGTGACCGAGATGGACGCGCTTGTCGCCTATCTCCAGGTGCTGGGTACCATGGTCGATTTCTCGATCTATGACGACAAGGCAAACGCGAGGTAAGGGCGATGAACGAGACATACTCAGCATTCGCAGGCTTCGCACAAACCTGGGGCCTACTCTACTTCATGATCCTGTTTGGCGTCGTTCTGGCCTACGCATTGTGGCCGAAGAACCGGAAAAAGTTCGACGACGCTGCTCAAATCCCGTTTCGGGAGGACTGATCCATGGCAGACACACATAACAAGGAAGTCGACCAGATCTCCGGGGTCGAAACCACCGGCCACGAATGGGACGGTCTGAAAGAACTGAACAATCCTCTGCCGAAATGGTGGCTGTATCTGTTCTACGCCTGCATTGTCTGGGCGGTGATCTACTGGGTTCTCTACCCGTCCTGGCCGCTGGTCTCCAGCTACACCACCGGTGTACTGGGTGCCAACCAGCGGACCGAGGCGATCGCAGCCTACGACAAGGGGATCTCCGACCGGTCCGTCTTTGCCGACAAGATCGTGGCAGCCTCGCTTGAGGACATCTCCACTGATCAGGAGCTGCTGCAATTTGCCCGGGCCAACGGCCAGGCAGCTTTCGGTGACAACTGTGCACCGTGCCACGGTTCCGGCGGCACGGGTGCGGAAGGTTATCCGAACCTGCAGGACGACACCTGGATCTGGGGTGGCACGCTGGATAACATCCACACCACGCTGGAATTCGGTATCAGGTCCGGTCATGACGAAGCACGCATCGGCGAAATGCCTGCCTTCGGCCGTGATGAGCTGTTGAGCCGCGAGGAGATCAATCAGGTTGCCAACTTCGTCGCATCCCGCGCGGGACTTGAGACCGACGAAGGCGTCGATCTGGCTGCGGGGCAGACCGTCTATGACGACAACTGCGCAGCCTGCCACGGCGAAGACCTGAAGGGCATTCAGGATGTCGGTGCGCCGAGCCTGCTGTCTGCCAATTACCTCTATGGCAAGTCGCTGGACGCCATCAAGGCGCAGATCAACAATCCGCGCAACGGCGTGATGCCGGCCTGGGTCGATCGTCTCGATCCGGCGACCATCAAGTCGCTGACGGTCTACGTCCACTCCTTCGGGGGCGGGCAGTAGAACCAGCGGATCTGGTGCGACAAATGCGCCAGATAGCTTGAACGATTTGATCCGGCGCAAAGTGTGACGCTTTGCGCCGGTTTATTTTGAGCACTCGCTGCTAATGGTGGGCGGCGAATGATTTTCCAAAGATCCTATTGGGGCAGGATCGCGTTGAAGAGGACGGACGGTATGTCTACGGACACCGAGACGCATGAGGGCGCGCAATCCGATGAATGGTTTGCATCAGCCAAAAAGATCTATCCCATGGCGACGCACGGCCTGTTCCGCAGGATCAAGTGGGCGCTGCTGTTCATCACGCTGGGCATCTATTATTTCCTGCCTTTCATCCGGTATGACCGCGGCCCGGATGCTCCAAGCCAGGCTGTTCTTGTCGATATGGAAGGCAGCAGGGCCTATTTCTTTTTCATCGAGATCTGGCCGCAGGAAGTTTACTACCTCACCGGTCTCCTGATTCTTGCAGCGCTGGTACTGTTCCTGATGAACGCGGTCGCAGGACGCGTCTGGTGCGGCTATCTGTGCCCGCAGACGGTCTGGACGGACCTGTTCCTCTGGGTCGAGCGCAAGGTGGAAGGCGATCGGCGCGAGCGCATCGTGCTGGACAAGGACCCCTGGACCTTCGACAAGGTCCGCAAGCGCGTGACAAAGCATTTCCTGTGGCTGATGATCGCCTGGTGGACGGGCGGTGCGTGGGTGCTTTACTTCAACGACGCACCGACCCTGGTATGGGAACTCCTGACCTTCCAGGCGCCGATGATTGCCTATGTCTGGATCGCCATCCTGACCACGACGACCTATCTCCTCGCAGGCTTCATGCGGGAGCAGGTGTGCATCTACATGTGCCCGTGGCCGCGCATCCAGGCTGCCATGACCGACGAGAAGGCCCTAAACGTCACCTATCGCTGGGACAGGGGCGAGCCGCGCGGTTCCCTGAAGCAAAACAAGAAACTTGCCGACCAGGGCATGCCTGCTGGCGATTGCGTGGACTGCTACCAGTGCTTCCAGGTCTGCCCGACCGGTGTCGACATCCGCAAGGGAATGCAGCTCGACTGCATCCAGTGCGGCCTGTGCATCGATGCCTGCGACAACGTCATGGAAAAGATCGGCAAGCCGAAGGGACTGATCGGCTACGATACGGACGAAAACATCCAGCGCCGCCTGGAAGGCAAGGAATCGGTCTACGAGATCGTCCGCGTCCGAACGGTCATTTATGTCGGCATCATCGCCGTGGTCTGCGGTATCATGCTGTTCGCACTGCTCAATCGTGATTTCGCCGATATCAGCGTTCTGCATGACAGAAACCCGGTGTTCGTCGAGCAGTCGGACGGGTCCGTGCGCAACGGCTATACAGTGCGTCTGTCGAACAAACGCCGCCACGAGCGCCATTTCATGCTGCATGTGGAAGGCATGCCGGCCAACACGATGGTGGAAGCCGTCGGTACGGAGGACACCTTCGCCGGCCGTCCGATCATCTCTGTCGGTCCTGACACGACCCGGGAAGTCCGTATTCTCGTGACATCGCCGCCCTGGGCAAAGATGCCACATTCGACGCCGGTTACCTTCCGGATCACCGAAAGCGTCATGGGCGAAGTGGTCACAGCCAAAGACACGTTCAAGGCACCGGAAAAACCTTGAGGAGCAAAGAATGACGATGGTTCAATCGAACATGAAAGATCCCAAGGCGATCACCGGAAAGACGGTCCTGGTCTGGCTTCTTGCCTTCTTTGGCGTGATCTTTACCGCCAACGCCGTGTTCATCTATCTCGCGCTCGGGTCTTTCCCGGGCGTGGTGGTGGAAAGTTCCTATGAAGCCGGACAGGCCTACAACCAGGAAATCGCGGCCGCCAAGGCTCAGGCAGACCTGAACTGGCAGGTCTCGACCGAATTTACCCGCACCAGCAGTGCGGATGGCAAGCTGGTCGTCACGGCCAACGATGCGCAGGGAACGCCGCTTTACGGGGTGGTCCTTCATGCCCTTTTGCGCAATCCGGTTCATGACGACGCCGACGTGAAGGTCGATTTCACGGCTGACGGCGGTGGGCGCTATGTCGGCACAGTCGAGAACCTTGCCGACGGCAACTGGACACTCATCCTGGAAATCGAACAGGATGGCGAACGGAAATTCCGGTCCGAGAACCGGATCTTCGTCAAGAACTGAGGCACGTACCGTGACGGTCCATCAGCGTGATTGGCAGGCATTCGTGACGCCGGGCGAAGACGGTGCGGTCCACATGGACCTTGCCGTCGACGGCATTACCTGCGCTGCCTGCATGGGAGACATCGAGCGAGGTCTGAAACGGCTTCCGGGCATCCGGGCGGCACGCGTCAACCTGACCAGCCAGCGGCTCGCCGTCGACTGGTCGGAAGACCAGACCGGGGCTGACGAGATCGTCGCCGAGCTGGAACGTCTCGGATACAAGGCCCACCCGTTTGATCCGGCAAGCCAGAAGGAGCGTCAGGACAAGACCGGCAAACAATTGCTGCGCTGCCTGGCGGTTTCCGGCTTTGCCGGCATGAACATCATGCTGCTGTCCGTTTCCGTGTGGTCGGGCAATGCCACCGACATCACCCCGGAAACCCGGGATTTCTTCCACTGGCTGTCTGCGCTGATCGCCTTGCCGACAGTTGCCTACTCCGGGCGGCCGTTCTTTCGCAGCGCCTTCAACGCCCTGGCTGCCGGCCGGTTGAACATGGATGTGCCGATCGTGATCGGCGTGACACTGGCGGTCGCTCTGTCGGTCGTCCAGACCATCCAGCACCAACATCACGCCTATTTCGAATCCGCCGTTATGCTGTTGTTCTTCCTGCTGGTCGGGCGGTATCTCGACCACAACATGCGGGGGCGGACGCGGTCCTTTGCAGAGAACATCGCCGCGCTGAAGGCGGAAGTTGCCGCACTGATCCATTCCGACGGCGCTGTCCGCGAAGTACCGCTTTCAAAAATCGCCGCAGGTGACCTGGTTCTGGTATCGGGCGGCGAGCGGGTGCCGGTGGATGGTGTGGTTGAAACTGGTGTTTCCGAGATCGACCAAAGCCTTGTGACCGGTGAAAGCGTGCTGGTGCCGGTTGCGGCCGGTCAGCGGGTCTACGCCGGTACCTTAAACGGAGCGGGGGTGTTGCAGGTCCGGGTTCAGGCTGCTTCCGGCGCGACGTTGCTGGATGAGGTCAACCGCCTGCTGGAAGCGGCATCCCAGGCCAAATCCAAATACGTGCGCATTGCCGACCGAGCCGCCCGCCTTTATGCGCCCCTGGTGCATGGCGCGGCTGCGCTGACATTTCTTGGCTGGTTGCTGGCCGGGCTAGACTGGCAGCCAGCCCTGATCATCGCCATTTCCGTCTTGATCATCACCTGTCCCTGCGCGCTCGGTTTGGCGGTTCCTGCTGTGCAGGTGGTGGCATCCGGGCAGCTCTTCCGGTGTGGAATCCTGCTCAATTCGGGCGATGCCATCGAACGATTGTCGGATATCGACACCATCCTGTTCGACAAGACCGGTACGTTGACGCTTACCGAGCCGGATCTGTGTAGCTCCATCGATCCAGATGACGAAACGCTCGCACTGGCCGGACGCCTTGCCCTGGCCAGTCGGCATCCCTTGTCGGCAGCCCTGGTCAAGGCAACAGGAGCGCTGCAGCCTCTGCCGGACGTCAGCGAGATATCCGGGGCGGGTCTTGAAACCCTGGTTGCCGGACAGCGTCTGCGGCTTGGCAGCCCGCTGTTCTGCGAAGCATCCGACGAACAGGTCGAGGCAGCACTGCAGTCGAACCCGGGTGCCTCTCTGCTTGCTATCCGCTTTGGCGCGGATCCTGCCCGCCTGTTGGCCTTCCGGCAACGGCTGCGGCCGGATGCCAGGGCGGTGGTCGATCAGTTGAAATCAGCCGGCTACGCGCTTGAAATTGTTTCCGGGGATACGAAACCTGCTGTGGCCGATTGCGCGGCTGTGCTGGGTGTATCGGACTGGCGCTCGGGCATGAAGCCGGCCCAGAAAATTGCACGTCTCGAAGAACTCCAGGCCAGTGGCCGCAAGGTCCTGATGGTTGGCGATGGCCTGAATGATGCTCCGGCGCTGGCCGGGGCGCATGTCTCGTTGTCGCCTGTCTCGGCCGTGCATCTCAGTCAGGCCGCTGCAGACGCCGTTTTTCTCGGTGACAAATTGCAGCCGGTGGCCGATGCGCTCAGGCTGTCGAAACGGGCAAGGGCGGCAATCGAGCAGAACCTCTGGATTTCGGTCGTCTACAACATCATTGCCGTGCCCATTGCCGTGGCCGGTTTCGTCACACCTTTGATGGCGGCAGCAGCGATGTCCGCATCGTCGCTGGCAGTTACCGCAAACGCGCTCAAGCTGCGCTGGGGAGAGGGCGGCAGGAACGCGGGAGCGAACGCACCCACGTTGCGACAGCAACAGGCTGCTGAATGAGATCGACATGGACGTTCTGATCTATCTGATACCGATTGCACTGCTCCTGGGAGCGCTGGGGCTGGGGGCTTTCCTCTGGTCCTTGAAAAGCGGCCAGTATGACGATCTCGAAGGTGCCAAATGGCGCATCCTTGACGACGACGACCTGCCAGACAAGTAGTTGCCGGCAATCTTGACTTTGTGTTCCCGTGCGCCTAGCCCCATGCATTCCTTTAGGTAACTGGAGCTATGCATGGATTCGTTTCCGGACGCGCACAAACCGGGCTACGCCGTTTATTCCAGAACGTCGCTGGCCATCTACGATGCCCTGGTGCTGGGTTTGTCGAACCGCTGGATCTGGCGTTGTCCGAGCTCTCATCTGGTCGCGCTCTATGACCAGCATGTTTCCGCCAAGCACCTGGATATCGGCGTGGGCACCGGTTACTTCCTGGACAAGACCAGGTTTCCCGTTGCAGATCCAAGGGTGACGTTGCTCGATCCCAACCGGGAGTGCCTCGACAAGGCTGCCGCCAGGATTGCCCGCTTGAACCCCGTCACCGTTCAGGCAGATGCACTCGTGCCGTGGCCAAAAGACATCGGCAGTTTCAAGACCATCGGCCTCAACTACGTGCTTCATTGCCTTCCGGGCACCATGACTGAAAAGGCAGTGATCTTCGATCATGCGGTACCGCATCTCGAAGAAGGGGCAACGGTCTTTGGCTCCACCATCCTGCAAGGCGATGCGCCGCGGTCCGGTGCCGCCCGCAAGCTGATGCAGATCTATAACCGCAAGGGTGTCTTTTCGAACGAAGCCGACACGCAGGACACTTTGCGAGCGGAACTTGAAAAACGCTTTGCCGAGGTGAAGATTGAAAGGATCGGGTGCGTGGCACTCTTCAGTGCCCGGAAGCCGCGCCTTGCCTGAGCCCTGTCGCGGCACGGCACAACGGGCGGCTTAGGAGAGGACGTTGGACAGGGCCATGCCTGTGGCAAGCAGGACGAGCCCTATGCCGGCAAGCAGAAGGAGATTGTCTCTCAGTCTTGCATTTGTGCCGAGGTCGGACGGTTCATGCTCCATAGGGAGCGGATCGTCTTCCCCGAACGTTTCAGGATCCCGGGACATGGTTCTTACAATCGTTTGCAAAAGGCTGCTCATTCAGTTCGATTTCTTGCCTGAAAGATGGGGGCGTACAATTGAAAGTCCCGTTAATATCGAACCAGCCAAAAGATTAATTGAGCGCAACATTACCAATAGGTGAAATCCCTCAGTGTATTGCGAGTAATTTCTCAGCCTTTCCGAAACTATTCAAAGTCGATGCCGCGTCGGCGGATGTTTGTGGGCTCCTCGCGGCCGGAGACTAACTCATTGTTCAGACTTTCATGGCAAAGGTTAAGTCAAACAAGGAGGACTAGGTGAGCCTGGATCTTGCCTCTCTGACATTCTTGCTGGTCGAAGACAGTGCTTACATGCGGACCATCCTGCGCACCATGCTGCAGGGGTTCGGTGCGCGGCGCATTGTCGAGGCTGAAGACGGCGCGTCCGGCCTTGAAGCCATGGACCGGGCGAACCCTGACATCCTTATTCTGGATTGGGTCATGCCGATCCTGGACGGGGCGGACATGGTGCGCATGATCCGCAGTCCGAACAATCCCTTCGCCTATATCCCGATTATTATGGTGACCGCCCACACCGAGCGTAGCCGGATCGTGGAAGCGCGCCGGCTCGGCGTACACGAGCTGCTGTCCAAGCCGATCTCGGCAAAGGCACTGTATCAGCGCGTTTCCAGCGTGATCCTGCACCCGCGCGATTTCATCAAGACGGCCACCTATTTCGGCCCTGCACCGCGCGAAATCCGGAACCGCCAGAAGATCTGGCAAGGTGGCCCCGGCCAGCCGCAACAGCAGGGCGGCGAAGGCGACGGTAACCTCACCGCGATCGGTTAAGCGTAAAATTCAGCTGAATGTGATGTGGACGCGTCAGGCGGCCGACTGTGCTGCCGCGCGATTTTCCGCTGCCGCATAAGACGATGCGCCTTGAGCTTGGGCACTTTCTGCCGCTTCGGCAAACTGCGCCAGAACGTCAAGATCAACCGTGTAGTGGTCGAGCAGGAACTGGGAAAGAACATCGATAGGGAGATGATGGTAGCCTTCGATGGCGGCCATCAAAGCTTCAAGTGTGTCCAACCGTTCGCGGAGTTTAATCATGGTTACCCGATGAGCCGATTTTTTCTCACACTGGAGTTTTATAGTTAATAATGCGTAAAACCGAGCGTCGCAAGGATGCGGGACCGCGGTATCACCTCCGATAACAATCGTCCACAAACTTTTGCCGGAAATCTTCGAATTTCTTGGTAAAAATCGCCAGTGCGGGGCAAGTTGTCGACGAAGGTCTAGGGAAAATTCAATGGCAAAAATCATCTATGTTCTGAACGGTCCGAATCTCAATCTGCTTGGCAAGCGGGAACCGGAGATCTACGGGGCTCAGACCCTGGATGATGTCCGTGCGATGTGTGAGGCCGCCGCTGCGCCCAAGGGCTTTGAGATCGCATTCCATCAGAGCAATGCCGAACATGTGCTTATCGACTGGATCCATGAGGCGAGGGAAGCGGCCGCGGGTATCATCATCAACCCGGCGGCCTATACGCACACGTCGATCGCAATTCTGGACGCATTGAATACCTGCACCTGTCCGGTGATCGAGGTTCATGTCTCCAACATCCACAAACGGGAAAGCTTCCGACACCATTCCTACGTTTCAGCCCGCGCGGATGCGGTGATTGCTGGCTGCGGTGTGGAGGGTTACCTGCTTGCCCTGCAGCGCATGGCGACTTTGTGCGCAGACGCATGATCCTGCGTCTCCGCCAGGGACACTGTTTGAGGATTTTCCGGCGGTTCAGTAACCGTTGCCGTTGAAGAATTCCCTGGCGACCGTCGTCGCGAGGATTTTGACATCAAGGATAACCGACTGACGCTCGATGTAGGCAAGATCATAGGCAAGCCGCATGCGGGCCGCATGAGGGTTTTTGGTTTCCCCGCGAAAGCCGTTGACCTGTGCCAGGCCTGTGATGCCCGGAAGCACCTTGTGGCGGTCCATGTACCTGGGGTGGAAGTCTTCATAAGGCATTCCGGCGGCCAGCATGCCGGGCACATGCGGTCGAGGACCTACCAGGGACATCTCTCCCCGCAACACGTTGATGAGCTGCGGCAATTCATCGAAGTTGCTCTTGCGAAGGAAGGCGCCGATCAATGTGACGCGCGGATCGTTGGCAACGGTTTGCGAAATCCCGGAGCTGTCGCACTGGTTGGCATGCATCGTCCGGAACTTGAGAACGGCAAACTTCTTGCCATTCAAACCGTAGCGCCACTGACGGAAAAATACCGGTCCGCGGCTTGTCAGTTTTATTGCAACCGCGAGTGCAACAAATAAGGGAAAAAGCAGTAGAAGGCCGGCACTTGCACCGGTCAGGTCAATACATTTCTTCAGTCCGGATTGAATCACTCCGCGTGCCGGGCGGAGGTCGCGGGAGGCACGGTTTGTCGCATCGAGCAGGTCGGGGTGCGGATAGCCCCACGTCGCGAAGCCGGCGATATTCATCGCTTCGCGGCCGTGATCATCTGCTTCGTAAGATACTGTTTCGTCTGCCAAGATATGCCAGCCTCAACCCGATTTACGAGACCACTTGATGTGCGCCGGCATCCTGTCTGGAGGCAGTCGCAATCACGATCGTATCGTTAATATTTGGGTAACAAGATCGGGAAAATTGTTATCCATTAAGGGTTTGGTTACCATAGTGACGCGACGGGAGCAATGTTCCGGCGTCAAAAGTGATGTGAAATTTAATTAATTTTTAAAAAATTGAACGCCGGGCTAGGGTTAGCCCGACGTTCGCATAGGATATTAAATTCTGAGGTGGGAACCGGCCGCTTAGTAGCTGCGGCCGACGCTGGTGTACTCGAAGCCACGGGCTTCCATGTAGTCCGGCTTGTAGATATTTCGCAGGTCGACAACCTTGGGTGCAGAGACCAGAGTTTTGACGCGGTCGAGGTCAAGCGCACGGAACTGATCCCACTCCGTAACGATTACAACCACATCTGCGTTCTCGATGGCATGATAGGGGCCATCGCAGAACATCACACCCGACATGACCTTCTCGGCTTCTTCCATGCTGGCCGGGTCGTAGGCACGGATCTTGGCACCAGCAGCCTGCAGTTTTTCCACGATGTCGATGCTCGGAGCTTCGCGCATGTCGTCCGTATTGGGCTTGAAGGCGAGGCCAAGCAACGCGATCGTCTTGCCGCTTACGTCGCCGTCCATGAATTCGATCACCTTGTCGGCCATCTTCTTCTTGCGGGCTGCGTTCACCTCGATGACGGAATCGACGATCTTCAGATCCGACTGTGCATCCGCGGCGATCCGCGAGAGGGCAAGAGTGTCCTTCGGAAAGCAGGAGCCGCCGTAGCCTGGGCCGGCATGCAGGAACTTGCCGCCGATGCGGTTGTCGAGGCCGATACCACGCGAGACTTCCTGGACGTTTGCCCCGACTTTCTCACACAGGTCTGCAATTTCGTTGATGAAGGTGATCTTGACCGCGAGAAACGCATTGGCCGCATATTTGGTGAGTTCCGATGTGCGGCGGCGGGTCACGATGATCGGGGTTTCGTTGAGATACAGCGGGCGGTAAAGCTCACGCATCACTTCGACCGCGCGCTCGTCATCGGTCCCGACCACCACCCGGTCGGGGCGTTTGAAGTCGCTGATGGCGGCGCCTTCGCGCAGGAATTCCGGATTTGAAACGACGGCGAATTCTGCGTCAGGGTTGGTCTTGCGGATGATCGCTTCCACTTCGTCTCCCGTGCCGACCGGAACGGTCGATTTGGTGACGATCACGGTGAAGCCCTCGATCAGTCGTGCGATTTCCTCTGCCGCGGCATAAACATAGGACAGATCGGCATGGCCATCGCCTCGGCGTGTCGGCGTGCCGACGGCAATGAAAACGGCATCCGCTTTGCGGATCGCTTCTTCAGGAGCAGTGGTAAAGAAGAGGCGTTCTTCGGCAACGTTCTTTGCAACGAGTTCCTGCAAGCCAGGTTCATAGATCGGGATCTGTCCGTTGTTCAGGGCGTCGATCTTGCTTGCATCCTTGTCGATGCAGGTCACGACATGTCCGAAATCGGCAAAACAGGTTCCGGACACCAGACCGACATAGCCGGTCCCAATCATTGCAACACGCATTTTAAATTTTCCTGCTTCTGGGTGGTCTTCAGGCGCTAGTCAATCACCATAAGCCCGCTAGGTGCTGCCCGAATTACATGGACCGGCAGCAAAAGACCAGTTCGTTGAAAACGTATTGTTTGAAATTTTGAAATTCTGCTCCGCACACTACTCTGAATAGGGACAGGATGAGGCGTCTGCAATTGCCTGAACGCGTCCCGGTCATGAAGACTAACGGAACGACACAAAAAACGGGAGCATTTTTCTGGCTAAAGAGGGGATGTGCTCCTCCGGAAGGAAGGCCCTGTGCGAAGAAGGGCCTCCTCATTTCGGTGCAGCTGAACTGGCCTACGTCGGTGCGATGCCGCACCAGGCAGCGGTAAACAGGGCGATCGTCTTCGTCACTCTTTTCAGCGACGGCAGGTTCACGCATTCGTCTATGCCGTGAATGTTCTTTGTCAGCGGGCCATAGGTGAGGGCGGGAATGCCGCAATGGTTCACGTAAAGAGCCGCATCCAGATAGCAGGCCATGATCGACCGTTTGAGCGCAGTTTCGGATGTGATCTTGTGTGCGGCGGCGAGCGCATTTTCCGCGTCGCTGCCTTCGGCAAGAAGATATCCTGCCTGACATGTCCCGATCCATTCGAGCTTTGGATTGGCTTTTTCAAGCCGGGGATCCTTCGTACCAAGCGTTTTCAGCATCTGTTCCACGCTGGCCATCCGGTCTTGTGGGGCGTCACCCGGATAAAATCCGATCCGGCCTTCGAAACGGCATTCAAACGGGATGGACGCCGGCCATTCGCCGCCGTTGATGGTGCCGATGTTGAGGCTTGCAGGATTGCGCAGGTCATCGAAGCCGGGATGGCTGGTCTTTTCCTCATTCCAGCGAGCTTCCAGAACCTTCAACTCATTGATGACGAGGAACGCCGCCTCGATTGCGCTGAGGCCTGACTCCGGCTCACGTGGGTGAGCCGGCACGCCCTGGACGGAGATCCGGAACTTGATGACACCGGAATTTGCATAGGTGACCTCTTCGTCTGTCGGCTCGGGAATGAGAACCGCGTCCGCTGTCGCACCATTCATGATCGCAGCTGCGGTGCCATTGCCCGTCACCTCTTCGTCGATGACAGATTGGAACTCGAGCGGCCCTTTCAAGCTGAACCCGGCAGCCTCGATGGCATCGACTGCGAAGAGATTGGCTGCGAGGCCTGCCTTCATGTCCCCCGCGCCCCGTCCGAAAAGCCAATCGCCCTCGCGCACGGCTGCAAACGGCGGATGGGTCCAGTTTGCCGGATTGGCAGTGGGCACGACATCGACGTGGGCATTCAGGATCAACGAACGTCCGCCATGGCCAGACTTCTTGCGACCACTGACGTTGAACGTGTCGGTGTAGTCGATAGTGGCTGGAGAATAGGCCGGATGGGACTGCAGTTGCGCCACATCAAGCCCATAGGTCTCGACGTCATAGGCACGGTCACGGAGAGCGTCTGCAATGATCTTCTGGACACCGGCCTCCTCACCGCGAAGGGATCTTGCCCGCACGATATCCTGCAGGAAGGCGATCTCGTCCTCGAATGCGGCGTCAACGGCAGCGGTGATTGCGGAAATGGCTTCGTTGGAAAGTGGTTCTGACATGACGATCCGGCTGGGAAGGATGATGAGGTGGGCGATTTGCCCGCACCCTATCAACTGCACTGCCTGCGTCAAATGCGGGTAACAGAACGCCTAGCCCCATCATCTCACGCAGCATCGTTGAAGCAGCTCCCCAGGATGAGGCGGAAAAGTGAGCTTTGGGAGACGTTCCCCTGGCCTAAACAGTCAGATACCGACGGACTTCCGTTTCAGAAAGGTCGGCACCCGTGCCCGAGAGCACCACTTCGCCGCGGTCCATGACGGCATAATCGTCGGCCAGATCACGGGCGAACTCGAAATATTGTTCCACCAGCACGATGGCCATCGTGCCCTGGTCGCGCAGCCACGAGATTGCCCGGCCAATGTCCTTGATGATTGAAGGCTGGATGCCTTCCGTCGGTTCATCAAGCACCAGAAGTTTCGGACGGGTGACCAGGGCTCGTGCAATCGCGAGCTGCTGCTGCTGTCCGCCGGACAGATCACCGCCACGGCGGGACAGCATGTCCTTGAGCACCGGGAAAAGTTCGAAGATCGTATCGGGAATGAACCGTTCCTTGCGCGGGATCGGGGCATAGCCGGTCTCAAGATTTTCCTTTACCGATAGAAGAGGGAAGATCTCGCGTCCCTGCGGCACAATTGCGATGCCTTTCTTGGCGCGGGCGTGGGCTGCCAGCGAGGAGATGTCCTCGCCGTCCCACAGGATCTTGCCGGCGCTGATGCCGTGCTGACCGGCCACGGCACGCAAGGTGGACGTCTTGCCAACGCCATTGCGCCCCATCAGACAGGTTACCTTGCCGGTCTCGGCCTTCAGCGAAACCTTCTTCAGCGCCTGGGCGGCGCCATAATGAAGATCGATGTTTTCAACTTGCAGCATGAGCTGACTTCCCTTGGCTGATCGCGATGCGCCTTGTGGCCGTTGGTTCGTTCGTGGTCGGTATCGCCGTATCACTTCCACGAGCGACGAGACGCGAAAGACAAAGCCTACTCCTCATCGTCCGAGATAAACTTCCACGACACGTTCGTCGGCTGAGACATGGTCGAGTGAGCCTTCAGCCAGGACCGAGCCTTCGTGGAGAACGGTGACTTTGACACCCAGGGAGCGCACAAACACCATGTCGTGCTCGACCACGACGACCGAGTGATCATTGGCGATATCCTTCAGAAGTTCAGCAGTTTCGGCAGTTTCGGCATCCGTCATGCCGGCAGCAGGCTCGTCCACGAGAAGCAGCTTCGGATCCTGTGCCAGCAGCATGCCGATCTCCAGCCACTGCTTCTGGCCGTGGCTGAGGTTGGCTGCGAGCTCGCTTCTCTTCGAACCAAGCCGGATCAGATCGAGCAGATATTCAACCCGCTTCTTCTCACCACCCGAAATGACATGAAACAGGGTCGCAAATGGGCCACGCGGTGCCTTGAGCGCCAGTTCCAGGTTGTCCCAGACGGTATGGCTCTCAAAAACGGTCGGCTTTTGAAACTTGCGGCCGATCCCGAGTTCGGCGATCGAAGCTTCGTCCTCGCCGGTAAGGTCCACGGTGCCGTTGAAAAAGACCTCGCCACTGTCCGGTCGGGTCTTGCCGGTAATGACGTCCATCATCGTTGTCTTGCCCGCCCCGTTGGGACCGATGATGGCCCGCATTTCACCCGGGGCAATCGTCAGCGACAATTCGTTCAGTGCCTTGAAACCGTCGAAGGAAACCGACACGCCGTCGAGATAAAGAAGACTGGAAGATCGTGCCATGGCTTTACTCCGCGGGCTGGGGTTCGGCATCCGCCGGAACGGTCGAGGCAGATTTTTTCGGGCTGACGTTGGCCGGAGAGGCGGGCGACTGCGGCGCCTGGCTCGGAGGTTGGTCCGACCCGGCTTCGAAGTCTTTGGAGACTTTCCGTTGCCGCAAGGCCGTCCAGCCCTGGGAAAGGGTGCCGACGATGCCCTTCGGCAGGAACAGGGTCACGACCACGAAAAGGCCACCGAGCGCAAAGAGCCAGATGTCGGGCAGGGCGGCGGTGAACCATGTCTTGGCGAAGTTGACCAGAACGGCGCCGAGAACGGCCCCGACCAGCGTTCCGCGCCCGCCGACGGCAACCCAGATCACCACCTCGATGGAGTTGGCAGGTGCAAATTCACCCGGGTTGATGATGCCGACCTGCGGCACGTAAAGGGCACCGGCGATACCGGCCATCATGGCCGACAGGGTCCAGACGAACAGCTTGTAGTGTTCCACACGGTAGCCCAGGAAGCGTGTCCGGCTCTCCGCGTCGCGCACGGCCACCAGCACCTTGCCGAGTTTCGATCGGGTGATCGCCCGGCAGATGAGGAAACACAGGACCAGCGCCAGGCCTGAGGCTGCAAACAGGCCCGCGCGGGTCGTGTCGGCTTGAATATCAAAGCCGAGAATGTCCTTGAAGTCGGTCAGGCCGTTGTTGCCGCCAAAACCCATGTCGTTCCGGAAGAAGGCAAGCAGCAGCGCGTAGGTGAGCGCCTGCGTGATGATCGACAGGTAAACGCCGGTGACGCGTGAGCGGAAGGCGAACCAGCCGAAGACGAAGGCCAGCACGCCCGGCACCAGCACCACCATGAGCGCCGCAAACCAGAACATGTCGAAGCCGTACCAGTACCAGGGCAGTTCTCCCCAGTTCAGGAACACCATGAAATCCGGCAGGATCGGGTCGCCATAAACGCCGCGGGTCCCGATCTGGCGCATCAGGTACATGCCCATGGCATAGCCGCCGAGCGCGAAGAAGGCCGCATGACCGAGCGAGAGAATGCCGCAATAGCCCCAGACCAGATCTACCGCCAACGCCAACAACGCGTAGGTCAGGTATTTGCCCATCAGCGTTACCGCGTAGGTCGGCACATGGAAGGCCGAGCCTTCCGGGACAAGCAGGTTGCCGGCAGGAACCAGGACAATCACGGCCGCCATGATGGCGAGGAAGATCCCTGCTCGGGCGTCCATGGCGCGGAAGAGGAAAGAGGTCATCATGCTTCAACTGCCCGGCCCTTGAGGGCGAACAGGCCCCTCGGACGCTTCTGGATAAAGAGAATGATAAAGATGAGCACGAAGATCTTGCCGAGCACGGCCCCGGCATAGGGCTCCAGGAACTTGTTCACGACACCGAGGGTCATGGCGCCTACCAGCGTGCCCCACAGATTGCCGACCCCGCCGAAGACCACGACCATGAAACTGTCGATGATGTAGCCCTGGCCCAGGTTCGGCGAAACGTTGTCGATCTGGCTGAGCGCGACGCCCGCGATCCCGGCAATGCCAGAGCCGAGCCCGAAGGTGAGGGCGTCGATCCAGGGAGTGCGGATGCCCATCGAGGCGGCCATGCGCCGGTTCTGGGTCACGGCCCGGGTATAGAGTCCGAACGGGGTCTTCTTGAGGACAAGCATCAGTCCGGCGAAGACCAGCATCGCGAAGACGATGATCCACATGCGGTTATAGGTGATCGTCATCTGGCCGATCTCGAAGGCGCCGGACATCCAGTCCGGGTTGCCAACCTCACGGTTGGTCGGACCGAAAATCGAGCGCACTGCCTGCTGCAGCACCAGCGAGATGCCCCAGGTCGCAAGCAGTGTTTCCAGCGGGCGTCCGTACAGCCAGCGGATCACGCCACGCTCGATGGCAACGCCCACCAGTCCTGAGGTGAGGAAGGCAAGTGGCAGGGCGATGAACAGGGAATAATCGAAGAGCCCTGGCGCGGAGGAGCGAATGAATTCCTGAACCACGAAGGTGACGTAAGCCCCGATCATCACCATCTCTCCATGCGCCATGTTGATGACGCCCATGACACCGAAGGTGATGGCAAGACCAATGGCAGCGAGCAGCAGCACGGATCCAAGCGACAGGCCGTACCAGACATTCTGTGCTGCATCCCAGGCGGCGATGGATTTCTCGATCTTGGTGATTTCCGTGGTTGCCGCTTCGCGCAAGGCGCCTTCAGAGGAAGATTGCACGGCAATCAGAAGCGACAGAGCATCACGGTTGCCCATCGTGCCGAGCGTCGAGACCGCCTGAAGTTTCGCTGCCTCGTCCATATCTGAGTTCAGAACGGCCGCGGCCCGGGCTTCTTCCATCTTCTTGCGCACGCCGTCGTCCGCTTCTGCGGCAATGGCGGCATCCAGGGCTTCGATACTGTCCGGATCCTTCGCCTTGAACACGGCTTCGGCAGCCGCCATCCGCACCTTCGGGTCGGGCGCCATCAGGGTCAGCGACCCGAGCGCTGACCGGATCACCCGGCGCAGCTTGTTGTTGACCTTGATCTTGTCGATTTCGCCCTTGGCCGCTTCGCCGGTCGTTTCCATGGTCAGCGGGTCGATCAGGGCAAAGTTCTTGCCGGCCTTCCTGGTGATGAAGACTTCGCCATCGGCCTTGCGCACGTAGAGGTCGCCATCGCTCAGGGCCTCGAGGGCAGGGGCCACCTGCGGGTCACCGGTCGCGACAAGGGCACCGATCTGCTTTTCGGTTTCGGAATATTTGCCCTTGGCCAGGTCGTTGATCAGCGGACGGAGTGCCTCTGGATCGCTTTGGGCCAGTGCCGGTGCGGCAAGGAGGCTGGCAGCGAGGCTGAGGAGGAGTAGGAAGGATCTCATCAAGGACATCGTGTCCACCGGTGTTTAGAACTTTCACCTGACGACCTCATCCTGGGGAGTCGCATTGCGGCGTCTCGAAGGATGGGTCACTTGCTTCCGGGGTTGCCGCCCATCCTTCGAGACGGACCTTGTGGTCCTCCTCAGGATGAAGGGAGAGCTAAGAGCGACTCTCCAGGCAAACCTTTCCGGTTGGAAAACCGGGGAAAGAGGACGGGTCTCGTAAGACCCGCCCGAGCTCCGTCTCCTCCCTTAAGACCCGGAGCCGCCGCACTTGCCGGTGGCAGTGTTGAAGTTGCCGCAGGAAAGCGGTGCGCGCCAATCGGAGATCAGGTCCTTGGAGCCGTCCAGATAGTCGGACCATGCGTCGCCGACGACGAGACCGGAGGTTTCCCAGACGGTTTCGAACTGGCCGTCTTCCTGAATTTCACCGATCAGCACCGGCTTGGTGATGTGGTGGTTCGGCATCATCGCGGAGTAGCCGCCGGTCAGGTTCGGGACGCTGACACCGACGATGGCGTCGATCACGGCATCCGGCTCGGTGCTGCCTGCCTTCTTGACTGCTTCAACCCACATGTTGAAGCCGATGAAGTGCGCTTCCATCGGGTCGTTGGTCACGCGCTTGTCGTCGCCGATGTAGGCGTGCCAGGCGTCGATGAATTCGGCGTTGGCTTCGGTATCTGCGGACTGGAAGTAGTTCCAGGCAGCCAGGTGGCCGACGAGCGGAGCGGTGTCGAGACCGGCGAGCTCTTCTTCACCAACGGAGAAGGCGACAACCGGAATGTCTTCAGCCTTGATGCCCGCGTTGCCCAGTTCCTTGTAGAACGGCACGTTGGCATCGCCGTTGATGGTAGAGACCACAGCGGTTTTCTTGCCGGCAGAGCCGAAGGTCTTGATGTCGGACACGATCGTCTGCCAGTCGGAATGACCGAACGGCGTGTAGTTGATCATGATGTCTTCTTCAGCCACACCCTTGGACTTCAGGTAGGCTTCAAGGATCTTGTTGGTCGTGCGCGGGTAGACATAGTCGGTACCGGCCAGAACCCAGCGCTCGACGCCTTCCTCGTTCATCAGGTAATCGACGGCCGGAATGGCCTGCTGGTTCGGTGCAGCGCCCGTGTAGAAGACATTGCGCTGGGATTCTTCACCTTCGTACTGAACCGGATAGAACAGCAGCGAGTTGAGTTCTTCGAAGACCGGCAGAACGGACTTGCGCGAAACGGACGTCCAGCAGCCGAACACGGCGTCGACGCCGTTGACTTCGATCAGCTCACGCGCCTTTTCAGCAAACAGCGGCCAGTCGGAAGCCGGGTCAACGACAACCGCTTCCAGTTTCTTGCCAAGCAGGCCACCCTTCTTGTTCTGCTCTTCGATGAGCATCAGCATGGCGTCTTTCAGAGTGGTTTCCGAAATGGCCATGGTGCCGGAAAGCGAATGCAGGATGCCGACCTTGATCGTGTCTTCCTGGGCGGATGCGCCGCCGATCATCGTGGAGGCCATCAGGCCTGCCAATGCGAGTTTGGTGAATGTGTTTTTCATGGATGTTCCCCTTTGCTTGACGTCACCGGTTCCCACGCCGGCGATTGGCGGCTGGAAGGTGTGCCGCTGTCAGGAAGGGATCGTGCACTGGCACCACTGCACCGCAACATACGTCAATTGACGTAACCGGCTTGAAAGCCTGCCACGGCGTTCCAGAAGCAAAGACGGCATGAAATGTGCTGAAGAGAGGAGCTGAATAAAAAAACGGGGCGGAAAGCGGGCGATGAAGAACGGCATTTGCCGAATAAATAGTCATATGTCCAGTTATTGGGCATTCGGTGCCGGTGTGGAGGCGGACGCGTGAGGGCGCGCCAACGCATTCTGCCTGTTCGGCGCCAGTACAACAAATGGGTCAACAACCAGACCCTGGAAGACTATGCGCTCAGGTTCACCGCCAAGAGCGCGCGCCGCTTTTCCTCACGCGCGATTTCCCAGACGGCGATCGGGGCGATCTCCTTTCTGGCTCTGGAGGCGATCGGTGGTGCGATCACCCTGTCCCACGGAACTGCCAACGCGTTTCTCGCCATACTGGTCGGTAGCCTGGTGCTGTTGGTCGTCGGTCTGCCGATCAGCCGCTATGCCATGCGCTACGGCGTCGACATAGACCTGCTCACGCGTGGTGCAGGGTTCGGCTACATTGGTTCGACGGTCACTTCGCTGATCTATGCCAGCTTCACCTTCATTCTTTTTGCGATTGAAGCCTCCATTATGTCGAGCGCGCTGGAATTCGCTTTCGGTGTGCCGCTCTGGCTGGGGTATGTCATCAGCGCGGTTGCGGTCATTCCGCTGGTGACCCACGGCATTACCTGGATCAGCCGCTTTCAGCTCGCAACCCAACCCTTCTGGATCATCCTGAACATCCTGCCGTTCGTCTTCATTGCCTTCACCGACTGGCAGGCCGTCGGCGAGTGGTTGACGTTTTCCGGCATCGACCCGGTCACACAGGCGCCGCGTACGACAGCTGGCGGCTGGGACAGCATCAACCTGGTCAGCTTCGGCGCAGCCTCCGCAGTCATTCTGGCGCTGATGGCACAGATCGGTGAACAGGTGGACTTTCTGCGGTTTCTTCCGGCGCAGGATTATGCCCGCCGCCGGCACCGGCTTGCCCTGTTTCTGGCCGGGCCCGGCTGGGTTGTTCTCGGTGCCCCCAAGATGATTGCAGGCTCTTTCCTGGCAGTCCTCGTTTTGTCGCACGGTGTTCCGGTTGATCATGCCGACGAACCCTCGCGCATGTATGCGGTCGCTTTCGGCTACATGATCCCGAACGAAACCGTCGTCCTCTTGCTGATGGCGGCATTCGTGGTGGTGGCGCAGCTCAAGATCAACGTCATGAATGCCTACGCCGGGTCGCTTGCCTGGTCGAATTTCTTCTCGCGCCTCACACACTCCCATCCCGGCCGGGTCGTCTGGCTCGTCTTCAATGTCGGCATCGCTCTGCTGTTGATGGAACTCGGCATCTATCGGTTGCTGGAAGAAACCCTTGGCGTCTTTTCCATCATTGCGATGGCCTGGCTTTCCGCCATTTCGGCTGACCTCTTCATCAACAAGCCGCTCGGGTTGTCGCCTCCGGGAATCGAATTCAAGCGTGCGCATCTTTATGACATCAATCCGGTTGGTACCGGCGCAATGCTTCTGGCCGCCGGTCTCGCATTGGCCGCGCACTTCGGCGAGTTCGGCAAGACGGCGGAGGCCCTCGCCACCTTTCTGGCGATGGCCATTGCCTTTGTTGCCGCGCCCCTGATCGCTTATGCGACCAGGGGTCGGTTCTACCTGGCTCGCAAGCCGCGCCAGAGCTGGCAGACGAAGGAGCACATCGCCTGTTCGATCTGCGAAAACCCGTTCGAGCCGGAAGACATGGCTTATTGCCCGGCCTATCAGTCGCCGATCTGTTCGCTGTGCTGTTCACTCGATGCCCGCTGCCACGACAGCTGCAAGCCGAAGGCACGTTTGTCCTATCAGGTCGGCACCGTCGCGGGCCGGGTTTTGCCGGAAAACGCGATGGCGTTCCTGCAGTCCCGGCTGGGGCGCTATGCGTTCATCTCTGTTCTGTCGAATGCTGCAATCGGCCTGGTGCTCTGGATCATTTATGCCCAGGCGGAAAATCGTCTGGGAGATCCGACCGGCATCATCGGCCAGACGGTGCTGTTGATTTTCTTTGTTTTTGCCATCGTCGTCGGTATTGCCTGCTGGTTCCTGGTGCTTGCTCACGACACCCGGCGGGTCGCCGAAGAGGAATCCATGCGCCAGAACGCGCTGCTTCAGAAGGAAATCGACGCTCACGGTGTTACCGACGCGGCTCTGCAGAAGGCCAAGGAAGATGCCGAGGCCGCCAACCTTGCCAAGAGCCGCTACGTTGTCGGCCTCAGTCACGAACTCAGAACACCCTTGAACGCGGTCATGGGCTATGCCCAGGTGCTGGAGCGGGACGACAGCGTGCCGACAGCCCGCAGGCCTGCGATCAGCACCATCCGGCGCAGTGCCGAGCATCTGTCAGGGCTGATCGACGGCCTTCTGGATATTTCGCGGATCGAGGCTGGCAGGCTGCAGATCTATTCCAACGAGATCAACATTCACGAGTTCCTGGATCAGATCGTCGACATGTTCCGCATGCAGGCGGCTGCCAAGGGGCTTGGCTTCAACTATGCGCGCGCACCCAACCTGCCGGTGTTTGTTCGAACTGATGAAAAGCGCCTGCGGCAGATCCTGGTGAACCTCCTGTCGAATGCGATCAAGTTCACCTCCGAGGGCACTGTTTCGTTTTCGGTCAGTTACCGGTCACAGGTGGCCAGCTTTGTCGTGTCGGACAGCGGGCCGGGCATCGCGCTTGACGAACAGGTCAAGATTTTCGAACCATTCGGCCGCAGCAAGACCGCGGACGGGGCGAAGACACCGGGGTTGGGGCTCGGGCTGACCATTACCAAGCTTCTGACGGAAACCATGGGTGGAGCCATTGCGCTGTCCAGCGAACCGGGGAAGGGCGCTTCCTTTGAAGTGCGACTGATGCTGGCGGCTGTCGACCGGCCTGTCGATACCATCCGCCTGGAAAGACAGGTGCGAGGTTACGAAGGCGAGCGGAAGACGGTTGCCGTGATCGATGACAATCCGGATCACCGTGCGCTTGTCTGCGATATCCTGAAACCGATCGGATTTGCCGTCGTCGAGGCGGATACGGGCAGGGCCTGCCTGGAGACGGTCGAGCCGCTGCGGCCGGATCTCTACCTGATCGATATCCTGATGCCGGGAATGAACGGTTGGGAACTGGCCGAGGACCTGAGGGACAGAGGCGTCAGCGCGCCGATCATCATGCTGTCGGCCAACATCGGTGACAAGGCTTTGCGGCCGGACGGTCCGGCTCACCATTCGGCAACCCTTGCAAAGCCCTTCGGCATCGGCCAGCTTTACGACCTGCTGCAAAAACACATGGGTGTTGTCTGGACCGAACAGCCGGTCGAGCGAAACCAGGAACCTGCCCGAAAGGATCCCTTGAAATCACCCGGTGCCGATCACGTCGCCGATCTCATCTCGCTTGCGGAGATCGGTTATGTGGAAGGCATCGAGGCCAAACTGAACGAACTGGCGAAAACGCCGGAAAATCTGCCCCTGATCGACGCATTGAATGTCCATCTCGCCCGGTTTGATTTCGATGCCTACAAAAACGTCTTGAGTGAATTGGAAACACATGACGGATGATCGTCGCGATACGGTCCTTGTGGTCGACGACAGCCCGGAAACGCTCGGCTTCGTCACCGAAGCCCTGAAAAAGACCGGCGTAGCCGTTCTGGTGGCGACCAGCGGCGAAACCGCTCTCAACATCTGCAACAAGGTGACACCGGATACGATCCTGATGGATGCGGTCATGCCCGGGCTCGACGGTTTTGAGACTTGCCGGCAGATCAAGGAAAATCCGGCGCTCCAGCACGTACCGGTGATTTTCATGACCGGGCTGTCCGAAACGGAACATGTGGTAAAGGCGCTGGAATCCGGTGGGGTCGATTTCCTCACCAAGCCGATTGACGTCGACGAACTGAAGGCACGGATCAAGGTGCATCTGAAGAATGCCCGGTCGGTTCAAAGCGCGCATGTGGCGCTGGATGCAGCCGGGCGCCATCTGGTGGCCGTGTCTCAGGAGGGGACAGTGCTGTGGTCGACACCGCAGATCCACAACCTGCTGGCAAAGACAGGGGCTGCCGAAACCAGTCTTTTCCGGCTGGGCCGTGCACTGGGGGACTGGCTGGACGGGCCGAATTCCTCGGGCGAGCGTCGCAAGAGTTTCATGCTCGGCTTATCTGAAAACCTGGCAGTGCAACTTCACCCGCTTGGCCGTGTCGGCCCGGATGAAAACCTGTTCCGCGTCACTGCAGAAGACGAAGCCGGGCAGGTCCAGGCGCTTCAGGGCAGCTTTGAACTGACACAGCGCGAGGCGGAAGTCCTGATCTGGATCGCCAAGGGCAAGTCCAACAAGGATATCGGCGAAATTCTGGGTCTGTCGCCGCGCACCGTGAACAAGCATCTGGAGCAGATCTTCGTCAAACTTGGTGTTGAGAACAGGGCCTCCGCTGCCGTTCGCGCAGCAGAGGTGATCTACGCGCTTTAGGGCTTCATGGGAAACGGGTTCCTCGGCTCGATCTGCAATCTGCTTCCGTAATCGCGTTCGATCCGTGAGAATGGCGGGTTTCGGCCATCTGACCTCGAGGTGCCGACCGGCTCGACAAGCACCCGAGCTTGTCCTATGGATGCATTAAGCCGTTGAAGAACACGAATAACCCACCGGCAATGCGAAGAGGAGCCCGGCATGGCTGAGTTTCGGGAAGTGCGTCGGTCATCGCTGTTGCCGGACCGCATCGCCGCAGACATCATGGCGAAAATTCAGGATGGTGAACTGAACCCCGGCGATACGTTGCCGACAGAACATGCACTCGCGGGAACCTTTGGCGTCAGCCGCAATGTGGTGCGCGAAGCCATTGCCAGGCTGCGGTCTGATGGCGTCATTGAATCGCGCCAAGGGCGCGGGGCAATCGTCAAACCTGTTTCGGAGCGCGAAACCTTCCGGGTCGATATCCGCTCACTCGACAAGTCCGGCAACCTTGCGGACCTGTTCGAGTTGCGTGGCCTCCTGGAAATCGAAGCTGCGGGACTTGCCGCGATGCGTCGCACTGGGGCAGATCTCAGGGAGATGCGGGCGGCAGTCGCCATTCTGGAAGGGCACAAGCAGTTCGACGAACAGCGGCTGGAAGCCGACGCCGTCTTTCACCGCGCAATCGGCAAGGCGGCCGGCAACTCCTATCTCTTCGGCATCATCTGCTACATCTCCTCCAGGCTGAAGGAAACCACGCGGGTGACATCCGACATCTACGCCAAGGACGACCTGGTGGAGATCACTTTGGGTGAACATTGCAGGGTTCTTGAGGCCATTGAGGCAGGTGACAGGACCGGCGCCCGGGAAGCCATGGCGGCTCATGTTCAGGGCGCTGCGTCCCGTCTCAACGTTCAGGTCAAGCTGGGCGCCAGGGTTTAGCGCCTCCGGCCCATTTGCCTGCAAGTGAATTGTTCATGCGGTTGATTTCCACGTCAGCAAGCCGACGGTCTCAAGTGGGGGCTCCGGCTGACAGGGGCGTAGCAGCGGATCAGGTTCGGTACAGTCCTGTTCTTTTTAGGAGCCGTGTCAACTTGTTGGAATTGCGCTCTGCTCGCATTGCCTCATAGAGCTGCAGATCGAGTTGATTGTGTCTCCTGACGGTGTCGAGCTGACGATCTGAAAGCGAAAGCGCAGGATAGCGGCTCGGATTGTCCTGCCGCATTGTCAGGGGCAGGCCGGTTTCTTGCGAGATCTTCTCATAGAGAGCCGGCATATCATCGGTAAAACCCATGATGTCCACCGAGCGACCGGTTGAAATAGCTCGTTTGAAAAGATCGTTATGATCGACAATCGGATTTGATTTGGAATCAAGAAATCGGGCGGACAGCTCTTGTCCTACTGCTTCTATGGCCGCACCACCCAGATATCGGCACAAAGCATTGTCGGGAACAGGCAATCTTCCCTGATCCAGGCTTTCAAGCGCATCTGCCTCTGTAATTCGTCCATCTGCAAGAAAATGTCGAATGTGGGAAAGGACACGCTCCACCGGCTCACGCAGAACCGCGATCGTTAGCGTATCTGTTGGAAGATATCTTCGGACCCAGAAGCCGTAGTGTCCTCGAAACAGGCGATAGTCCGGTTTCTCCTGAAGCTCCTGCAGGGCTTCGTGAAGCGGCGGATAGCGGCCACCATGATGGGAAATCAGCGCTTGAGAGGGAACAACGGCTGCGTCTCCGACAGCCTGTTCCAGCGACAGGCGCAATGACGTGCCGGCTGTTTTCGGGATATGGCAGAAGAAGATCTTTCTATCAAACTTCAAAAACGTCTCCCTGTTCCTGCAGTGTATTAACTGCATTCGCGCAGATCAGCGCAGTCACAGGTGCGCCAGACGATCGTGAAAGTTTGAATATCCTATTGCAAAGCTGACGGTTCTTGAAGGGTGCGTTCTTTGCGGGTCACTAAGCGGATTTGCCTTCTGCTGCCCAGAGTGCACCGCGACGGATGATTTCCGTCACCTGGGGAACCTTCAGGTCATCCAGTTCGTGTCCGATGGAGCAGTAGAACACTCGGCCCTTGTCCCAACGCCGTTTCCAGACAACGGGAATGACGGTGCCCTCGATCCACCACAGATGGTCGCCTGAGAAGGTCGTGGTGGCCAGCACGTCGTTGGAGGGATCGACCAGCATGTAGTATTGCTCGGACCTGAGGCGGAAACTCCTGATGCCCTTGACGATCGGATCGTCCGGTTTGCAGATCGTCACGTCGTAGTCGATGTAGTCCTCCCTGGGCTGCAGGTTGTCCGGCCAACCGGGAGGATGGGCGACGAATTGACCTCCAATCAGGAAGTGGTAGGTCGGCCGGTCGCGGAAGGCATCTCCCATATGTCCGTGCCACCCGGCAATGCCGCAGCCGTTGGCGACGAGCTTCAGCAGCCCGTCCTCCTGCGGTTTGGTCATGTTGCCGAATTCCTGCTGGTGACCCGACCGGGCCGAGGACCAGATAGGCGTGATCAGGTCGACATCGGCAAGGTCCTCCGGGCGTTCCAGCGGTTCCATCGTATCGTAGACGGTAACGCTGAAACCATTGTCGCGAAGCAAGGCCTCATACCAGTCGCTGAAATGGGTTGGTGTGTGGCCTTCCCAGCCACCGACAAACAGAACTGCCTTCATTTCAGACCCTTGTTCACGAAAGAAAGAATGGAAGCCATGTCGCGGTCGTCATATCCGGCTGATCCGGCGGCCTTCAAAACCGCATGATTGAGTTCCGCCTGCGGCATGATCACACCGCAAGTGGATGCAAGTTCCAGCGCCAGCCCGACATCCTTGCGGGCAAGTGCGACCGTGAAGCTGACGTCGTGCGCAGTCTCATCCAGATAAAGCCCCTTGCGATAGGCAAGAACCGGAGCGGCAGCCGCCGAATTTTCCACGACCTCATAGGCTTGTTCTTTTGGGATGCCGGCTGCCGTGGTCAGGGTAAGGGCTTCTGACAATGTCTGGTTGAGGCCATGAATGAGCATGTTGACGCCGAGTTTCATGGCAGCGCCAGCGCCGGGTTTGCCAAGCCAGACGGTTTTCCGGCCAAGAACCTCGAAGAGGCGGCCCAGATCAGGCACATCAGTTGCTTCTGCTCCTGCCATGATGAGCAGCTTGGCATCCGCCGCCGCTTGTGTGGCTCCGGAAACCGGCGCATCGACGAAGCGTCGGCCCTTCCCCCGTGCCGATAGCGCCACACGTTCTGCCATGGGTACGGAAATGGTACCCATTTCGGCCAGAACCCGACTGCCCCCTGACGCTTCGAGCAAGCCATCCGGCCCGAGATAGACTGCCTCCGCAGCAGCATCGTCGGCGAGCATGGTGATCACCACATCCGACCGCTCCGCCAGGTCTTTTGGGTTGGCTGCCGAAAAGGCGTTGTGGGCGGCGGCGAAGGCCTGTGCAGGTCCAGCTGTCCGGTTCCAGACGCTCACATTCAGACCGGCAGCAGCCAGATTGGCAGCCATGCGCACGCCCATCCGGCCAAGCCCCGCAAATCCGACCCGCATCAGGCGGCCTTGTCCGGCCGAATGCCGGAAATGGCCTGGATGAGATTGTCTTCGGTGACTTCCTCGGAGGTGAACGTCCGGATGATCTCGCCGCTGTACATGGCGACGATCCGGTCACTTACATGCAGGACTTCCGGCATTTCCGAACTGATGACGATGACCGCATAGCCCTGGCTTGCCAGTTCACGGATGAGGTTGTGGATCTCGGACTTGCTGCCGACATCGATGCCGCGTGTCGGTTCATCGACGATCAGAACGCTCGGGTGCATCGAAAGCCATTTGCCGATCACGATCTTCTGCTGGTTACCGCCGGATAGGTTGCCGGCAAGCTGCTTCCAGCCGGGCGTGCGAATGTCGAGCCGGTCCCGGTACTGGTCGAAAATCGCGATCTCCGCGCCTTCGGCGACGAATGGGCCGGCTTTCAAGTCGTCTACTTGAGGCAGGGTCATGTTGTCCCGGCAGTTCATGCCCAGAACGAGGCCCTGCGTCTTGCGGTCCTCAGGCACCAGCGAGATACCCTTGGCAATGGCATCGGCCGGTGAGTGAATGGCAGTTTCTTCTCCGTTCAGGAAAATAGCGCCGCTGCTGGGTTCTCTGAGACCGAACAGCGTTTCGGCGATTTCCGTGCGGCCGGCCCCGACCAGGCCATAAAAGCCGACAACCTCGCCCTTGCGCACTTCGAAGCTGATGTCACGGAAAAGCGAACCACAGGAGAGCCCTCGCACCTCCAGCGCCACATCACCCAGTTCGTGATGGACGGCGTTGCGTGACAGGTCGAGCTTGCGGCCGATCATCAGCTGCGTGATCTCGTCCTCGCTGGTTTCGGCGGTGTTCAGTGTGCCGCGATACTGTCCGTCCCGCAGCACGCTGATGCGGTCGGTGATCCTGAAGATCTCTTCCATCCGGTGCGAGATGTAGATGATGCCGACGCCTTCGGCTTTCAGGTTGTCGATGACATCGAACAGAACCACCTTTTCCGCATCGGTCAGCGAGGCGGTTGGCTCATCAAAGATGACCGCCTTGGCTTCCACCGTCAGGGCACGTGCGATTTCCACCATCTGCTGGTTGGCGATGGAGAGATCGCCGACACGCGTGCGGGCGTCGAAGCCGACTTTGAGCATCTCCAGAATGCGGTTGGTCTGTTCATGCAGCTTTTGCCAGTCGACCCGGCCGAAGCTCTTTCGCGGCAGTTCGCCGAGATAGATGTTTTCGGCAACTGTCAGTTCCTCGGCGAGGCTCAGCTCCTGATGGATGAAGACGATGCCCTTGCTTTTCGCCTGTAGCGGCGACGTCATGACAACCGGTTGCTCGCTGACGATGATCTTGCCTTCATCAGGCTGATAGATGCCGCCAAGCACTTTCATGAGGGTCGATTTTCCGGCGCCGTTTTCGCCCATCAGGGCATGCACTTCACCGGGCAGGACGGAAAAGGACACACCGTCGAGCGCGCGCACGCCGGGGAAGGTCTTGACGATGCCTTCCAGGCGCAAGGCTGGGGTGGTGCCGGTCATATTCTCAGCTCCTGTTTGCCTTTCAGGTTCAATTGGCGGTCGAGGAACAGGACGGCAATCAGGATCAGGCCGATCACCAGATTGACTGTTTCCGTGTCGGCGCCGATGTGTCCAAGCCCCTTTCGCAGAAGCTGGATGGCCAGAACGCCGCCGAGCGTCGAAAGCACGGACCCCGCACCTCCGGTAAGTTTGGTGCCACCCAGAACCACGGCGGTGATGACCCACAGTTCATAGAGTTCGCCGTCGTTGGGATTGACCGAGCCGGATTCCGAATAGAACACCACGGCAGACAGGGAGGCGAGAAAGCCGATGATCATGAAGTTGATCATCATGTGCGGCCCGACGCGAATACCCGCATTGATGGCCGCAGACCTGTTGTCGCCGATGGCATAGGCGTTGCGTCCGTGGATCGTGCGGTTCATCACGAACCAGATCACGGCGGTCACGACGATCAGGAACCAGGTGGCGGTGTGCAGTCCCAGGAAATGGGCTTCAGCGAAATCAACCAGCGTCCAGTTGAGATGAGATGTGGGCTGTTCGCCATTGTACATGAACACAAGGCCGCGATAGCCGAGCATGGAACCGAGCGTGACGATGAAGGCATCGACACCGGTCTTCCAGACGATCAGCCCGTTCAGAGCGCCCAGAACGATCCCGGTCAGCAACGCCAGTCCCCAGGCAATGGGAATGACGCCGTCGCCGAGGCCGGCGAAAACCGGCCAGGTCATGCTGTCGAGCAGGACGACGGCGCTCAGGGCAAAGGTCGCTCCGACGCTGAGGTCGATATTGCCATTGATCATGATGATCGTCATGCCGATGGCGATGATCCCGATGGGGGCTGACTGCTTGAACAAAAGCAGCATGTTGTCCACGTCCATGAAGGCCTTGTCACTGAGCGACAGGAATTCGCCCGCGACCGAGAAGAAGACCAGCTCGACGAGAATGAAGCCCCAGATCGCGCCGCGTTTCAGAAAAGTGCTCAAGGTTCCCGGTTCCATCAATCCCTCCCTCACGCGATCGGCGACCAGAGCTTGCCGCGTTTGGCGGCAATATCCAGCCACACGGCAAGAATGATGATGATCCAGGTCACCACATACTGGACGTAGAACTGCAGTCCGACGAGCAAGAGGCCGTTCTGGATAAAGCCGAGGATCAGAACACCGATAACGGTCTTGAAGATCGTGCCGGAGCCGCCCATCAGCGACGCTCCGCCGAGGATGACTGCAGCCAGAACTTCAAGCTCAAGCCCCTGACCAACCGTGTTCTGGCTTCCCAGTGACCGGCTGGCCTGGATGAGACCGGCAGTACCGACGCAGAAAGCGGACATGAGGTAGCAGGTGAAGACGACACGAGCTCTGCGAATGCCCGAGAAGGTTGCCGCGGTGCCGTTGCCTCCAACCGCGTAAACCTTGCGACCGAACGGTGTCTTGGCAAGGACGATCCCCAGAACAGAGGCGACAAGGGCAAACAGCAGGATCGGTACCGGGATGCCGAGGACGGTCGACTGGCCGAACACGCTGAACCAGGTGCCTTCCTTGTCGGCAATATCCATGTTCTTGCCGCCGGAATAGGTGAGGGTCAGTCCGTGGATCGCCGACAACATGCCAAGGGTCACGATCAGGGAATTCAGCTTCAGATATCCGACGAGGAAGCCGATGAAGGCGCCCAGGCACAGTACCATGGCGTACATGGACGGGATGGCGAGCAAAGGCCCCAGCTTGTCGTGCAGATCGAGGACGACGATGGTGGCAAACGACATCATCGACCCGACGGACAGGTCGAGATTGCCGCTGATGACGACAAAGGTGACGCCGAGGGCCATCACGCCCAGGATTGCAGAGGAGCGGACAACGCCCATGATGTTGTCTGGGTCGAGAAAGCGCTGGTTGGCGATCGTGAAGCCGATCATGAAGACGGCGAAGGCGATCAGAATGCCCTGTTTCGCCAGAAATCCCCCAACGCCCGACAGACTGAAGGGCTTCATGGATTTTTCCTTGGAACTGCCGGGACGGCTGGCAGCCTTGCTTGATATGTCGGACAACAGACCCTCCCTCATCCTGTTGTAAAGTTTCAAACGAGCGTCATGCCACCATCGATCATCACCACCTGACCGGTCATGTAATCGCTTTCTGGTGACGCCAGGAACGTGGTCGTTCCCGTGATGTCGGACGGTGTCGCCACCCGGCCGCGCAGGATCTCGGAGGAGAATTCCTCCATCGCCTGTCCGGGCCGTTCGGCAGCGCCGATATCCAGAAGATCCCGGTCCACCTGTTCCCACATTTCGGTAGCCACGACACCCGGCGCGAAGCCTGTGACGGTGATGTTGTGTCTGGCAAGGTCTCTTGCGCCGGATTGCGTCAGCGAGACCACGGCCCATTTCGAGGCGCAATAGGGCGCGACATTGTCGAACCCCTGTCGACTGGCGATCGACGCGGTGTTGATGATCTTGCCGCCGCTGCCCTGGCCAATCATCTGGCGGGCGGCCTCCTGCATGCCGATCAGGCACCCAAGGCCGTTCACTCCCATGATGAAGTTCCAGTTGTCCTCAGTGACATCGAGAAAGTTCATGGGCTTGTTGACGCCGGCATTGTTGAACTTGACGTCCAGCTTGCCGAAAGCCGCGACGGTTTTTGCGATCATGGCACGAACCTGGTCACGATCGGTCACATCGACCTGGGCCCATGTCACCCCGGCGCCCGTTTCGGCAGCACGGTCGCGGTTGGCTTCGGCAACGGCACTTGCCTGTTCGCCGTTGATGTCCGCAAAACAGACATCCGCTCCCTCGTTGATAAGGGCTTCGCCAATGGCACGTCCGATCCCTCGGGCAGCGCCGGTGACGATACAGGAACGCCCGGACACTCGGCCCATGGTTTCCTCCCGGTCAATGTATTGGGAAAAAATGGGGCGCAAGGCTTGGCTCGCGCCCCAGTCGGGCTTGACCTTCAGGCTCAGAAGACAGGCTTGTCGAATTCGGCCATGTTGTCCTGGGTGATCTTCGGTGTGTCGAAGTAATTCAGGAACGGAACATCCTTGCCGGACAGGATATCGATTGCCGTCTGCAGGGCAGCTTCGGCATCGTCAACGGGCGACTGGTAGATCGAACCCCAGTATTCGCCGCGCTCCATCGCCTCGTAACCGACGGAGAAATTGGTCGCGCCGACGAAGATGATGCCCTCACGTCCAGCGGCCTTGGCGGCATTCAGCGCGCCGACACCCATGTTGTCGTCTCCGGCGTAAACGCCGTCGATGTCGTCATACTTGACCAGGAACGCTTCCATGACCTTCTGGGACTTTTCGCGGTTCCAGTCGCCCGGCTGGGTCTCCACCAGGGTCACATTCGGGCAGACTTCCGGCAGGCGGTCTTCGAAGCCCTTGGCGCGTTCGATCGCCGTCGTGTAGCCCGGCTGGCCGGAAATCTGAACGATCTGGGCTTCGTTCTCGATGCCCATGGCCTTGAATTTGTCGCACATGATCTCGGCGGAACGGGAGCCCTGGGTGATGTTGTCCGGACCGGAGAAGGACTTCACGAACTCGAAGCCCTGTTCGGCGATGTTCGAGTTGGTCACAATCACCGGAATGTCGGCCTTGAAGGCCTTGCGGACGGCCGGGATGACGGCTTCACCGTTCGTCGGCCAGATGATGATCGCGTCCACTTCCTGCTGGATCAGGTCTTCCATCTGGGCGATTTGCCGCGCGACGTCGCCGCCGGCGTCCAGGACGACAGTCTCGACATCCGCATTGGCGTCGGCTGCCGCGATGAAGGCCTTTTCATAGGTGGTCTGGTAGCTGTCGACGCCGACGTTGTTCTGCGTGATGCCGATCTTCATCGTTTCTGCACCGGCTGCACCAGACAAGGTCAGGCCTGCGACGGCCGTCGTGGCGACAAGCAGCGAACGGAAAGTGTTCATCGTTTCATTTCCTCCCTGAGAGACCATTTCGAATGGTCTGAATTCTGAACCGTGCCTCCTCCTGACACGGATATGCGCCCACCGTGAGCGTCACTCAAAAGCCTGCACGCCTCGGCAGAACGACGCCCCCTCGAAAATATCCAAAATGGATGTTCTTATATCCAAAATGGATTTTTTGGCCGTTTTTCTAATCGGCCACGTCGCTCACGCTTAGGAGGACATTCAATGTCGATCCAAAAAATATCCAAAACGAGGAAACGCAGCAGTGGTTCATCCCGTCCGGAAAACTGGAGCCGAGCGATGAACCAGCAAGAGGGAGAGTTGGTTCGCGAAAAGACTTATCTGACGCAACAGGCCAAGACGGAAATCCTCCAGGTTCTCAGCTTTCTGGAGAACTTTGAAGAAGAGATGGATGGTCTGTTGGAGATATCTGCTCCGAACCCCTATGTCAAAATGTCGACCTATCTGGTGAAAAGGCATCTGGAAGCGAAGGCGGTGACCCCGACCTCGCTCATTGGCGCGTCGGGCGTTCCCTACGCGACAGCCAGCCGCCGCATGCGCGAGATGATCGACAACGGCCTGATCGAGCAAAGGCCGAGGACGTCTTCCGGCAGAAGCTACTCCCTCCATCCGAGCGCCGACATGCTGGAGGCATGGACCCAGTTCAGCAGCCGGGTCCGCAGGATGGCGGCACAATCGTTCGGGTCTGCCGATCTGCGCTCCGGCACACAGGACTATTATTTTGGCGGGTCCTATCTGGAAGCCCAGACAATCCAGCCGCCCCAGGTCCTGCTTGAACCCTTGAAACTGTCCGGCGATCTTCGTGTCCTGGTCCATGGTGATCCCACCTTCATGGTGATGCATGGTCTGAAACGCCAGTTCGAGCAGGTGGTCGGGTGTTCCATTCAGCAGCGGGCATTTTCCATCGACCGGCTTCACGAAGAAGCGGTCAAGAACGCCCACAGGGCGACAAGTCGCTATGACCTGATTGCCCTGGACCTGCCGTGGCTTGGGGAGTTTGCCGAGAACGGGTATCTCCTGCCGCTGGACGAAGTGCTGGATGTCGAGCGGCTTCAGCCGAGCGATTTTCACACCGCCGGCTGGCAGGCAGCTCACTGGGGAGGCAAGCCATACGGTGTGCCTTCGCAGACCACGCCGGAACTGCTGTTTTACCGGAAGGATCTGCTGGCGGAAGCAGGGCTTGAACCGCCCCTCACGACGGACGCGCTGCTCAAGGCCGCCGCCCGGCTCAACGACCCGGTTCAGGGCAGATACGGAATTGCCTGGAACGCGGCACGCGGGACAGCGCTTGGCCATACATTCATGATGACTTGTGCGGACTTCGGTCAGCCTATTCTGGATTTGCCCAAACAGGCTGGTGGTTATGACGCCTCACGACTGGCAGACGGCGGCTACCCGCCTGTCATCTATTCCGAACGTGCACTCGATGCTGCCGAATACCTGATGGCGCTGTTGCAATATTCGCCGCCAGATATCCTGTCGATGTCCTGGTACGAGCGCGTCCGTCCGTTCGCCAGCGGACGTGTGGCGATGGCCTACGGCTATACTTTGCTCGCTCCATACTTCGAACAGAATCCGGCCTGTGCGGCTCACGGCAAGGTTGGTTTTCTGCCGCATCCTTCCGGCCCGAATGCGCAGAATATCGCCCCAGTCGGCGGCTATCTGCTCGGCATTCCGGCCAATATCGCGCCGGAACGGCTGGAGGCGGCAGCCGAAGCGCTGATCGTCTTTACGTCGCCCGAAGCGCAAAAGCTCTACGTCGAACACGGCAGCCGCACTAATCCGCGCTATTCGGTTGGCGCGGACCCGGAAGTCCGGCGCCTGTCTCCGATCTTTGAAGCGGTGGACGCCATGTCCTGGCGGGACGAGTTGCAGTTCTGGCCACGACCGCCGATCCCGGAAATCAACGACATCATCCGCATCTGCGGGGAGGAATGCCACGACATGTTGCGTGGCGTGAAGACGCCAAAAGCCGCGTTGCAGATGGCTCAAGATCGTGCCGACCGACTTCTGCGGGAGGCTGGAAAACTTTAATGGGAGGAATTCATGGACCCCAATCGGCTCAAGGGAAAAAACGTTCTGATTACCGGTGCCGCACGCGGCATGGGCGCAACCAACGCCGAGCATTTTGCAGCTCAGGGCGCCAACGTCTGTCTTGGTGATCTGGACCTCGACGAAGCCCAGGCCGTCGCGGATCGCATTAATGCGGCCGGTAACGGCAAGGCGGTTGCGGTCAAGATGGACGTGACCCGCCGCGAGGACAACGCCGCGGCGGTAGCGGCAACTGTCGAAGCCTTCGGCAGCATCAATGTGGGCCTCTTCAACGCCGGCCTCAACAAGCCCCGTTTCTTCATGGATATCGATGAGGACAACTGGGATCTCATCATGGGCGTCAACACCAAGGCGATGTGGCTGGGCATGCAGGAAACCGCCCGGCAGATGATTGCGCAAGGGCCACAGGATTTTCCCTACAAGCTGATCAATGTCGGCTCCATCGCTTCGCGCAAGCCGCTGGTGGATGTGACCGTCTATTGCACGTCCAAATATGGCTGCCTGGCTCTGACCCATTGCGGGGCCGTTGCGCTCGGCGAACACAACATCACCGTCAACGGCTATGCCCCTGGCGTGGTGGTGACACCACTTTGGGAACAGCTCGACAAGGATCTTGTCGAAATCGGGTTCAAGGAACGGGCCGGACAGGCCTACGAAGACATCGCCAACAACGAACTGGTGATCAAGCGTGTGTCCTATCCGGATGACATCAAGGGCACCGCGTCGTTTCTCGCCAGCCCCGACAGCGATTACATGACCGGCCAGATGATCCACATCGATGGCGGCTGGTGCATCCAGTAACACTCTGAAAAACAATATTCTTTTTCACATGACGGATGTGCGCAGGTGCATCCGAAGGAGAGAGCCATGTCTCGCGCACTGTTACCCAACCTCCTGACGCCACAGGATCTCGAACCGCATTGGCGCTGGGAGGGGCGTTTGCCTGCCTGGGGGCACACATCCGTCGATTTCGAACGCCGTATCGACCATGATCGGCTGCGCCGGTATCGCCTTGCCAGAACACGGGAGGCGCTGAAGGCCTCTCCCGCCGGTACGCTGCTGCTGTTTGACGTCAACAACATCCGCTACGTCTCGGCCACCAAGATCGGCGAATGGGAGCGGGACAAGATGTGCCGCTTCTGCCTGCTGACGGGCGATGATGCCCCATACGTGTGGGACTTCGGTTCAGCCGCCGTCCACCACAAGAAGTTCTCCGACTGGCTGGTGCCGGATCATTGCCGGGCAGGTGTGGTCGGCATGCGCGGCACCATTCCGCCGGAATTCGGCCTGATGCGCAAATATGCCCGCGAAATTGCCGGGTTGATCCGGGACGCCGGCATGGCGGACATGCCCGTCGGTGTCGATTATGCCGAAACCGCCATGTTCCATGCGCTGCAGGCAGAGGGACTTAACGTGGTGGACGGACAGCAGATCATGCTGGCGGCGCGCGAGATCAAGAACTGGGACGAGATCCAGCTTCTGACGCAGGCGGCTTCCATGGTCGATGGCGTCTATCACATGATCTACGAGGAACTGAAGCCGGGCGTGCGCGAGAACGACATTGTCGCCCTGTCCAACAAGATGCTCTACGAGATGGGATCAGATGATGTCGAGGCGATCAACGCCATTTCCGGCGAGCGCTGCAATCCGCATCCGCACAATTTCACCGATCGCTATTTCCGTCCGGGCGATCAGGCGTTCTTCGACATCCTGCAGTCCTACCAGGGCTATCGGACCTGCTACTACCGCACCTTCAACATTGGCCGGGCAACTCCGGCGCAGCGTGATGCCTACGTCAAGGCGCGCGAATGGATCGATGCCTCCATCGCCATGATCAAACCCGGCGTCTCCACTGACAAGGTGGCGGAAGTCTGGCCCAAGGCGGAGGAGTTCGGCTTCCCCAACGAGGAGACAGCCTTCGGTCTGCAATTCGGCCACGGCCTGGGTCTGGCCCTGCACGAGCGGCCGATCATCTCGCGTGCGGTCTCGCTCGACCATCCGATGGAAATCAAGACGGGCATGGTGTTCGCGCTGGAAACCTACTGCCCGGCCGCCGATGGCTATTCCGCCGCCCGGATCGAGGAGGAAGTCGTGGTGACGGACACGGGCGTTGAGGTGATCAGCCTGTTCCCGGCTGAAGAACTTCCGATCGCCAACCGGTACTGACCTGCCCATCGTGCCCGGCCGCGCGGCGGCTGGGCCCAGTCAAGGGACAACAAGATGAGCGCTGCGAAGAAAAAGAAACACAACACGGAAGAGTATCTGCGCATGTACACGCAGATGGTGCGCATCCGTGCCTTCGAGGACAACGCCAACCAGCTTTACCTGTCGGCTAAGATGCCGGGCCTGACCCACATGTATTCCGGTCAGGAAGCCGTGGCCGTCGGCATCTGCGAAGCGCTGACGCCCGAAGACAAGATAACGTCGACGCACAGGGGGCACGGTCACTGTGTCGCCAAGGGCGCGCATTTCAAGGAAATGTTCTGCGAGCTTCTGGGCAAGGAAGAGGGCTATTGCCGGGGCAAGGGCGGGTCGATGCATATCGCCGACCAGGCCAACGGCAATCTGGGTGCCAACGCCATTGTCGGCGGCTCCATGGGCATTGCCACCGGATCGGCACTCACCGCCAAGCGTCTGGGCACCGGGCACGTCACCGTGTGTTTCTTCGGAGATGGCGCGACGGCACAGGGGCTCTGGTACGAGGTCATGAACATGGCCGCGCTCTGGAAGCTCCCTGTCATCTATGCCTGCGAGAACAACGGCTACAGCGAATACACCAGGACCGAGGAAATCGCGGCGGGTTCGCTGACCGCCCGGGCCGAAGCCTTCGGTATCGAGAGTTTCAAGGTCGATGGACAGGATGTACTGGCCGTGAACAAGCTGGCGGGAGAGCTCGCCGCCCGCTGCCGAAAGGGCGAAGGCCCGTTCTTCATCGAACTCGACACCTATCGCTATCACGGCCACCACGTCGGCGACATCAATCGCGACTACTACCGCACCAAGAATGAAGAGACGGAGTGGAAGTCTGCGCGCGACCCGATCACCAACTTCGGCAAGTGGCTGATCGACCAGAAGATCATGACCGCCGACGAACTGGTGGCCATCGACAATGAAATCGCCGCCGATGCCGAAGCTGCCGTCAAATATGCGCTCGACGCGAAATATCCGGATGTGCGGGAAGTGGACATGCATGTCTACGCCGGCACGGCCGCCTGAGGGGGGACGCCATGACACGTGAAATCACCCTGTCCAGGGCCGTCAACGAGGCCATCGCGGAAGAAATGCGCCGGGATCCGTCGATCATTCTCCTGGGCGAAGACGTTGCCGAGGCCGGAACGCCGTTCAAGGTGCTGTCCGGCCTGGTGGAGGAGTTCGGAACAGACAGGATAATCGACACGCCGATATCCGAACCCGGCTTCATGGGCATTGCCGTTGGTGCGGCGATGACCGGACTGAGGCCGATCGTCGACCTGATGTTCGGTGATTTTCTCTATCTGGTCATGGATCAGCTCTGCAATCAGGCCGCCAAGACCCACTATATGTCAGGCGGCAAGCTGAACGTGCCGCTGGTCCTGCGCACCAACATGGGCGCGACCCGGCGCTCCGCCGCTCAGCACAGCCAATCCCTGCAGGCGCTTGTCGCCCACATACCGGGACTGAAGGTCGCCATGCCGTCTTCTGCTTACGAGGCAAAGGGCCTGATGAAGACCGCAATCCGGGACAACAATCCGGTGGTCATCTTCGAAGACAAGCTGATGTACAACGACAAGGCCCCGGTGCCGGAGGAAGAATACCTGATCCCCTTCGGTCAGGCGCACATCAAGCGCGAGGGTCGGGACGTCACGCTGGTGGCGACCTCCTCCATGGTGCAGGTGGCTGAGGAAGCAGCGGAAACGTTGTCTCGCGAGGGCATCAGCGCGGAGATCATCGACCCGCGCACGATCGTGCCGCTGGATGAGGAAACGATCCTGAAGTCCGTCCGCAAGACGTCGCGCGCCATCGTCATCGACGAAGGCCACCAGAGCTACGGCGTGACGGCGGAAATTGCCGCACGCATCAGCGAGAAAGCTTTCTACCACCTCGACGCGCCGGTCATCCGCATGGGCGCCATGGACGTGCCGGTGCCATTTTCGCCTGCCCTTGAAGACATCACCGTGCCGAATGCTGCAGGAGTTGCCGACAACGCGCGCAAGATCTGCCGCGGGGAGCTGGTCCATGCCGCATGAGGTGATCATGCCCGCGCTCGGCATGGCCCAGGACAGCGGCCAGTTGCTGGCCTGGCACAAGAAACCGGGAGAGGCGGTCGCCGCTGGCGATGTGCTTTTCGAGGTGGAAACCGACAAGGCCGCCATGGAAGTGGAGGCGCAGAAGGAAGGCTATCTGACCGACGTCTCCGTGGAAGCAGGCAGCGATGTTCCGGTTGGACAGGTGATCGCGATGATCTCTGAAACCCCGGAAGGGGCTGTAGAGGCAGGCAATGCGCCTTCACCGGAGAAGACCGTCGATACGGCAGAACCCGCACCGAGCGGCGTGGAGGCCGGGGAGGATGAGCTTCCAGACGGACATCAGGTGATCATGCCGACACTCGGCATGGCTCAGGACACGGGCCTTTTGGTTGCCTGGAGCAAACAGCCCGGAGAAGCCGTTGCGGCTGACGACATTCTCTTCGAAGTGGAAACGGACAAGAGCACGGTTGAGGTGAATGCCGGCCGCGACGGTTTCGTGGCCGCGCTTCTGGCGGAAGCGGGAGAGGAAGTGCCTGTCGGTCAGGCGATCGCGGTGATTTCGGCGCAAAAACCGGACAAGGCAGTGTCGCGCAAGGCGGCTGGAGCACGAACCTCTGCAGCCGGTGAAACAGCGCCGGAGCAGCAGGAAAAGACGGAACCTGTTAACACGCCTGCACCTTCTCCTGAAAAACGAGTGGCGGCCAAGACAGCGCCCGGGGTGGCCGGGAGAGTTCTTGCGTCCCCCAAGGCACGGCGGCTTGCGCAGGAACAAGGGCTGGACCTGCAGCGTCTGGCCGATGCCGGCCATCCCCAGCCGTTTCACGTCAAGGATCTGGAGACCCTCAAGACCCTGCACGTGGAAACAGCAGCGGCAAGTGCCACGGCGCAGCGCTTCGAACTCAGGGCAGAGGTATCGGGTACCGGATTTGCAGACTTCGTGGCCTGGGCGAAGGACAACGGCGGGCAAGCCGATCAGGCAGCTCTGCTAGCCGGATTTGCGGCTGCCAGTTTCGGGAACTTTCCCGCCAAAGTCCGCGTTGAGAATATGTGGCAGTCGCAAGCCTACTCCGCTGCTTCGCTATGGCTTGGTCAGGTCAAACCGGCGGACGATGATCAAGAAGTGGATCTGCTGGTGCGTGACCTGAGAGCAAGCCGCATCTCGGCGCTTCAGCTTGATGCAGGCAAATGCCCTGTCATCAGCATCCTGCGCCAGGGGGAGGATCTCGCTCTGGTGCTGGAATGGACCGGTGACCGAGTGACCACGCCTCAGGCGATTGACCTGCTTTCCAATTTCGCGGGTCGGATGGAGCAACCGCTCCGCCACCTGCTTTGAACCGATGGGGACCATTATGGACCATACCGATCTCTACATTAACGGCACCTGGTGCGCGGGAGCGAGCGGCGAAAGGTTCGACGTTCTGAACCCGGCAACCGAAGAGGTGCTTGCCTCCGTTGCCTCCGCAGACATCAAGGACGCGGATGCCGCGCTGAATGCAGCGGAAGCCGCGATGGCAAAATGGGCCGCCAAAACGCCGCGCGAACGTTCTGAAGTGCTGCGCAAGGCGTGGGAATTGATGACGGCGCGGCTGGAAGACTTTGCCCGCATGATCACGCTGGAAAACGGCAAGGCGCGCAGTGACGCCATGGGCGAGGCGACTTATGCCGCCGAATTCTTCCGCTGGTTTGCCGAAGAAGCCGTACGCGCCGACGGCCTCATCACCCATGCGCCTGCCTCTGGCGCGCGCATCATCGTGCAGCACAAGCCTGCTGGACTTGCGGTTCTGGTCACGCCCTGGAACTATCCGGCGGCCATGGGCACCCGCAAAGTCGCTCCGGCTCTGGCCGCCGGCTGCGGGGTGATCATCAAACCGGCTTCCGAAACACCGCTGACCATGCTGGCGCTCATGCCCCTCCTGGAAGAAGCCGGCGTTCCGGCTGGCCTTGTCAATGTGCTGCCTTCCAAGCGCACCGGCGCGCTTGTCGATCACATGCTGCACGACCCGCGCGTGCGCGTCGTCTCCTTCACCGGTTCCACGGCGGTTGGCCGAAAGCTGCTGCATTCTGCGGCTGATCAGGTCCTCAAACCGGCGATGGAACTTGGTGGCAACGCGCCGCTGATCGTCTTTGACGATGCCGACCTTGATGAGGCGGTGCAGGGCACGATGCTGGCCAAGATGCGTAATCTCGGTGAAGCCTGCACGGCGGCCAATCGGATCTATGTACACGAAGCCGTTGCCGACGACTTTACCCGCCGACTTGTCGAAGCCATGAAAAAACTGAAAGTCGGGGACGGATCTGACCCGGACGTGGATGTCGGTCCGCTGGTCAATGCGGAAACCCGCGACAAGGTTGCGGATTTCGTTCGTGATGCCGTTGAGAAGGGGGCGAAGATCGAAGTCGGTGGCGACCTGCCGGGCGGGAAGGGCTTTTACTATCCGCCCACGGTTCTGTCGGGTGTGCCCGAGACGGCCGACTGCGTGCACGACGAAATCTTCGGGCCCGTCGCCGCCCTCCAGACCTTCACCGATCAGGACGACGTGATCCGCAGGGCCAACGACACGGAATACGGTCTGGTTGCCTATGTCTTCACGAAGGACATGAAACGCGGCCTGCAGGTCTGCGAGAAGCTGGACTACGGCATGGTCGGCTTCAACCGCGGCCTCGTTTCTGATCCGGCGGCTCCCTTCGGCGGCACCAAGCAGTCCGGTCTCGGCCGTGAAGGCGGCCATGAAGGCATGCTGGAGTTCATGGAAACCCAGTATATTTCGGCAAGCTGGTAGGAGGTGGAGATGTCCGACGTGATCGCACCGCCTTCGGTCAGGGCGCTGGCCCGGCAGAAGGGCATAGACATAGAGAAACTCGCGCGCGACATCGGACGCACGTCCATCGCCCGCGAGGATGTGGAAGGCGAAGGCGATACTGGGATGCCGCCTTCGGTCTCAGCTTCTCCAGTTGAAACAGGAGACCGCGGGTACTGGGACGTCGACCACGCGCTTTCTGGCCCCATAACGGAAGAACCGGTTTCAAGGTTCGCGCAGGTTGCCGCGCAGAACATGGCCGCGGCCCAGCGGCTCATTCCCGCCGTCACGCATCATGACCGCGCGGAGATGACCGCCATTGAAGCCCTGCGCAAGGAATTGCGGACGGAAGCTGGCGAACGCGGCGTGAAGCTGACGGCACTGGCCTTCCATGCCAAGGCCTTGTCGAAGGCCCTGCGGGAATTCCCGAAGTTCAACGCTTCTCTCAGCTCGGACGGCAAGACGCTGTTCCTGAAGAACTACGTGCACCTTGGCATCGCGGTCGACACCGCCCACGGCCTGATGGTGCCGGTGATCCGGGACGTTGACCGGAAAGGCCTCTGGCAAATCGCGGCGGAAATCGCCGACCTTGCCTCCAGAGCACAAGAGCGCAAGGTGCGCCCTGATGAAATGGGCGGTGCGTCCATGACCATCACCAACCTCGGCGGGATCGGCGGCACCGCCTTCACACCTATCGTCAACCCACCCGAAGTCGCTATTCTCGGTATCACTCGCACCGAAGTGACCCCCGTCTGGGACGGGGAGGCTTTCCAACCCGTCCAGATGGTACCCCTCGATCTCAGCTACGACCACAGGGTCATCAACGGCGCCGACGCCGCGCGCTTCCTGAGCTATTACGCGGGTCTTTTGAAAGAGCCTCGGCGGATGTTGATCTGACGGGCTGTTTGCTGGATTTACCTCACTGCAAGATTGAGGTTCCCGGAATGTGTGTAGCTGCCTGGGAGCTTGTGGACGCTATGCGGTCCTTGAAAAACCTGAGGAATAGCCGGAACGACGTTATCTCTGTTCTCCACGAAGTTACCGAAATCGCGTTTCCGACTGTCCAGCTGCGCTTGGAACAGATTTGGAGCCTTGCCGCGCGTGTGTCTCTCCGGGTGCGGTGAATGAGAATGAGCCGCTTGAACAGCGGACAACCTCTTCAGCACCAGCTCAAGGGCAGGGACTGATTCCGAACGACAGCAGGAAACGGTCGATCGCTCTTGATATGGCCTCGGACGGATCGTCCGGGCAGGGGGTTCGGTAGATGTGCTGTCGGATGCCGATGTAGACGATGCCGCCGTGCAGGTTCCAGATATCTTCCATGACCGGTGTGACGCCGGAACTGGCCTCGTGCTCGATCTCGCCCAGGAGCGGCAGCAGGATGACGTCACCCAGATGTTTGAGATAGCGTCGGTTGAGTTCTGCGCCATAAAGGCCGGAAAACATGAAAATCCGCATCCACTCGTACTGGAAGATGAGTGTGCTGTATTCGGTGTAGAAATCGAGCAGGCGACGACGCAGCGGCACTTCCCGGTCGGTCAGCCGCTCCGGCCAGTCGGGAGAAAGACGCCCGAGGTACACCTTTTCGTAGACCGCCTCTATGAGGTCGTCCTTGGTGGCGAAATAGTTGAAAAGCAGCGATTGCGTGACGCCGATACGCTTGGCGAGATCGCGTGTGTTGCCGTCAAGGCCGACCTCGGCGAAGAAGGCGACGGCACCTTCAACGATCTGCTGGCGGCGTTCGGAAGGGGGCAGCCTGCGACGGCTGGAAGTGTCCCCCGTTTCGGCGACATCGGTCATTCCATTCATGTTCCTTTTCCTGCCTCCCTCATACGGCACGCAATAATCTACTTGCAATCTTCCGATTTTTATAGATCATCTGATCAATAAAGTTGAGCAGATGCTCAATAAGCGATGCTGGAGGGCGTCGCGATGAAATCGGGAGGGAGACGCCATGAAGGCATCGGCGGGCGGTTATGCCCGGGCATCCAGTTTGCGCAACGCGCTGGAAATGCTGGCCGCGAGCGACGGCAACGGCCGCGTGCTTGCAGGTGGCCAGAGCCTGGTTGCGGCCTTGAACCTGCGTCTCTCCGCAGGCGACGTCCTGATCGACATTTCCCGCCTGAGCGAGCTTTCCGGGGTAACCGAAACGCAGGATGGTCTGCGGATCGGCGCGCTGACATCGCATGCGGAGATTGGTCGTAACCCGCTGATCCGGCAGTCTGCTCCGCTTCTTTCACAGGCGGTGGAATTCATCGCCCATGCTGCGATCCGCAACCGCGGCACCATAGGTGGTGCGCTGGCTCATGCCGATCCGGCTGCGGAGTTTCCAGCCTGCGTTCTGGCCCTTGGCGCCACGCTACATGTGGAGGGCCTCAACGGCTCGCGGGACATACCGGTGCAAGATTTCTTTCAGGACATTTTCGAAACGGCCATCGAGGAGGGGGAAATCCTGACCGGCCTCTCGGTCCCGAAGGCAGAGCCCGGCGAAAAGCAGGTCATCGTAGAGGTTGCCAGGAGATCCGGCGACTATGCCCTTGCCGGAGTGTGCCTCGTCACGCGCGCCGATGGACACCGGCTGTCGCTTTTTTCCGTCGGACCCAAGCCGGTCCTTGCCGAAGGGGCCATGGCCGCTCTCGACCAGGGCAACATTGATGGCGCCGTTCAGGCTCTTCAGGCGGAAATCGACCCACCGTCGGACACCCAGGCAAGTGCCGCTTACCGCCGCCACCTTGCCGGTGTCCTCTTACGCCGCGCCGCCGCCAGGATCGAGGGAGGAAACGCATGACGGAGATGTTCCGCGACAAGATCGACATCAGCCTGACCGTGAACGGGGAGCCCGTCGAGGCGCGTGTTCCGGCAGGTCAGCATCTCGTTGATTTCCTGCGTGGCGAGCTTGGCCTTACCGGCGCCCATGCAAGCTGCGAACACGGTGTCTGCGGTGCCTGTACACTGAAGGTCGACGGCAAAGCCGTGCGTGGCTGCCTGATGCTGGCCGCCCAGGCGGACGGTGCCGACGTCTGGACAGTGGAAGGCCTGTCGGACCTGGGCGCGATAAAGGATCTTCAGGACGTCTTTGTCGAGCGCAATGCGCTCCAGTGCGGCTTCTGCACACCCGGTATGCTGGTTGCCATTAACGAGCTGCTGGAGGCCGGCGGCACGCCGTCGCGTGATCAGATCCGCGAACATCTGTCGGGCAATTACTGCCGCTGCACCGGCTACGAAGCCATCGTGGATGCGGTTGAATCGGTAGCGCGTGTCCGCGCAAATAAGGGGGCCGCATGACCATTCAATTCGGTAATCCGGACCGGCCCAATTCCTATATCGGCAAGACGGTCCCCCGGCCCAATGCCCGGCGTCTGGTCCAGGGACGCGGGGTCTATGTGGACGACATCGTGCTGCCGCGCATGGTCCATGTCGCTTTTGTGCGCTCGCCCTTCGCGCACGCGAAGATCAACCGTATCGACGCCGAGGATGCAAAATCGGTGAAGGGTGTGCTCCGGGTCTTCACGGGCCAGGACATCGCCGAGGTCTGCAAGCCGTGGGTCGCTGTTCTCGCCCATCTGAAAGGCCTGAAATCGCCGCCGGAACACGCAATTGCCGTTGACCGAGCCTGCTGGGTCGGCGAACCGGTGGCAGCCGTTGTCGCGACCTCTCGCGCTGCTGCCGAGGATGGCGCGGCTCTTGTCGATGTTGACTACGAGCAACTGGACGTCGTCACCGACATGATGACCGCGCTCGATCCTGAAACGCCGGTGCTGCATCCGGAAATGGGCGACAACCTCGCCTTCCGGCGCCTGCACGAACAGGGGGACGTGGACGAATCCTTCCGGACCGCGCACAAGGTCGTCTCGGCGCGCTTCGTCACCGGACGGCACACGGGCGTGACGCTGGAGCCGCGCTCGATCCTGGTCGACTGGAACCCGGCCGAGGAACAGATGACCGCCTGGCATGCGACGCAGGCGCCCCACATGATCCAGACAGTTCTGGCCACCCATCTCGACTTGCCGGAAAGCCGGGTCCGGGTCATCTGCGAGGACGTCGGCGGCTCCTACGGCATCAAGGTGCATGTCTATCCGGACGAAATGGCGACGGCGGCAATCGCCAAGATCATGAAACGGCCGGTGAAATTCATTGCCGACCGGCTGGAAAGTTTCTCCAGCGACATCCACGCCCGCGATCATCAGATCGAGGCGAAGATTGCAGTTGGAGAAGACGGCCGGATCCTCGCAATGGATGTCGATGACTGGACGGCGATCGGCCCATATTCGGTCTATCCGCGCACCTCCGCCATCGAAGGCAACCAGGTGGTGAACCTCTGCGGTGGCCCCTATGACTTCCAGAATTACCGGGCCAGGACCACGGTCGTCTTCCAGAACAAGACGCCGACCTGCCAGTACCGAGCAGTCGGCCATCCGATCGCGGTCGCGATCACCGAAGGCCTGGTGGATATGGCGGCCGCCGAAATCGGCATGGACCCGGTCGAGATCCGCCGGCGCAACATGTTCAGGGATGATGCCTATCCGGTGACGTCTCCCGCGAACATGCGCTTCGAGGGGCTGTCGCATCACGCCTCCATGGACAAGCTTCTGGAGCTGATGGATTACGACGGCTTGCGAGCCGAGCAGGCAGAGCTCCGCAAGAAGGGCATTTACAGGGGCATCGGTATTGCAAGCTTCATCGAGCTGACCAATCCCTCGCCCTTCATGTACGGTATCGGCGGCGCGCGCATTTCGGCACAAGACGGTTGCACGGTGCGGATGGATCCGGACGGATCGATCGTTGCGCTGTCCGGCGTAACCGAACAGGGGCAGGGCACCGAGGCGATGCTGAGCCAGGTGGTTGCCGAGGGGCTTGGCGTGTCACCTGCGCGTGTACGCGTCATTACCGGTGATACACAAGTGACGCCCTATGGTGGCGGCACCTGGGCGTCGCGCGGGGCTGGTATCGGCGGCGAGGCTGCGCTGCAGGCGGCGCGGGCGCTTCGCGATTCCATCCTTGAGGTGGCCGCTTCCATGCTCCAGGCCGATCAGGCGCAGCTCGACATCCGCGACGGCGCTGTGGTCGACAGCACTTCGGGCGAAGCCCGCATGCCGCTCGAAGAGCTCGGCCGGATCGTCTACTTCCGCGGCGACACATTGCCGAAGGGCCTGCCGCGGGAACTCGTCCAGACACGGCACTTCATCACGTCCGAATATCCCTTTGCCTTCACCAACGGCATCCAGGCCTCCTACCTCGAGGTCGATACGGAGACCGGCATCGTGAAGCTGCTGAAGCATTGGTGCGTCGAGGATTGCGGGCGGGTGATCAATCCGCTTCTCGTGGACGAGCAGATCCGGGGTGGCATCGTTCAGGGACTCGGTGGAGCGCTCTTTGAGGAAATCCACTACGACGCGGAAGGCCAGCTCCTGAACGGCTCGATGGCAGACTACCTCGTGCCGATGGCAGCTGAAATGCCCGACATGATCATCGGTCACGTTGAAACGCCGACGGAGGAGAGTTTGCTCGGGGCCAAGGGCGCGGGCGAGGCGGGTACTGCTGGGTCTCCGGCCGCCGTCATGAATGCGATCAACGACGCCCTGCGGCCCATGGGCGCGCAAGTGACAGAAATGCCGTTCACGCCTGAACGGATCGTGAGAGCACTTGGAACCTTGAATGACTGAACCAGAGGAGCCTGGGAGGATAAGGCTCCGAATGCAGGGAGGAAAATCATGAAGTTCGTAACATTGGCAACCGCAACGGCCATGCTGGCCAGTTCTGCCGGCCTCGCCGCCGCGCAACAGGCGATCACGGTCAACATCGGTTCGTCGCACCCGGAACAGAACATCTGGGTCTATGCGATGAAGAACACTTTCCAGCCGGAAGTGAACCGGATCCTGGAAGCCGCCGGCGAATACAAGGTCGACTGGGTGGAGTCCTATGCCGGCACGCTCTACAAATTCACCGACACGCGTGAAGCCGTCATGGACGGCATCGTCGATGTGGGCATGGTCGGCACCGTCTGGGAAGGTGCGAACATGCCGCTCCAGAACGTGACCTACTTCACGCCGTTTGCCACGGAAGACCACAAGATGATCATCGAGATCTTCGATGATCTTTCGGCAAACCTGCCGGAGCTGCGTGACAGCTGGGCGGAAAACGGCATGGTTCATCTGTCATCGCTCATTACCGACAGCTACGACATCTATGCCACCTTCCCGGTCAACTCCATGAAGGATCTTGAAAACCGCAAGCTCAACGCCCCGGGAACCTCGGCCAACTGGTTGCGCGGAACGGGTGCAACGCCGGTCGATGGTGCACTGACGACCTACTACACCAACATCCAGACCGGCGTGACCGAAGGTACGCTGTCCTTCGCGTCGGGCATTCTGCCGACCCGCGTCTATGAAGTCGCGCCTGAACTCACCCGCGTGGGCATCGGCTCGATGTATTTCGGCGGCATCGCGGCCAACAAGGACTTCTTCGACGGTCTGCCGGAACCAGTCCAGGCCGCCTTCCGGGAAGCTGCGAAGGCAACTTCCGCGGCACACGGTCAATATGTCGAGGATCTTGCCACGCGAGCACTCAAGGAAATGCAGGAAGCGGGTCTGACGATCCACGAACTGCCGGAAGCAGAAAAAACCGCCTGGGTGAACGGACTGCCGAATATCGTGGAACCGTGGCTGGAACAGACCGGCGATGCCGGCCGTGTCGTGCTGAAGGCCTATTTCGACGCCCTGCGCGCACGCGGTGCGGAACCGCTGAGGTCCTGGGACGAAGGGCTCTGAGAGCGGCCTTGCCTCACACCTCTCCCGCCCGGCATCTTGTCCGGGCGGGTTTATTGAGAGCGAACTGGACGTAACGATGACGGATGAGACCAGAACCGAGGCCGACGACGCCTATGTCCCGGCATTCTCGGAAGCGCCTTTCGGCGCAATGCTCGGCGGCACGGCCGCCATCATGTCATCGGTCGGTACACTTTCCATCGGCGCGCTCATGATACTGATCGTCGCTGATGTCCTTGGTCGAAACTTCTTCAACGCGCCGATTACCGGCGTTGCGGAAATTGCTGCGCGCACCGTTGTTGCCATCGTCTTCCTGCAGGTTGCCGCTGCCATCCTGCAAAAGCGCCTGACCCGGGCCGATTTTCTCGTCCGGCGTCTTGAAAGCGTGTCGCCGAAAGGTGTCTGCCTGATCGAGGCCCTGTTCTCCCTTTGCGGCGTCATCGTGTTCGGTCTCATTCTCTGGGCTTCCTGGCCGAAATTCGCCAGTGCCTGGGCGACGTCCGAATTTTTCGGCGTCCAGGGCGTCTTCACCATTCCGACCTGGCCCTTCCGGGGCATAACGGTCCTGGGCTCGGCGGTGGCTGTTCTGGCCGCGTTTTACCGGGCGCACACAGAAATTCGCATGTTCCGGAGCTTTTCATGACGACGTTGACCATTGGCTTCCTGCTTGTCGGCGCGTTGATCGTTCTGGTTCTGCTCGGCATGCAAATAGCCTATGCGCTGTTCCTGGTGGCCTTTGCCGGGATATGGATCATCCGCAATAACATCGACCTTGCCTTCAGGATGCTGGAGCTGACCGTCTACAGCGGCATTGCCGATTATCTGTTTGCGACCATTCCCCTCTTCGTCCTGATGGGGCTGCTGGTGAGCGTTTCCAACGTCGGGCGGGACACCTTCGAAGTTGCAGAGGAACTGCTGCGCCGGGTCATCTGCGGGCTCGGGGTCGCGACTGTCGCGGCCAACACGATCTTCGCTGCGGTCACCGGCGTTTCCATTGCCTCGGCGGCGGTATTCACGCGCGTCGCAGTCCCTGAAATGGAGCGTCACGGGTATCGCCCGGCCTTTGCTGCCGGCACGGTCGCGGGCTCGTCGGTACTCGGTATGCTGATCCCGCCGAGCTTGCTCCTCATTATTTACGGGGTTCTGGCAGAAGTCTCCATCGGTGGCATGTTCATCGCCGGCATCGTGCCGGGGCTGATGCTTGCCGGTGGCTTCGTAACAATGCTCGTTGCCGTGACCGTCCTGTTCCCGGGTTTCGTTCTCACCGATCCGGCTGCTGCGAAGGAGCGCCGGCGCGACAGCGCGATCGAACCGATGCCGCTTGGCCGGATGATCGCCAAGCTGGTGCCGATCATCCTGCTCGTGGTTCTGGTGCTCGGCGGACTTTATTCGGGATATTTCACACCAACAGAGGCTGGCGGTGTCGGCGCCTTCGGTGCGCTGCTGGTTGCGCTTTCACGCCGTTCCCTCAACCGCCATAACCTGTGGCGGGTGATGAAGCAGACCGGCGTGATCTCGGTATCGATCCTGCTGCTGCTTGTCGCTGCCAGTTACTATTCGCGCATGTTGTCGATCGCCGGCCTTCCCAACGCCATCGCAAGCCTCGTCAACGAAACCGGCCTCGGCCCAATGGGCTTCATGGTTCTGTGCTCGGCGCTCATTCTCGCCATGGGCATGATCCTCGACAGCACGTCGATCCTCCTGATCATGGTGCCTATCGCAGCGCCCATCGCGCAGCACATGGGTATAGACCTCAGCCAGTTCGGCATCGTCATCGTGATCGCCGTTGAAATCGGCCTCCTGACGCCGCCCTTCGGCATCTCGGTGTTCACGGTGCACAATACGCTCAACGATCCGGACGTTTCCGTCGAACAGATTTTCGCGGGCACGATGCCATTCATCGCGGTCATGCTGCTGGTTTTGCTGCTCGTTATTCTGCTGCCCGGCATTGCCACCTTGTTCTTGTGATGGAAAAAACAATGCGAGGATCTTCCGTTTGTCCAGGCAACACCTTCTTTCGCGGCCCTGAAACCGAACGACCTCGTTGGTGACAGCCTTTTTGACAAGACACATTGATGAGGCGGTGCAGCCTACCGGCTGGTGATCCTCCGGAGGATGGTCAAGACACGTCCTCTATTCTGCTTACGCCATGCGGGGCGCAAAGTTCGGCAAGTACCGTGTGGATACGCGCGATGATTTCAGCCCGCGGCGATACGATCCGCTCAACGATGCCGATTTGCCTTGTCACTTGCGGATTGCCGAAAGGGAGTTTTGTCAGCCGCTGGTGATCCGGTTCCTGCAAGGCGACATGCGGTACAACGGAAACTCCCATGCCTTGCCGGACACATGTCACGATGGACCCGATCGTGTCGATCTCGGCAACGTCGTTGGTTGCGATCCCCATGCGAGAGATCTCCGTGTCGATAAGGTTGGCAAGCGGCACGGCGCTGCGAAATCGAATGAACGGACAGGTGGCAAGCAGGTCGGCGGGGTCGGTGGATTTTGTGTCTTCCGGTGCGATCAGCCAGAGCGGCTCACGAAGAAAGGGGCTCCAGCGCAAGGCGGGCGGAATACCGACATGCTCCGCAACCACTGCGGCATCGAGCCGTCCGGAAGCCACATCGGCAATCAGGGTTGAAGACAGCGAAACTCTCAGATTGGTTTTCAGATCGGGATACTGGTTTCGCATCTGGACAATGGCTCTCGGCAGCAGATTGAGTGCACTGGAACGAACAGAGCCCAGCATGAGGGTGCCGGCGAGCTTGTCTCCCCGCAGATTTGCCTTGGTATCGTCTTCGAGACGTAACATCTCCTGAGCCATTTCAAGGACTTGAAGTCCCTGCGAGGTCAACTTCGGAGGACGGGACGACCGTTCGAACAGGATGATGTTCAGTTCGACTTCCAGCGCCTGGATCTGTTGACTGACTGCCGATGGCGTCAGGTTTACGATCTCCGCCGCCTTGGTGAAGGTGCCATGGGTTGCAATAGCGACCAGGGTCTTGAGTTGACGAGTGTCCATACCTTCATCCAGTTTTTCTTAATATAAGAACCAGATTAATTCGCTTTTGTTAAGTCATTCTATCCGTTACCCAAGATGGCGGAGGAATTCAGCCGTGCAAGCTGGGAGGCGGACGCGGTCACTCATCCCCTATCAAAGAACAATCACTTTCCGCTTGCGGAGAGCAGAGAGACGTACGCATGAGCAAGAAAATCCTTGTGACCGGCCCCGACCTCGACCCAAGTGCTGTCGCGCTTGTGAAAGACCACGGATACGAAACCGTTCATACCCCGGCCTATGCAGACAGCGATGTGATCTCCACGCTGCTGGTCGAGACCGGGGCGGAAGGGATCGTCTCGCGGATGGGCCGACTGGATGCCGACGTCCTTGAAAAGGCTCCAAAGCTGCGCGTCATTTCAAAGCATGGTGTTGGCGTCGACAACATCGATCTCCAGGCAGCCGCATCCCGCGGCATTCCGGTACTTGTTGCAACGGGCGCGAATGCAGTTTCAGTCGCCGAACATGCAATTGCACTCATGCTTGCTACCGTGAAGCGCATCCTGCCGCTTGACGCAGGGCTTCGTGCCAGCCGCTGGGAAAAGGCAGGTTTTCTTGGCCGCGAGCTGGCAGGAAGCCGACTGGGCCTTTTGGGAATGGGGTCTATTGCACAGGCGACAGGCCGAATTGCCAAGGGCATTGGCCTGAACCTGATCGGCTACGATCCCTATGCCGACAACGACGTATTCGAAAGACTGGGCGTAAAACGCTGCAGCTCGCTCGAAGAGCTGCTGGAACAATCCGATGTCCTCAGCCTTCATTGTCCGCTGACCGATCAGACACGCCAGATCCTGAACGCCGAAGCCATCGCGCGCATGCCGGAAGGCAGCTACGTGATCAACACGGCACGTGGTGGGCTGATTGACGAAGACGCGCTGCTCGCTGCAATTCAATCAGGTCATCTTGCAGGCGCGGGACTTGACACCTTTGCCGTGGAACCACCCCAGGCGAACCATCCGTTCTTCAGTGAAAACCGCATCGTTGTCACTCCGCATATCGGCGGCGTCACGCGCGAAGCCGGTGCACGTGTCGGAGTGGAAGCCGTGCGCGGCATTTTCCAGGTCCTGGATGGCCAGCCTGTCGCCCGCGAACGCATAGCAAATCGTGCACTTCTGGCCGACGCCGGTGCCATGTACGCCAAAGCAGGAGAATGAACATGTCGGTTGGCTTTCGTATTTGCAGCCGAAAACAAGCTGCGCCGCTGGAACTCGTTGCTGAATTTGCCAAGCTTCCGGTTGCCAATGTCTCCGACTGCATGGGACGCCTCGCAGCCGCCGGTCCGCGTCTGCGGCCGATGCATGCCTCCGGTGGCCTGGCCGGCGTGGCGCTGACCGTCAAGAGCCGTCCGGGTGACAACCTGATGCTGCACAAGGCGATCGACCTGGCCAAACCCGGTGATGTGATCGTTGTCGATGCCGGTGGGGATCTTTCCAATGCGCTCATGGGTGAGCTGATGCTTGCCTACGCCGTCAAGCGAGGGGTTGCGGGCTTCGTCTTGAATGGCGCAATCCGCGATGTCGATGCCTTTCTCAAGACCAACCTGCCGACCTTCGCCGCGGGGGTCACCCATCGCGGTCCTTACAAGGACGGCCCGGGTGAAATCAATGTTCCGATCAGTCTGGACGGAATGGTGATCGAGCCAGGTGACATCGTGCTGGGCGATTCCGATGGCGTGCTCGCGGTTCCCCTGGATGGGGCCGAGAAAATTCTTCGTCAGACCCTGGCGAAACAGGATGCCGAAGAACGGCAGATTAAGGCAATCGCTGAAGGCAAGAACGATCGCAGCTGGGTGGACGCAGCCCTCAAGGAACGTGGTTGCGAATTTCCGGATTACTGAACAGTCTCAACAAAGGGAGGAGACAAATGCTTACTTACCTGAAGGCTTCTGCAATTGCAGGTGCGCTGGTTATGGTCGCTGGGGCTGCCATGGCCGACTATCCCGAAAAACCCATTGAGGTCATTGTCGGATATTCCGCAGGCGGCGGCACGGACGTTATGGCCCGCACCGCTGCACCTTTCATCGAAAAATATCTGGGCGAAGGGGCAAGCCTCGTCGTCAAGAACATGCCGGGTGCAAGTGGGCAGATCGGCATTACGGAAACGGCGAGATCTTCTCCGGATGGCTACACGCTCGGCACCTTCAACCTTCCGGGCATGATGGCGCGCACGATTGATCGTGAAGCGGAATATGATGCCGACAGCTTCACCTATCTCGCCAATGTGGTGAACGATCCCAACGTGATCGTCACCTCCAAGGCGAGCGGTCTCGACACGCTCGACAAGCTGATCGCGGAAGCCAAGGCCAATCCCGGGGCCATCACCGTCGGGATGTCCAGCCTCGGAGGCGATGATCACTTCGCGCTGATCAAGCTTGAAGGCCTGACCGAAACCGAGTTCACCATCGTACCGTTCAAGGGCTCCGCGCCGGCGCGAACCGCACTCATGGGCGGACACGTGGCGATGGGGATCCTCAACATTTCCGAGGTGGCCGAGTTTCAGGAAGAACTGAATGTACTTGGCGTTGCGACGCCGGAGCGCTCTGACTTTGCGCCAGACCTGCCAACTTTCAAGGAGCAGGGGCTGGACCTGATAAACGGATCCATGCGGGGGTTCGTTGCGCCTGCCGGCCTGCCTGAGGATGTGCAGGCAAAGCTTCTTGCCGCATTCGAACAGCTTGCCTCTGATCCGGAGTTCCTCAAAGCCATGAAGGAAACCGCAAATCCGGTCGAAGTGGTAACCGGGGACGATTTCAAATCATTGACCGAGGATCTGCATACCCTTGCAAAGCAGGTCTGGGATACGACTCCCTGGAACTGATGCGCGTTGCGCGGGGCACGCCCCCGCGCGGCCTCTCTTACTCAGATAAAGCCAGTGCCATGTCCGACCATCGTACACACCGCCTTCTCCGGCCCGAGACACTGACCGCTCTTGGCATCGCCGCGGCCGCGTTTGCTTTTCTCTACCCGACCTCGACATTGAGGCCGATATCTGCCCTGCTGCCAGCCGTGATGCTGGTCGGGCTGATCATCCTCTCGCTACTGCTTCTGATTGCCGATCAACGCAAGGCGTCGGCTGGTGAAGAAACCGAGCCCATGAGCAAGTCACCCGGCCGGGTCGCAGGTGCCTTTCTGCTGATCCTTGGCTACGCATTGGCCACCGACCTGATCGGCTTTTACCCGAGCACAGCCATAACCATTCCGCTCGTTGCCTGGCTCTTCGGCTATCGCAACCCACTTGGACTTGCAGTGGCAACCCTGGTCGTCGTCGGAGCCATCTGGCTGATCTTCGATTACGGAATGTCGCAAGACTTTCCGGCAGGACGCCTCTGGCAGGAGTGATCTCAATGTACTCCGATCTTCTCAGCGCACTTCCCGAAGTTTTCGGGCTGGCCAACTTTGCCGCTGTCGTCATAGGCGTGATTGCGGGCATCGTTGTCGGTGCAATGCCCGGCCTGAGCGCCACGATGGCCATCTCCGTGCTTGTGCCATTCACGTTCGGTCTCGAACCTCTGGTCGCGCTCGGTCTGATGGCCGGCATCTACAACGGTGCAATGTATGGCGGTGCCATCCCCGCTGTTCTTCTGCGCATTCCCGGAACCCCCGCAGCCGTTGCCACAACGTTCGACGGTTATCCGATGGCGCAAAAGGGCGAGGGTGGATTTGCGCTGCAAGTGGCCGTCGTCTCATCTTCGATCGGCGGCATCGCAAGCGCCTTTGCTCTGATGCTGCTCGCGCCTCCGCTCTCCAAGGTCACGCTCCTGTTTGGCCCTTCGGAAGTGTTCTGGGTTGCCGTGTTCGGCCTAGCCAGCATCATCTTCCTGCTGGGAGGCAACCCGGTAAAAGGGTTGATCAGCGCCTGTTTCGGTGTCTTCGTCTCAGTGGTGGGCTCGGACCCGATCTATGGAAATGACCGCTACACTTTCGGACAGCTGGAGCTTCTGGACGGCGTCAATATCGTCATTCTGCTGGTCGGCCTCTACGCGCTGCCTCCGGTCATCGATTTGCTGGAAACGCCTTTGAAAACGGACGGCGTCAACAGTTCCAAACTGGGAACGGAGCCGATCTGGCGTGCGCTGCCTCGCATGTACCGCTTCTGGAAGACATGGATCCGTTCATCGATCATCGGGATCTGGATCGGAATTCTTCCGGGAGCCGGCGGTTCGATGGCTGCTTTCATGTCCTATAACGAAGCTCGCCGGGCCTCGAAAACACCCGATACCTGGGGCAATGGTGAACCCGAAGGCGTCGCGGCCGCGGAAACAGCTAACAATGCGGACACCGCTTCCGCGCTGATCCCGGCCCTGACACTTGGCATCCCTGGAACTGCTGTCGCTGCGGTCATGCTGGGTGGGTTGCTGGTGCATGGTCTGCAGCCGGGGCCCATGCTGTTCCGGGACAATCCGGACGTGGTATTCGGCTTCATGTGGCAGTTCCTGTTCGGCGCGATCCTTCTGGTGCTGCTTGGCGGGGCACTGGCAACGAACAGTTTTGCGCGCCTTTTGAATCTCCCGCGTCCTCTCCTGGGGTCGGTCATCATCGTCTTGATGCTGATCGGGGTCTATTCGATCCACGGACGGATGTTCGATGTCTATCTGATGCTCGGCTTCGGTGCTATCGGTTGGGTAATGGACAAGCTCAAGTTCCCGCTGCCACCGGTTGTCCTGGGTCTTATCCTGGGTGGGTTTGCCGAGGAAAACCTTCGTCTTGCATTGCGGATCGGACGCGGCGACTGGCTGGTCCTGTTCTCGAATACAACCAGCCTGGTTCTTGTCGCCCTGACGGTCGCGGTTGTCGTCGGGCCGATGATCAAGCGGCGGTTTCAAGCCGCAAAAAGGGAAGAGGCTACCAACTGACAAGACCTTGAGTGTTTGACGGGAAACCTGCCTGAAAAATCAGGACCCCGGTGCAGCGCGATCAGCTCGCATCGGGGTTTTCCGCCTGTTCCATTCCTTTCCATGAGATCCGGTTGCTGTGGTTTCTCGGGGATCCCCCACATGTATCTTTCGAAGGACTGACGGAGTCGCAACATGGGTAGGTTTCGACTGCTATTCGTAGCTCAGCGCATCCTTTGGAAAACAGCGGGCAAGATGGTCGATGAATAATCGGACAGCTGGCGGCAGCCCGCGCCGCGTCGTGAAGACCAGATGCACGATCCCTTTCTGACTTCGCCATTGCGGGAGGACACGCACAAGATCCCCGGTAGCCAGTTCCGCGCTGCAGACGTGGTCGGGCAGTAGGGCCACACCGAGACCCTTCTTCACGGCCGTTCGTGTTGCCGAAAAATCCGTGCAACCCATCCTGGCCTGCTTTCGAAACGCGCGGGTTTCGCCCATGTCGGTTTCGATGTGCCATTCGATTTCATCCGCGCTATCACTTGTCGATAGCAAGGGAACTTTGTCCAGGTCATCGACCTCATGAACGGTCTGCGCCAGGCCCGGATTTGCAACCAGAATTCTGATTGAGGTACCGATCGTACGCATGGTCAGCGAGGCATCGCTGGTCAACGCCGTGCGCACACGCAAGGCGAGGTCAATGCGTTCCGAGATCAGGTCCAGCGCCCGATCGGCAGCTACCAGTTGCAGCCGCACCTTGGGGTGACGAGACAGGAATTCGCTTATCAGCGGGGCAACAACCTCAACGAGGCCGGTTGGGCATCCGAAGCGGATCAGCCCGTGCGGTTCTGCCCTGGATTCCGCAACCAGGGCATGGGCGTGTTCAGCTTCCGACTGCATGCTGCGGCACCGCTCATAGAATTGCTCCCCGATGTCGGTGACCCGAAACCGACGGCTTGATCTTTCGATCAGCCTTACGCCCAGGCGCTCTTCCAGAGCCGCTATTCGCCGGCTGAGCTTTGACTTGGGAACGCCGATCGCCCGGCCCGCCGGCGCAAATCCGCGATGCGCCACCACCTCGGCGAAATAAGCCAGGTCATTCAGGTCTTGCTGCATCTATCGTTCTTTCTGTGGAACGCTAAGTGTTGAAATTGCCCACTAGAGAAACGATCGTTCCATTTGCATCTTCATGTCAACGGCAATCGTGCCGTCAGACAGGAGAATGAAATGACACAGAACTTCGAGAACAAGGTTGTGGTTGTCACCGGCGGAACCAGTGGCATCGGTCTCGCGACGGCAAAAGCATTCGCATCTGCGGGGGCATCGGTCTTCATCACCGGTCGCCGCCAGGCAACTCTTGACGAAGCCGTCAAGTCCATTGGCGGGCGAACGACCGGCGTGCAGGGAGACATGTCCGTGCTTGCAGATATCGACCGGCTGTACGACGCGGTCCAGCAGCAACACAGCCAGATTGATGTACTCTTCGCCAATGCCGGTGGAGGTGAATTTGCCCCGCTCGGCGAGATCAGCGAAGAGCACTATCAAAAGACATTCGATACCAATGTGAAAGGCGTCCTTTTCACCGTGCAAAAGGCGCTGCCGCTGTTGCGGGACGGAGCCTCGATCATCCTGACGTCTTCGACCACGGGCACCGCGGGGACACCGAACTTCAGTGTCTATTCGGCAACCAAGGCGGCAGTGCGCAATTTCGCCCGCAGCTGGATCCTCGATCTGAAGGACCGCAATATCCGGGTGAATGCCATCAGCCCAGGGCTGACCGAGACCGCCGGCCTCAACGATCTCTTCGGCGGCGGTGAGCAGGCCGAAGGTGTCAAGAACCACATCCTCGGCAATATTCCCTCGGGCCGGATCGGCCGGCCGGAAGACATCAGCAACGCAGTGCTCTTTCTTGCTTCAGAGGCGTCGAGCTTCGTCAACGGCATCGAGCTGTTCGTCGATGGCGGCATGAACCAGATTTAAGTTCGCGGTTGACCAGACGGTTCGGGCCGACAACCGGTTTGGCCGTCTGGCCGACGTGCTCACTCCAATACGTTCTCAAGGAGTCTCTTCGATGGAAATCGGAATTCTGGGCGCAGCGTCGCTCGGGCAGACCCTCGCCAGCCGTCTGGCCGCTGCCGGTCACGACATAGTCCTGGCCAACAGCCGCGGGCCGGAAAGTCTGCGTGATGTCATCACGCGTCTTGGGAAAGGGATTACCGCCGGCCATGCGGCGGAGGCCATGAAAAAACCGGTTGTTGTCCTGGCCATGCCATGGACGAAACTCAGCGACGTGCTTGCGCCTGATATCAATTGGGACAACCGCGTCCTGATCGACGCGACAAATATCTTCACCAGCTATGCGCCGTCGTTCGAGATCGATGATCTGGGGGACGAGTCCGGCAGCGAGATTGTCGCCCGCCTGGCCCCCGGCGCCCGTGTCGCGAAGGCGTTCAACACTCTTCCTGTCGCCACAATGATCGCGCCGTTCCAGGAAGAGCGTTTGCGCCGTGTCCTGTTCGTGGCCGGTGACGACGAAGACGCTGTCGCCATCGCACGGCATCTGGTTTCAGACATCCATCTGCACCCGGTGTACCTCGGCTCGCTGGCGACAGGCGGGAGGCTGATGGAACTCGGCGGCGTGCTGAGCGGTCTGGAACTCTTCATCGATGGCGGCAGGTGATAGAGCTGACCCGACGGCCCACACGTGTGACACCGATGACGACCCGGTCCTCGAGTAGCCGAAAGCGGTAGCGCAAGAATACAAATGGCGGAGGAGGGAAGACAAGGTCCCGACCCGGAGCCATGCGCTAAAGTAGCCGAAGGCGGTAGCGCAAGGATAGATATGGCGGAGAGAGGGGGATTCGAACCCCCGGAACGCTTGCGCGCTCAACGGTTTTCGAGACCGCCCCGTTCAACCACTCCGGCACCTCTCCGCGGTACTTGCGATAAACGGGTCTCAAGTGGCGCGGAACATAGACACACTCTGCGCGCCCTGCAAGCCCGGAAATGAGTTCTTTTTTCAGTTTGTGGATTGGGGCTGTTTTTGCCCGGTTTGCCTGCTTCCTGGGCGCGAATTGACCGCCTGCAGACATATTCGCACGACGCGAAAAGCGGTCTGCAGGGAGCTCGGGGAAGGGGAGGAGGGAGCACCATGGAGATTCGGATTGACCGGATGTCGGCTTGCCCCGATAACGGCCGTCAACGCCGATTGGCGTATCCCTGTTTGCGGGAATCGTGGTGACCACGAGAGAAACCGCCGGGAAAGCGAGGGCGCCAGGGAAACGAAAACAAGCGGTTTTGCGGCAGAAAGGCCAGATTTCCGTTTGACAACGAGAACCGGCCGACTATATTGCGCGGGCTCGAAAAGGTTCGTTTTTTCGAGTTATGTTTGTCGTTCAAGGCCTGCCGGGCTTTAAAAGCTTCACGCTCAACCCGACACAAAGACTTGTCAGCCAGGGTCAAGACCTGGAGAGACAGGCGCCTCGGTTCGACCTGAAAAGCAGCTGGTTCGATGGTTTAACAGCCCGTTCCGGTGTGTCAAAAACGAAAAGAAGGACGTGCGAGACATGTTCGCAGTGATCAAGACGGGTGGCAAGCAGTACACTGTTGCCGCCGATGACCTCCTGAAGGTCGAAAAGCTCGATGCCGAAGCCGGCAGCACCGTCACCTTTGAAGAGGTTCTGATGGTCGGCAATGGCACCGACACCACCGTTGGCGCTCCGCTTGTCGAAGGCGCAACCGTGGTTGCCGAAGTGGTCGAACAGGGCCGTAACCGCAAGGTTATCATTTTCAAGAAGCGCCGGCGTCAGAATTCCCGCCGCCGCAACGGCCATCGTCAGGCTTTCACCCTCGTGAAGGTGACCGATATCCTGACCGGTGGTGCAAAGCCGGCCAAGAAGGCAGCGCCGAAGAAGGCAGCGCCGAAGGCTGAAGAAACCGCTGAAGCCGCACCGGCTGCAGCAGAAGGCGCCGACGACCTGAAGAAACTCGATGGCGCCGGTCCGGCAGCTGTGAAGAAGCTGAACGAAGCAGGGATCACCACCTTCGCTCAGATCGCAGCAATGTCCGCTGACGACGTCGCACGCGTTGAAGAAGAAACTGGCCTGAAAGGCAAGTTCGAACGCGGTAATTGGGTTGAGCAGGCCAAGGAACTGGCTGGCAACTAAGCCGCCGCTCCCGAACCTAAAAAGTATTCGAAGAACGAGGAGTTCTAACGATGGCACATAAAAAGGCAGGCGGCTCGTCCCGCAACGGCCGCGACTCAGCTGGCCGCCGTCTCGGCATCAAGAAATTCGGCGGGGAAGCTGTGATTCCCGGCAACATCATCGCGCGTCAGCGCGGCACTACCTGGCACCCGGGCACCGGCGTTGGTATGGGCAAGGACCATACCATCTTCGCAACCGTGGAAGGCAAGGTAGAGTTCCAGGCGAAAGCCAACAAGCGAACCTACATTAACGTGCTCCCGGTAGCGGAAGCAGCGGAGTAAAGCCGACGTGAAGTTTCGAAACGCCGGCGTCCCGTAAGACCCCGGCAATTCGAGACAGGTCAGCAATCCGACCAGTCAAGATCCAAGGGGGAGATGGGGCGCCATCTCTCCCTTGATTTGTTTTGGCTGGAGGAAAAGATGGTTGTTGAAAGTGACGGTTTATTAGACGAAAGCAGTCTGGCTGCGGCCCCATTGCCGCAGGAAGCGGTTCGTGTGCGGCTCGACAAGCCGCGTATGGACGATTTGGCCGATATGGTGTTTCTGGCCAACAACAAGAAAGTGGCGGCAAACCTTTCCACCATGCCGCATCCCTTCGCATTGGACGATGCCCGGGCGCTGGTCGCCAAGGCCGCGATCAACCAGCCCCGTTCTGCAAGCTTTGCCATCCGTCTGAAGTTAACCGGCCGGCTGATCGGCATCGCGCGGTATGCCAATGTCGAGCCCGGCGGTCCGGTGCATGTCGGCTATTGGCTGGGTGAACCCTTCTGGGGCCAGGGTCTGGCGACAGAGGCCGTGCATGCACTGGTCGACCATGCCTTCACCTATCATGACATCGGCGAGCTGCAGGGATCCTGCAGGGTCACCAACCCGGCATCGCGCCGGGTGCTCGTCAAATCCGGATTTCAGTATCGCGACCAGGCCATGATCCGCTCTCTCGGGGCGGGTGGCTCGGTGCCCATCGAGCGCTATACGCTGGAGCGGGCTGTCTGGAAGTCATTGAAAAGATGGGGGCAGGGACGATGAGCATGTTGCCTGAGCTGAAAACAAGACGCCTGATCCTGCGGCCGATCGAGATGTCGGACGCCGAAGCCATGGTTGCGCTGGCGGGCAAGGATTTCGAGGTCGCCCGCTGGATGACGTCGTTCACCTGGCCTTATGAGGACGGGGCTGCGGAAGCCTTCCTGAAGACGGTGGTCGGCAAGGATCCGTTCGAGACCGAAGCACTGTTTGCCATTACGCTCGGTGGGGTGTTCATCGGGGTGGTTGCCATCGAACCGCCGGGTGACCTGGATGATCTGCCGAACCTGCCGACACTCGGCTATTGGCTCGGCCGGGCGTTTCAGGGGCATGGCTATGCTAGCGAAGCTGTAGAGGCTGCTCTCGCCTGGGCGTTCGAAGCCTTCGAGACGGACGCCATAGCCGCGCGCGCCTTTGAGGACAACTTCCGCTCCCGCGGTCTGCTGCGGAAAATGGGTTTCAAGCCCTACTCCATGACGGAACGTTTTTCGAAGGCACTGGATCGCAGGGTTTCCAACGTGATCGTCCGCCTGGCGCGCACCGATTTCGATGCCCGCAAGGAAGCGGCCTGATGTCGCCCGTTCTGAAGACCGAGCGTCTGGTCCTTCGAGCCCCGCGCCCGGAGGACCTCGATCGCTGCGCCGAGCTTCTGGGGGACTACGAAGTCGCCAAGATGCTGTCGCGGGTTACCTACCCGTACGATCTGGAGCAGGGCCGGGCTTATCTGGCGCTGTCTGTCGAGCGCTGGTCGACATGGCAGGAGGCGGAGGAACTCGGTTTCCAGATCGACTGCGACGGCCTGATGATCGGTGGCATCGGCTTCAAAAAGTTGCGGGAGACCCCGGAGATCGGCTATTGGCTGGGGCGCGCCTATTGGGGCAAGGGATTTATGAGCGAAGCAGTGCAGGCGGCGGTCGCCTGGCTGTTCGGCAATACGGATCACACGTTGGTCGCCTGCGAAGCCATGACAGAGAACCCGGCTTCGCTCGGCGTTGCCCGGAAATTGGGTTTCCGGGAAGTTGGTGAAGTGGGCTGTGCCAGCGTGTCGCGAGGCTGTACGATGCCCGCCATTCGCACCGAGATGACACGAACAGACTTTCTGAACGGCCATTGATCCGATCGGGATCCGGCCTGAAACAGGACGAAAAGAGAAAAAGAAAATGAAATTCCTAGATCAGGCCAAGATCTATGTGCGCTCTGGCAATGGCGGAGCGGGCTGCGTATCGTTCCGGCGCGAGAAATACATCGAATATGGCGGACCGGACGGTGGTGACGGCGGCAAGGGTGGTGATGTCATTATCGAATGTGTCGACGGCCTGAACACGCTTATCGACTATCGCTACAAGCAGCACTTCAAGGCGGAAACCGGCATTCACGGCATGGGCCGCAACCGCACCGGCGCGCACGGCGGCGACGTTGTGCTGAAGGTTCCTGTCGGTACCCAGATCTTCGAGGAAGACAACGAGACGCTGATTGCCGACCTGACCGAGCTTGGCCAGAAGGTGATGCTTCTGAAAGGGGGTAATGGCGGCTTCGGCAATGCCCATTTCAAGTCGTCGGTCAATCAGGCGCCGCGCAGGGCCAACCCTGGTCTTGAAGGCGAGGAAAAATGGATCTGGCTGCGGCTGAAGCTGATCGCCGATGCCGGCCTGGTTGGCCTGCCCAATGCGGGCAAGTCCACCTTCCTTGCAACGGTATCGGCTGCAAAGCCGAAAATTGCCGACTATCCGTTCACGACCATTCACCCCAATCTTGGCATCGTGCAGATCGACGGTCGCAGCTTTGCCATGGCCGATATTCCCGGCCTGATCGAGGGGGCGCACGAAGGCACGGGCCTTGGCGACCGCTTCCTTGGGCATGTCGAACGCACCCGCGTTCTGCTTCATCTGGTTGACGGCTCCGGCCAGGAAGACCCGGGCGAAGCCTATCGGATCGTGCGCGGCGAGTTGGATGCCTATGGCGCCGGGCTTACGGAGAAACCCGAGATCGTGGCGCTCAGCAAGTGCGACGCTCTCAATGAAGACCTGATTGCCGAAAAGGCGGCGAGCCTCGAGGAAGCCTGTGGCCAGAAACCGCTGATCCTGTCCTCGGCCAGCGGCCTCAATGTCGACCGGGCGCTGCGCATGATCGTGCGCGCGATTGACAGGGACAAGGAAGAAGAAGCCAACCAGGTGCCTGCACCCGAACAAGAGGGCTGGCATCCCTGATGTCCCGCAGTCTGAGAGACTTCAGCCGCATCGTTGTCAAGATCGGCTCCGCCCTGCTTGTCGAGCAGGGCGAACTCAAGCGTAGCTGGCTCAACGCGCTGATCGCCGATGTGGTCAAGCTGTCCGATGCCGGTGCGGAGGTGCTCCTTGTCTCCTCCGGATCGATTGCGCTTGGCCGCGGTATTCTCGGGCTGCCGGGTGGACCGCTGAAGCTGGAGGAAAGCCAGGCGGCAGCCGCAGCCGGTCAGATCGCGCTGGCCCAGGCCTATGCGGATGCCCTCGGTGCGCATGGCAAGAAGGCTGGTCAGATCCTGCTCACCCTTGGCGACACGGAAGAAAGGCGGCGCTATCTCAATGCGCGCGCCACTATCGGCACTCTGCTGAAGCTTGGTGCGGTACCGATCATCAACGAAAATGATTCCGTGGCGACTTCCGAGATCCGCTACGGCGACAACGACCGGCTGGCAGCGCGTGTTGCCACCATGGCCAGTGCCGACTGCCTTGTGCTGTTGTCGGATATTGACGGGCTTTATACCGCACCGCCCCAGCAGAACCCCGATGCAGTGTTCCTGCCGGAAGTGCCGCGCATTACCCATGAAATCGAATCCATGGCCGGAAGCGCCGGGTCGGAGCTTTCGCGCGGCGGCATGAAGACGAAAATCGATGCCGGCAAGATCGCGACCGCGGCCGGAACGTCGATGGTGATCACCTCCGGCAAGGAACTCAACCCGCTTCAGCGGCTGGATCAGGGCGCCCGCGGCACCTGGTTCCCGGCGCTCAGTTCACCTGCCAGTGCCCGCAAGGCCTGGATTGGCGGCCATCTGGAGCCGCGCGGCGAAATCCGGCTGGATGCAGGCGCGGTCAAGGCGATGACGTCTGGCAAGAGCCTCCTGCCTGCCGGAGTGACATCTGTATCGGGAAGTTTTTCGCGCGGCGACGCCGTGACATTGCTCAACCCGGAAGGCCGGATCATTGGCCGAGGGCTGATTGCATATGACGCGGACGAAGCGCAGTTGATTGCAGGCCGCAACAGCCGCGAGATTGAAGCCATCGTCGGCTATCCGGGCCGGGCGGAAATGATCCACCGGGACGATCTGGTTCTGGAACTGCCCGCGCTCGAGTGAGTGTGAGCGAACCGATGGATGCCTTTTGAGGCAGAACGCGCTAAAACGCGGAAAGACTGGCGGCGATGAACGCCGCAAAACGGGAGCAAGTGAGTATGCTGGAAGTAGTCGAGGCAAAGACGACCGAGGACTTGATGGCAGAGATCGGGCAGCGCGCCCGTGCTGCCGGCCGGATCCTTGCCATCGCTCCAGCAGACCAGAAGAACAAGGCCCTGGCCGAAATGGCAGCCGCCGTTCGGGCTGCAACACCGGATATTCTTGCAGGCAACCGTCTCGATCTCGAAGCGATGAAGGCAGGCGGCCAGACGGCAGCGTTCCTGGACCGTGGCACGCTTACGGAAGAGCGGATCGAGGCGATTGCGAAAGCCCTTGAGGACATTGTCGCGCTGGACGATCCCGTCGGCAGCGTGATCGCCGCCTGGGATCGGCCGAACGGCCTGAAGATCGAACGTGTGCGCACGCCCCTGGGTGTTATCGGTGTCATTTACGAAAGCCGCCCGAACGTGACCGCGGATGCAGGCGCGCTGTGCCTGAAAGCCGGCAACGCCGTTGTTCTGCGTGGCGGCTCCGACACCATCAATTCCAACCGGGCGATCCATGCGGCCCTGCAGAAAGGCCTCGTCGCCGCCGGTCTGCCGGAAGATGCGATCCAGATCGTTCCGGTGACCGACAGGGCCGCTGTTGGCGAAATGCTGCGCGGTCTTCAAGGCAACCTCGATGTCATCGTCCCGCGTGGTGGCCGCAGTCTTGTCGAGCGTGTGCAGACCGAAGCTCGGGTGCCGGTCTTTGCCCATCTGGAAGGCCTGGTGCATATCTTCGTCGACAAGGCGGCCGATCTTGAGAAATCCGTCGAGGTGATCGTCAATTCCAAGCTGCGCCGGACCGGCATCTGCGGGGCACTGGAAACATTGCTGGTGCATGAAAACGTGGCCCACAGCCACTTGCCGGTGATCGTGAAGGCACTTCAGGAAAAGGGCTGCGAGATCCGGGGTGGTGCGATTGTGCGCGACATTTGCGAAAACATCGTGCCGGCAAGCGAGGACGACTGGTCGACGGAGTATCTGGACAAGATCCTTTCGGTGAAGGTGGTCGCGGATCTCGACGCTGCCATGGAGCATATCGCGCGCTACGGTTCCAACCATACCGATTGCATCCTGACCGAAGATCAGGCGACTGCCGACCGGTTCCAGCGGGAAGTGGATTCAGCCATCGTACTGCACAATGCGTCGACCCAGTTTGCCGACGGTGGTGAATTCGGCATGGGCGCGGAGATCGGCATTGCCACTGGGCGCATGCATGCACGCGGACCAGTGGGCGTGGAGCAGCTGACCAGCTTCAAGTACAAGGTGCATGGCACCGGCCAGACCCGCCCGTGACGACAGCACTTGAGGACCGCCAGGAATGACCAATCGTGAGTTCGCCTGAATGAGCCCCTTGAGTCTTGGTGCGGGACTGGACCGTGACTGGATGAAACTGCCCCATGCCGAGCCGGGCAACCACATCGGCATTTTCGGCGGATCCTTCAATCCTCCTCATTCAGGTCACCGGCTGGTGGCTTCGACCGTGTTGAAGCGGCTGGGGCTGGATCAGGTCTGGTGGCTGGTGACACCTGGCAACCCGCTCAAGAGCCACGCGGACCTGGCGCCGCTGGAGCGGCGGCTGCGACTGACGGCGGACCTTGCCGACCATCCACGCATGAAGGTCACCGCCTTCGAGCAGGTTCTGGGAACACCCTATACGGCCAGAACGCTGGTTGCCCTGCGCCAAATGCGTCCATCTGTCCGATTCGTTTGGGTCATGGGGGCTGACAATTTAGCCGGCTTCCATCGCTGGCAGGATTGGCGCTACATCGTCGGCTCGGTGCCGATCGCCATTGTCGACCGGCCGGGAGCCTCCTTGTCAGTGATGTCGTCTCCCATGGCAAAAGCCTATGAAAAATATAGGCTTCCTGAAGAAGACGCGGCACTTCTGCCGGAAATGGAGGCGCCGATCTGGACTTTTCTGCACACGCCATTGGACCGGACATCGTCCACCGATCTGCGCCTTGGGCAAAAGCGGTAAACAGCAGATTTGCCAAGAATTCCCGCGTGTCTTGAAAATGCCAAACGGGAAGCGGTATTATAGGGACGGTCGCGATGAGCGCGGCCGAGGTACGGTCAACCGGTCCTGCATCCAAAACGGGTGACGTACGAAGTCGGACGTTTCAGTTCGTGACGACGTTGGGCGCGGGACGGCATAAACGGCGAAAGGCACAACACCTGACCATGACCTTTGAAAGTGGGCGGACAGACATGTCCTCTCCTCTGCAGGCTTCCGTAGGTAAAGAACTTGCGGCAGACCTCCTCGATACGGTCCTCACCAGTCTTGACGACTCCAAAGCTGAGGACGCTGTTACCCTCGACATCGCAGGCAAGAGTTCACTGGCCGATTACATGGTAATCGTGTCCGGTCGTTCCCATCGTCACGTGGGCGCGATTGCCGAGCACTTGCTGAAAGACCTCAAATCGGCCGGCGCCGGATCGGCAACGGTTGAGGGTCTGAACATTTGCGATTGGGTGCTGATCGATGCGGGTGATGTGATCGTACACATCTTCCGTCCGGAGGTTCGCGGCTTCTACAATCTTGAGAAGATGTGGGCACCGGAAGAGGATGCGGCACCGCATTACATCGGCTGAGCCGGCATTGAGGCCCTGAGGCAGGGCCTCCGTCTGCTGCCGGGCAGATTTATCACCGGATCGATCTCCGGCAGGGACTTATGCGCTTTACGCTCTTCTGCATTGGCAAAATGAAAGCCGGTGCGGACAAAGAACTTTTCGACCGATATATCGACCGCGCCCGCAAGACAGGCCGCGGTCTCGGTGTTACCGAAGTCATCCTCAACGAAATGCCGGAAAGCCGTGCACAGCGCGCCGATGACCGCAAGGCGGAAGAAGCGCGGGGAATTCTTGCCGCGCTCAACGCCGGAGCGCGGCTGGTGGTGCTGGACGAGAACGGCAAGAACCTGACCAGCCCGGCCTTCAGCCAGAAACTGGAAGCCTGGAAGGATGAAGGTGTTCCCGACGTGGTCTTTGCCATTGGCGGAGCGGATGGTCACGGCCAGGAAGTTCTGAGCCGCGCCGACCTTAAACTCGCTCTTGGTGCCATGACCTGGCCGCATCAGATCGCCCGCATTCTTTTGGCGGAGCAGGTCTACCGTGCCATGACGATCCAGTCCGGTCACCCTTATCACCGTGTGTGAGACTTCTGAAAGAGCCCTGGGAGAGAACCGGTGATACCGGCACTTGAGACCGAAAGACTGATCCTGCGGCCGATGACCATGTCGGACTGGCCGGCGTACGAGGCTTTGATGGCCTCGGATCGATCCCAATATATGGGAGGCCCGCTATCGCGGTTTGCAGCCTGGGGCCTGTTCTGTCACGACATTGCGCAATGGCAGTTGATGGGGCATGGGGCCCTGATGATGGAGGCGCGCGGCTCCGGCGAGGTCTTCGGTCAGGTCGGTATCAATCATGGCCCGCTTTTTCCGGAACATGAACTCGGCTGGTTCGTCTATGAGCATGCGGAGGGAAGGGGCTATGCTTTCGAGGCGGCCGGGGCCTTTCGTGACTGGGCACGGCAGGAGCGCCGTCTACCGTCGCTCGTCAGTTATATGGATCAGGAAAACACCCGCTCGGCGCGCCTTGCCGAACGGCTTGGAGCGCATCTCGATGTCGATGCTGCGCGCCCGGACCCCAAGGATATTGTCTACAGACATTACTGATCGTGAAGGACAGGAGATGGGGTCTCCGCCGGAAAACCTGTTGTCGTAACGGCACTATGACCAAAAATTAACGATTGAAACGGCGGAAAAAGGCGAGAATGCCTGTATCTCGCCGCATTCGCCACGTAACGGTCATCGATCAGACAGAAGAGGGAATGCGATCCTCGGTGGGAGCAGAAGTTAATTGGCCGGTCACTAGGGTAAACGGTTCGTTAACGCAGACTGTGTATCGCATTGGAAGATAACCCTTTGGGAGCTTAGGCAGGTTGATAGCGGATCGCATGACAGCGGCGCGTTCGGAACTCGAGAGACGGAAGAAATTCCGCCCGCTCTTGAGTGGCCTGACTGCGGCCTTGCTCGTTCTGCCCCTGCCAGCCGGATCGACGGAAAGTGTCGATGAGACCACCACCCAGGAACAGGCGGCTCTGCCTGCTGAGGTGACTGCTGCACTGGAACGCAAGAAACAACGCGAAGAGGAACTTGCCGCGCTGTCGCGCGATATCGAGGTGTCGACGGACCGGCAGGCGACCATTGCACGCGAAATCCGCGCACTTGATCGCGACCGGGACACGTTGAATGCCAAGATCATCAGCACGTCCGACACGATCAAGGGCCTGGAAGGCGAACTGACCGATACCGAGCGGCGGCTGCGCGCGCTGGGGGAGAACGAGGACGCGGTGCGCTTGTCGCTGATTGCTCGCCGCGACGTGCTGGCAGAAGTTCTGGCTGCCCTGCAGCGAATCGGACGCCGTCCGCCACCGGCGCTTGCCGTGCGCCCGAGCGACGCGCTGTCGGCCGTGCGCAGTGCGATTCTCCTGAACGCGGTCATGCCGGAGCTGAAGGTGGAAACCGAGGCACTGGCAGCAGATCTTGAGGAATTGCACCGTCTGAAGACGGTGATTGCTGAGGAAAAAAACCGCCTGCGCGGCGACGCGATGCGATTGGCTGAGGAAAAGTCCCGGCTGGAGCTTCTTCTGAGCGCGAAAAGGCAGGAACATCAAAGATCGGTACAGGACCTTCAGGAAGAGAAGGAGCGTGCAGCGGAACTTGCGGACAAGGCGGGATCTCTCCAAGAATTGATCGCGACCCTGGAAGTGGAAATCGAGAGTGCCCGGGAGGCAGCGGAAAAGTCGCGTCAGGCAGCACTCGAGGCCAGGAAAAATCCGTCGCGCTCGTATGATCCCTTTGCAGATCCTGGGCGTCTGGCACCGGCCATTTCGTTCCAGGAAGCCAAGGGCAAGCTGCCTCAGCCTGTTGCCGGTACGCTTTTGAAGGACTATGGCCAGGAAGACGATTTCGGCGGTGTGACGGAGGGTCAATCTATCGCCACACGGCCTGGGTCCAATATTACGTCACCTGCCGACGGATGGGTGGTCTACTCCGGACCGTTTCGTTCGTTCGGACAGCTCTTGATCCTGAATACCGGCGACGGCTACCATGTGTTGCTGGCCGGAATGGACCGGATCGATGCGGAGTTGGGGCAATTTGTTTTGACCGGGGAACCGGTCGGAGTGATGGGCGCAACCCAGTGGGCAAGCGCTTCGACGTTCGGTTTGGGCTCGACCCAGCCGATCCTTTATGTTGAATTCCGGAAAGACGGTCGTGCGATCGATCCCACACCTTGGTGGGCACGCACTGAAGAAGAAAAGGCTCGCGGATGATACGGAAAGCTTCCTTGCTGCTTGTGGGTGCTCTCATGGGAGCAGCAGCAATCACGACACTGTCCCAGATGCCGATCAATGTCTCGGTAGCGGCCAATGCGGCGGCAACGGATACGTACCGGCAGCTTAACCTGTTTGGCGACGTGTTCGAACGCGTGCGGTCAGACTACGTGGAAGTCCCTGATGACGCCCAGCTCATCGAGAGCGCCATCAACGGCATGTTGACCTCCCTCGACCCGCACTCCAGCTACATGTCTCCGAAGAGCTTCCGGGACATGCAGGTGCAGACCCGCGGCGAATTCGGTGGTCTCGGCATTGAAGTCACCATGGAAGAAGGCCTCGTGAAGGTCGTGTCGCCGATCGACGATACGCCTGCCGCCAAGGCCGGTGTCCTGGCAGGTGACTACATCACCTACATCGACGGCGAACAGGTCCAGGGACTGACCCTCAACGAAGCGGTCGAAAAGATGCGCGGTCCGGTCAAGACGGACATCGTGGTGACGGTGCGCCGCAAGGGCCGTGCCGAGCCGTTCGACATCACCATCACCCGCGACATCATCCGCATCCGTTCGGTTCGCTGGCGGGAAGAGGATGACGTCGGATATGTTCGCGTCACCCAGTTCAACGAACAGACCTTCGACGGCCTGAAGGAAGGCATTGAGGAAATGACCGCGAACATCGGTGAAGACAAGCTCAAGGGCTTCGTCATCGATCTGCGCAACAACCCGGGTGGTCTGCTGGATCAGGCAATTGCCGTTTCCGACGCCTTCCTGGACCGTGGCGAGATTGTTTCGACACGTGGCCGTGAAGCCGACGAAACCCAGCGCTACAACGCACGGGCTGGCGACCTGACAACCGGCAAGCCGGTAATCGTGCTGGTCAACGGCGGTTCCGCCTCCGCTTCGGAAATCGTTGCAGGTGCGCTGCAGGATCATCGCCGGGCAACCATCCTCGGCACACGGTCCTTCGGCAAGGGTTCGGTTCAGACGATCATCCCGCTTGGTGCCAACGGCGCCATCCGCCTGACCACGGCTCGGTACTACACCCCGTCTGGCACATCGATCCAGGCCAAGGGCATCGTGCCGGACATTGAGTCCCTGCAGGATCTGCCGGACGATCTGGTCGGTCGTGTCGATACCAAGGGCGAAGCCGGTCTTCGTGGCCACCTGGAAGCTTCCGAAGGTGAGGAAGAATCCGGTAGCCAGGCCTATGTGCCGTCCGATCCGAAGGATGACACCCAGCTGAACCTGGCACTCGACCTTCTGCGCGGTAATCAGGTGAACAGCGCCTTCCCGCCGGTCTCCGACAGCGCGGCTGTCAAAAACTAAATCAATAAACGCGCGCCGGTCCGCCGGCGCGCGACTTGCCGTTCTCGTTCTGCGTATATCAAAAACAAACTTTCCGTTTCGGGGACATCCTGAAACCGGGCAATAGGCTCAGGACGATATGTCGAGCGAAGATCTCACAGCTCCTTTAGGCATGGGCAAGCGGCGGCTGGTCAGGCTGCCGTTCGGTCTTATCGGGGTCGGAATTCTGAGCGTGATCCTCACTTCTACGCTCGTCTGGATCACTGTTGTCGACGACCCGCTTGGCGGAGAACCCGTCGCCGTTCTGCCGCTCGACGCCATTGTCGAAGGCGTGACCTCCCAGGACATCGAAGTGGTTGAAATCCGCCCGGGCATCAACGGTGACCTGGGCCCGAACCTGCGTCCGGAAAGCAGCAAGGATCTGCTTGGCCCGCGCTACGACATGGTCATGCGACCGGACGGACTGGGTCCGGAAGCCCCGGTAACCGGCCTGTCGATCAATCCGGACAGCCGTGTCAGCGAACGGTCCGATTTCGGGTTCCTGCCGAAAGTCAGCGATGCCGGTATCCGTCCGCTGGATGCCTATTCCCGGCCCATCGTTCGCGAGTTCACCTCGATCCCGAAAATTGCCGTCATCGTGACCGGGCTCGGCCTGAGTGAAACCGGTACGCAGAACGCCATTACCCGGTTGCCGGCCGATACGACCTTTGCGCTTGCCCCTTATGGTGAAGACCTGGACCTGTGGATGCAGCAGGCCCGGACCAAGGGCCATGAACTGCTGCTGCAATTGCCGCTGGAGCCGTTCGATTTTCCCGACAATGACCCGGGCCCGCACACGCTGCTGGTCAGCCTGCGCCCCAATGAAATGATGGATCGGCTTGGGTTCCTGCTCACGCGGGCGACCAATTATGTCGGCGTCATTCCTGAAATGGGCGCGCGTTTCACGGCGACGAAACCCTCCATGGAGTTCCTTCTGGAAAAACTGAAGGCGCGTGGCCTGATGTTCGCCGACAACGGCACATCTTCCCGGTCCATCGCCGATGATGTCTCCAAGGAAATGCGCGTTCCCTTCAGTGGGGTGGACGTGGTGCTGGACGAAGTGCCGCGTGAAGACGATATTAACGCCAAGCTGCTGCAGCTTGAAAGCGTCGCCCGTGCCCGCGGTGTCGCGGTGGCGACCGCATCCGCATTGCCTGTGACCGTGCGCCAACTGGAAAAGTGGGTGCAGGACCTCGAAGAGCGCGGTCTGCAGCTGGTCCCCGTCAGCGCGACCATCGATCGATAATTCTGAGAAACTGAGCACCAAGAGGTATTCGTGACGAAGCTGGCACTCGGACCGGGATTTCCGGAACCCGTCGACGGTCTTCCCTATCGGCCCTGCGTCGGTATCATGCTGATCAACAAGGCGGGCAAGGTCTGGATCGGCAGCCGCGATGATGGGGGCAGTTCCTCCAACTACGAATATTGCTGGCAGATGCCGCAAGGCGGCATCGACAAGGGCGAAGCACCGGAACCGGCTGCCCGGCGCGAGCTTTACGAGGAAACCTCGATCAAGTCCGTTTCCCTTCTGGAAGAAGCCCCGGAGTGGTTCGCCTACGACTATCCAGAAGACGTCGTCCGCGCATCGCGCAAGGGCAAGTATCGCGGTCAGGCTCAGCGCTGGATCGCCTACCGCTTCGACGGATCGGAAGACGAAATCAATATCCTCACGCCCCCGGACGGCCACACCGCGGAATTCAGCGAGTGGCGCTGGGAAGATGCCGACCGGCTGCCTGGTTTGATCGTGCCGTTCAAGCGCCCGGTCTATGAGCGCGTGGTTGCCGCGTTTTCTCATCTGACCTCGTAAAACGAAGCTCATCCAACACGGGCTGAAAAGCCCCCTGGAACCTGCCGGGTTTGCGGTGCTTTTTGTCCGTGAGGTGCTCCAAAGCGTCAGCATTGGAGTCCCGTTTGTCGTTTTTCAAACAGACAGGTTGACTCGGCGCGGCTAACATCCGGACCAAAATGCGGGGTAGGTCCTGGGTTCGCCTGTTCGGACCATCAGCCGCCCCCGCGAAGATCGAGAGAGGAGCGCGGACGCGAAATCCAGATGCGCTCCAGCAATACGGGAGGTACGCCAATGTCTTTCGGCAAGGGGCTTTCACGCAAGCCGTCCCAGCCAAAAGGGCGTCAGTTGGAAGATGCGGCCCTGGACGAAGTCCGGAATTTGCTGGGTGATGAGCCGCGCCGGCGGGACCTGCTCATTGAACATCTGCACAAGATCCAGGACGCATTTGGCTGTCTTGAGGCTCGGCACCTGCGCGCATTGGCCGACGAGATGCGCCTGTCGCAGGCAGAGGTCTATGAGGTCGCGAGCTTTTACCACCATTTCGACATCGTACGGGAAGGAGATGCAAAGCCTGCACCTCTGACCATTCGTGTTTGCGACAGCGTTGCCTGCGCGCTCAAGGGGGCGGACGCTCTGGCCGCTGCGCTTGAAGTCGGGGTTGATCCGGCAAAAGTCCGCATCCAGAAAGTTCCGTGCATCGGTCGCTGTGCCGGTGCCCCGGCCGTGCAGGTCGGCAAGCGGGCCATCGACAACGCAAGCGAAGTGTCCGTGCGCTCTGCCTTGTTCGAAGGAACGTCCGATCCGGTGGTTCCCGATTACATCAAGCTGGATGCCTACCGCGAAGCTGGTGGTTACAAGTTGCTGGAGCGTGTGCGCGCGGGTGAACTGGATGCAGCGGCAATTGCGGACAAGGCGCTGGAAGCAGGCCTTCGCGGCCTGGGCGGTGCAGGCTTCCCGACCGGCACGAAATGGAAGATCGTCCACGACCTGCCGGCTCCGAAATACCTCACCATCAATGGCGATGAAGGCGAACCAGGCACGTTCAAGGACCGCGTTCACCTGGAACGCGACCCGCACCGGATGCTCGAGGGTGCGCTGATTGCCGCCCATGCGATTTCCGCCGCGCGCATCTATCTCTATATGCGCGACGAATACCCGGCGGTTCTCCAGATCCTGAAGACGGAAATCGAGGCCCTGCGCGAAGCGGGTATCATCACGACCATCGACATCGAACTGCGCCGCGGGGCGGGAGCCTATATCTGCGGCGAGGAAAGCGCGATGATCGAATCGATCGAAGGCAAGCGCGGCCTGCCACGCCACCGCCCACCGTACATTGCCCAGGTCGGCCTGTTCGGTCGGCCGACGCTCAATCACAACATAGAAACCCTGTTCTGGATCAGGGATATCGTCGAGAAGGGTTCGGAGTGGTTCGCCAGCCACGGCCGCCGTGGTCACAAGGGCTACCGCTCCTTCTCGGTTTCCGGCCGTGTCAGGGACCCAGGCGTCAAGATGGCCCCGGCGGGGATCACCATGAACGAGCTTCTGGCAGAATATTGCGGAGGCATGGAAGAGGGGCACGTCTTCAAGGGCTACCTGCCCGGTGGTGCCTCCGGGGGCATCCTGCCCGCATCTCTTGCCGACGAGCCGCTGGATTTCGGTACGCTCGACAAATACGGCTGTTTCATCGGCAGCCACGCGATCGTCGTTTTCTCCGATCAGGATGACATGCGCGATGTGGCATTGAACCTGATGCGCTTCTTCAAACACGAGAGTTGCGGTCAGTGCACGCCCTGCCGGTCCGGAACGGAGAAGATGGAACATCTGCTGGCAGCAGGCGATTGGGACAAGACGAAGATCACGGATCTCGATGAAGTCATGCGATCGGCATCCATTTGCGGTCTTGGGCAGGCAGCCAGCAATCCGGTCACGTCGGTGCTGAAATTTTTCCCGGAGGAGTTCGAGAAATGAGCCAGGTCACTTTCTCCCTCGACGGTCGGATGGTCACCGCGGAAGACGGCGAAACCATCTGGCAAGTTGCCAAGCGCGAAGGCGTCGCCATTCCGCATCTCTGCCACAAGGACGCACCGGGTTATCGCTCAGACGGCAATTGCCGTGCCTGTATGGTCGATATCGAGGGCGAGCGCGTGCTTGCCGCTTCCTGTATTCGCACCCCAGCCGAAGGCATGGTGGTGAAGACCGCCAGCGAACGTGCGTCCAAGGCACGCGAGATGGTGCTCGAACTTCTGGCAGCCGACCAGCCCTCGCGCGACCATCACCCTGACCCGGAAAGTGATTTCTGGAAATGGTCCGACCATGTCGGTGTCGCCACCAGCCGCTTTGCCCCATGCGCCAAACCGGCCCAGGACATTTCCCATCCGGCCATCGCGGTCAATCTGGACGCCTGCATCGCGTGTAATCTGTGCGAGCGAGCCTGCCGGGAAGTGCAGGTCAACGACGTTATCGGCATGGCGGATCGCGGTTCGCACACGGTGCCGGTGTTCGATCTGGCAGACCCGATGGGTCTTTCCACCTGCGTTGCCTGCGGCGAATGCGTGTCGGCTTGCCCCACCGGGGCCCTGATGGAAAAGAGCCTTCTGGATGCCAGCGCCAGCAAGCGAGAGATCTTTGCCGAAGAAACCGTCGACAGCGTCTGTCCTTTCTGTGGTGTGGGCTGCCTGACGTCGGTCTCGGTGAAGGACGGCAAGATCGTCAGCGTCGAGGGACGCGACGGTCCGGCCAACGAGAACCGGCTCTGCGTCAAGGGCCGCTTCGGCTTCGATTATGTTTCCAGCCCCGAGCGCCTGACCAAGCCGCTGATCCGCCGGGACGATGCGCCCAAGCGTGGCGACATTGCCATGACGCTGGAAAACCATCTCGACTATTTCCGTGAAGCAACCTGGGACGAAGCGCTCGAGCGAGCCGTTGGTGGTCTTAAAGCGGTTTATGACGCGAAGGGCGGCCGTGGTATTGCGGGCTTCGGCTCGGCCAAGGGCTCCAACGAAGAGGCTTATCTCTTCCAGAAGCTGATCCGCCAGGGTTTCCAGACCAACAATGTCGACCACTGCACGCGTCTCTGCCACGCTTCTTCCGTGGCTGCGCTCATGGAGGGCATCGGTTCGGGTGCAGTGACTGCCCCTTTCAATGCAGCCGGCGATGCAGACTGCATGATCGTGATCGGCGCTCGTCCTGAGCAGAACCACCCGGTTGCCGCGACCTACATCAAGCAGGCGGCCAAGAACGGCACAAAGCTGATTGTCATGGACCCGCGCGGCCAGGGGCTGATGCGCTTTGCCGACTACGGCTTGAAGTTCAAGCCGGGAACCGATGTGGCGATGTTGAACGCGATTCTCAACGTCATCATCACCGAAGGCCTCTACGACAGCCAGTATATCGCCGCTCACGTGGACGGCTTCGAGGCACTGAAGGAAAAGATCGTCGACTTCACGCCGGAAGCGATGGAGCCAGTCTGCGGCATCGACGCGCAAACCCTGCGGGAAGTCGCAAGGCTTTACGCCACCAGTGCCAAGTCGATCATCTTCTGGGGCATGGGCGTTTCGCAGCATGTCCACGGCACCGACAACGTCCGCTGCCTGATCGCCATGGCGCTGACAACCGGCCAGATAGGCCGCCCGGGCACCGGCCTGCATCCTCTGCGCGGTCAGAACAACGTGCAAGGGGCATCCGACGCCGGGCTCATTCCGATGGTGTTCCCGGACTATCGTTCAGTTGAAAACCCGGACATCCGCGCCGAATTCGAAGACGCCTGGGGCCGCACGCTCGACCCTGCGCGCGGTTTGACCGTGGTGGAGATCATGGACGATATCCTGGATGGTGGCATCGAGGCGATGTTCGTTCAGGGTGAAAACCCGGCCATGTCCGATCCGGACCAGGCCCATGCCCGCAAAGCACTGGCCAGTCTGAAACATCTTGTGGTTCAGGATATCTTCCTGACAGAAACCGCCTGGCATGCGGACGTGATCCTGCCTGCCTCCGCCCATGCGGAAAAGCTCGGTACGTTCACGAACACCAACCGCCAGGTTCAGATCGGCCGTCCTTGCGTGCCGATGCCCGGTGAAGCACGCGCCGACTGGCAGATCCTCATCGATATCGCCAACCGCCTGGGCCTGAACTGGACCTATGACGGCGTCCCGGCGATCTATGAGGAAATGCGGTCGCACATGAATTCACTGAGCAACATTTCCTGGGAAAGGCTGGAGCGCGACGGGACGGTCACCTATCCGGCGGATGCCCCGGACAAGCCTGGCAACGAGATCCTGTTCGGCCAGTCCTTCCCGACGGCAGATGGCCGCGGACGCATCGTGCCGACGGATCTGGTGCCGCCGGACGAGCTTCCCGACGATGATTTCCCGTTGGTGCTGACCACGGGGCGCATGCTGGAGCATTGGCACACCGGTGCCATGACGCGGCGTGCGGAAGTGCTCAATGCCATCGAACCGGAGCCAGTCGTTTCCATGAACCCGCGCGATATCGAGCGCTCGGGTCTGGATATCGGCCAGCAGGTGAGGGTGGAAACACGGCGCGGCGCAATCACGTTGACCCTGCGCGCAGACCGGGACGTGTCGACAGGCATGCTCTTCATCCCGTTCTGCTTCAGCGAAGCCCCGGCCAACTTCCTGACCAACCCGCAGCTGGATCCCTTCGGTAAGATCCCGGAGTTCAAATTCTGTGCAGCGCGGATCGGAACGGTCGGACAGCAGCAGGCGGCAGAGTGACGCCAGGTCTCGCCAGAATTCAAAGAACGAGCTAACTGCCTGAAGGCAAAAAAGGGCGGCCACTGGCCGCCCTTTTGGTTTTCGCATTCACGTGGTCAGAGCAATCAATTGGCAACAATCTTGACTGCAAGCAGATCCGGCAGGGTTTGCGGTGCTGCCATCGAACCCAGGATCTGTGCCAGCGGAACCGGGTTCGGCGGCGTCAGGGTGACCTTCAGTTCACCCGGATTGTCGAGGAACTTGGACGCTGCTTCAGTAACCATCTGCGTGAAGGCCGCATTCTGGATCGGCGCGGTCATTTGCGTCGCCTGTGCCACCAGGGCTTCCCGGAAGACATTTTCGGGGATGTTCTGAGCCTCGGCAATGTGGGCCAGGCCCTTCTTGGTGAGGCCGGCATCCTTGAAGGTCAGGGATGCGTCGACAAACTGGGCAACCACAAGGGCCATTTGTCCCTGGTTCTCGGGATCCTCGAACAAGGACTTCGGCACGTTTGCAAGACGTGCGGACAATTCGGCGCGGCCGAGCCCTTCGACATTCACCATCATGCGCTCCAGGCGCAGTTCCAGCGTTGCCTCGTCCCAGTAGAGCCGGGTCTCGTCGGACCAGACGACCGTTTCCAGACCGAGAGCTTCCAGCAATGCCTGGGCTTCCGGGTCATCAATGGCCGCGACAGGCACTTTCAGCCCTTCGGTCCTGGCGTGAAAGCTGGTCGGGATTGGCGGCACCGTGGTGGACAGCGTCATCTCGGCTCTGCCGATTTCGGTCCGACCGAGGTCCGGAACGGCAACGTCCAGTCCTTCCAGTTCATAACCGAAAGAGCGCGGCATGAACGCGCGGGCCACTTCCATCGGGTGATCCTCGCCGAAGCTTGGGTCCGCCATCAATGTGCTGATCATGGCACGCATGGGCGTATATTCGGCGAATTCGATATCGCCGATCGCCGCCCAGTCGATCTTGACCGATGCACCTTCCGGCAGGTCCGGGGCATCGAGACCGACCATCATCATTTCGCCGATACCGTCGGAGTTGATCTCCGACATGGACATTTCCTTGATGGCGATTTCCATCGGCTTTTCTGGGCCAGGTGTCGGCACGGTCACGTTGATACCGCTGATGCGGGCATCGGTGACGCCGAACGACCGGTAGAACTGGAATACGCCGGTGATCAGTTCTTCAGGAGCTGGAACCTGCTTGGCAAACAGACTGTCGAACAGGGCAAGGATGTTGTTTTCACGCTTCAGAACGGTGACTTCTGAAATCGAGGTCTTGTCGACGGCAATTTCAATCGCCAGCCCGTCGGCGATGTCCTGTTTGGACTTGTAGTCGATCGCCGACGCCGAGCCGAGCATGACCACTTCATCGCCGGTTTCGGGAACATCGGGGTCGAACAGATCGAAGAACGCGGCCGCGTCCATGTCCGTGTAAACGGTCTTGCCCTGGCTGGTGGTCTGGTTCAGCATCTGGCCCGAGGTCGTGTCCAGGGTCTGCATCGACTGGCTCATGCTGTCGATCGTGTATTCCCCGATCCGGCCATCCACAGCGTCGGCCATGCGGTAGCCGGCAATCTGCATGGTGCCTGACAGAACAAGAGTGTCCTTGCCGTCTTCGATCTCATGCGCCTCGATGGTCATCGCCGTGTTGTCGGCCTTGACTTCGTCGTAGGAAGTCAGGAGGGCGGCCTTCACGAACGGCAACCAGCGGCTGACCTGGTGGGCCTCGTCTTCTGCCGGCACTTCCGGCATGGTGAAGCTGTAGTTGGTCGCGGAAACTCCGCTCAACCGACCGTCGATCTTCAACCGGCCCTTGCCTTCGGCGCTGGCGGAAAGAACCATTTCTGAATCGTCGGAATAGACCCAGCTTGCGGCGTCAAAGTCGCCGTCTTCATGGCTGAGACCTGTAATGGTGACCGTGCCGCTGCTGAATGAAAGCGAATAGGTCAGGTCGGTCAGCTTTTCCGGTTCGATATCCGTCGCGCCGTCATTGCCCGTGACATCCGTTTCCTCGGCCGGAATATCCTCGATGGTTCCGCTCAAGGAGATTGTGCTGTCGGTCAGGGTCAGAGTATCGGTACCTTCGTCGTAAGCGACGCTACCGTTTTCGACCTCGACACCCAGGCTCTTCAAACCTTCTACATAAGCTTCATAGGCGGTCTCGCCGGTGTCCTGCGCAAGGGCGGAGCCGGAAACCAGCGCAAGCGCGGTGCCGAGCATGAGGAGCCGGACGCGGGCCCTGGCTGATTTGGATGAGAAAACGGAGGCGGGCTGAAAATTCAATGTCGTGGCTCCAATAAAATGATCGGAATCGAGCGGTTTGAACGAGATCGGTCCCGATAGGGTTGGACGTCCAAGTCCTCATCAAGACCTAGGCCATTCCATGACTATGTACCAATCACATGACAAGGTCGAATCGGGAAAAGCCGGATCAGGATTGCGCGAGCAGCCATTCAGAACGCACGGTCTCGTCGGTTTCGACGCGCAACGCCGCGGTTTTACGGACCTGAAAATCTTCCTGTGCAGAAAGTTGGCCGAATGCCCAGACGGCGGTGCCGCGAACAAGGGCGTCTGCATCGTCGAGCAGTGCTTCGATCTTGCCGAGCAGTTCAATTTCTCCGGAATTGCCGGCGGCAATCAAAACGTTGCGCAGAAACTTTCCCCGTCCGATCCGTTTCACCGGTGATCCGGAAAAGAGCTGGCGGAAAGCTGTGTCGTCCAGCGACAGGAGGTCTGCAAGCTTCGGGGTAATCATCTCCTCCCGGGCAATCAACTTGGCCTCCCGGGCGGCTTCGGCAAACTTGTTCCAGGGACAGGCAGCCAGGCAATCGTCACAGCCGTAAATTCGGTTGCCGATGGCTTTGCGAAACGCGCCCGGAATGGGGCCGGGGTGTTCGATGGTGAGGTAGGAAATGCAGCGCCTCGCATCGAGCTGGTAGGGCGCGGGAAATGCGTTCGTCGGGCAACTGTCGAGGCAGGCGCGGCAGGAGCCGCAATGATCGCGTTCCGCGCCGCTCGGCGGCAGATCCAGTGTGGTGAAGATCGAGCCGAGGAAAAACCAGGACCCGAGATCTCGTGACACCAGGTTCGTGTGCTTGCCCTGCCAGCCAAGCCCGGCAGCCTCCCCGAGCGGCTTTTCCATCACCGGTGCGGTATCGACGAATACCTTCACATCGCCACCGGACCGGGAAACCAGGAAGCTGGCCAGTTCCTTCAAGCGCCCCTTGATGACATCGTGATAGTCGCGGTGTCGCGCATAGACGGAAATGCCGCCGGTGGTCTTGTCGGCCAGATGGGCGAGGGGATGTTCGTGCGGTGCGCTGCCGGGGCCATAGTTCATCGCCAGCATGATGACAGAGCGAACCTCCGGCCATAGCGCTTGCGGTGAGGATCGGCGGTCGGCGGTTTCCGCCATCCAGGCCATGCTGCCTTCATAACCCTTGTCCAGGAAGTGCCGCAGGCGTTCGCCCGCTTCCGGAATGCTGTCGGCAGCGGCAATCTTCACGCCGTCGAAACCGAGGGCGCGGGCCTTCTCCTCAAAGGCGGTCAGAAGCTTTTGGGTCTTTCGGTCCAAGGCCTTCGGCTGCTCGCTGGAACAACGTTCAGTTCAACCGGAACCGGTTGAACGCACGAAGAATGCGTCAGAAATCGAGATCCGCATAGGTCTGTGCGGCCGGCATGCCCAGCACCTTCTCGCCCAGGAGCGGGCGCATCGACGGCCGCGACTTGACCCGCGCATACCAGCTCTTGATGTCTTCCTGATCGCTCCAGGGCACTTCGCCCAGATAGTCGGCACACGACAAGGATGCCGCAAGGGCGAAGTCGGCGAAGGTCAGCCGGTCGCCGGCAACCCAGCGGCGGGAGGCGACCAGATAGCCGAAGTACTTCAGGTGGTGATGGATGTTTGCCCGGGCAACGCGCAGGGCAGCCGAATCCGGTTCGCCGCCGCCGGCGGATTTCGGCATGATCTGCTTGTAGATGCGTTCGCGCACAAGATGACCGATCACTTCCTGATCGAACTTGCCGAGGCTCCACTCGACCAGGCGTCTCGTTTCTGCACGGGCATCGGGATGATCCGGCATCAACCGACGGTCGGCAACCGCATAGCCCCGGGTTTCGTCCAGATACTCCATGATGGGTCCGGCGCCGCAAATGGCAGGGCCTTCGTTTTCCACGATAACCGGCACGGTGCCTGCCGCGTTCAGCACCAGGAGCGCCTGAGGCCGCTCCCATGGGTTCACGTGATGCTCCTCGAAGGCGGCTCCGTATTCGCTCAGGATGAGCCGGATGAACCTTGAAGATGGCGAGAACGGATGATGGTAGAGCGTCAGCATGAAGGGGTTAAGAGCCTGAACTGTGGCAAGACTACGTCAAAGCGAATGCCGAATGCTGCAATCGCCTTAACGGAGAGTTTGCCCCGAATATGGTTATCAAGGGTTTGACGGCGTGACTTCGCTTCGTCAAATAAGCGGCGACTTGGGAGACGCCCTGAGTCGCGAGACATACTTGGTCAGGCTGGTTTTCATCAAGCCATTTGGAGACAAGATACACAATGGACGGCCAAACGATTGTTAATGCTCTCATTTTGGGGATTGTCGAAGGTCTGACCGAGTTCATTCCCGTCTCGTCAACCGGTCACATCCTGCTGCTGGGGCATTTTCTCGGCTTCGACAGCACAGGCAAAACTTTCGAGGTTCTGATCCAGCTCGGCGCCATTCTGGCGATCCTGTCGGTTTATTTCGGCCGTTTGTGGACGCTTCTGATCACGCTGCCAAGCGATCCCTCCAGCCGGCGCTTTGTGGCCGGTATCCTGATTGCCTTCCTGCCGGCCGCCGTCATCGGCGTGCTGCTGCATGGTTTCATCAAGGAAGTGCTGTTCGAAACGCCCGCGCTTATCTGCACGACATTGCTGCTCGGTGGCATCGTCCTTCTGTGGATCGACCGCCTGCCGCTGAAGCCGCGCTATACAAATGTGATGGATTACCCGCTGTCGCTCTGCCTGAAGATCGGCTTTTGCCAGTGCCTTGCCATGGTGCCCGGCGTTTCACGCTCCGGTGCGACCATTGCCGGTGCATTGCTGATGGGCACCGACAAGCGCTCGGCGGCCGAATTCTCGTTCTTTCTGGCCATGCCGACAATGGCCGGCGCCTTTGCCTACGATCTCTACAAGAACCGCAACGTGCTCTCGATGGACGATGCCATGCTCATTGGTATCGGCTTTGTCGCGTCTTTCATCGCCGGTGTGTTTGTGGTCAAGGGGCTGCTCGACTTCGTCTCCAAACACGGCTTCGCGCCCTTTGCCTGGTGGCGCATTTTCGTCGGCATCGCCGGTTTCGCCGGACTTTATTTCCTGGGCTGAGGCCGATTTACCAATGTCCGGATCAGCGTGCATATTTTGCTGCGCTTGTCCGGACCGACGGAGCGAGTGTGACGCGGCTTGGCTCAGGCTGAACGGTTGAGCTGTCTCTTGGCCGTATAGGTCCCCGCCAATGCCTCCAGTTCGTTTGCAAGCTCCTGACGAAGGTCCTCCGGGCCAAGCAGTTCCGCCCCCGGCCCGAGCCAGCGGACGAGCGGCAATATGCGGGCCCGCTCGGTAGAGGGGATGCTGACGAGGATCCGGCCTTCTTCGGCCGGTGTGAAGACGGCGTGACGGTAATACCAGTCGGCGCTCAGCTTCTTTGCCTGTGCGGCAGTGATCAGGATCTCGGCAATCGCTTCTTCCTGCTCCCAGCGACGCATCGCCTGCGACAGCCATGCCCCGCCGAGAAGGCTCTTGATGGAGAAGGTCTTGTCGGGCCGGAAAAAGAGCCCGCTGATTTCCAGATCCCGTACCCGGTCCGCCCGATAGACCTTGAGCGTGTCCGTATCGACGCAGCGTCCGGCCAGATACCAAAGGTCCCGGTCGAACATGACCCCATAGGGTTCGACGTCATGGGCTTTCACGGTCCGCCTTGTCGGGTTGACATGTTCGAAGCGGACCCGTTTGCCATCCAGGATACCGGCCATAAATCCGTCGAGGGCCTTCTGCCAGTCGCCCGTTGGTTCCGCCTTTGTGCCGGAATGAAAGATGTCGGGCGGGATTGGTTCGATGCCCACGATCCTGTCGGCCTCTTTCAATAGCCCGTGAACCGTTTTGGGCAGGGACGCCAACAGCTTCTTTTCTGCTGCCGCAAGATCGTCTGCCAGCGGTACCGTGCGGCTGGAGCGCACCAGTGCCATTGCAGCCAGCAGGGCGGCGGTCTCATTGCGGGTCAGCGCCACAGGTGGCTGAAGATAACCGCTGGCAAGCCGGTAGCCGCCTTCCGCACCACGCTCCGCATCCACCGGAACGCCAAGCGCGATCAGCCTGTCGATGTCGCGATAGATCGTGCGATGGGAAACGTGAAACCGTTCGGCAAGTACGGTTGCCGGGACAAGTTTGCCGCCGGTCAGCAGAAGCAGGATGCCGAGTGCGCGTTCAATCGGGTTCATGGAAAATCGGGCTCTGTGAGGTCGGAACAAAAAAAATCATAACCTGAGAACAGAACGGGATCAAACATGACTCACTGCTGTCAGGATTGATTTGTCATTCTCATCTCGTCCCCAGAAAGGAACGGGCATTCAGCCCTTAGGAGAAGAGAGATGAGCCTTGAGATCGACACCATTTTCCGCAGCCGCGCAAACAGCCGCAGTGTTCTGTTTTCTGCCCTTCGTGTTTGTGTGGCAGAGTTCCGGAATTATCTTCGCCGCCGGGAAACTAACCGAGCACTTTCTCGCCTGAACGAGAGTGAGCTGAAGGATATCGGCCTGCAACGCACAGAGCTCGGCTACAGCGAGCTGCACGACGACCGCTTCAAGTTGGGGCCTCGCCGTGGATAAACTTTTCCGGCGGCTGGCAAGTTCTCCTGTCAGCCGCCGGATCCACGCATCAATGCCTTTATCTCCGGCTTGTTCCAGGCAAAGAACATCACCACAAGAGCGGTGAGAGCCGCGATGATCACGCCGTAGAACGGCAGATCAAGATCAAGCCCGATCAGTTCCCCGCCCAGCAGCGAGATCACGCCCGCCACCAAGGTGAAGACGGCGATGGTCACGCCCATGACCCAGCCCTGTTCCTTGTCGCTGACGGCCGCCGAATAAAGCCCGAGAAACGTCGGGTAGGCGATGCCGAAGGCAAAGTAGAAACAGAAGACCGGCACATAGGTCAGGATTGCGTTGGGCGAGGCTATGAAAGCTGCCGCCGACACCGCCCAGACCGTGAAGGTCATGCCCAGAATAGCTTCCTTGCTGAACCGCTTTTGCGCCGGCACCACCAGAAACGTGCTGGAAAAGGCGAGGGCTATGCCGATCGTCAGCATCACCATCGAGCCGCCGAGCGTGCCGTAACCGAAGCGGCTGGTCAGGTAGTTGTCGACGAAGATGTAGAACGACAGGTTGGCGACGTGAAAGAAGAAGAACACCACCGTCAGCCGCATCACTGTCGGATACTTGCGGATACGCCATAGAAGTTCGAGGATTTCCGAAGGCCGGAACACGAATTTCTGCCGCTCCGCCTCGGCGTCGTGTGCATCCTTGAATGAGAATATCACCAGCAGGATGGCAATCAGCACCAGCACGAAACAGGCATAGAACGGCAGTTTGATGCTCGCCAGGTCGCCAAGCAGGACCGGGTCCGACAGGAGACCGCCGAGCAGCGGGCCGCCGACCAGCCCGAAGCTGACGCCGGTGATGATATAGCCCATGTTCCGGTTGCGGTCCTCGTCATCCGTGCTGCCATCGATCATCGCGGCCTGCGCGATCGGCTGGTTGCCCGCAGTCAGCCCGGTGATCGCACGGCCCAGGATCAGGAGCAGGAAGCTGTTGAGATAGAGCCCTGCAATGGTGAGCGCATAGCCGCCGAGCGCGCCGAACAGGCAGATCAGGATCGCGTTCTTGCGGCCGATGACGTCCGACAGTTTGGAGATGTAGGGCGCACCGAAGAACCAGCACAAGAAGAAGACGCCGATGATGAGGCCATAATCGAAATGGCGCATCGCGTCGCTGGTGGACTGCGGCAACATCGATGTCGACGGTTCCATCACCAGGGAATTGATGATCGGAAACACCAGCCCCTGGCCGAGCAGGTCGACAAAGACAACAAAAAGTAACGTGACCTTCGCAAGAAATGACATCTGCGCCTCCCGTCAATTTTGACGGTAGGCGAAGGAGCGGGATGCGGCAACGAAAAGCTGTGCCGGGTGGGCCGGGGATGAAAGGTTCTGTGTGCGGACGGGCTGCTGGCGTGCGCATACCCGCCCGGCAACGGGCAAGTTTCTTTCAACAGAAAACGGGCCCCGAAGGGCCCGTCGTAGAAGTCATGTGCAAGCAGGCGTTACGCCGGCCGGTGCGCGTCGTATTGGCCGTGTTCGCGGTAGCGTTCCAGATAGGTCGGCAAAACGGCGGCGAGCGTTGCCGGGGGAACGCCGATGCCTTCCAGGGTGCGGCCTTCCGCCTTTGCCTCGTCAGACACCACGTTGTCGGTTTTCAGCAGCTCGACCTGATCGGCGGTGAACGGCGCGTACGGGAAGAGCTGCAGAACCTTGCCCATGGCAGATGCGACCGGGAAGGGCAGCGGCAACAGAACGCGGTTGCGGCGGGTGACTTCCAGCACGTCTTCCAGGCAAGACTTGAAGCTTTTCACTTCAGGGCCGCCGAGTTCATACGTGGTGCCACCGGCAAGCTGGCCATCGACAGCGCGGGCAACGGCTTCGGCAACGTCGCAGACATAAACCGGCTGGAACTTGGACTCGCCGCCACCAAGCAGCGGCAGCACCGGCGAGAAGCGGGCCATGTCGGCAAACTTGTTGAAGAACTTGTCTTCCGGACCGAACACGATGGATGGCCGCAGGATGACGCTGCCGGGCAGGGTTTCCAGAACACCGGCTTCGCCGACCGCCTTGGAGCGGGCGTAGGCGGAGCTGCTTTGTGCGTTAGCACCGATGGCAGAGATATGCGTGATCCGATCGAGGCCAGCTGCACGCGCGGCTTCAGCGATTGCTCGCGGACCGAAACTCTGCACTGCGTCGAAGGACTGTTTGCCGCTGGGGGCCAGGATGCCGACGGCGTTGACCACCGCATCCGCGCCGATCACGGCCCGGTCAACCGACCAGCGATAGCGTAGGTTGGCCTGTACCGGCATGATCTGGCCAACGGCGCCAAGCGGCTGAAGATGAGTCGCCAGATCGGGACGGCGGACGGCTGCGCGCACGCGGTAACCGCGCTTGGCGAGCGCCTGAACGATATGACGGCCAAGGAAACCCGATCCGCCGAAAACCGTGACGAGTTTGCCGTTAAGTGCTGTGGACATCCTGAAAATGCCTTCTGTCGCGTCCAAAAGGAGAGGCGGCCTGGAATTTGGCCGGCTCAGTCTGGGAGTTTCTTAGCCCTTTGCCGCGGGTCTGTGAAGGGCTGGCTGTGAATGAATAAAAAAAGTCACACAGAGTGATTGACAAGCCCCGGAACCACCCTTACAAGCCCCCCTCACAGCCCAGGTGGCGGAATTGGTAGACGCACTAGCTTCAGGTGCTAGCGCTCGCAAGGGCGTGGAGGTTCGAGTCCTCTCCTGGGCACCAAATTTCGGTTTTGGACACACTACCAAGGTCCAGAACAATCTAAAAAAGCTCCGGTTTTCCGGAGCTTTTTTCGTTTTTGGGGCTGCTTCTGCGTTTTGGCCTAATGGCCTACCGATTTCGAGAAAACATTGATGATCACCACCCCGCTAAGGATCAGTCCGAGGCCGATCAGGGCCGGCAGGTCGAGTTTCTGGTCGAACACCAGCCAGGCGACCATGGTGATGAGAACGATGCCCGCTCCGGACCAGATTGCGTAGACGATTCCCGTCGGCAAAACGCGAATCGGATAGGACAGCAGCCAGAAAGAGATCGCATAACCGGCCACGGTGATGATCGAAGGCAGCAGGCGGGTGAAATTTTCGGTTTTTGCCAGGGCGGAAGTTGCGATCACCTCGGCGATGATGGCCGCGACGAGAAAAAGATAGGTGGCGGCGAGGCTGTTCGGCATCTCTGGCTCTTTTAGGCTGTGAGGGAGCCCCAGATGAAGGTACGCAGGCCTTCAGGGAGCAAGTGGTTTCCGTTTCGTCTGTTTATACGAAAAAGGCCCGCGTGCGCGGACCTTTCTGAAGGTTGGGGCTTTATTTCCGGGCAGCTGCCTGGCGCAAATCGCGATGCACGATCCTTCTGGTTGAAGGCGACACTCTCTAGAAGGTGTATTTGCTTTCCAGCAGCAGGCCGTAGCGGTGATAGTTCTGGTCGAGAACCACTTTCTCGCCAGTGACGACATATCTGCGGTCGAAATTCGAGTGGAGCCACCAGTAGCGGCCGCCGACGCCCAGTTGCCAGTTCTTGGTCAGGTCGACATTCAGCATCGCATCTGCTTCCAGACCATAGGTCCAGTCGCTTTCCCAGGTTTCGATCTTGTTGTAGCTCCAGGGAACACCTGCCACGTCAACGGACCAGCCAGCGCGTTGGCCGATGTCGCCTTCAGCAGTCATGCCCAGGCGGATCGCATGCCAGTCCCGGGACTGTTCTACGGTCAGGTTTCCGTATTTCGCCGAAACGTCGTCGGACAGGTACTGGTAGCCGACGAACCCTTTCAGCCGCACCTGGTTGTTTGCAAATTGCGCAAAGCCCCAGCCGCCGTCGAGAACAACATATCCAAGCGAGGTCTCATCGGTTTCGTCCATCTCGTAGCCGGAGAAATGTACATCGCCGCCGTCGCTCCTGCCGAGGCCGACATAGCCCCTGAAGAAGGTGTTGGACGTCGTGTCCTCGAGCGTTCCGACCAATTCAGCGGTATGCGAGGTCACATTATCCGTGCTGGAAATGTCGAAACCGCTGTTGTCCAGATCGGAGCGCGACTGGCTGTACCAGTATCGCAGGCCGATGCTGCCGCGCAGCGTCGATGGCTGATAGAGCTCGCCGGGCCCTGAGTAGACATCCGCAGCGGAGGCAAGGGGCGCCGAAGAAAGCGCAAGGAAGGCCGCAATCGGAAGGGACTGCAAAAGTCTTTTCATGGCTGAAACACCGCTTGTCTGATTACGCGGAAATGCGCGCTATTGGTGTGTCAGGTATTGCAATTTATGGTTAACAGTGCGTGAAGGCACACCTGATTGAGCCAGGTGACGCAGCGTCCCGCCCGGTGGGCCTTGCAAAGGAGGCAGGCCCCGGCACAGCCCCAGCACGGCCCCGGCAAGCCTTGCTGCGGGGCCCCTGGTGAAAAAATGATTTGGCCCTCCCGCCTCCCGCACACTTTCGGGGGGAGGCGGCGAGTTACCGGTGATGGATCAGATCGGATAGCCCTGACCGGGGTCTTCGATGGTGATCCAGCGCAGTTCCGTGAACTCGTTGATGCCTGCCGTACCGCCGAAGCGGCCATAGCCGGAGGATTTCACACCGCCGAATGGCATCTGCGCTTCGTCAAAGACAGTCGGGCCATTGATGTGGCAGATGCCGGACTGGATGTCCTTGGCAACTTCCAGAGCCCTGCGGGTATCCTGCCCGAAGACAGCCGCCGAAAGGCCGTAGTCCGTGTCGTTGGCGATCTCGATGGCATGGGCGGTGTCGCGGGCGCGGATCATCGTGGTGACAGGACCGAAGCTTTCCTCGCCGTAGATGCGCATCTCCGGTGTTACCAGATCGACGATGGTCGGGGCCATCACGGTGCCTTCCTCCGGTACGCCACCGCACAGAACCTTTGCGCCTTTCGCAACGGCGTCGTCAATCAGGGCTTTGACATGGTCGACCGTGTCTCGATCGACAACCGAGCCGATATGAACCTGTTCGGTTGGCGCACCCACTTTAAGCGCGCTAGCGCTGGCCGCGAATTTCTCCGCAAAGACGTCTGCAACGGACTGATCGACAACAACTTTTTCCGTGGACATGCAGATCTGTCCCTGGTTCATGAAAGCGCCGAACCGGGCCGCATTGACCGCACCGTCGAGATCGGCATCGTCCAGCACCACCAGCGAAGCCTTGCCGCCGAGTTCCAGAAGGCAGGGTTTCAGGTGCTTTGCAGCACGCTCTGCGATGATCCGGCCAACGCGGGTCGATCCGGTAAAGTTGATCCGGCGCGTCAGCGGGTGGTCGACCAGCGCGTTGACCACTTCTGGAGCGTCAGCTGCATCGTGGGTCAGGATGTTCAGGACGCCCTTGGGCAAGCCCGCATCAGCCATGACGTCACCCAGAAGCCTGTGCAGGCCCGGGCATTTCTCGGAGGCCTTCATCACCACCGTGTTGCCGCAGGCAATCGGCAGCGCGAAACAGCGGACACCCAGAATGGTCGGAGCGTTCCACGGCGCCATGCCGACCAGAACGCCAACGGGCTGGCGGTAACCCATGGAAAAGGATCCGGGCTTGTCGGAGGGGATGATCTCGCCCTTGATCTGAGTGGTGGAAGCGGCCGCTTCACGCAGGATCTTGGCGGCGAACATGTTGTTGAAACCGAGCCATGGCGCGGTCGCCCCTGTCTCGCGAATGCCGACCTCGACGAACTGCGGCGTGCGTTCTTCCATGAGATCGGCAGCCTTGTTGAGGATCTTGCGCCGTTCGCTCGGGCCAGTCTTCGACCACGCGGCAAAGGCAGCCTGCGCGGATTGCACAGCCTTGTCGACGTCGGCCGCCACCGCGGCTGCCGCCACGCTGGCGCGTTCGCCGCTGACCGGGTTCTTGCGTTCGAAGACAGCCGCGTTGCTGGCTGCCTGGTCCTCGTTGTCGATGAAAAGGCCGTAGTCCATGGGATCCTCCGTTGTGTTGGTCTTGTTTGGTTCCGTCAGTCGTCCGGGCCTGCGAACAGGGCGGAGTAGACGAGTGTCTGGTTGGCGTGTTCGCGCATGATCGATTCAGCGCGCTGTGGGTCGCGTTTCGAGATCGCGTCGAAGATGAGGCGGTGCTGCATGTTGCCCAGGCGCAGGCGCATCATGTCTTCTTCGGCCTTGTCGGCGCTGAACACCACCGTGCCCAGCTTGAGCATCGGGAGGCTTTCCATGCGATCGAACGCATAGCCGATGTAGTCGTTGCCGCACTGGCGCATGATCGTCTCGTGAAAGGCGACATTGCCGTCCTGATAGCGCGAGATCTTGTCACCATCCGCCGATGTGTCGGTTAGCGCGATGTCCATGTCCTTGATGACGGATTTCAGCGTCGACTCGACGTCCTTGCTCATGCCGCTCTTGGCAAGCGTGCCGGCAGCCAGGCCTTCCAATACACCGCGCACCTCGTAGGCGTGCTTGATGTCGCCCAGATTGAATTCCTGCACCGTGAAGCCGCGACCGTCACGCTTCTTGATGAGACCTTCCACCTCCAGCGCGCGCAGTGCCAGCCGCGCAGGTGTTCGCGACACGTCGAACATGTCGGCGACGCTCACTTCGCTGATCTTCGAGCCCGGTGCCAGCGAGCCGTCCATGATCATGCGATGAAGAACTGCCAGCACGCGCTTGTCGGACGGGGCTGTTTCATTTGCCTTGGTCGTCATCTGTCCTTGCCATTTTCGGATCCATACCTGTTCGAAGGCATGGACCTTATCATGAGCATTTTCATATTTATGTATCCAAAAATAGCGCATTGTCATTACAAAATTTCTGAAATCACCATTATTGGATGCAATATGTTGCAAAGTTGAAAATTTATGGATACAAAGTTGACGCGCGATCAAACGCATGATCTGCGCGACTGGGAGGAGTTCTGATGCGTAGAATAGTTTTTGGAGCGACCGCGCTTGCCGCGGCGCTGCTGGCCTCCACGGCCTTTGCCGCGGACCCGATCAAGATCGGCCGCGTGGTGCATATGACCGGTCCGGCGGCAGGAGGTGATGCTGCCAGCCACAGCCCGAATGTGGAGCTCTGGGTTAGCCAGGTGAACGGACGCGGCGGCCTGATGGTCGGTGGCGAGCGCCGTCCTGTGGAACTGGTCGAATATGACGACAAATCCAATCCGGCCGAGATGATCAAGGCGGTGCAGCGTCTCGCCACGCAGGATGAAGTCGATTTTCTGCTGACGCCCTGGGGCACCGGTTTCAACGCGGCAGCTGCTCCGATCTTCGCAAAATACGGTTATCCGCAAATCTCGGTGACCAACATCACCGACGAGATCGAGGAACTTTCCGAACGGTTTCCGAACATGTTCTTCACCCTCGGCAACACGACCGGTTTTGTCGAGGGTCTGCGCGACACCTTGAACAAGCTTCGTGACAACGGTGCCATCGGCAACAAGGTGGCCATGGTCAACGTCGCAGATGCCTTCGGCATAGAGCTTGCGGCCGTCGCCCGTGAAGTTCTGCCGGCGGCTGGCTACGAGATTGTCTTCGACAAGTCCTACCCCCTCGGCACGGCGGATCTGTCTCCGGTGGTCAAGGGAGCCAAGGCGACCGAACCGGATGCGTTCATCGCCTTTTCCTACCCGCCGGATACCTTTGCTCTGACGGAACAGGCGATCATTGAAAATCTCGATGTCGGCGCCTTCTACACGGCGGTCGCGACAGCGTTTCCCGCCTACGCCGGCAAATTCGGCAGCAAGATCGAAGGTAATCTCGGGGCAGGGGGCGTCAATCTTGATCTGGAGCCGATGACGGAATACCGCACGGCCTTCAACGCGCTTCATGGCAACCAGCCTGAATACTGGGCCGCAGCCACCTACTATGCCAGCCTGCAGGTTCTGGAACAGGCGATCGAAGGGGCTGACAGTACGGACCGCGAGGCCGTGACCGAGTACATCAAGGCCAACAGCTTTGACACCGCCCTCGGCACGATCAGCTTCGACAAGCACAATGAATCGAAGCACTACTGGACGGTGGGCCAGTGGCACGACGGCCAGTTCAATGCCGTCGCCGGCGTCGGTGTCCCGGTTGCGGTCGAGCCGGTCGCCAAGGAAGGCTGGAACTGAAGACCTTCGGACCGGCCGGCTAAGGCCGGTCCGGATCGTCTCGCGAATTGGTAGTTTAGATGGACATCCTGATTTCCGGCCTGCTTCTGGGCGGAACCTATGCGCTCATAGCCATGGGGCTCAATCTGCAATACGGCGTCGCCCGGATCATGAACCTTGCCAATGGCGAGGTTCTGGTCATGGGGGCACTGGCGTCGTTTCTTGCCTTTACCGCGGCTAGCATAAGTCCGCTGATCACGGTGTTCCTTGTGGCGCCATTGGCATTCGCAACCAGCTGGCTGGTCTACCGCGTCCTGCTTCTGCCGCTTGTCCGGCGGGCGAAAACGCAAGGCCAGCTGGAGGTGGACTCCATTCTGGCAACCTTCGGAATGGCATTCATTCTGGTGGGCACCATGGTGTTGATCTATCCGGAACTGTTTGCCTATTCCTTCCTTGCCGTTCCGGTGGACGTTGCCGGAACGACGGTTGCCGCCAACCGGTTGGTTGCCTTCGGCGGGGCCGTGGCCATCAGTCTGGCGCTTTATCTGTGGCTGAACCGGTCCAACGCCGGATTGGCTGTCCGGGCTGTTGCCGTAAGTCCGATGGCAGCCGGCCTTGTCGGCATCAACGTCGAACGCATCAGCGCGCTGGCCTTTGCCATCGGCGGCACGATCACCGCGATGGGGGGCGTGCTGATTTCAACCTTCGTCACGCTTGATCCGTCGTTCGGTGTCATCTTCACCATGAAGGCGCTGATCATCGTGATCATGGGCGGGGTCGGCGACATTCGCGGGGCAATTGTGGCTGCGCTGATCCTGGGCGTGGTGGAAACCGCCGTGGCGACGCTGATCGATCCGGGGCTGACCCTGGCTGCTGCCTACACGATCTTTCTGCTTGTTCTCCTGTTTCGGCCCCAGGGCCTGTTTGGCAGGAGACCCGCATGAACATTTCAGCCCTTGCGATGCCCGGCGCCGCAGCGCTTCTGGCCGCCGCCGCATGCGTTCCCTTTGTCGCTGACGGCTACTGGCTGTCGATCGCCGTAACCGTTCTCATGTATGCCGCCCTTGCCACTTCATGGTCGCTGTTTTCCGGGCCGACCCATTACATTGCCCTGTCGACGGGCGCCTTTTTCGGCATCGGTGGCTATCTGGTCGGCCTCGGCATGAGCGACTACGACCAGAGCTTCTGGGCCATGGCGGCACTCGCTCCCGTTGTCGCGACAGCGCTCGCCGCGGTGATCGGCTGGGCAACCCTGCGCTTGTCCGGCGTCTATTTCGTCATCTTCACGCTCGGTCTTGCGGAAATGGTCCGCAACCTCGTCAGCTGGGTGCAGAACAATTTCCTCGGCAGCCGCGGGCTCTATGTGCTCACCGACCTGGATGAAACGCATATCTACTGGATGCTGCTTGCCGTTCTTGCCGCCGTGTTCGCGTTCGGCTGGTGGCTGGGGCGGTCGCGGCTCGGGTTCGCGCTGCGTATTCTCGGCAATGACGAGGCTGTGGCGCGTCATGTCGGCATCAACACCGCGCGCACAAAGGTCCTGATGTTCATGACCACCGGCTTCGTCGCCGCTCTCGTCGGTGCCATCGTCGCACCGCGCTATTACTACATCGAACCGAATGTCGTGTTCTCGCCGGAGCTCAGTTTCGTTGTTGTCATCATGGCTCTTCTGGGCGGCACGCGTAAACTTTACGGCCCGCTTCTGGGCGTTCTTCCCTTCACGCTTCTGTGGGAGGTGATTTCTGTCTCTTTCCCCAATGCCACCACGCTGGTTCTGGGGCTCGCTTTTCTTCTGATCGTCTATTTCCTGCCGAATGGTGTCACCGGTCTTTTCGGCAAGCTTCTGGCAGGGAGGTCGTCATGACACAAGGACAACCGATCCTTCACGTGGAAAGCCTCAGCAAGCGCTTCGGCGGTCTTGTTGCAGTCAACAATGTCAGTTTCCAGGTACTTGAGCATGAGGTGATGGGGCTGATCGGGCCGAACGGATCCGGCAAGTCCACGACCATGAACATGATTTCCGGCGCCCTGAAGCCGAGCTCCGGGGCGATCATTCTCAAGGGGCAGGATCTGACCAGGAAAAAGCCCCACGAAATTGCCCGCTCTGGCGTTTCCAGAACCTTCCAGCTTGTCCGCATTCTGCCGGAGCTGACCGTGCTGGAAAACGTCATCGCCGGCGGCGTCTTCGGCCACGCCAGGCGCTGGGGCAATGAGGTGGAAACCTACGCGGCGGAGCTTCTGGCAAGGGTCGGTCTGGAAGGGCAAAGTGGCAAGCCGGTCTCCGCGCTGACCTACATCGACCAGAAGCGGCTGGAACTTGCCCGCGCGCTCGCCAGTGAACCGGAAGTCCTTCTTCTGGACGAGTGGCTCGCCGGTCTCAATCCTTCCGAACTGACGGTCGGCATCGATCTGATTGCCAGCCTGCGCCAGGAGGGACGGACGATCATTCTTGTCGAACATGTCATGGACGCCATCCGCTCGCTATGCGACCGGTGCCTGGTGATCAACTCGGGCGCCCGGATTGCCGAAGGCACACCGGAAGACGTGCTTTCCGACCCGGAAGTCATCCGGGCCTACCTGGGGGATGGCTGATGCTGGATATCAACGGGCTCACCGTCACCTATGGTCTTCATGCAGCCCTTCAGGGTGTCAGCCTGACCGCATCGAAAGGCGAGATCGTCGTCATTCTGGGCGCAAACGGGGCCGGCAAGAGTTCGCTGTTGCGGGCCATCGCCGGGATCAGTGCAGGAACGGTCAGTGGTGAGGCAGCACTCGCTGGCCAATCCCTTCGCCAGATGAAAGCGGACAGGATCGTCGAGGCTGGAATAGCCTTCGTGCCGGAAGGCCGAGGCATATTCGGCGATCTCAGCGTCTGGGAAAACCTGATGCTGGGCGCCTATCCGGAGCGGGCGCGAGCAAGCCGGCAGGAGAACCTGGAAAAGGTGGTTGCTCTCTTTCCGAAGCTGGCACAGCGGCGCAACCAGACCGCCCGAACCATGTCGGGTGGCGAACAGCAGATGGTGGCCATCGGCCGCGCCATGATGTCGAACCCGGACATCCTGATGCTGGACGAGCCGTCCCTTGGCCTGTCGCCACTCCTGTCGGGCGAACTCTTCGAGAACCTGTCGCGCATCCGGGAAACCGGCATCGGCGTCCTTCTGGTCGAACAGAACGCCAAGCGAAGCCTGGCGATCGCGGACAGGGGTTATCTGATTGAAAACGGCCTGATCACAGGCGCTGATACGGCATCTGCCCTGCTCAATGATCCGGCTGTACAGAAAGCCTATCTCGGATCGGGATAAACACCGGGCCGGAGAATAAGCAATTGTCCGCCTTGACCTTCCAGCAACTGGAGGGCCTATCTGATGAGGAGATCGAAGATCCATCAGGGCGAACATCATGCAGGATGCAGAGATCCAGCCGAACCAGACTGGCGAGGCAGGCAAGGTCACGGACCCGGTCTGCGGCATGTCGGTTACTCTTGGAAAAGGCAAGCCGAGCCTGAAATACAAGGGCAAGGAGTTCCACTTCTGCAGTCCGAAGTGTCACGACAAGTTCGAGGCTGATCCCTATTTCTATGTGTCCGGCAATAGCAGGACGAAAAAGGCGATGGAGGCGGAACAGTCCGCCAAGGGCGCACTTTATACCTGCCCCATGCACCCGCAAATCGTCCAGGAAGGTCCGGGAACCTGCCCGATTTGCGGGATGGCACTGGAACCGCAGAGCGGCGTTTCCGACGAACCCAACCATGAGCTGGTCGATTTTACCCGCAGGCTCTGGGTCAGCGCCCTGGCGGCTGTCCCGCTTCTGATCCTGACCATGGGGCCGATGGTAGGCGTGCCGATCCGCGACTGGATCGGCGAAGGCGTTGCGATCTACCTTGAAGTCCTGTTGGCTACGCCGGTAGTCCTGTGGGCAGCCTTGCCTTTTTTCCAGCGGGGCTGGGCGTCTCTGGTCACTCGCAATTTCAATATGTGGACACTGATCATGATCGGTGTCGGTGCAGCCTATCTCTATTCCATGATTGCCGCTTTCCTGCCTTTCCTGTTCCCGGATGCGCTGAAGGGACCGGAAGGCCATATGCCGGTTTATTTCGAGGCGGCGGTGGTGATTATCGCGCTGGTCTTCGTCGGCCAGGTGCTGGAACTGAGCGCCCGCGAACGCACGGGCGACGCGATCCGCGCCCTGCTGGACCTTGCCCCCAAGACAGCCCGGCGGATCACGCCGGAGGGTGACGAGTACGACGCACCGCTGGAGAATATCCTTGCAGGGGATCTGTTGCGCGTTCGACCAGGCGAGGCTGTTCCGGTCGATGGTGTGGTCAAGGAGGGTGGGTCATCCGTCGACGAAAGCCTGGTCACCGGGGAACCGGTTCCGGTCGAAAAGAACCCGGGAGACAAGGTTACCGGCGGAACGCTCAACAAGACCGGGTCCTTCACCATGGAGGCGAAGCTGGTCGGGGCGGACACCATGCTGTCCAAGATCGTCGACATGGTTGCCTCGGCGCAACGTTCACGGGCCCCGATCCAGGGGCTGGCCGATCGCGTTGCAGGATACTTCGTGCCTGCGGTACTCGGCGTGGCGGTGCTTGCTTTCGTGATGTGGCTGTTCCTAGGTCCAAGCCCTGCGTTCGTTCACGCGGTTGTCGCAGCCGTTTCGGTGCTCATTATCGCGTGTCCGTGTGCACTCGGCCTTGCCACCCCGATGTCGATCATGACGGCAACAGGCAGAGGTGCGCAGGCCGGCGTTCTGGTAAAGACCGCCGAAGGTCTGGAACGGCTAGCAGCGGTGGATACGATCGTCGTTGACAAGACGGGAACTCTTACCGAAGGCAAACCGGTTGTCGATGAGATCGTTCCGGCCGCCGGCAAAAGCAAAATGGAACTTCTGCGGCTGGCCGGCGCGCTTGAAAAAGGCTCGGAACACCCGCTTGCCGAAGCGATCCTCGGGGCAGTCAAAAGCCAGGATCTGGATCTGCCCAGGGCAGAAAACTTCGAAGCCGTCACGGGGAAAGGCGTGCGTGCACGGGTCGGTGATGCAGTCGTTCTTTTTGGCAACGCCGCTTTTGCCAGCGAAAGTGGCGCCGATTTGTCCGATCTTGGCGATCGTGCCGAAGAACTGGCTGAGCTGGGCAAGACGGTGATGTATCTGGTGCAGGAGGCTGGTGAGGCAGCCCAGCTTCTTGGGCTCATCGCCGTTGCGGATCCGGTCAAGGCAAATGCCAGGGCAGCCATCAGCGCCCTGCATGACGACGGTATCAGGATCGTCATGGCGACGGGCGATGCGCCCCGCACGGCAGACGCCGTAGCCAAACTGCTGGGGATTGACGAGGTTCACGCCGGTGTGTTGCCGGAAGGCAAGAAAAAGCTCATTGAAGACCTGAAGTCCAGGGGGGCAACGGTTGCCATGGCTGGTGACGGTGTCAACGATGCGCCCGCATTGGCTGCTGCCGATGTCGGTCTTGCCATGGGCACGGGAGCCGATGTCGCGGTGGAAAGCGCCGGTCTGACGCTGCTCAAGGGCGACCTGGAAGGCATCCTGCGTGCCCGGAAGCTTGCCCGCGAGACGGTTCGCAACATCCGGCAAAACCTCTTCTTCGCCTTCGTCTATAATGCGGTCGGTGTGCCTGTGGCGGCCGGTGTGCTCTATCCGGTCTTCGGCATACTGCTGTCGCCGATGCTGGCCGCCGCCGCCATGAGCCTGTCTTCGGTTTCGGTTATCAGCAACGCGCTGCGTCTGCGCACGCTGAAGCTTTAAGGAAAAGAAAAATGAATATCGGTGAAGCCTCCGAACAGAGCGGACTGCCGGTCAAGACGATCCGCTACTACGAGGATATCGGCCTCGTCCGTCCTCTGCGCAGCGAGAACGGATACCGCGATTTTATCGACGCGGATCTCCAGCGGCTGAAGTTCCTTCAAAGGTCGCGCAGCCTTGGGTTTTCCATCGACGAGTGCCGTGAACTTCTGTCTCTCTACGAAGACCGCAACCGGGCAAGTGCCGACGTCAAGGCGATCACCCGGGCGAAGATCAAGGAAGTGGATCGCAAGATCGAGGAGCTGCGCTCACTCAAGAAGGTTCTGTCAGAGCTGGTGACCGCCTGCCATGGTGACGATCGGCCCAACTGCCCGATCATCGATGATCTGTCCGGCCAGCATGACCACGATCAGCTGGATGAAGATGGCAGGCAGGCTTGATGAAGAGGATCTTTCTGACAGTTTCAGCGATCTTGTCCGTTATTGTGCTGGGCATTCTGTTCTGGGGGCTCGTGTCCGGAAAGGAACAACCGCCTGCCGCCAGTGGAGCCGCGCTGGTGTCGGTGCAAGTCCCGGCCCTGGAAGGAGACGCCCTGGCTGGCGAAACTCTTTTTCGCGAAAACTGCGCGAGTTGTCATGGCGACAACGCTGCCGGGCGCGATGGCATCGCGCCTCCGCTGGTACACAAGATTTACGAGCCTGGCCATCACGCCGACGGGGCATTTCTGCTTGCAGTCTCCCGTGGCGTGCGCGCGCACCACTGGCCATTTGGCGATATGCCGCCCGTGGATGGCGTCAGCCAGGAGGATGTACAAAAGATCGTTGCCTATGTACGCGCGCTTCAACGGGCAAACGGGATCAACTGAACTCGAGGGGCGGGGCGCGAGCTTTGAACCGGAGGGGTGTTTGTTGGCCTCGGCTGTCGCGCCGTCTTTCCGAACCGGTCATGGAAGAGGGATGGCCGGTGGCCGAGTGCCTGGTGCATTGATTACGACTTGGGACTGGGATTGCAATGAGCTGCCACCAGGCAATTCGTATCAAGAAATAGCATTCTCTTCACGTATCGGCATGGTTCTGCGGTCAACCGACTTGCCTCATCCCGCCGCATGTTTTACCTGACGGAAAACTTATTCGAAAAAGCGGCCTGTCGTTTGCCTGTTGCGGGCAGTCGGCAGGCAATAACATTTGCGGTCGTTCAACCTGTGTTCATGTGTCTTGGCATAAATGCAGGTGCGGTCATTGAAGATAAGAAACAGGTGGCCTGCTGGATCAGTATGGCAGGAGCACCGACAGAAATTGTGCTCGGGACAGGCCAGAGGAGACGAAACGTCATGACCATCCGCTATCACAAGGGCGATTTGCCCGATCTGAAAGCCTATGAAACGGCAAGTGCGGTGGCGGTCGATTCCGAGACCCTGGGCCTCAACCCGCATCGTGACCGGCTCTGTGTTGTGCAGCTTTCACCGGGCGATGGCAGCGCCGATGTGGTCCAGATCGCACGCGGCCAGAGCGAGGCGCCAAACCTCGCTGCGCTGATGACCGATACGGCCAAACCGAAAATATTCCACTTCGCCCGGTTTGATGTTGCGGTGCTTCAGCACTATCTGAACATCCAGGTCTCGCCGATCTGGTGCACGAAAATCGCCTCCAAACTGGTTCGGACCTATACGGATCGCCACGGACTGAAGGATATCACGCGCGAACTTCTCGGGGTTGAATTGTCCAAGCAGCAGCAGAGCTCGGATTGGGCTGCTGAAACCTTGAGCGACGCTCAGCTGGCCTACGCGGCTTCGGACGTGCTTCATCTGCACGCCTTGAAGGAACGGCTGGAAATGATGCTGGAGCGTGAAGAACGTAGTCATATTGCCCGGGCCTGTTTCGATTTCCTGCCGACGCGGGCGGAACTCGATCTGAAGGGCTGGGAAGAAAACGATATTTTCGCCCACTCGTAATGGCTTAGGTGCCAGGAGATCGGGCACACGATTTCGGAGAATGGATTGAGCGCTGTTGGCGATCATATGCACGGACATGCGGCCAGGCGACCATTGACCCGCGCCCAACGAGCCGCGCGCCGGCACAGCCTGATGGTGCGCATCATGCGCTGGCTGTTTCCTGGCGTCGGGCTGTTGATTCTGGCAGTCATGGTCGGGCTTGTGGTCTTGTTCAACGTGCTCAGCGGGCTTGGTGCCACCAACATGATGCTGACCAGCGAGGGGCTGGTGATGGATCATCCCGAACTGTCGGGTCATGATGGTGATCGCTCCTACCGGGTAACCGCCTACAGGGCGATCCAGCGCCTCAGTGACCCGCGCGTCATCGATCTTGAGACCATTCGGGCCGACATCACGCTCAGCAAGGACCAGAGCGCGCAGATTGTGGCGCTGAAAGGTACCTACAACAACGCGACGGAGAGCTTGCGGCTCTATGAAGGCATTCAGCTTGAATGGAGTGAAGGCTACACGGTCGACCTGTCCGAAGTGGAAATCGACCTCAGCAACGGGGCTCTGAAGACCTCGCAGGTCGTGTCCATTCGTTCCGATCAGGGCCGTGTCGTGGCGGGCAAACTCGACTATGATAAAGCCAAGGGAATCGTCAGGTTTTCCGACGGTATCAAGATGACCCTCAATCCTGCTTCGCAAGGACAGTAAGAGATGACTTTTCTGAAACGCATGACGATTGCCGCCGCCGCAGCCCTTCTTGCCGGTTCGGCCCATGCCCAGACCTTCTCCGATGCCTTCGCCGGCTTCGGGTCGAACGATGGTGAGCCTATCGAGATCGAGGCGAGTGAACTGAGGGTCGAAGACAACAACAACACCGCAACCTTCGTTGGCGATGTGCTGGTCACGCAGGGCGAAACCAGCCTCAAGACGCAGCGGCTCAAGGTGTTCTACGTCGGCTCAGGTGCTGAGAAGACGGAAGAAAGCGCCGTCCAGCAGAAGATTTCGAAGCTGGAAGCGGCGGGAGGCGTGTTCATCACCTCCAAGGACCAGACCGCGAAGGGCGACGAAGCCAGCTTCGACATGAACAAGGAAGTCATGGTGATGACCGGCAAGGAAGTCGTGCTCAGCCAGGGACCGAATGTTGTCGTCGGGAACAGGCTGACCGTCAATCTGAAGACCGGCCAGGCCAATCTGAGCGCCGGCAATGGCAAGGTGTCCGGCCAGGGCAGCGGCCGCGTCAAGGTGCGCATTCAGCCCAACAGTGTGAACAACGACCAAAACGGCAACTGATATTGACGGCTGGTTCGACTCGACAGTGTCGGCCTCAGACCTTATGTGAAGCCGCGGCAATGATCGGATGGACGGCGCGCCAGTGAAGAGAACGTCTTCGGAGTATAACGGATTGCAGGGAAGCATGCCGGAAACGGGCCACGATGGCGAAGAACTGTCGCAGGCGCTGGTCGTCGATGGCATCGGCAAGACCTATGGCCGCCGCCAGGTGGTGAAGTATGTGAGCCTGTCCGTGAAGCCTGGCGAAGCCGTCGGCCTTTTGGGGCCGAACGGTGCCGGCAAGACCACGACCTTCTACATGATCACCGGGCTGATCCGGCCGGATCAGGGCAAGATCTCGCTGGAAGGCTTCGACATCACCCGTATGCCCATGTACCGGCGCGCCCGGCTCGGCATCGGCTACCTGCCCCAGGAAGCGTCCATCTTCCGTGGCCTGACGGTGGAAGAGAATATCCGCGCCGTTCTGGAAGTGATCGAGCCGAACCGGCAGAAACGCCGGGAGGAGCTCGACGAGCTGCTGGCTGAATTCGGCCTCACCCACTTGCGGAAATCGCCGAGTATCGCCCTTTCCGGTGGTGAACGCCGCCGCGTCGAAATTGCCCGCGCACTTGCAAGCCGTCCGTCCTTCATGCTGCTCGATGAACCTTTCGCAGGTATCGACCCCATCGCGGTAGGGGATATTCAGCAGCTCGTGCGTCACCTGACTCAGCGTGGCATTGGCGTTCTGATAACGGACCACAATGTTCGCGAGACGCTTGGCCTCATCGACCGCGCCTACATCATCGCTTCGGGCGAGGTTCTGACAGAAGGGCTCCCCCAGGAAATTGTCACCAATCCGGATGTGCGCCGGCTTTATCTGGGTGAACAGTTTACGCTTTGATGACACGCCGCCAGCTACGTTATACACTCGGTCTGCAATCAAGAAGCAAAAAGCAGACCAACTTGAAATAACGCTTGCCTGGGAACTCAATGGCCATTTCAACCAAGCTGGAGATGCGACAAAGTCAGTCGCTGATCATGACGCCGCAACTGATGCAGGCGATCAAGCTGTTGCAAATGTCCAATCTCGATCTCGTTGCCTATGTCGAAGCCGAGTTGGAACGAAATCCGCTTCTGGAAAAGAACGACATCGCCGAAGGCGGAGGCGAGGGGGATGGCGGCAGGGACGCCGCTGCAGACGCATTTGGCGATGGCGCGGACAATCAGACCCGTCAGGGCGACGAGCCCGATACCGGCGACTGGATGCAGAACGATCTGGAAACCGGGTCGGAGGCCATTGCCTCACGCATGGATACCGACCTGGGCAACGTCTTTCCCGACGAGCCCGGCGTGCCTGCATCGCCGGACCCGGCTCTTCTGAAGGCCGGTGACAGTTACAAGAACGCCGGCAGCAGTGGTGCTTCTGAAGATTACAATCTGGAGGCCTTCGTTGCCGACGAAGCCTCCCTGGTCACGTCTCTTGAAGAACAGATGCATCTGGCGATCGGCGATGAAGCCGACAAGCTGATCGCGACCCACCTGATCAACTCGCTTGATGAAAACGGCTACCTTTACCTGGATTTCGATGAGACGGCGGAGCAGCTCGGGGTCGAAACCGAACGGCTGGAAAGCGTTCTGGCCATCTTGCAAACCTTTGAGCCCGCAGGCGTGTTTGCGCGTAACCTGGCCGAATGCCTGAAGTTGCAGCTTATTGACAAGAACCGCTACGATCCGGCGATGGAAGCGCTGATCGACAATATTGAACTGCTGGCCAGACGTGATCTGCCGGGGCTTCGCAAGGTTTGCGGGGTCGATGATGAGGATCTGGTCGAGATGATTGCGGAAATCCGCGCACTCGATCCCAAGCCCGGCAGTCTCTTCGGATCGGCGCTGGTTCAGCCGGTAGTGCCGGATGTTTTCGTGCGCCCGGCCAACGACGGCACCTGGGCGATCGAGTTGAATTCGGACACCCTGCCGAAAGTGCTCGTCAATCAGACCTATTATGCCAAGGTCATCAAGACGGCCCGAAACGAGACGGAGAAGGAATATCTCACCGACTCGTTGCAGACGGCCAACTGGCTGGCCAAGAGCCTCGATCAGCGCGCCCGTACGATCCTCAAGGTATCGACGGAGATTGTCCGGCAGCAGGACGGGTTTCTCACCTACGGCATCGCCCATTTGCGTCCGCTCAACCTGAAGACCGTCGCGGAAGCGATCGGCATGCACGAATCGACAGTCAGCCGGGTGACCTCGAACAAGTTCATGGCGACCCCGCGCGGCATCTACGAGCTCAAGTACTTCTTCTCTTCCGCCATCTCCGCAACGGTGGGCGGCGATGCCCATTCGGCGGAGTCGGTCCGGCACCGGATCAAGCAGATGATCGATGCCGAGGATCCGAAGTCGATCCTTTCGGACGATACGATTGTCAAAATTCTGAAGGACGACGGTGTCGATATTGCCCGCAGGACCGTCGCCAAATACCGCGAAGCCATGAAGATCGGTTCGTCCGTTCAGCGCCGGCGTGAAAAAAACGTGCGACTTTAAGTCCTGATGTGATCTGCCGTTAGGGCTCAATGGTGCAATATTTAAAATGTTTCAGAGATTTCCACTGAAACAATACAAGGCAATTACACGGCTCTTTTTCAACTTTGTTTCTTTAATTCATAATCAATTGACTCTTTGAGCGAGCGCAATTATAGCACCGCCCTCGTGACGTAAACAGGGGATGGCGCTTCGGCGCTGACTGGTCCATTCTGTAAGCTTGAAACGTCTCGCGTTTCAACACCGGCGGCAACGCCGGTGACCTATCGGTCAATAGAAAAAGAAGAGGTCCCCATGGCTTTGCGGATTTCGGGTAAGAATGTCGATGTAGGCGATGCACTGCGCGTCCACGTCACAGACCGAATCGAAGACGCTCTGGAAAAATATTTCACAGGCGGCTTCACAGGCCACGTTACGCTCAGCAGGGAGGGCACAGGCTTCAAGTCTGAATGCAGCCTGCATTTGGACACCGGTATTGTACTTCAAGTGTCCGCGCAGGATCAGGACCCGCGCGCCAGTTTCGATATGGCTGCGGAAAAGATCGAAAAGCGGCTTCGCCGCTACAAGCGCAAGCTGAAGGACCATCATGGCCCCAACGGCCACGACCGGGAGGCTCTGGAAGCAGCATCTTATGTGCTGGCTTCGCCCGAGGAAGACGAGGAAGTGCCGGTGGATTTCAATCCGCTGGTGATTGCCGAAACTTCCGCGAAAGTTAAAACGATGACCGTCGGTATGGCGGTAATGGAGCTGGATCTGACCGAAGCGCCGGTCGTGTTGTTCAAAAACGCGGCAAATGGCGGTGTCAATGTTGTCTATCGCAGGCCAGACGGCAATATTGGCTGGATAGATCCAGCATTGGTAGCCAATCAGGCTGCCGAATAAGGATGCGGATGGGGTCGGCTTCCTCAGGGAAGCCGGCTTCTGAAACTTGTAGGCGGACTAATGGATCTTGGTGATCTTCTGGGTAAAGACGCGGTAATTGCCGGGCTCAAGGCCAAAAGCAAAAAACAGGCAATTCAGGAACTCGCCGGTAAGGCGTCTGAACTGACCGGTCTTTCCGAACGGGAAATCTTCGACACGCTTCTTCAGCGCGAACGTTTGGGCTCTACAGGTGTCGGTCACGGCATTGCGATCCCGCATGGCAAGCTGACACGGCTCGACCGTCTGGTAGGACTGTTCGCGAAGCTGGAAAAACCAGTCGATTTCGATGCTCTCGATGATGAGCCGGTTGACCTGGTGTTTCTGCTTTTGGCGCCGGAAGGCGCTGGTGCCGACCATTTGAAGGCTCTGGCCCGTATTGCACGCCAGCTCCGCGACGGCGCTGTCACCCAGGGCATTCGCGCGTCCCATGATGCGCAAGAGATCTACGATCTTCTGACCCAGCCGTTGGCTTCTTCCAACGCGGCTTAATCCGTTTCAAAGTCTCTGACGCAAAAAGACCGGCTGCGAGGCCGGTCTTTTGGTTCGTATGCGCCACCTTGCGCCAGCAAGGAGGCTATGGACGGTTCACCTGGTGTCACCCAGCCCTCAATGGACTTGGCAGGTCCCAGTGCGCAAGCCTGATCCGTTTCAGGCCTTCGCCGGATTGGCATCGCCCTGAACGAGCCCTTGCTGCTGGACGGCGACCGCACCTTTGGTAAGCGCCGGCAGATGAAGGTCTGCGAGCTCTGCAGGTGGATTGGTCTCTTCGGGAATACGCCACAGGGTCGAACGGATCGCGATCTGGCCAAGTGTTCTGGTAGAGGTTGTCACCGCGATGGCAGCTGCCAGAAGCGGCCCGATGGCCACGGGAATGATCGGCCACACCAGATCGATAGGCTGGGTGGAAAGCCAGGCAAGACCCGCAAGTCCGAAGAGCGTCTGCGGCCAGAGCTTGCGAACCGCCAGCAAGACCGGCAGTCGTTGAACACCACGTGCCTGCGCGCCCCAGCCGATGGTTTTGCCGAACAGGAGCCCACCCATGAACAGTGAGTGCGCCACGGCCATGATCGGTGCCAGCATTGCCGAATAGACGATTTCCGCAAGAACGCTCACGACGACACGTATCGGCCCGCCGAAGGCCTTGCGAAGGTCCGGACGGGCGAGCACGTCGGCGACGGTTGCCAGTTTCGGCGCGAACACCATCGTCAGGACGGTGAAGAAGAGCAGGGCGCCAGTGTCAGGGCGATATGGCATGTAGTCGGTGACCATGCCGAGGATGGCGGCCGAAGTCATGAAGCCCAGCCACGCAGGAGAGCCGAGGAACATCAGGATAGCCAGCACCAGCTGCATCCGGCTAACGGGTTTGAGGCCAGGAAGCCCGATCAGCCGGCGGTATTGCAGGTTGCCCTGGCACCAGCGCAGGTCACGGCGGATAAACTCCAGCAGATGAGGCGGATTGGCTTCATAGCTGCCCGTTTCGAGCGGCAGTACGCGCACTTCGTAGCCGGCGCGGCGCATCAGGACGGCTTCCACCTGATCATGGGAAAGAATGGTTCCCGAAAGCGGGCCCTTCCCGGGCAGTTCCGGCAGACGGCAGCTTTCCTTGAACGGTTTGATCCGCAAGATGGCGTTGTGTCCCCAGTAGGGGCCGCAGTCACCCTGCCACCAGGCACTGCCGATGGTGTAGGAACGCATGCCAAGCCGCATGCCGAACTGGAAGACGCGGGCAAAGGCGCTGTCTGTCGGAAGGCCAACAACAAGACTTTGCAGAATGCCGAGCCGGGGATTGGCTTCCATGCGCCGCACCAGTCCGACAATGGCGTCGGCCGACATGTAGCTGTCGGCATCCAGCACCAGTGCAAACTCGTGCCGATCCCCCCAGCGTTCGCAGAAGTCTTCGATGTTGCCGGCCTTGAAACCGCGATTGTCCGTGCGCCGCCGATAGACCACCTCCATCTGGCCTTCGAAGCGATCTTTCAGCCGGGACGTCATCTGCTGCTCCTGAAGGGCAACGTCGTCCATATTGGTGTCGCTGAGAACATAAAGGGTGAACCGGTCTGCTTCGCCTGCGCGTATCAAGTGAGACACGATGGCGTTCAGATTGGTTTCCAGGCTTTCAGTATCTTCGTTGCGGACACAGGACAGCAGCGCTGTCGAGCTTCGCAGCGGCTGTGTGGGGTCGCCGTGCTCGATCGGGCAGACTGCATCAGCAGGGTTTCTGGAAAGCCGCATGATGAGGAGGCCGATCACCGCATTCCAGAAACCTATGATGGTCCAGGGCAGGGTGATCATGAAGCAGACAAGAATGAAAAGGTCGAGCGCCGTATATCCACCAGGAGAAAGCGTCAGCGTCATCAAGGTGGCAAGGCCGGCAAAACTGAGCCCGATAAGGGCCGCGAACGTCAAACGCCGTGCGGTCATAGGAGCAATTGATCCATTGAATTTTGGCATGTCAAAGACCCGAAACATTTTTTTGACTTCCAATCGGAGCGATCATCGCAATAGTGCGCATGTCAAAATGTCCTAACGTTGACAAAGGCAAGGGTTGATGACCGCAGAGGATAAAGGATGACCGCAGACGTACCGGTGACGCGCGACACAGGTAAACCGCAGGCGCTGTGGTACACCGAGCCCGGTCGATGCGGACTGGAGACTGTTTCCTTGAATGAGATGCAAACCGGCGAAGTGCTGGTCGAAACGCTCTTTAGCGGGATAAGCCGGGGAACGGAAGGCCTTGTCTTTCGCGGCGACGTTCCGTCGAGTGAATGGCAGCGCATGCGGGCGCCGCATCAAGAGGGAGATTTCCCGTTTCCGGTTAAATACGGATACGCAAACGTCGGCAGGGTCATTGCAGGAGACCCGGATCTCAACGGCTGTCTTGTGTTTTCTCTCTTCCCTCATCAAAGCGTCTTTACGCTCCCCTCCATGTCGTGCGTGCCGGTTCCCCAGGGCGTTTCCGCCGAAAGAGCCGTCCTGGCGGCCAACATGGAAACGGCACTTAATGCGTTATGGGACGGAAAACCATCACCGGGGGATCACATCTGCGTGGTCGGCGGTGGTGTCGTCGGTCTCTTGACCGCATACGTTGCCGGGCGGTTACCCGGATCAAAAGTAACTGTCGTGGATACAAACCCTGACCGAGCGGAAGTTGCCATCGGGCTGGGTCTGGAATTTGCACTGCCGGAAGATGCGCCGGCTAACCAGGATCTGGTGTTTCACACAAGTGCCACGTCGGCGGGACTGGCGACGGCGCTTGCCTGTGCCGGCGACGGTACGTCCATCGTCGAGCTGAGCTGGTACGGCGCGCATGCGGTCACGGCTCCGCTGGGAGCAGACTTTCACTGCCGCCGCCTGAAGCTTGTTTCCAGTCAGGTTGGAACGATCCCGATCGATCGGCAGGCCCGCTGGACTTACCGCCGCAGGCTGGAAACGGCTCTTGGCCTCCTGGCCGATCCTGCCCTCGACCGTCTCATCACCCACAAGGTGGCGTTTGCCGATCTACCGGATCGTCTTCCCGATTTGTTGAACAAGGCGTCAGATGTGCTTGCCGCCCTCGTCGTATATGACGGAACCAACCAAGCCGTCGTTTGAAAAGCTCTCAATTTTCCTCATGATTTCAGGATGATAAGATGTTTGCAGTTGAAGTACGCGATCACGTCATGATTGCCCACTCCTTCAAGGGAGAACTGTTCGGTCCGGCCCAGGCATTGCACGGCGCCACGTTTGTTATCGATGCCGCGTTTCTGGCCGACAGCCTTGACGCCAATGGCGTGGTGATCGACATCGGCCGGGCGCATGAAGCGTTGAAGGAGGTCCTGCAGCCTCTGAATTACAAGAACCTCGACGAGGTGCCGGAATTTGCGGGCATCAACACCACGACCGAGTTTCTGACAAAGCATATCCATGATCATCTGGCCAAGGCTGCCAGAGCGGACAAGCTCGGACGTCCGGGATCTGAACTGAAGGCGATCCGCGTGACAATCTCAGAATCCCACGTCGCGCGCGCCTGGTACGAAGCCGGGATCTGACCGCCCATGCCCGCGCTTGTCTTTGCCTATCCGGGAGATTTCAACACACCGACCGGCGGTTACGGTTACGATCGCAGGATCGTCGCCGGTCTGCGCACGCTTGGCTGGGAGGTTGATCTGGTTTCGCTTGGGGACGGCTTTCCGTTTCCCACCGAAGAAACGCTTCGGCAAGCCGAAGCCCGGCTGTCGTCGGTGCCGGAAGGGTCGCTTGTTGTCGTCGACGGTCTCGCACTTGGTGTAATGGCGGGAGCCATGGAAAGACTGCAGGACCGGATCACTCTCATTGCGCTTGTGCACCACCCGCTCTGTGTCGAAAACGGTTTGTCGAAGGAACAGGCTGAAGCTCTTTTCCAGAGCGAAAACAAAGTGCTGGCTTTTGCCCGTCATGTCATCGTGACCAGTCCTGCAACAGGCACCCAGGTTGAAGAGCTTTTCGGCATATCTTCGGACCGCATCACCGCCGTTCTGCCCGGCACGGAAAAGCCTGAGCCGTATGAACGACCACAGAACGACGTCACGAGGCTGTTGTCGGTCGGCACCTTGCTGCCACGCAAGGGCTACGATCTCTTGCTGACCGCCCTTGCAAGCCTCAAGGAGTTGCGCTGGCATCTGGATATCGTCGGCGGTTTTGAGGCGGATCCTGAATGTTACCAGGCGCTCTTAGGTCAGGCGCGTGAGCTGGAACTTCTCGACAGGATTACCTTTCACGGGGCTGTTCCGGCGCAAGACCTTGGCGACTTTTATCGCTCGGCAGAGGTATTCGTGCTCGCAAGCCGGTATGAGGGCTACGGCATGGCTTATACCGAAGCGCTTGCCCACGGTTTGCCGGTAATCGGTAGCGGTGGCGGCGCGGTGAAGGAAACACTTCCGGAGAAAGCTGCCATCTACTGCGGCGTCGAGGATGTCGATGCTTTGCGTGACGCGCTCGAAACACTCATCTCCGACCGCGAGAAACGTGCGGGATTGAGCACTGAAGCCAGAAAGGCCGCTGAACTCTTGCCGGACTGGACGGATGCGGCACGGAAGTTTGCAGACCTGTTGCAGGATACTGGCCGATGAGTGGTTTTTCACCAGAATGGCTTGCCTTGCGCGAACCGGTCGATTTGGCGGCTCGCAATGAGGACGTTGAAGCTGCATTCTTTGCGGCTCTCGGCAGTCAGCCGATGCGCATAATGGATCTCGCAAGTGGAGCAGGCTCGACTGTCTCGGCTCTTGCTCGGCATCGAAGCACTTCGATCGAATGGCTTTTGACCGACTACGATCCGGCTCTGTTGGAAGTTGCCGGGCAGCGCTGGCAGGACAGGGTAACAACGCGGCAGATCGACCTTGCGAGCGATCTGGAGGAGCTGCCGTTTGCCGAGGTTGACGCGGTGACTACATCCGCTTTTCTGGACTTGGTCGCAGAGCCGTTTCTTGTCCGGCTGGTCGATCAGGTCGTGAAGGCGCGAAAACCGTTTCTGGCAAGCCTTACCTACGATGGCCGCGCGCTTTTCACCCCGCAACTTCCCTTTGATGCCGCGTTGTTGGCCGCCCACAACACGCATCAGCTGTCTGACAAGGGGTTCGGTCCGGCCCTCGGTCCGGCCGCTGCCATGCGTGCCATCGAACTGTTTCGGGATCGAGGCTACAAGGTGGTGCAGGGCCGGTCTGACTGGCAGGCAGACAGTTCGTCAGCGGATTTCCTGAAAGAGCTTCTCGGGGGCTGGTGCAACGTCGGCAGGGAAGTCGCGCTGGACGAGACGGAACTGGCGCAATGGTGGTCGCAGCGGCAGGAACACATCACTTCCGGTCAACTCACTCTCAGCGTCGGTCACGTCGATTTCACTGCCTTGCCGTAAGACACGGGTATCCGGCTTCCTCCCGGGACTTGTTGAAACCGGGTGGTCTGCCTAAACTGTGTGCAGGCAGGAGAGGAGAGGTGCGATATGGGCGCAAGTGATGAACGCTATAGCCCGATTGCCCGGCTGATCCATTGGCTGACCGCCATTCTGGTGCTGACAATGGTGCCTGCCGGCCTTGTCATGATCCGGATCGACAGCGGCCCCTTGCAGAACCAGCTGTTTGATTACCATCGCTCGGTCGGCATCGTGTTGATGATATTGACCCTGGTACGTCTCGGTTTTCGGCTGACCCACAAACCCGCCCCCTTGCCGGAAGGCATGCCGCTCTGGCAGCAATTTGCCGCCAAGGCTACCCATGCCTTTCTGTACGGGTTTTTGCTGGTCAATCCCTTCATCGGGTGGGTGGCTACTTCCGCCTACGGCGCGGCAATCTCGGTCTTCGGCCTGTTCACCATGCCGGCGATTGTCGCCAAGGACCGTGCGTTGGCAGACCAGCTTTTTCAGATTCATCTTGTGCTCGGGCTGCTCTTCACTGCCGCCGTGGTGCTGCATATTGCCGCCGCGCTTTATCACGGTCTTGTGCGCAAGGACGGTGTTCTCGGTAGAATGATTTAAGTTTTTGGAACGAATACTCTGCGGTAATGTTGAGTGTCTTGAAAGATTTTTTATGATTGAGGAAGTGTTAACTTAACAAACTTTAATAGTTCCTGTTTTGTAATTTTTTACCATGCCCTTTAATTACAGTTTATCGTTTTTTGGCCTAAATGACGTCTCGGAACCCAAGGACCGGTTGAAGTGTAACCGTTAGAAAATGGTAAGGACTAAAATGAAACAGACCATTCGGACCCTGCTGGCAAAACACGGCAATCTGCCGGTTTCTATCGACGACGTCGCGGACGGTGCTGACCTCTACGATGCCGGTCTGTCTTCGTTTGCATCCGTCCAGGTGATGCTGGCGCTCGAGGAAGAGTTCGATATCGAATTTCCGGAGCATTTGCTGAACCGCAAGTCTTTCTCCTCCATTGATGCGATCGACGCAGCTCTTACCGAAATCCTGAAAGAGCAGGCTGCGTGATCCATGACCGCCGCAGCCAAGATCACTGCCATGGGGTTGGCAGATCGCGCCAAGCGGGCCGCCAAGGTCGCTTCCGAGTTTGCCGACAAGGTTGATGTGGAAGGCCGCTTTCCTGTTGAAGGCATGAACGCCCTGAAAGCGGAACGCCTGATGGGTGTCATGATCCGTCCGGAATTCGGCGGGGAAGGTGCAACGCTGACCGAGATTGCTGATGTTTGCGCAATTCTTGGACAAGCCTGCGCGGCCACCGCGATGACTTATGCCATGCACCAGATCCAGATTGCCAGCCTGGCGGATTACGCCGTAGGCAGTGCCTGGCACGAAGGTTTCCAGAAGCGGATCTGCGATGAGCAGCTTCTGATCGCCTCAGCAACCAGTGAGGCGGGTATCGGCGGCAACTTGCGCAATTCGATCTGTGCGGTCGAGGTCGAGGGCGACACCGTGCGCCTGACCAAGGATGCGACCGTGATTTCCTACGGCGCCAATGCGGACGCCATCATGGTGACCTCCCGCCGGCACGTCGACGCGGCTCATTCCGACCAGGTTGCGACCATTTTCCTGAAGGATCAGTACACGCTTGAGCAGACCAGCAAATGGGATACGCTCGGCATGCGTGGAACCTGCTCCGACGGCTATATTTTCAAGGCGGAAGCTCCGGCTGACCAGATCCTGCCGCGCCCGTTTGCGGAGATTGCGGCCCAATCCATGCTGGCTGTTTCCCATCTTCTTTGGGGCGCGCTCTGGTATGGCATCGCTGCTGATGCGGTTGCCCGTGGGCAGGCATTCGTGAAGAACGCTGCGCGCAAGGCTCCCGGCCAGGTTCCTCCGGGAGCACTGCGTCTGGCGGAGGCGTCAAGCCTGCTGCAGCTGGTCAAGGCCAACGTCGTTGCCGGCCTGAAACAGTTCGAAGGCTGCAAGGGCGACAGCGATGCGCTCAATGCCATGAGCTTCTCCGTTGCCATGAACAACGTGAAGATCGGCACGTCACAGACGATCCTGACAATCATCAACCACTGCATGCTGATCTGCGGGATCGCAGGCTACAAGAACGGTACGCCGTTCAGCCTCGGACGCCACCTGCGTGACGCCCATTCGGCGCAGCTGATGATTTCCAACGACCGTATTCTGGGCAACACGTCCACGATGCTCCTGGTCAACAAACAAGACACCAGTCTTTTGGGGTAATGATGGACGCGCAAGTCTCTTTTCTGGATCAGCTCTTTGCCAAAGGCGTCCTGCATGACAGCGGCGTCGACGGCCTCTATGCCCGCAGCGGCGAATTTGAAGACGTTATTGCCCGTTTCGAAAAATTTGCCCTCACATACGGTCAGGACGAGATCTCCGAAGCAATGGTGTTCCCCCCGGGAATGACCATGCAGGATTTCGAAACCAGCGGTTACATGAAGAACTTCCCGCAGTTGGCAGGAACAGTGCATGCCTTTTGCGGCAACGACCATGACCACATGGGGCTGTTGCAATGCATGGCGGCTGGCGACGACTGGTCCAAGGATCAGAAACCGACCCAGGTGGCTTTGACACCTGCTGCCTGCTATCCGCTTTATCCGATCCTCTCGCGCCGTGGCGCATTGCCGGCAGAGGGAGCCTACGTAGCGTTGCAGTCCTATTGTTTCCGCCACGAGCCTTCCAAGGATCCGGCTCGGATGCAGATGTTCCGCCAGCGTGAATACGTGCGCGTCGGTTCTGCCGAACAGACCATGGATTTCCGCGAGACCTGGAAACAGCGCGGCTCGGACATGATGGAGCGGCTGCAGCTCCCGCATAACGTCGATGTCGCCAACGATCCCTTCTTCGGCCGAGCCGGCAAGATCATGGCGTCCGGCCAGCGTGAGCAGGAATTGAAGTTCGAAATGCTTGTGCCGATCACGTCGGAAGAAAAACCGACGGCCTGCATGAGCTTCAATTACCACATGGACAATTTCGGCAAGGCCTGGAACATCCGTCAGGCTGATGGAACGCCTGCCCACACCGCCTGTGTCGGCTTCGGTCTGGAACGACTGGCGCTGGCGCTCTTCCGCCATCATGGTTTCGACACGTCCAAATGGCCTGAAGGCGTCCGTGCCACGCTTTGGGGATGAGGGGACGCAACATGACGCAAGCCGTGTTTGACCGCTTCAATGCGGCGACCTACGTGCGTAGCCCGCTCCATTCCCAGGACCGGGACTGGCCCGAAACCAATTGCTATCTTGATGTCTGGATCGAGGTATTGCCGTCGCTTGGTCTGCCGGCGGAGGCTTGTCTGTCCTACTCAGTTACTCAGGATTTTGAAGGGGACCAGTTCACCTTCTTCAAGGTGCCGCTGGAGGATCTGGAAGCGCTTTATGGCCTCAAGGTCACGGAACTTGCGATCTACGACCGGGTGGAAGCCCACGTCCGGCAACAGATCGAACGCGGCCGCTTGTCACTGGTCGAAGTCGACAGCTATTTCCTGCCGGACACACACGGCGTCGGTTATCACGAGGCCCACGGCAAGACCACGATCGCAGTCAACTGGATGGATTTTGAAGCCAGGACCATGGAATATTTCCATGGTCTGGGCCTGCACCGGCTGGAAGGTGACGATTTCGACGGGGTGTTTCAGCGCGGCGCACATGAAAAGCCGACGCCGTTCCTGCCATACACGGAATTCGTGAAGGTTCCGGACACACTGCCTACGCCGGCTCACATCCTGAACGTTTCGGAAGGTCTTCTGCGCCATCACCTGAAGCGCCGCCCAAAGCAGAACCCGATTGCTGCCTTTGCACAGGTGTTCCCGGCACAGGTGGAAAAGATCTGCGAACGCGAGTTCGGCTTCTTCCATTTGTATGCCTTCAACACGCTGCGCCAGCTCGGTGCGAATTTCGAACTGTTTTCGTCCTATCTCGAATGGCTGGTTGCGGAAGGCAGGGACGATCTGACCGAGGGTGCGCAAATGGCCAAGACCATTTCCTCCACCTGCAAGATGGTGCAGTTCAAATTGGCGCGCGCCGTCATGCGCAAGAAGTTTCAGGGGCTGGACGAAGGTTTGCTGCCGGCGGTCAACGCCTGGGACAACCTGATGCAACTTCTCGACACCCACTACGGTGATCAGGACGCACGTTTTACCCCCGTAGTCAGCGCTGCCGGGGCTTGAATGATCGACCTGGCTGAAGTGACCTGGGCGCTGTCAATGACAGAGCCCGGTGCCTTTGAAACACTGCTTTCGACGGGGCACCAGTGGGATTTCGTTCCGGCACACGTTCCGGGAACCGTCGCCGGTGCACTGACGGATGCAGGACTTTACGACCCGGAAAATCCCGTTCCACTTCATGGCAAAGACGTCTGGTATGAAGCCTGGTTCGACGCCCTGCCGGGCCGATATCGCTTGCATCTGGACGGCTTGGCGACCATTGCCGAGGTTTACCTGAACGACTTTGAGGTGCTGTCCAGCCGGAACATGTTCCGCAAATACAATGTTCCCGTGGAACTGGCCGATCGCAACGTTCTGAAAATCTGCTTTCGCGCGCTAGAGCCGCACTTGAACGCAAAGGGGCCGCGCGCCCGGTGGAAGCCTCAGTTGGCAACCAGCCAGGGGCTGAGGCTCGTGCGGACGACGCTTCTCGGTCACATGCCTGGTTGGTGCCCGGAAATCCATGCGGTTGGCCCATACCGCCCGATCTGGCTCGAACCCCAGACGACACCGCGTATTGTTGAAAAGCATATTCTTGCGGATCTGGCTCCGGATGGCACAGCCGCGCTGTCAGTTACGGTCAGGCTCGAAAATACGGATGCCGTTCCGGTGCTGACTTGCGCGGGAGCATCGGCGAAGATGAGCCTTCAGGACGACGGTTGCTATGCGGCGACCGTCCGTCCTGAGGGCGCCAAGCCCTGGATGCCACACACACACGGCGAGCCTGCTCTTTACGACGTAACCGTTCAGGCCGCTGACAATACTCTTTCACTGGGCAAGACAGGCTTTCGCCGGATCGAGGTGGACCACGGTGCCGATGGACGAGGCTTCGGCCTGAAGATCAACGGTGCGCCGGTCTTCTGCCGGGGCGCCGTCTGGACCAATGCGGATCTCCTGAACCTCTCGTCTAGCCGCGAAGCCTATCGCACTCTGTTGGAAAAAGCCCGGGACGCAGGCATGAACATGCTGCGCATCGGTGGGACGATGCTTTACGAGAGCCGCGCCTTCCTTGAGCTATGTGACGAATTGGGTCTGCTGGTCTGGCAGGACTTTCAGTTCGCCAACTACGATTACCCCGTGAAGGATGCCGCCTTCGTCGCGGAGGTCGAAGCGGAACTGCGCGATCAGCTGGATGAAAGCATGGGCAGCCCTTCACTTGCCGTTCTGTGCGGTGGAAGCGAGATCTACCAGCAGGGCGCCATGATGGGGCTTTCCGAGGATCGCTGGAAGGGGCCGCTGTGCGAGGAGATCTTGCCGGCTATTGCCACAGAGCTGCGGCCGGATGTGCCCTATGCAGCAAATTCGCCATGCGGCGGGGTCCTGCCGTTCTCCCCCAACGAAGGCATCGCCCACTATTACGGCGTCGGGGCGTATCTGCGGCCTCTGGAAGACGCAAGACGGGCTGACGTCCGCTTTGCAGGTGAGTGCCTCGCGTTTTCCAACATTCCCGTCCAGCAAAGCCTGGAAGAAGGATTGCCGGTGAAACCGGGGCATGATCCACGCTGGAAGGCACGGGTACCGCGGGACCGCGGCGCCGGCTGGGACTTCGAGGATGTGCGCGATCACTATCTGAAGCTGCTCTATGATGTCGATCCGGCCGCGCTTCGCTACGGCGATCCGGACAGATATCTCGACCTCGGACGGGCGGTCACCGGTGAGGTCATGTCCGAGACCTTTTCCGAATGGCGACGGCCCGGGTCCAATTGCCAGGGCGCACTGGTCTGGACCCTTGCCGACCTCGCGATTGGTGCCGGGTGGGGACTTGTTGATGCAGCCGGACGGCCCAAACCCGCGTGGTATGCCCTCAAGCGCGCATTCAGGCCGGTAATTGCCTGTGTCACCGACGAAGGCACGAACGGCCTTGCCATTCACGTCCTTAACGAGAGGGCAGAGGAAAAGCCGGTCAGGATCAGCATTGCCTGCCTGAGGGATGGCCAGGTGCCGGTGGTTTCAGGAGACAAGGAGCTGTTGTTGGCGCCGAACAGTGCGCAGACGCTCAATGCAGTGGACCTGATCGGAGCCTTCTTCGACGTCACCTACGCCTATCGTTTCGGCCCGCCCTCGCATGATGTAACCGTCGTACGTCTGTTCGATACGCAAACCGGAAAACTCATTTCCGAGGCGCATCATTTCCCTCTCGGCCGAGCACTGCATCGCCATTTCGATGCGCCCGAGGTGAGTGTGGAACAGGACGAGGCCGGCAGTTGGTCGCTAATGATCCGTGCCAAACGCTTCCTGCAATCGACAGTCGTTGCCATTCCCGGATTTGAGGCGGAGGATAACTGGTTCCATCTGGCTCCAGGCGAGGCGAAGTGCATTCAACTGCAACAAACGCCAGACGAAGAACGCGATGATCAGGCAGCACCCAAAGGGCAACTTACGGCCTTGAACTTCGCCGGGCGCGTGCCCTTCTGACGCCTTTCTGGAAGCGACGGATCAGCCTGCGGTTTCGTCTGGTTCGGGAGCAGGTGCCTTTGTCCAGAAAATGAAGAACCAGGTGCCCGCGGTCAAAGCAATCTGGACGCCAAAGCGGAAAAGCGCTGCGCCGGCCAAGCCTCCCAACGCAGCGCCAAGGCTGACGACGGGTATCAGCAGGAGGCTGGTGCTGATAAGCAGCGCCATCCGCACGCGTTGACGACCGGTGGCTCGCAAGATGTCCGCCCCTACACCGGAAAGCCCCATCAGGAGCGGATAAAACGCAAGGCACATAACGACTGTCGGTGTTTCCGCGAAATCTTCACCCAGAACAAGGGGAATGAAACCGGCGATCAGCAACAGGAAAACTGCGACCGGCAGGGCGAGGAATACCGTCACCGGCAACAGCTTGACGCCGAAAGCAAGGCTGCTTGCCTGCCCATCTTGTGCCTGGCGAAAATGGCGGGTGTAGGTTGCATAGAGAAACGCTCTGACGGGCGCTGAGGCTGCGTCGATGATGCGGAACCCGGCTGCGTACTGCCCGCCTGCATCTGCGCTCAAAGTGTGAACGACCACCGGCTTGTCCAGATCCTTCATGCCGCCGATGGCAAAAAACTCGATGCAATAGAGAAGGCTGAGTTTCAGGTCGTCCCGGATCAGGGTGAAGGTCGGCCGGCCGAGATCACGCAGAACTAGCCAGCAAGCCGCAAGAGCAGACAGAATTCCGGCGGCGAAATACCACCACGCCCATTCCTGGAGCGTGAGACTTCCGGGGAGAAGCGTGGCAACGAACAGGAAAGCGAGTTTCAACGAAGCAGCCAGAACATTGATGACAATCTGTTTTCTGGCCCGGTCAAAGGCCATGTAGGACTGCGCGGACAAGATCACCAGCTTTGTGAGGAGCAGATCCGAAACAGTGACAATCGCGATAGTCGATAGCGGAACGGTATCGCCGATGAGGACGTACAACAAAGCGATTGTCCCGGGCAGGACAAACGGAAAGGTAAGTCCCATCATGATCAGGGAATGCCCGAGGTATCTGTCGAAAGACTGAGGCTCAACCGCGACCCGCTGGAGGAGAAGGTATTCACTGCCCAACCCGACCAGGAAACCGGCCATGATGGAGACACTGACGATGGTGATGAACAGACCGTAGTCTGCTGCCCCCAAGGCGCGCGAAATGAACAGGAAAAAGACGAGCTGAATGACGAGCAAGAGACCAAAATTGATCGTGTAGGAAATTGTATTGGCAACAAGCGGGCGTCGTGAGAGGCCAAGGGCCTTGTCATAAAGCGCGCGAAATTTTCTCGATGCCGAACTGGAATTCATTGACACGAAATTGCCTCGAGGCGTGGGCCGTTGATCGAAAAAAGCGGGATCCGTGGCCGCTGGCCTTGGACCGCAGGAGCGGATTTTGTGTATCTGCCCCCCGGATAAGTCACAACAGAAACTAGGTGCCAAACCTGACTGCGCCGTTAATAGGCAGGCAACGCGAACCTGCACAAACTATTTTAACTTCCCTGCGTCAAGGATCTGGCGTCCTGTTCGAAAAGGCGGAGAAAAAATGCTGGCAAAAACGCAGGTTCTCACTTTCCACGGTATTGGTGTACCAGCGGTGCCTGTTTCGCCGGAAGAGAGCCATTACTTCGTCCCGATAGAGACTTACCAGCGCACAATTGAACGCCTTCCTGCACTTGAGCAGAAACACGGAGTGAAGCTGGAAATCACCTTTGATGACGGCAACCTGTCTGATTACGAGGTTGGGTTGCCAACCCTTGTGGAGGCGGGCCGGCCAGGTCGTTTTTTCGTTCTGGCTGCACGTATCGGGGCAAAGGGCTATCTGACCGCCGAACAGATGCGGGAGATTGTTTCGTCGGGATCGGTCATCGGCAGCCACGGCCACGACCATGTCGACTGGCGCAAGCTGGATGCCGCCGGCTTTCAACGGGAGCTTTACGACGCACGAAAGAAAATCGAGGATGCGGTAGGGGCTGCTGTTACAGAAGCGGCGATCCCATTCGGTGCTCTGGACGCGAACGTTTTGCATCGTCTCAAGGAAGCCGGGTATCGGCGGGTCTTCACAAGCACACCAGGACTTGCCTATCAGACGGCATGGTTCTGTCCGCGCTTTTCGCCTGCAAATGGCTTCGACCCGGATCGTGACATCCCGCCGATGTTTTCGGCCAAGAAGCGCCTGAAAAGCTCCCTCTATGCCTTCGCACGGCGCGCGAAATTCCGCATTTGAAGGCATGTCCGAGGCGTCGGCGCCAGCTGGTTCAATCCGGTTTTCTATAGAGCTCTGCAAGGGGCAGGTTGAATACAGCGCGCAGCTTGCCTGTATTGAGCGCAAGTTTTTGCCGCATCCGGAAAGAACGTCCCCTGTCGAGAAGCCGGAATGCGAGCGCTAAAACACCGGCAACTGCACATTTTGCCAGTGCTCCAAATGCGAAAAAAACGTGCCAGAAAGGGTCTGGATGCCGGGCGAGGCGCATCTGGCCATAGGATTGGCCTGACCGTGTCGCGCGGCTGAGAATGAACTTCGTCGACAATCGGTCTTGTGGAACATGTTCGTGCGCAATCGCATCGTCCGTGGCAAAGATACGTGCCCCGCGTTCGGCTGCTTGAGCAAAGAAGATGGTGTCTTCGCCGCCTGTCCGGCCATAGGCTTCATCAAATCTCAGTTCCAGCGCATGAACAAAACCAACCCGCACCAGCGTGTTGCCGCCCCGGCCGGTGTAAAGCCGTTTTCCTCGGTGCCCCCAGTCGGTGTAAAGCGGGTTCGCACGCCGCATCCACTCGGGCGTATTGTCCGGATAGCGTGGTTTTACCGGGCCGATCACGACGTCTGCGTTGAAGTCTTTCTGGCAGGCGAAGAGTTTTTCCAGCCAATCTCTCTCCACCCATTCGTCGTCATCGACAAATATCAGCCAGTCGCCATCAGCTGCGTCGAGCAATGCGTTGCGGGCTGAAGAGATATTACCGCTCGCCACGGCAAGACAGGTCACGTCCAGCGACTTGATGGGATGACCGGCAACGAGTTTGGTCGCCGCACCGGATTTGGAATCGTCGGCCACCAGCACGTTGAGCTCCATCCCGACCGGTTTGGTCACCGCCGCCAGGGAACGTAACGTATCGAGCAAGGTTTCACGGCCAATGCTCGCTATGGCGACGGAAACTTTTTCCATTCAGACTGGGCTCCGAAGCAGAGTTGGAAGCAATCAACAGGATGTGAGACGATCTTTTAATGCACCAGAAGTTCCTGCAGCATTATTAAACAATGGCTTAGAAAAAAGGCGCAAGATGCCCCGGAATTTGGAAGGACCGCCTTTCACCCGCCATGAAGCTGGAGCTCGCACGTGATATGAACCGGCAAGGTTTTGATACCTCCTCTGCTACACCTGTTGCCGGAACGTCTGCTGTGGCCTTGCCGATCTCGTTTGATGGGCTTGCTGGTTATTTTCATCAAGCTGCGGGAGGCACAGCAATCCTGCTGTTGAGCCCCTGGGGGTATGAAGAGCTGTGTTCCCGGAAAAGCTACAGGATGCTCGGCGAAAAATTCGCTGCATCCGGGTACCCATGTCTGCGGTTCGACTATCCGGCAACCGCGAATTCACACGGGGACAGCGCGGACATTCAGGACAAGTCGGCATGGCAGGGTTCCGTTCGAACAGCCCTTTCCGAACTCAAGAGATTGGCAAACCCGGATCGGGTTGTCGTGGTCGGACAGGGGATAGGTGCAAGTCTCGCAAGCAACCTGGCAGCAGACGGAGAGATTGCAGGACAAGTGCTACTGGCGCCAGTTGCCCAGGGACGAGCTTATCTGCGGGAACTCGCAGCCTGGACGGCGTTGACGCAGCCGACGTTCCTGGTCAGTGCGTCGGATGGTCCCGAGGGCGGGTTGATGGCTGGCGGTTTCGTGCTCTCGGCCGCAACGGCCGACGAAATCAAATCGCTCAATCTCTACAAGACGGAATTGCCCTCCGGATTGAAGACATTGCTTGTTCAAAGGGCCGACCATCCGGGCGATCAGAAACTTGCAGATCACTACGCCGAAAACGGTTTGCAGTTCGAGAGCCTGTCGTTTGAGGGGTACGTCGACTATGTGTCCGACCCGACCCTGTCCGTCCCCCCGGTTCAAACGCTGGATCGGATTGTAGCCTGGGTGAAGGCCAATTTCCCGGCAGGGCAATTGGAGACTGCATCTCTTGCCGAAGTCTCTGCCGTTTCGGAGCCATTGCCAGATGTCGAGGAGGAGGCGCTGCGTTTCGGGCCCGACAAAATGTTCTTCGGCGTGCTCGCGAGCCCCCGTGGCAAATGTGCGGAAACGGCGGTGATCATGCTCAATTCCGGATATGACCATTCCATTGGTTGGGCACGCATGTCGGTCGGCTTTGCCAGGTCTCTTGCGGAAAGCGGCTGCGCGGTCCTGCGCACGGATCTGGCTGGTATTGGTGAGAGCTGTTATTGGCCGGATCAGCCGTCCCAGGTTCTTTATTCTGACAGGCAACTGGAGGATGTCAGAGCCGCCGTCGGGTTCGTCAAGGAAAGGACCGGGGTGAAAAACGTTATCCTGTTCGGCCGTTGCAGCGGTGCCTATCTCGCCCTTCTGGCGGCTGCAGACGATGACCGCGTCAATGCGGCCTTTCTGGTGAACTCACGCAAACTGGTCTGGGATCCGGACGAAAACGTGGACAAGGCTATCCGTGAGCCGATACAGACGCTGTCCAGCTATGGACGCAAGGCGGTCGATGCAGAGACCCTGAAACGGGTTCTGTCAGGGGAAATCAATCTGGTTTCCGCTCTGAAAAAGGTAACCCGGCCCGTGAAGTTGAAGGTCGACCGAACCCTGGCACCTGTTCTAGGCAATCTGTCACGCCATTACCGGCTCTTCAAGGTCCTGACCAGTCGCCTTCAGAAACTCGAGCAGCGTGATGTCCCAGTGTCTCTCGTTTATAGCGATAACGACCGGGGGCTTCTTGAGTTGCACAACTGGTTCGGCGTCGACCGGCATGGATTGAAAGCCTATCCGAACATCGAGATGCACGGCCTGCAGGATGCGGATCACAACCTGACACCTATCGCCGCCCGTCAACAGATGTTCGCCCTGTTGACCGAATTCGTTGCGAAAGTCTCCGCTTCAAGATCTCGCAAGTGATGCCTCAGCTGATCTGTTCACGCGTATTTACGGCGTGATGGCGGGGGAGTGCCGGTCATCGTTCGCACGAGACCGGAAGGCCGACCTTCTGCGATCGTAAGCAGGTCACGCGACAGGATCGGCATCGAGATCTGATCTTCTTCACGCTCGGCAACCGTGACCAGGAATTGCGTCGAAAGGCCTGCGAGCGGATCATCTTCGACAAGTTGCGGCAGGGCAACGCCATCGATGATTACAAGATCGTAGTCACGTGCAATGTCTGCGAAATCGAAAGCTTCGCGGATATTCATCCGGTGGTGCTTGTACTTCGGCAATCCGGAGACCAGCGACAGAAAGGAAATATCCAGCTCGTCGTAGTCGACAACCCGTTCGCGAAGCGTTCCGCCAATGTCTTCCATATCGTCGATGCTCAGGTCGTGGCTGAGCATTCGCTGTTTCGGTTCACCATCGGCGAGGAGCACGTGCAATCCGCGCTGGGCCGCCCCGAGAGCGAGGGCAAGGGCAGCAATTGTCTGGCCATGGCCAAGGGCGGGAGAGGTCAGAAAGACGATCCGCGTACCGTTTTGGGCAGGCGCGCTCTGGATCGATGCAATGATCTGGTCAACGCCTTGTCCGAAAGACCATCCAGGTCCGGCTTCGTCCGAATAAAACTGCTCGATCGCATCTTGTACGGCAGAGATGGCGTCGGAGCTGAGCGGACGGACACTGCCGTTTTCGTCGGTTTCCGTCAGCCAGGGCAGCTGGCTGATGACTTTCAGCCCGGGTTCTGATTGGGGCACCTGCCTGGAGGGAGTGCGTTTGCTTCTTGTCCGCGATCCCGGCAACCCCACTGATGAGCGTGCATTCTGGGAGGTGTCGACAGCCGTGGTTACGGGAGCAAGCGACTGTGCAGGGCCGGCCACAGCCATTGCAGGTTCGGGGTTCTGCAGGAACTCCGGCAACAGGTGTTTTTTGGCAATGCGAATGGCTTCGCCGCCAACGGCGATTATGGTGCCGAACAGCAGACCCAGGATTCCGGCCAGCACCACCATGATCTTCCGTTTCGGGTAGACCGGGCTTTCCGGCGGAATGGCAGGCGAAATGATGCGGGCATTAGGGAGAACAACCTGGTCGAGCTGCGAAATTTCCTTGGCCCGGCTCAGTGCGATCTCATAAAGCTGCCGAGTTGCCTGTGCTTCCGTTTCCAATTCACGCAACCTGATGGAGGCCGCCTGGTCGACGTCGGAAAGATTTCGCGTGGAATCGAGCTGCTGCTCGAGCCTGGAAACCCGTTCCTGATTGACCTGGACATCGATGCGTGTGGATTCCGCAATCCGCCTGATTTCGTCCCGGATGAGATTGCGCAACCGTTCCAGCTGGGATCTTGCCTGCACGACAGACGGATGTGAGGGCAGAAGATCGGCCATCAGCTGAGCTTCCGTGCGTGCAGCCGTGGCATATTGCTGGCGAAGTGAGGAGATCGTGGGGGAATTGACCACATCTCCGATGGATTCCGCGTCGACACCGCTTTGCAGAACCCGCTGGATCTCATCGTATTTGGCGGTTGCTTCCGCCAGTGCCGCTCGGGCATCGATGAGCCTGGAGTTCAGTCCGGTCAGTTCCTGTCCCGTCAGCAGCGACCCCTCGTCGGAGTTCTGCAGCTTGTTGGCCGCGCGGAATTTCTGGATTTCTTCTTCGGCTTGCCTCAGGCGTTCCCGCAAATCCACCAGCCGATCATCGATCTGGGCGGCGGCTTCGTCCGAGGCCAGGTCAACTTGCCGTTTCTGGTCGGACAGGTAGCTTTCGGCGATCGAATTCGCCAGAACGGCAGCCTGGACCGGTGAAGGGGATTCCGCGGCAATATTGATGACGAAGGTCTGACCAACGCGCTTGACGCTGGTTGCATCTGCAAGAGCTTCGACCGCGGCGGTTTCCTGCGCTTCAAGCGTTGCCGCGTCCTTCTTGGTTGCCCCGAAGATCAGGCTCTTGAACTGGCTCATCAGCCCCGGCTTGCCTTCGCCGAAATGAGGGTCTTCAGCCAGGTTGTTTTCCCGGGCGACGGGACGCAGCACAGTGTCGGAATGGATGACCGACATCTGACTGTCGATCACTTCCGAGCCTTGTCCCGTGCGGCTCGGGCGGTTCGGGTCATCGAAAGGCTGGCGGACAGTTGGGTCGAACAGGACTTGCGAGGAAGCTCTGAAGATCGGCGTGATGGTCAGGGAGTAGGCGGCAGTCAACGCTGCAAAAACAAATGCAATTGCCGCGATCAGGAAGATGCGGCGGCGCAAGACCTGAAAAATGGACAGGATGTCCAGAGCAATGGCATCGCGGCCTTGAAGGGCCGCCTTATCGTAAGCCGGGTTTTCTACCTGTCTGGGGTCCACAAAAAGTCACCTTATGTCCTCGCGGGCATGCGTCTTATTGCTTGTAAGCACTTATGGTTAGTGAACTGCTAATTTGCGGCAAGACTACGGTGCTCCGACACCACGAAGCCCGCTGTCATTTGCCTGCGACCAGAGAGGACGACACTAGTTCTGCGGACGATTGTCCCAGGTGCGAACCACTGCATGCGGCAGTAGCGCGGCAAGCAGGAAAATCAGCCAGTTCAGGGAAAAGGAACGAAACCAGGCGCTTTCCAGCATGTTGTGACAGGTCACGAAGAGGATCAACGAATAGCAGAGAAAGGCTATACGGTAGTCCAGCGAAACGACCCGGGCTGCGGAAAACAGAGCGGTCAGGATAACCAGGAACAATAGCGAAATTCCGACAATGCCGAGTTCGAGCATGACATCGAGATAACCGTTATGAGCCTGGATCAGCAAAATGACGAAACCCGGCGCCTCACGGAAGGCAATTGAATCGGACCCCGTGGCCCAGAAAGACGCATAGCCCTGGCCAAGTACCGGGGCTCTGGAAATCACATCCACGACAAACGCCCAGATGAACGTCCGACCGGTGTAGGTCTCGTCATTGAACAGGAACAGAGACAGGTCCGAGAACCCGAACCGTGTAAGGAGCGAGAGGAAGGACAGAAGAACGGCGCCGGTAACCGCTCCGAAAATCAGCAGCAATGCCGCATTGATACGGAAGAGGAACGCCATGCCGACTGCAATATAGGCGATAACCGGCATGAGGACGGCAAGCCCGAGGGATGTTTTCGACTGACTGAGAACAAGCAGGCCAAAAGCCAGTGCCGAAATGATCAGCATGCCGAAACGTTTCAGAAAACCGCGCGAAACCAGAAACCCGTAGATATTGAACATCATGGCCAAAGCCATGACCGCGCCCAGATTGTTTTTCTGAGTGTAGATGCCTGCGTGACCGATAGGTGTCGGCGGTAGCAGGACGACTGCAACCGCATTCATCAGAACAACGGTATTCATCAGCAGCATCAGTCGGCTTAGCAGTGAGCGGGCGTCGTCCGTAAAAGAAACCGAAATCACAAGGCTCATCACAATGATGATCTGCAAGACCACGCGGCGAAACGCAATTCCGGGTGCAGGAGACCAGAGCACGCTCGTGACAGCGAGCAGCAGATAAAGCATCAGGATCCAGATAAGCGGACTTTTCAGAACCGTAAACGCGTTAAGCAAGCGCCGCCCCGCCGATACCAGCAGAACCATGAACAGGCAGATCCAGAACAACTGGTTCAGTGCGTTGGACTTTGACGCGCTGATGTTGGCCGCGGTGTCTTCACCTCCGGACGACACCAGAAAGAATGGGCTGATCAACATCGGATAGGCAAGCAGCAGCACCGGAATCCAGTTGAAGATCCTGTCCAGCAACGTTTGCCCGTGCATGGCGGCCTGTGGCCCGGACTGTTCAACGGGGTGAACTGTCAAATCCCAGTCTCCAGATCAATTGCAGCTGCAGAAGCTTTCTGCCGGCCCGCACCGCTAGGTCAGTTACTAGGCATGATTCGCAGCTGTCAGCTCAATCTATCAGTCACGATTTCGCACAGTCGACTGCAAATTCCGCATCAACTGTCGTGCCTGGATGGCGCGGTTCATAGCGCGTCTGCGTTGAGCCCCAAGGTATCGACCATAGCCGGCTCGACGGTTCTTTTGACGTTGTCGGTCATCAGACCGAAGCCTTCGTAGTAGTCCCACAAGGCCCAGCCAAAGCCGCGTTCCTCCACCACTGTGCGGACGTCCTTGATCCAGGCAAGCCTGCTTCCATCGTCCGGAAGTCCTTTCGGGGGACGGATAGCACTGAATTCGCCAAGCACGATCTGGTCCGGGGAAATGTCGTGTTTTTCCGCCCACTGCGAGATCGTGTCAAAGCGGCTTTCAATGAAATTCCGGTCAGGCCTTTCACGTTTATAGTAGTCCCGGACACCGTCCATCGCCTTGTCGAAGGCATAGTCGGGAACGTCGACATCGGCTGCCTTGAGGGCGGCGATATGCTGACGTGTCCTCTCTTCGGCAGTCTCCACGTCACCCGCTGTCCAGGGATAGCTGAGGCCCGCGATATAGCGGAGAGGGTCCAATACCCAGGGGAGGGATTGATGGGTGAAATAGAAGGGCTCGTAGAAATGGAAGTCGACGATGATCTTGTCGTCGTAGCCGTCGAGACTCATGTACTCGAGGCCTTCCATGGACCGCCAGCAGCCCGGGGTAAGGACAATCGGCAGGTCTGGCGCAACACTGCGCGCCCTGTCATACAGCTGCTTTTGAGAGACAGACCAGTCCTGTCTGTCTTCTTCGAAACAGACGCCCTGCGGCTCGTTCATAAGTTCCAGCGCGACCTTGTCCGTCGGCAGATCGCGGATCCGCTTGGCGACTTCTTCCACAAGGTCGGAATAAGCCTGAAAGCGCGGGCCATCGGGTGCATCGCTCAAAATGTCGACAGGTGCCCATTCCGTGAGATACGCAGCCGGATGCAGATCGACCATCACGGTAAAGCCGCTGTCCAGTAAGCGAACCGTTATGGATTTCGTATCATCCAGCAATATGCGGCGTTCGCTGTCCGTCGCGGCCAGAAAGACGCCGGCGTCGATCGGAAAGCGAATGAAGTCGAACCCGAGCGCGCGCAGGCGTTCAAGTTCGGCGTCGGAGACCTTGGACAATTCGCCCCGGAACGGTGGCCAGAGATATTTTCCCGGCCGCTGGGGATCCCGATAGGCAAAATTTTGCAGTCTGGAAACATTGATACCCCGTTTGAATTTGGGGATCGAAATCGTCTCCTCCTTCGCTGCCTGAGTTCCTGCAGCGATGGCATTCTGACGTTCGTCCAGATACAGAAAACCACCAACGAAAACGAGGAAAGCCAGACCAAAAGCAAGCGCGGTCAGCCAGGACCATAGGCGCTTCGACTTTTTTGCGGTCACGTGCGGCTCCGTTGTTGATCTGGGGTCAAGACAGCTTCCAGGTCCTGACGGTAACTTTCAAGGATCATTGCAGGGTTAAACCGGTCGTGCAAGATTTGCTCGCTTGCCACAATCTGGCTGCGATAGTGAGTTGATTTTTCCGCCAATTCCTTGAAAGCGGCCGCAATTCCAGCGACATCACCGGGTTTCACGCCGATACCGACATCGATGTCATCAAGATAACCGTCGATACCCGTATCCTTGCCGTAGATAATCGGCAAACCGGCAAACAGCGCTTCCAGGTAGACCATCCCGAAGGTCTCGTTGTAGCTGACCAATGCCATCGCAAGATAGTGCGGCAGAACCTCGAACAGGTCCTTGCTGTTCATCGGTCCAAGAATCCGTACGCTGTCGCCGAGCCCCAGTTCGGCAATTTCCTTTTTCGCCGCTTCCACGGCCTCCGCACTGCCGGGGCCGATCAGGTCCAGTCCGATGTCCGGGTGTGTTTTTTGGAAAACGGCAAATCCCTGCAGCAGGTCGGACATTCCTTTCCGGCGGCGCATGTCCAGATCGAACACGCTGACGAACCGGGGGATCGGATCCTTTACCGGCACTTTGCTGGTGGAATTCCCAACGATGTTTGGAAGCAGTCTTTCCTTCTCAGGCTGCGCTGGAACATACGTGTGGTAGGTGTCCCGGAACCAGGCAGAGATATGATAGATCTTGTCTGCACGTGCCGCGATCCGGCGCATCAGGCTCCGGTACGTCGGCTTGAACAGCAGGATCTTGCGCTCCGATTCACCGCGAACGGAAATGAACAGCCGGGTATCCGGTCCAAACCGTTCTGCCAGCCACAATCCCGCGATGCCTTCAAACGAGAGTTTATGTGCGTGAACGAGGACGGGTGTCTCGTGCTCGGTCTTCAGCGTCTTAAACACATGTCTTGCGATACGTCGCATCGCCGATGCGAGACCTATACCCATCGGCAGGCCGAAATAGCGGTAGGAGTATAGCCGCACGCCTTTTATCTCACCGCAATCCTTGAAGCTGGCCTGCCAGGGCAAGCTGGTCCGGTCCATCGTCACGACGATGTGCCTGCCAAAGTCCACGCCGGTGACGAGACGCTCGATTGCGGTGGTTCTGCGATGGAATTGCTGCGGGTTCGGGTAGTCGGCGCTCAGATGCAGGATGAGGGGTGCTGCTGCACCCGGTTCACCGAATTCTGCTCTTGTGTCCATTGTTTCCCTCGGCAGCGAATATTAGCGGCAGAACGGTTGCGCCGTGCACATCGGTCTTTGATTGCAACAAGGCCGCAGGTCGTTCCATCAGCCTGTTTGATCGTCATTTTCGGGGCAAACTTCTCTCATTACGTTTCAATAAAGAGTGAATGCCGCACCTTGCGTCACCAACGGCTTCATTCTGGAGCGCCACGGGACAGCGAAAATGTACAATCGACAAAAATAACTAACTTTAAACGACAGTTCGTCACATTGCCGGCAGGCAGCCCCCAAGGTTGAGTGGCGTCCCCATGTTGGCCGGGAACACGTTTCACGAACAACCTGCTGGTGGAAACTGCGCAGGAGGACGATGAATGCCGAACCAGATCGACGAAGACAGGGACGCCAGGGCGCTCGGTGCGCAAAGCTTCGGCCTGAAGAACAGGCTGTTCCGTATCCTCTGGGGCATAGTCTGGCTCCTTCTGGCCTCCTGGACGCAGCCGTTGCATGGTTGGCGCCGTTGGCTCTTGCGACAGTTCGGAGCGACAGTGGGGGAGGGGGTCTATGTGGCTCCATCCGCCAGGATATGGCATCCGGGCAACCTGATCCTGGAGGATTTCGCCGCGATCGCAGACGGCGCAGATATCTACAACATGGGTCCTGTCACCATCGGCCGGTACGGTGTCGTCTCCAAACGCGCGCACATTTGCGCGGGAACGCATGACATCAACGACGACAAGTTCCTGCTGATCGCAAAACCCATCGTTTTGGAGGCCTATAGCTGGGTTGCCGCTGAAGCCTTTGTTGGCCCCGGGGTTCGCGTCGGTGAGGGTGCCGTTCTGGGAGCACGTGCGGTAACGGTGAAAGACCTGGCTCCATGGACTGTTTATGCAGGTAATCCTGCCAAGGCGCTCAAGGAGCGGGCGCGGTTTGAGCGTAGTGACGTGCCGAAGCGGGGATGGCGTGAACCGTTGGAAACCGCCGACTGATTTTCCCTCCGATTCAACGTGCCCGTCAGGCCCATTAAATATCGGTAACTACGAACTTTCTAACGGCTATGTTTACAACTGCTTAGAGACCGATCGGATATTGCTCTAATGCGTTCGCCGCCGTCGTAACCGGGACGAACGTAAAGGGGAGACTGGGAACGGAATGCTGGCAAGAGATTTCGAGAGTGAACTGCTGGGGTGCCGGATCGAAGCAACCGCTATCGGTCCGTTTGCCATCGGGCGTCTTCGCTCCCGGGATGCCATCCAGCTTGTCGAGGCCGCCGTTCAAAAGCGGCAGAACCTCGATATTGCCATCTGCAACGCCCATACGCTCCTGTCAGCGATGGATGATCCCCGCTACGCTGCAACACTCCAGAAAATGACGCTTCTGAACGACGGCATCGGTATGAGCCTTGCCAGCAAGCTGCTCAGGGAAGAACCGTTTCCGGAAAATCTGAACGGGACTGACCTCATTCCCCGGATCCTGGCGAACATCGGCATTCCGCTGCGGATCTATCTGCTCGGCGCCAAGGAAGAACAGGTTCGCCTTGCCAAGGAGCATATCGAGACTGCCTATCCGAAGCACCAGGTGGTTGGCTACCGGGACGGCTATTTCGCAAGCGATGAACTGGACAGCTTGTGCCAGGGGATCAACGAGGCAAAGCCGGACCTTTTGCTTGTTGCCATGGGGAACCCCAGACAGGAGACTTTCATCGTTGAGAACCGGTCGGCGCTGGCTGTTCCGGTCGCGATCGGGGTCGGGGCGCTGTTTGACTTCATGTCCGGGGCCGTTGTCCGCGCACCGAAGATATTCCAGGCAGCGGGCCTGGAGTGGCTGTTCCGACTGTTGCAGGAACCTCGCCGTCTGTTCCGCCGCTATGTCATCGGCATACCGCGTTTTCTGTTTGCCTTGATGAAAATCAGATTTTCCAGGTCCGGCGTTTCGCGCTAGCTCCCACATGCAAGGATCTGCCGTAACCGGTCAACGAGCGCTGAATTCGTTGGAGCAGTTTCGGCCTCCGGTAGATCTGGCCGGGCGATCATGATGACGGGAAGTTTCAAGGTCCGCGCAGCCTCGATCTTGGCGTAGGAACGACAGCCACCACTGTTTTTCGTCACCACGTGAGTGATGTTCTTTTCCAGAAACAGCGAAACTTCCTCGTCGGCAGATGCCGGGGGGCGGGAGAGGATCAGCTCCCAGGCGGAAGGTAATCGTGTTTTGGGCGGCTCAATCATCCGGACAAGACCGAAAATATCGATTCGATGAGTGAAGCGCTCGATCTCCTTGCGGCCAATGGCCAGGAAGGCGTGCGCGCCATCAGGCAGGGCTTCGGCCGCGTCGTCCATCGTCAGGACATTTGTCCAGGCGTCGCCTTCACCGGGGTGCCAGCATGGCCGTTCCAGGCGCACAAGCGGTACCTTGAGCATCTTGGCAGCCTCGGCCGCATTACGGCTCATCTGGGCAGCGAAGGGATGGGTCGCATCGACAATGACGGTGATCCCTTCGTGCCGCATGAAGGCCAGCAGACCGTCGGTGCCGCCAAACCCGCCGACGCGTGTCGGGACGCCAAGATCAGGCAGATCGCGAACCGCTCCGGCAAAAGAGGCGGTCAGGCGACTTTCCGGAAATGTTTCCGCCAGCGTTCCGGCCAATTTCCGGGCTTCGCTTGTTCCGGCGAGCAGCAGGATATGATTTGCCTTAGCGGTCAAAGCCTGTTTCTCCCAGCACTTTGCCCTGGCGGTCGGTGATCAGAACTTCCACATCCACCGGCGCATCGCGCAGGATCTGGCGGACGGCGTCCTTCGTTCGCTGCGCAAGTGGGCCACTGAGATCGATACCGGCAACCAGGGAGGCATCCAGCACCTCCTTGGCCGTGTTGGCCGAGGCGGCCTGTTCGATCAGATCCGCGGAAGCGTTCTCCTGACGCAGAAGATCCTGCAGGAATTCGAAGTCGACGGAGCTGCGGGCCGAATGCAGATCCAGCGCCCCTTGAGCCAGCTTGGTGAACTTCGCAAATCCGCCTGCGAGGGTCAGCCGGTCGACCGGATGACTGCGCAGGTATTTCAGCAAACCGCCGGCGAAATCCCCCATGTCGAGAAAGGCGGTTTCATCCAGATCGTATCGGGCCTTGACCGCGTCTTCGGAACTGGCGCCGGTTGCGCCAACCACATGTGACAGCCCGACTGCGCGCGCAACATCGATGCCCCGATGAATGGACGCAATCCACGCAGCGCAGGAAAACGGCCGGACGATGCCGGTCGTGCCAAGTACGGACAGGCCGCCCAGGATACCAAGCCTGGGATTCATCGTCTTGAGGGCGAGCTCTGCGCCGCCTTCGATCGAGACCGTTATCTCGACATCGCCGGCCCCGCCATTCAGTTGGGAAACCTCATCGATTGCCGTCCGCATCATCTGGCGCGGCACCGGATTGATAGCAGGTTCGCCCGGCGGGATCGGCAGGCCAGGCCTTGTGACGGTGCCGACACCTTCTCCGGCCCTGAAGATTACTCCAGAACCAGGAGGCAACAGGTTGACGGTCGCGCTGACCAAGGCGCCATGGGTCACGTCGGGGTCGTCCCCTGCATCCTTGATGATGGCGGCGGACGCCGATTTTCCTGAAAGCGTATGCCGGGTCAGCGCAAAGGACGCCGTGCCACCCTTGGGCAGGGTGATTTCGACCGGATCCGGGAAATCGCCGGTCAAAAGGGCCTGATACGCCGCCTTGGTGGCTGCTGTCGCACAGGCTCCCGTCGTCCAGCCCCGCCGCAGCTCTTTTGGCTCTTCCTTCGACATGCTCTTTCTATAGACGATGAAATTCCGCTTTGTGCATATTAGTTTATGTGCGCGATGAAATGTCGTTTTCGCATCGTTTTTGATCGCCGAAGCGCTTGGCGTTACCGGGCCACGCGGGTAAACAGGAACCATGACTGGAGAAGACGACAACAACAGACCGCATGAAGGCTTGCCGGGAGACCTGCCAGGCGGGTTACCCGTGTTCGAACCCGGCTGGGTTTGGCTTGCCGGTGCCGGTCCGGGCGATCCCGGCCTTCTGACACTGCATGCGCTCAATGGCCTGCGCCAGGCCGATGTTGTCGTGTTTGATGCCCTAGTCGATCAGAGCATTCTTGCCTGGGTCAAACCGGGAGCCGTGACTGACTACGCGGGCAAGCGCGGCGGTAAACCGAGCCCGAAACAGCGCGACATAACCTTGAAGCTGATCGATTATGCCCGCGAAGGCAAAAGGGTGCTTCGCCTGAAGGGCGGCGATCCTTTCGTCTTCGGCCGCGGCGGCGAGGAAGCGCTCGGCCTTGTCGAGGCCGGTGTGCCGTTCCGCATCATTCCCGGCATCACCGCCGGTATCGGCGGTCTGGCCTATGCGGGGATTCCCGCAACCCACCGGGACTGCAATCAGGCTGTCACCTTCCTGACAGGCCATGACCAGACGGGCCTCACCCCGGACGCGATCAACTGGGATGGTATCGCCAAGGGGTCGCCTGTCATTGTCATGTATATGGCGATGAAGCACTTGGACGTCATAGCCGGCAAACTGATTGCCGGTGGACGATCTGTGGATGAACCTGTGGGTATCGTGTGCAATGCTTCCCTTGCGGGCCAGGACGTTCTGGAAACCACGCTGGGCCGCTGCGCTGAAGACGCGAAGGCTGCCGGGATCGAACCACCGGCAGTTGTTTGTGTCGGTGAGGTTGTCCGTCTGCGCAAGGGGCTCGACTGGCTCGGCGCCCTGTCGGGCAAGGTGCTGGACAGTGACCCGCTAGGCCTGCGCATATCCTCCCGTTCTGCCGATGCCGGCTGATACTGCCAAGGCAGGCGCCAAGGGTGTTCTGATCGCGGCGCCATCGTCGGGTGCTGGCAAGACCACACTGACGCTTGCGTTGCTGCGCGCACTGAAATCCGCCGGGCGTTCGGTCGTTTCGGCCAAGTCCGGCCCGGATTACATCGATCCGAAATTCCACGAAGCTGCCAGCGGGATGCCCTGCATCAACCTGGACGCCTGGGCTATGGACCCGGCGACACTGCAGATGCTTGCCCACCGTCAGGCCGACGGTCATGACGTTCTCGTGGTCGAAGGCGCCATGGGGCTATTCGACGGAGCTGCCAGCGGCAAGGGCTCGGCTGCCGATCTGGCGGCAACGCTGCATCTACCAGTGATTCTCGTCATCGATTGCGGCAAACAGGCCCAGTCGGTCGCAGCGCTTGTTCATGGGTTTCAAAGCTTCCGGCCGGATATCAATCTCGCAGGCGTTATTCTCAACAAGGTTGGCAGCCCGCGCCACGAAGCCATGCTGCGCGCAGCGCTGGCACCGCTCGCCATCGATGTTCTGGGTGTCTTGCCGCGGGCTCAGGAACTAGGCCTTCCCGAACGCCACCTGGGGCTTGTCCAGGCGGGGGAACATCCGGATCTGGAAGCCTTTCTGGAAAAGGCGAGCGACCTGTGTACCCGGAATGTAGACCTGAACCGCCTGGAAACATTGGCGGCACCACTGAACCCTGCCGGTGATAACAGGGAAAATCTGCCCGCGCCGCTTGGCCAGTGCATTGCCATTGCCCGGGACGTTGCCTTTGCCTTTTCCTATCCGCATCTGCTGGATTTCTGGCGAAGGCAGGGCGCGAGGCTCGAGTTCTTCTCGCCACTCGCGGATGAAGCGCCGTCACCTGATGCCGATGCAATTTTTCTTCCCGGCGGTTATCCGGAGCTACATGCCGGAATGCTGGCTGCGGCAGACAGGTTCAAGGCTGGGGTCTTGAGGGCCGCATCCACCGGAAAGCTGATCTATGGCGAGTGTGGTGGCTACATGGCACTCGGCAAGGGCATGGTCGATGCCGATGGCACACGCCACGAAATGCTGGGGCTGTTGCCGCTGGAGACCTCGTTTCAGACCCGCAAGCGTCACCTCGGCTATCGAAAAGTCATGCCACTCCGTGGCCTACCCTGGCAAATGCCGCTATCCGCACACGAATTCCACTATGCCTCCATAATGTCGGAAGGCGGGGCGGAGCGGCTGTTTTCAGCGGAAGATGCCGAAGGCAACGAACTAGCGCAAATGGGGCTGCGCGCCGGATCGGTCATGGGCTCCTTTGCCCACGTCATTGCTCTCGCCTAAGCCACCTCAAGCACGACAAGCTCGCAATAGACGTCTTCCTTGGTGTGATAGGGACAATGGGTGATCTCCAGCGTCCTTGTTTTGCCGTCCTGTTCCAGCTGTTCGACCTTGGCCTTGAAGCCGTCGGCCTCCCAGGCGCTATCGCGTACTGTCAGGACGATGGGAGCACCCGGTTTGGCGATGCGCAGCAGTTCGTCGATCCCTTCCGGACCCACATGGCCATTCGTGAAGACGCCCGCGCTGACGATGCCGTCATAAATGTTGTCGTCAATGTCCGAGAGCGTGGCCATCATGTCGGCCTGGGACAGATTGCGGTAAATCCCACGGCTGCGCGAATGCTCCAGCATCGCCGGTGTCAGGTCTATGCCGTCAATGGTCAGGGCTGAATTGCGACTGATCAACTCGCTCCCAACGAGACCGGTCCCACAGCCTGCGTCCAGAACCAGCGCCGTTTTGGGCAGGCGTTTGACCAGTGCTTCCGCTGCAATCCTGGGGCCGACATACCCTATGGTCTGAAGCAGATCGGCATCGTAGGTCTCCGCCCAGTCCGCGTAGAACTTGCGAATGGCATCGGGATCACCGCTGAGAGAAATCGCCTGTTTCAGAAGTGGGTTTTCATCTGTCATGGGATTGCTCCTGTCCGGTCTTAATCCTGTTGAGATTAGGCGAGGGCAGGAGCGATATGCAAATGAGGCTCTCGGACAGGCAAATCATCGCTCGATGAACCTGCGAAGCGTTTCGCGACCTCCCACATACCGATGTTGACAGACAGTGGAAGGCCGCGAAGTGGTTTGGTTCCACCGGTTCCTCAGGCTTTCGCCTTCTTCTTCGGGCGCAGCACATGCACGTGGTCGGCGTCGTAAAGGGCGCTGTCGCGGAAGTCGGCTGCAGGCTTCAAGGCATGGCCGACGAAGATCAGCGCCGTGCGGGTGATCTTGGAGGCACGCACTTCTGCGGCAATGGTCGACAATGTGCCGTGAATGAAGGCCTCATCCGGCCAACCGACGCGGTAGGCGACAATCACCGGGCAATCGGCACCGTAATGCGGCGTCAACTGGCGTTCGACTTCCCGCAGGTTCCTGATCGACAGGTGAATTGCCAGGGTCGCCCCGCTCTTGCCGAGCGTGTCCAGGTCCTCGTTATTCGGCATCGCCGAGGATTTCATTGCCGTGCGGGTGACAATGATGGTCTGGGCAACTTCCGGGATGGTCAGCTCGGTCTTGAGTGCAGCGGCCGCGGCCGCGAAGGCCGGCACGCCCGGTGTTACATCATAATCGATGCCGAGTGCGTCCAGACGGCGCATCTGCTCCGCCGTTGCACCGTAAATGGAAGGGTCGCCGGAATGAACCCGGGCAACGTTCTGGCCCTTTTCATGGGCAGCCTTGATCTCGTCGATGATCTCGTCAAGCGTCATCGGGGCCGTGTCTATGACGCGTGCACCTTCCGGTGCGGCGGCAACGATCTGTTCAGGCACCAGCGAGCCCGCGAAAAGGCAGACCGGGCAGGATTGGATGAGTTTCAGGCCGCGAACGGTGATGAGATCGGGATCGCCAGGTCCGGCGCCAATGAAATGAACGGTCATGATTTGTCATCCGTTTCGAGAATGTCGGAAATGTCGGTCGTCACGTCTTCCATCAGGGACGAAGGCGCGGCTTCAGTGGCAACTGTTGCTGCTTCCACCGGCTTTGGTGCGTCGATCCGCTTGGCATAACCGCGCGGCGTATAGACGAAAGGTTTCCCGTCACCGCGCATGACGGTGCGAGTGTTGGTCGAACCGACCAGCACGGTGGTCAGCATGTCGACATCGTCGACGCTGAGCGCATGCAGACTGGTGACGCGGATGGTTTCCTCGGGCCGGCCAAGATTGACGCCGAGAATGACCGGTGTCGCTGCCGAGCGGTGCTCCAGCAGGATTTCCTTTGCGGCTGCAAGCTGCGTGCGGCGGCGTTTGGACACCGGGTTGTAGAAGGCAATCACGAAGTCGCCCTCGGCCGCTGCCCTCAGGCGCCTTTCGATCACCTCCCAGGGGGTGAGGAGATCGGACAGCGAGATCGCGCAGAAATCATGGCCAAGCGGCGCGCCGATACGGGCCGAGCAAGCCTGAAGGGCGGAAATGCCCGGCGCGTTTGTGACGCTGACGCGCTTGGCGGCATCCGACACGCCGCCATACTCCTCATTCCTGTGCAACAGTTCATAGACCAGCGAACCCATGGCGTAGATGCCGGCATCACCTGAGGAAATCAGTGCGACATTCTTGCCCTTGCCGGCTTCTTCCAGCGCAAAGCGGACGCGGTCCTCTTCCGCGCCAAGCGGGAAGTTGTGGTGGGTCTTGCCGGTAATGTGCTGGTCAACAATGTCGAGATAAAGCGAGTAGCCGACAACGTCGGTTGCTTCCGCCAGAAGCTTGGTGGCCTCCGGTGTGCGCCAGTCGTCCTTGCCCGGACCAATACCGATAACGGACAGATGTCCGCGAGCCCGACCGACCGTGTCGGTGTCAATCCACTTCGGAGACCGTGCAATGGCGCAAGTTGCGTTTTCGGTTTTCTGCTTTTCGACCTTCAGCGTTCCAAATGCGCCGGACGCGGCCAGGGCAGCCCCTTCAGACACTCCGTAGCAGCCGACTTCCTTGAAGACGACGGGCGACGGGTTTTTCAGGCGCGGGGTCTCGCGTTGCAGGTCTTCTGCGGAAAAGACCCGAAGCGGCACATCCAGATGCTCGGCGAGAGCATTGACAGCGGCCTCATCTGCCTTGAGGTCGATGGTCGCGATGCAGGCAACAGCGCCCTTGGCAATGTTGGCTCCCGCCAGTTCGGTCTCGACCAGTTCGATCAGTTCGGCCGCATCGCACCCGCGCGCGCAGCCGACGCCAACAGCATAGCGCTGCGGGTGGTAGACCAGACGCGTCGGGCCTGCTTCTTCCGGATGTTCGGTTGCCGAAAGCGTGATGGCGGCGTCGTCTGCCTGCTGCAGCTTGGCCTCTTTGAGCCAATCGGCGCGGCCTTCCAGGCGGACGGGAGCGCCGGAGAGCAGCTCGGCCATCACCGGTTTTGCATCTTCCGGATTGGCGAGACGCCAGCCGCGGGGCGGGGCGTCGAGCGCAACACCAAGCTTGGTGTCCCCAGCCGTCGTGATCGCCGCGTGCCCACCGAGAGCGCTGGCCAGAAGCTTGGCCAGTTCGTTGGCGCCGCGATGACCACCGAGCAGCGGAACGACACTCTTGCCGTCTTCCGACACGGCGATCACCGGCGGTTCGCTTGTCTTGTCGGACAGGACCGGTGCAAGCGCCCGGATCAAAATGCCGCTGGCGCAGAAGCCAACGATCGGATGACCGGCCTGAAACAACAGGCGGATATGGTCGATCGTTTCGTTGAACTGGGTGTCCGCCGTCGGCACACGGCCGGCAAGCCCGTGGATGCGGGCGGTTGAAAACCGTCTGGCGATCACTTCGGCAGCGGCGAGGCCGGCCTGGTTCAGGACGAGTAGGATGGGGGAAGCGTCCACGCTTCTTCTCCCTTGTAGATGAGGATCATGGAAAAATAGGGGGCGGTGTCGGTCTCAAGGTCGATGAGCCGATGAACCTTCTGCTCCGGCAGGCTGGCACGTTCCACGTAGCCGGCCTTTTCCAGCAGCCCCATGTCGGCGAGCAAGGTCTTCAGTCGTGTCAGGTGACGGCCGACCTTCATGATGGCAACCGCCTGGGCTTCTTCGATCTTGCGGCGGATGTCCGCGTCCGGAAGCGGGCCTGGAATGACGGTTAGTACATCGTTTCGTGCCGTCAGCGGTCGTCTCAACTGGGCGGCGCAGGCTGTCAACGAGGTGACCCCGGGCACGATTTCTATCGTGAAACGGTCGGACAGGCGCTCGAACAGATACATGAACGAACCGAAGAAGAATGGATCTCCTTCACACAAGGTCACGACATCCTCACCGTTTGCCAAAACGGCGGCTATCTCTTCGGCGGCCTTGTCGTAGATCTCCTGTGCCGGGAACCTGTCGACCCGCATCGGCACGACAATCGGGATTTCCCGCACGCCCACAGGGATCACATCAGAGGCGATTGACCGGGCAAAGCTTTCACCGGAATCGGGAGCGGGGTAGGCAATTACCCGTGCGCTTGCGATCAGCCTGTGCGCCTTCAGGGTCATCAGCTCCGGATCGCCCGGGCCAAGACCTATGCCATAGAGTGTGCCCGTCATGATTTCGTCAGGCTCCACTGCGTCACGGGCATCAAGGGACGCCATCCGGTCAAGCCGCCGACGGCGCTTGCCCGGTGAACGGAAACTTTCTTCAAAGTGCCTCCATGAGACTGATAGGTGGAGAGAAGTATGGCCTCGCTCTCCAGGGTCACAGCATTGGCGACAAGCCGCCCCCCTGGGCCTAGCGCTGCAAGACAGGCCTCGATCACACCGGAGGCTGTCAGGCCGCCGCCAATGAAGATCGCGTCCGGCTGTGGCAGATCGTAGAGGCCTTCCGGAGCGGTCGCGTCCAACAGTTCCAGATGTGGGACGCCAAGCGCGACAGCGTTTTCAGCCGCCATTTGCCGCCGTTCCACATGCGGTTCCAGGCCGATGGCCCGGGTTCGGTCGGCTGCCCGCAACCATTCGATGGCAATCGAACCGCAGCCTGCACCGACATCCCACAAGAGTGCGCCTGGGTGAGGCTTCAACTCCGCCAGGGTGATGGCGCGGATGTCCTGCTTGGTCATCTTGCCGTCGTGGCGAAAGGCATCATCGGCAAGGCCGGGTGTCCGCGCACGGAACCGCACACCGGGGTCGGCAATCACTTCCAGAGCAAGTGTGTGAAAATCGGCAACCTCGGTCGACCAGTCTTCCGCGGTACCTGCGACGCACCTTTCCCTGGTGCCGCCGAGATGCTCCAGAACAGTCATCCGGCTGCGCCCATAGCCTTCGTCGGCCAGGAGGTCAGCCACCTGGCGGGGAGTTTCCGCATTGCTGGTTAGACACAGGATCCGGGCGCCCGGGTAAAGCGATGCCCGCAACAGATCGACTGGTCGACCATGAACCGACAGGCAGTCGGTTTCCTGCAAGGCCCACCCCATTCGTGCGGCAGCCAGCTGGAAGGCGGACGGCGAGGGCAGCACCATCAGCTCGTGCGCAGGGAAATGCTTCAGCAAGGATGAGCCGATGCCGAACCACATGGGATCGCCTGTCGCCAACACCGCGACGCGCTTCTGCCTGAGCGCTGCCAGATCTTCGAAGACGGTTGCAAAGGGGCTGGGCCATGTCCGCTTCTCGGCAGTGATTCCGCCCGTCAGCTCCAGGTGTCGGGTGCCGCCATAAACGATATCTGCACCTGCCAGGGCTTCTGCACCACCTGGAGCCAGAACACCGTCCTCGCCCAGGCCAACCAGCGTCAACCAGGGGAGCTTGTCTGTGGAGGAAGTCATTTATCCTCCAGACGATAAGGTTTGATCACCGGTTTTACCGACAGGTCCTGAGGCGTGCCGCTACTGTTTGGCGATACCTGCCGGGCACCCCGTGACCGGTGATGGACCGGCTGGTCATCACTGCCGTCCGCAGGCGTCTTGACCGAACCACCCGGCTGGGACAGGAAACCGCGTGACCGCAAAGGCTTTTTGCTGCGAACGGATTTCAATCCGGTTGGTTTTTCGTCGTCTTTCGGCGGACCTCCGGCCATCTTACGTTTCCTCCGGCAGGCCGGCGGCAAGAGCGTTGACTGCGGCGGCAGCCATGGCCGATCCACCCCTGCGGCCGCGAACAGCAAGGAAGGGTACCTTGAACGGATTGGAGATCAGAGCCTCCTTGGATTCCGCGGCGCCCACAAACCCGACCGGGAACCCCAGAACCAGCGCCGGTTTCGGTCCGCCGGCGGCAATCATTTCAAGTAGATGGAAGAGGGCCGTCGGTGCATTGCCAACCGCAACGATGGCTCCCTCCAGCCTGTCGCGCCAGAGCTCCACCGCGGCAGCCGAGCGGGTCGTGCCGAGCTCTTTGGCAAGGGTCGGAACCGCGGGATCGTTCAAGGTGCAAACCACGTCGCAGTCAGCCGGAAGTCGTGAGCGAATGACGCCATGCACCACCATCTCCACATCGCAAAAGACGGGTGCGGCCCGCGCGAAGGCATCCTGCGCGGCAGACAGGATATCCTCCGACCAGGCAAGATCCTGCGGAAGGTCTGTCATGCCGCAGGCGTGGATCAGACGCACCGCGACCGGTTTCAGCCCGTCGGGTAGATGAGACAATTCTGCTTCCGACCGCACGATTGAAAAGGACTGGCGGTAAATCGCCGCCGGGTCCTTTTCATAGTCGTAGGACGGCTTGGTTTCGGTGCTCACGGCAGCCTCAGTCTCCGCGGTTCAACGACCGGGGGCCGTGCGGATGGTCTGCGTGCGGGTAGGGGTGGTGGTGATGATCGTGATCATGCCCGTGCCCGTGGCTATGCCCATGCCCATGCTCGTGCGAATGATCATGAGAGTGGCCATGATGATGCGCGTGATCATGCCCATGGTCATGGGAGTGATCGTGATGATGATGACCATGGTCGTGGTGATGATGACCACCCGCCTGCACCTGCTTTTCGCAGGCTCCGGTGCAGATCTCGTCACACAGCTTGCATTCTGCTTCCGCGCCGAGGCCTTCCACGTGATGGTGGTGGCTTTCCTGGGCCAGACCCACTTCGGCTTCGAAGCCAAGGACCTGTTCGCGGTACTTGCACATCTGGCAGTTCATCAGATTTGCGCCCTGCAGGATCTCCTGCACCCGATCGGCCATCGTGTCGATCACCTGCGGGTGGTCGTTCAGATAACCGGCTTTCAGGAATTCGATTTCCGGATGTTTGGCGGCAACTTCGTCCGTGGTCGAATAGATCCGCTGCACCAGTACACCGGTGAACAGGAAATAGGGGAACACGATGACGCGCTTGTAGCCGAGCTTTGCCGCATGTTCGAGACCGGGTCCGACCAGGGGGAAGGTGACGCCGGAGTAGCAGGTTTCCGCCCAGCCGAAACCGAAGCCTTCCCAAAGCATGCGCGTAATCTTGGAGACGTTGGAGTTCGCGTCCGGATCGGAAGCGCCGCGCCCGACCACCATCAGCAGGGTCTCGTGCAGCGGCACGTCGCTGTCGGCAGCGTCGATCGCTTCCTGAACACGGGCAGCGGCGGCTTTCACCATGCGTGTGTCGACGGCCAGTTCGCGGCCATAGGAGATCGTCATCTCCGGATGCATGGCCTGATAGGTGTTCAGGACCGAGGGAATGTCGTTCTTGGCGTGGCCAGCGGCAAACAGCATGCCCGGCACGGCCAGAACGCGGGTGCAGCCGGCCTCGCGCAGCTTGTTCAGTCCGTCATGAATGACCGGGTTGGCGAATTCCAGATATCCGTATTCCACGGGCCAATCGGGGAAGCGGGCCGTCAGGCCTTCCGCCAGCTGTGCAAATTGCTTTACGGCACCCTTGTTGCGGCTGCCATGGCCGCAGATCATCAGTCCGAGTTTTTCGCTCATTGAGCAGCTTCTCCGGCAGTCTCGTCGTCTTCCGGACGGGCTTCAGGCGCGTCTTCGGCTTTTTTCTGCTTCTTGTCTTTGAGGGCGATGATGCCGGCGACGAGCGCGGCACCGGCAAGGGCTGCGACCCCGACCCAGTGGGAATGACCGGCGAGTTCGCCAAGATGGCCCCCATGGGCGAAGGCGGAGGTAGGCAGCGCGGCGGCAAGGCCTGCAAGGATGGTCCGTCTGATCATGTCTCTCCCCAGTGGCTGATGCCGGATCGGCAGCGTGGCAACAGGCGTCGGGAAGAATGAAAGCAAACACGCGCAAAAGCCGGCGGAGCCGGTTGATCTGCAGATGCCTTGGACAGCTCCGGCCTTGGTCCCCTGCTTGGGTCAACCTCATCCGGAATGGCTTTCAGTCCCTCCACGGGACGCCGTCAGGTGGGCGCACCTTAGGGGAGTGGCCATAGCGGATCAAGCATGAAAGCGACATCCATTGGCACGAGGCAGCCATGGCCTGAAACCGGCAATCGTTGCGTCTTGCGGCTCCCCGAAAAGAACCGGTTTGTCTTTGTCATCCCTTTGGATTAGTGATCAACCTGTCGCGATTCGGGGTAAGTGGGGCGTGGAAAACTTCCGGCGAAAACATCCGGACCTTATGGCGGCAGCCAGGCTACTGCTTCTGCTGCCGTTTCTGGTCACGGCGCTTGTGCCCAAGGGGTACATGCCGGACGTGCGCGCGGATGGCGGTTTTACCGTCACGCTGTGTACCACCGAGGGCCTTCGCACTGTTACGCTGGATGCGAACGGTGCAGAAATACCGCCTGGTTCCGATGAGGAAAGCCCTGCGGAAAAGGCCTCCCGCCATTGCGTCTTTGCCGGTGTCGGTGCGTTTGCTGCGCCTGACAGGGTGCCTTTCCTTTTCGTGCAGGAAGAGATCTCTCGCCAACCGGTTTCTTTACCTGCAAAGGTCTGGGCTTCCAGCATTCCGCGCGGTCGGAACTTTGCCCGCGCACCGCCGCTCAACGCGTGATCTTTCCGAACCTTATCTGAACTCGTTTTGAACCCGAGGTCTGTCCGGCTTTTGCCGAACGGACGCACTCGGGTGTGGAGATCCCATGAGCAACATCCCTTCGGACGCTGTATATGCGTCCACCCCCAGCCGATTTTATCTGGCTGCCTGGCGTTGGCACTTTTACGCCGGTCTTTATGTTGTGCCGTTTCTGATCATGCTGGCCGTCACCGGCCTTTCGATGATGTATATTTCCATTCTTGATGGCCGTGATGGGGAATACATCAAGGTTGCAGTTGCCGGCGAACCAGTGGCGCTGTCGCAGCAGGCCGATGCTGCGCTGGCAACGCGCGGGCAGGGCGCGAGCCTGGTGGAATGGATCGGCGCCAAGACCGCCGACGGAGCCAATGTCTTCCGCGTCAACGACGCTGGCACCAATTACATGGTGGCAGTTGATCCTTATTCGGGCTCGGTCGTTGAGAGCTGGATCCGGCGTGACGGCTGGTATGACTTGCTGAACGACATTCACGGTACGCTGCTGATCGGCGATCTTGGTGATCGTCTGATCGAAATCGCGGCCGGCCTTGCCATCGTGCTGATCGTGACCGGTCTTTATCTGTGGTGGCCACGGGCAGGCAGTGGAAATGCTCTTGTGCCGGATCTTCGCGCAAATGGTCGTGCGCTCTGGAAGAGCCTGCACAAGGTGATCGGCGCCTATGTTTCTCTCATACTGCTGGTCTTCCTGGTCAGTGGTCTCTCCTGGGCCGGTGTCTGGGGCGAGAAATTCGTTCAGGCCTGGAGCACCTTTCCAGCCGAAAAATGGTCGAACGTGCCTCTGTCCGACGACACCCACGCCTCGATGAACCATGGCTCGATAAAGGACGTTCCCTGGGGGCTGGAACAGACAAGCATGCCGATGTCCGGCTCTGTTGCTGGCACCGACGCGATTGCTGCCGGAACGCCGATTGATCTGGACAGTATTGCAGCGTTCGGCCGGAAAAACGGCTTTGAAGGGCGGTTCCGGGTGAACCTTCCCGGCAATGAAACCGGTGTCTGGACCATCAACCAGGATTCCATGAGCAACGACACAGAGAACCCGATGGTCGACCGCACGGTGCATATCGATCAGTACACCGGACGGATCCTGGCTGATGTCGGTTTTGCGGATTATTCCCTGCCGGCCAAGGGCATGGCCATCGGCATTGCCTTTCATGAAGGCGACATGGGGCTCTGGAACGTGGTGCTCAACACCCTATTCTGCCTGTCGGTGATTTTCCTGTGCCTGAGCGGGCTGGTCATGTGGTGGCTGCGACGGCCGAAAGGCTCAGCCCTTCGGGTTTTTGCGCCGAAAATGCCGGACGACCTGCCGCATTGGCGCGGCGCGATGATCCTGATGCTGGCCGTCTCCCTGGCCTTTCCGCTGGTCGGCATCACGCTATTGAGCGTGCTGGCGCTGGACTATCTTGTTGTCAAACGCGTGCCGGTTCTGAGAAAGGCCATCGGATGACGAGGTGAGAGGCGTCTGACGAGGCCACTGTAGGGTCCTCAACATTGCTGTTACCCCGGATGGGCGCTGCGCTTATTCGGGGTGACACGCCTCCAAAATTTTGATCGCAGTGTGCGGCAGCAAGCTGCGGCCAATGCTGCCTGCTTACTTATGCCTGATCACCATCAGCGTAATGTCGTCATGCACGGATTGTGTGTCGATATGGGCCTTGAGGTCCGCCAGGATGCCTTCCAGCACCCGCCCGGCCTTTGGTGCCGCGTGGCGCTGGGCACTTGCGACCAAGCGGTCCAGCCCATACAGCACACCGTCAGGATTTTCCGCTTCGGTCACGCCATCCGTATAGAGAATGATGAGATCTCCGGGACCGAAAGCCAGTTCCCTGGTTTCGATGAACGGTTCGATGTCTTCATCGAGGCCGATGGGGAAGCCGAGATCGACCGTATCGACGATGTCGCATTGGCCGTTGTCGCGCAGAATGATCAGTTCTTCGTGCTGGCCCGACAAGGTTACCTTGTTCGGTTCGAAATCGAGGAAGGACAGCGTCAGGTGCTTGTCGGTCCGGGTGCGCTTCAGGTTGCGGCAGATGGCGCTGTTGAGTGCAACCAGGAACTGGCGCGGATCTGACGGCCCGCGTTCCTGCAGGGCGACGGCGATGGACTGAACCATCAGCATCAGAACGCCGCTTTCCAGGCCATGACCGGTCACGTCGCCAATGCCGATCTTCACCTTGTTGTCCAACTGCAGCACGTCGTAATAGTCGCCGCCAACTTCGTCCGCCGGTTCCATGAATGCCGCGATTTCCAGTTCATGAATGCCGCCAAGCTCATCCTTGGTCGGCAGCACCATCATCTGGATCTGCCTTGCGACTTCAATTTCCGCTCCCAGCCGCAGGTTTTCGGACGTCAGCTGCTTGTTGAGATGCGCGATTTCCGTATTCGCGTGCTCCAGATTGACGTTCATCCGGTGAAACCGCGTTGCCTGGTGCCATTGCAGGGCAGTGACCGCAGCACCGATCGCCCCTGCACAGCCGAAATAAAGCAGCAGGTATTTGAACGACCAGAGGTTTGCGGCAATGGGTTGGCTGATGGTGATCGCCTGAATACCGCGCACGTCGCCCGTCTTCCAGTCGGTCTTGGGACTTTCGGGGTGGCTGTTATGGCAGGAAACGCAGGCCTCGCCCATCATGACGGGGGAGGCGATCTGGATCTTTCGGTCGAAGATCGATCCTTCGTAGGCAATCTCCAGGTCTGCAGGATCACGGCTTTGTCTGAAATCGTTCAGTGCCTTGATCTCGAAAGGTGTCAGGTTGTGTGACCCGCGCTCCATGAACGGCAGATCCGACACGAACCGGTATTGCAGATTATGGTCGTTGCCGCCGATCACTTCCCCAAGCTCGATGGAGAGCGTGGCGGGGATCGGAATGCCGCCTGGCGTTTCGTGATATTCGTGTGTCGGGGTGATGTCGCCCGGCGCCTGTTGAACCCGGGCGATCACGTTTTGCGCGTAATAGGTCCGGATCTTGCCGATGGCCTGGTCCAGGTCAACCGCCTGCGAGCGCAGGGAGGCATCTGAAATGGCGCGCAGGTCCATCCACACGGCAACAGGCAACATGCCAAGCCCGATCAGCACCAGAACCAGAAAAACCGCCGGTCGTTCGATGAGCGTGAGCCAGAATTTGTCGACGCGGCGGGGTTCTGTCTGCTTCATGGGGAAACCTGATTTTCAGAATGAATTGAAACGGAATGCGGATCGGCAAGAAAGCCTGAAGGGAAACCCGATCAATTTCACCATTATGACGGTTGTCTGCCGCAACGGCCACAGCTGGAGATGAGATTTTGCAGTCTTGTTTTCAGCACGTTGAGGCTGTCTAGTAGGATGGTCGAGTTCCAATGCGCAAGCGGGGCATCATGCAAACTCATCTTGTTTTCACGGTCATTGCAAAGGACCGGCCAGGCCTGGTCGAGCGGATGGCGGAAATCATCGCCGGCACCGGCGGCAACTGGATCGAAAGCTCCATGGCCCGCCTCGGCGGCGAATTTGCAGGCATCGTGCGCATCGCGATCGAGGGGCTGCATGCGGACGAACTGGTGGAAAAGCTGCAAGCTCTTTCTGCCGATGGCATCGATATCACGCTGCGCTCCGACCAGACCGGTGCAGAGCTGCCGGAAGGCGCTTCCGCTCATCTTGATCTCGTCTCCCAGGACCACCCGGGCATCTTGCGGGATATCACCCGTGTTCTTTCCGAAAAGGGTGTCAGCATCGAGCATCTGGAAACGGAAGTCGTCTCTGGCTCGATGCAGGGAGAGGCCCTGTTCAAGGCATCTGCCGACCTGCGTCTGCCAGGTGGACTGGACCCTGCGAGCCTGAGCGACGCACTTCAGGAAACGGCAGGAGACCTGATGGCGGATATCAATCTGATTGACTGACGTCGCTCAATCCTGCCAGACGGAAGCGACACGACACAGGCTTGGCAGGATAGAGGCTGCAACTTCATGCTCGACCGGCTGGATTTTACCGGCAAACTATGGCTGTCCGCCGGTCCAGGCGGCTGGACCTTCGTGACGTTATCGCTGGCCTGCGCCGATCAGATCCGGTTTTTCACAGGAAGCCGTAAAGGTGGCGCCTGGGGCATGATCAAGGTAAAGGCGCGGATCGGCGAGGCCGAATGGAGCACCACCATCTGGCCGGACAAGGCGTCCGGCTCCTTCCTGTTGCCGGTCAAGTCGGCCGTGCGCAAGAAAGAGAAGATCGCAGCCGGAGACACCGTCGACGTATCACTGTGGCTTCAGGTGCCGCCGGGTTTCTGACGGGGAGGGCCGTTTGAACTTTTGATTTCCGTCGGTCAGGCTCGTTCCGCCGGATCCGGGCAGGCGAACTCAGGCGGCAAGCGCCCAATCGGCCGCGTCCGTGCGCGCCCCGATCAGGGCAAGGCCGTTGGCAACCGACGTCAGCTCGTTGCCTCCGGAAATCCGCTCCTGGCCGAAGCGCTCCGCAAACTGGCGGCGCACGGCAGGCACGAAGGAGGTGCCGCCGGTCATGAATACCCGGTCGATGTCGGCTTCGCTCAAACCGGCCTTTTCCAGCGTGACATCCAGCGCCAGGTCCATCTTCTTCAGGTCCGGCGCAATCCAACCGTCGAAGTCCGCACGTTTCACAGTTGCCCGGAAGTCCGAACCGAGCGGGGCAAAGGTCAGCTCCGCCTCGTCTGAAGACGACAGCAGGGCCTTGGTTTCCGAGACGGATTTGTAAAGCGGGTAGCCCTGGTCTTCTTCCACCAGATCGATGAAAAGCTCGATCTTCTCCGGTTCCACGCAGTAGCGCAGCAGTTTTTTCATTTCCTTGAAATCGTCTGAGGTCTTGAAAATCGACAGCATGTGCCAGCGGGCGAAGTTGGAAAAGAGGTTGGGCGGGATCTCCAGGATCTTGCCCATGCTCTGGTAGGCGGTGCCCTTGCCGAGCTTCGGCAGCACCACATTGTCGATGATGCGGTAGTCGAACGTGTCACCGGCAATACCGACCCCGCCTCGGCCAAGCGGCGTCGCTTTCAGGTGCCCGGCTTCGGTTTCGAATCGCATGATCGAATAGTCGGTCGTGCCACCGCCAAGGTCGGCAACCAGGATGGTCGTATCCTGTTCCAGCGATTGCGCGTAGGAAAAGGCCGCCCCGACAGGTTCCATAACAAAGAGGATGTCTTCAAAACCAACCTTCTGAAACGCCTTGCGATACCGCTCCATCGCCAGGTCTTCATCCGGATTGTGGCCGGCAAACTCCACCGGCCGGCCAACAACGAGCCGGGTTGCCGCGGGATCAAACGCAGCCCCGGCCCGCTCGAAAGCCCGCTGCAGAAACGTTGCCATCAGATCTTCAAACTCGAACCGGACCCCAAAAACTCCGGTCCCCTTGAAAACGCGGCTCGCCGCAAACGTCTTCAGCGACTGGATGAACCGCACATCGCCAAAGCTCTCCAGAAACTGCCGGATTGCCCAGGGCCCGACCTCCGCATTCAGCGCCTTGGCCGGCCCCCGGTCTAGAAAACTGAGAACAGTTGGAAGCGATGTGAAGCTGTCATTGCCATCAACAAAGCTGATCGGCGCAGTCGCGCCCACACCCTGCGCCGAAACCGCGACCGTGTTGGAGGTGCCGAAATCAAGTCCGATGGTCTGTTTCATGGCAAAGTCCCTTTATGTCGCAGCGATTTGTACAGACGCCGTTTTGCAATTAAATGGCCTTGGCTCATTCGAAACCGACGCAGGAGTGCGTAGGGGCACTCCGAATACGGCAATCCTGCAAAAGTGAAATGGCTGTGCGGGATAGGCGGGAACAAACGAAAACGCAAGCGGAAACTGGCTGTTCTTAAGGCATTCGATCCGGCATCCGTTGCGGCTCCAACCTTCGGCTCGCAGGTGCCATCTGGAGAAAGGTGAATTGCTCAATGAAAATTATGGCGTTGATGCCAGGAGTTTGTCTTCAAGACATTGCTACCGGGTCGAAATACCCACACCGCACACTATGAATTTCGTCGGTTCGGTGGTCGCGCTCGGAGTTGGTCGCAGTCTCAGGCAGCAGGCATTCGCACTTCCAGTTTGTACAAATCATCCCGCCTTTGAAATCATTGTGGCATCGTGACACTATGTTGCTGCGCGAAATTCCGTTATGATACGCATTGTCAGAAGATGGACATGAACTGTCTAAAGGTCTAGTCAAGACAACCGGTTGGCATTCAACGAACGCGTCAACAGAGATCAATAACTGCAGATTGACAGTATGCACTCAGAACCTTTGCGCCAGGGCCTGAAACGCCAATTCGCGATCACGTTTGCGCTGGTCGTTCGCGAAATGACCACCCGCTACGGAAACAAGTTCGGCGGTTACATGTGGGCGGTTCTGGATCCGGTTTTGTACATCGCGATCATGACGATGGTGTTTTCCGCAATTGCGCATGTTCCGCCGCTTGGGCGAAGCTTTCCGCTGTTTTTCGCAACCGGATACGCAGCATTCTACATGTATCGATCAACTTCGGATCAGGTGAGTTCTGCAGTTGAGGCAAACCGGGCTCTTCTAAATTATCCAGTCGTAAGGCCATATGATACGATTTTGAGTCGAGTTTTTTTGCAGATTGCCACTCTGTTTGTTGTCAATGCGCTTCTCTTCGGTGGGCTGTATCTGTTTGTACCGTTTGAGCGTATTGACCTAGGCCCGATTTTTCTCGCTGCGGCAATAGCGATAACACTCGGCGCTGGCGTAGGGGCCTCTAACATTGTCTGGTTCCACCTAAGCAGTACCTACCAGCAAATCTGGGGAATTATCAACCGGCCAGCTTTCATTGTTTCCGGAGTGTTTTTTCTGCCCGATTCAATTCCTCACCCTTTCAGGGAATGGCTGATGTGGAACCCACTTGTTCATATTATTGGATTGTTCCGTACCGGGTTTTATCCAACCTACCGAGCATCGTTTGTCGACATGACTTACATTGTTAGCCTCGCTGTATTTTCGATCGTTTTCGGTCTTTTTCTTGTCTGGCTTTACGATGCAAAATTGCGAGAGCCGAAATGATCCGGCTCGATCGAATGACCAAGCGGTTCAAGCTCAAGGGAGAGATGCGCTACATCGCAAGGGATGTGTCGTTTACGGTGCCCAGGGGCAACAGCATTGGTTTGCTTGGCCGCAACGGCGCCGGTAAATCCACACTTCTGAGGCTCATTGCAGGTACAATCAAGCCGACATCCGGAAGGATTATTCGCTTGTCGAATGTCTCTTTTCCGTTGGGGTTTCAGGGCAGTTTTAACGGAACCCTGACCGGCGAGCAGAATGTGCGTTTCGTAGCGCGTATCTACGGGCATGATACGGATGAGTTAATTGACTATGTACAAGATTTTGCAGAACTTGGAAAATCCTACTACATGCCTGTGAAAAGCTATTCCTCCGGGATGAAGGCGCGGCTGGCCTTTGGCGTCAGCATGGGGATTGATTTTGATTATTACCTGGTTGACGAAATCACCGCTGTCGGCGATTCGAACTTCAAGAAAAAGTGCAAACGGGTTTTTGAGGAAAAGCTACAGCATTCTGACATCATCATGGTATCGCACTCGAATGGGGCACTAAAAGAATACTGTACGACTGGAATTGTGTTAGAAGATGGAAACTTAACTTATTTTAACAATATTGACGATGCAATTAATATGCATAATGACAACATGGCACGCCGATAGGCCGGTCTCTGAATACTTGAAGGTTTGATTGAACATGTCTGCTGTCGAAAAAATCCCTGGAAAAAAAACTGACGAGATTAGTCAGGGAACGGTGTTCAATCTTCCGTCGAAAAAAGGAGCTGCCGTTGCCAAGTCCAAATCGAAGGACGGCAAACTCATAACGAGGCTGAAAAAGTCCGGCCTCGATCCGCAGAAGCTTTTAGATCTGGCGTTGCCGGGAACGACTGCGAAATCCGCGACCAAAATGCGACACAGGATGATCCTGTTAGGGTTCATGCTGTTTGTTGCGATGCCAGCCGCAGCGTTTTCTGCCTATATGTTCTTCTGGGCCAGCGACCAGTATCACAGCATGACGGCATTTGCCGTCCGCAGTTCCCAGCCCGTCGCGGCGACTGAAGTTCTTGGCATGGTAATGGGAAATGCCGGTGGGGAGTCCGCGACCTCCAATAGCTATATCGTCACAGACTATCTTCAAAGCCAATCCGTGCTGGAGGACCTTCCGGACAATCTGGATTTGCAGACCATCTTCAATCGCGAATCTTCGGATTTTCTGTTCAGCATGGGCCGCGACCTGCCGGTCGAAGACCGCTTGAGCTACTGGAACGACATGGTTGACGTCAGTTTTGATGCGACCTCCGGTGTCATTCAGGTTGAAGTGCGCAGCTTCCGGCCTGAGGATTCGGTCGAGATCGCCAAGGCAGTCCTGAAGCGCAGCGAAATACTGGTCAACCAGCTTTCCGAGGCAAACAGGCGGGAAACTGTACGCTTCGCAGAAGAAAGCGTTGCGCGCGCCGAGGCCCGTCTGAAAGCTATTCGCAAGCAAATGCTTGCCTACAGGAATGAGACTCAGGAAGTCAGTCCGGAGGAAAATGCAAAGCTTGCTGCGGAAATGATTGCCGGACTGGATCAGCAGCGCGCAAACCGGGAAGCAGAAAAAAAGTCCCTGATGAGTTACCTGGACGAGGACTCACCGCGCATCAGGCTGCTGAACCAGCAAATCGAGGCCCTGGAAGGCCAGATTTCAAGTGCGCGGGAACGTCTTGGCTCCGGCACATCGCCTTCCGGTACTTCTGGTACGAACAGGACAGCACTTTCCTTCCGTCTTGCGGATTATTCGGAACTCGCATTGGAAGAAGAATTTGCACAGCAACTCTATGTAACGTCCCTTGCCAGCTTGGAAACTGCTCGTCAGGAGGCCGACGGTAAACATCTTTACCTTGCGACATTCATCCAGCCGACCCTTTCAGAAGACGCACAGTATCCGCACCGTTTGCTATATTCACTTGCCGCATTCCTTTTGTTAGCTGGAACGTGGTCTGTGGCGGTAATGATGTATTACAACGTTCGGGACAGAACTTGATCTAACAATGTGCTTACCAAATACACGCGATTTCAAGACATATTGAATGCCGAATTAAGTTGATGTTGCTTTTGGTGAAGTCGTGGGCATGCTATCATAAAGCAAAAACGGTAGTCGACTGACCACCAATCTGATCTTGTGACTTGGTAACGAGTTAGACCGGTGCGCATTTCCTGAGAAGAAATCCCTGCTCAGCCCTTGTCCTGACTATAGGGATATGGGAATAGAGCGGCAAAAGGTTTTGGAACAGAACTTAGCTGAACACACTCCTGTTGGAAGCTATCCAGAGTTCAAATTTGGCCGAAAAGGTAAGAAGATGGTTGAAGTGAAAGTCATTGCAGAAATTGGCTGCAATCATAAGGGCGATATGGACATCGCCAAGGAATTGATCCAGGTAGCAAGCAAGATCTGTGGTGCAGACGTGGCGAAGTTTCAGAAACGTCACAATCGCGAACTTTTGACGGCAGAAGAATATGTAACCCCGCATCCGGTGCCGGAAAATGCCTATGGAGCAACATACGGAGAACATCGTGAGTATCTTGAGTTCTCTGTAGGCCAGCACAAGGAGTTGCAGGAAGAGTGCCGGTTGGCCGGTATTGACTACTCGACTTCAGTTTGGGATCTGACGTCTGCTCAGGAAATTGCGTCGCTGAGACCCAACTTTATCAAGCTGCCATCGGCAACCAACCAGCACTATGTACTCCAGGAGTATCTTTGCAAGAACTACGACGGTGAGATCCACGTCTCAACGGGCATGACCACACGTGATGAAATCGAAAAGGTTATTGCCTTCTACGAAAAGCACGGTCGCGCCAAGGATCTTGTGGTCTATGCATGCACATCAGGGTATCCAGTTGCTTTTGAAGATCTTTGTTTGATGGAAATCAACACGCTTCAGGAAAAATACGGCGATCGCGTTAAATCTATAGGATTTTCTGGCCACCATCTCGGAATCGCAGCGGATGTTGCCGCAATGGCCATTGGTGCCGCTGGATACGATCGTTTCGGCAAAGGCAAATTCGAGTATATCGAGCGCCATTTCACACTTGATCGTACCTGGAAAGGCACCGACCACGCCGCCAGTCTCGAACCGGACGGATTGCGTCGCATGTGCCGAGACTTGCGAAATGTTGCCAAGGCCCTTGAGTTCAAGAAATCAGATCTTTTGGACGTCGAGAAGGTGCAGCGCGATAAGCTGAAGTGGCGTGAAGAAAAGCATGGGGCGAACATTCGGCAGGTGTCTTAACTCAGATGGATGTCGTCGCAGTTATTCCAGCCCGGGGTGGGTCAGTAGGCCTCCCCGGCAAAAACATACGTCCTCTATTAGGCGTTCCGCTTGTCGTGCGTACAATCCAAACTGCACTGCAGGCGAAAGCGGTGAATGAGGTTTTTGTCACAAGCAACGATGAAGAAATACTAAAACTATCTCACGAAGCTGGTGCAACCATTATTCGGCGTCCAGATGCTTTAAGCAATAGTACTTCAAGTTCCGAGGCTGCGCTCCTGCATGCGCTTGAACATTTGCAGGCACAGGGGAGGGCGTTGCCTGATTATCTTGTTTTCCTGCAATGCACGTCGGCTTTCACGCGTCCTGAAGACATCGATCTGGTCGTGGAGAATATGGTCAGCAAAGGCGCGAAAGCAGCGCTTTCTGTTGTTGAGGATCATGGCTTCATATGGCAGGAGGGTGAAGATGGCTTTGCTCAGGGCATTACACACGACCACAGCAAGCCTCGCCAGCGCCGGCAAGACATGAAACCGCGTTACCGCGAAAACGGCGCGATTTATGCCATGCATGTGCCGTCTTTTCTGGAGAAAAAAGAGCGTTTCTGTGGACCTGTGGTGATGGTCCCGGTCGACGGTCCAACGGTTGAGATTGACAGCCAGGAAGACTGGGACGTGGTCGAGGCCTTCCTGAACGCCAAATCTCGACGCGTTGTGCCGAATATCGGATGCGCTAGGATAAAAGCCGTTATTACCGACTTCGACGGCGTTCATACCGATGATCGGGTGACGTTGGATCAGGATGGCCGCGAGTCGGTCACTTGCAGTCGGAGGGATGGCCTTGGTCTGGAGCTCCTGCGTAAGCGAGACATCAAGTTGCTGATCCTTTCGAAGGAAACCAATCCTGTCGTAAGGGCGAGAGCTGCCAAACTGAAAATACCGGTGATGAACCAGATTGATGACAAACTTTCCGTTCTGAACGCTTGGCGTAAGCAGCAAGGGCTTGAGTGGCAGGATATCGTATACATTGGAAATGACGTAAATGACATTGACTGCATGCGCACTTGTGGCCTGTCATTTGCGCCTGCAGACGCTCATCCTGGTGCGCTGGATGTGGCCAACCATGTCTTGAATGCTGATGGCGGAAGAGGTGCGGTTAGAGAAATGTGCGACTATCTGATCGCTGGCGGCCTCGTGGAGTAAAGCTAATGCGTGTGCTTGCACTTGCGGGATTCGATTCTTTCCTCAATACGGTTCGGCTGATAGCACCACACTTCGAAGTGCAGGGAGCATCGGTGGACTTCGCTCTTGTCAGCGCACGCAAAAAGAAACAGATCAGTGCCGAACAGATTATGGAAATGGGTTTCATCAACTCCATTCCAGCCATCACAATTAAAGACCTGTGTCAAAGCGGCGCAATCAAGCCCTATGATATTGTTTTGTCGTGTCTTGAGGGGATGTCTACGCGCCACTTGTTCCACTATTTGGAAGATCTCGGCAATGCGCGGCCACTGGTGATCTGTATCTATCCCGGCCTTGTGTTGCGCTATGCTTATGACGGCTTTTCTATGCGTGCGCCTGCAGATCTTTTGTGGCTAAATTGCAAGAAGGACGTCGAAGCTTACACCGCAATGTGTGATGCCTTCGGCCATGTTAGTTCCAATGCCCGGCTGTTCGGCAATGCCTCTTTGCTGGAAAGGATTGATAGAAAGCCGGACGCAGATGAAACGGGTCCTATAGTATTCTTCGAGCAAGCTATTATTCCGCGCTACTACCATGAGCGAAAGTTTTTGGTTGAGCAATTATTTGCCCTAGCCAAACGCTTTCCGCAGAAGACATTCCTCATCAAGGCACGAGCCGTTGGTAGTAAGGCAACCTTACATCGGACATGGCACTCTATTGACAGTCTTTTTCGAGAAGTTGGCAAGGAAAATGACGAGGTCCCGAGAAATATAAGACTGACAGAGGAACGCGCTCCGAGATTACTTGCCAAGGCATCTCACTGCTTGACGATTTCTTCGACAGTCGCGGTGGAGGCGATAAATGCGGGTGTTCCGACTACCTTGATTTCCGATTTTGGTGCCCATGACGACTACGGGCTACAGTATTTCTATGGTTCAGGACTGCTCAGAAGTTTTGAACAATTAGACTTTGAAAAACCATTCCATGTAAACAGTAAATGGCGTGAGGAATTCGCCTTTGATCCTGGTCAGTCTATCAATCAACTTATCGCGGAAGCGTTGGACAGAGCGGAGAAAAACCATTTCCCTCAAACCCTTACTGCGAGAAACTGTGAAGGGTCAACTTCGTTTAGAAATGATTTATTGGCTAAAGGCACGAAATTCTATCTTTCTCGAGCATTTAAGAGCAAGCGTAATATTGTGCAAACATTGATCTCCACTCTTAAGCAGAAAGCTACAGGCAGAAAGTGAACCTTATTAGCTGGGGGTATTGTTTGAAGTGAACCATTTCAAAACGCTTGTTGGAATGACTATATCGGATACACTCCAAATAAGATGACGTTTTCCGATAAACCGTAGTCACTTCGGACATCCGAATATTTCGGTAGATAAAATATGAAAGGCATGGATTTGAAGAATAGAACGGCACCATCCGAAAAAGAAAAAATTTCCGAGAAATGTACTAAAATTCTTCTGTAAGACGTTGTATTAATACACGCTCTTTGTCCCAGTGGTGTCTATAAAACGGCGCATTTCTTGAAAAATCGTCGAAATATCTTTCGTTGCCAGTATTTTTATTGTTGAACGCATTAAAGCCAAAAAGTTCTTTTCGCGATATTTTTCCACGGATCTTGTATATCCAATAGATCACGCAAAGCCCCGTACTTGGCCAAGCGTTTAAAAGTTTGACCAATTCAACGTAATATTCATGTGGATAGCTCGCCAAAAGAGCAGAATCGTAGATTGGAGATAGTGCGTCAAGGCCACGTATGCTTTTACTGCGAACATCGCCACCACATACTATTGTCCCACTGAAATTTTTTACACTTCTTCGTCTAATGTCGTCAAAGCCCGGCGCTTTCGCCCAGAAATTGGTTTTTGAACCAGAGTCAATTTCAAACTGTTTTTCAGTTGAGAAATTGTTAAATCTTATTACACATTCTTTGCTGTCAATGAGTTTTCCCATTCCAGATCCGAGTATACTTGGATCATTACCTACGATCGCGATAGAGTTTGCATCTGAAATAATTTCTGAAACTTTTGATTGATCATCGAGGGTACGTTGAAATAATTTCTTTCCCAGTTCAATTTTCGGTGTACGTTCGACCAAACCATAATCATAAGCTAAGGCGTATAAACCTAGATATTGATATTGATTCAGCTTATCCTCTAAATGTTCTGCGTATTGCGACAAAATTTTTGTGGCATCTTTTCGAAATCCTGCTTCCTCCAGAATTGCACTAGAGAGCAGTTGGCAGCGTTCAGTATTGGCTGATTTTGCGAATGCCTTGACCAAGCTCACCAATTCAGGAGAAACTCCACTGTTAGTCCACCAAAACTGGATAAGTTCTGATGTCAAACTGGGGTTCTGTGATTTTTCTATTCTTCTTAAGATAATTTCTCTATTTTTCTTTACTACTCTCTCCGTAAAGATTCCTAATCTGATGTTTAAAAAATTAATCATAGATTGAAAGTCTTCTTGTTGGAGCAGAGAACTTGGAGCGTTTTCAACTCTAACAAGAAGTTTGTATTTACCGACTAGTGTTGCAATATCGGAACGCGAGGTAACCCAAAGTTTTCTCTGATACTGTTCAACTACCCATCTATACGCAGCTTCTTCGTCGTTGATTTGATGCTCAATGGGTAGTTGTAGTAGTTTTACTTTGCGTTTCTTAAATATTTTGAATATTTTTTTCCAAGTTTTTCTAATTGCCTTTCCAAATAACTCAATTTGATTGTCCACCATGATAATTTAGACCCAGATCCTAAGTTGCGCGACTTTTTGTAAGTGTCTTTCTCATGTCGTTTGTTAAATAGGGGAGGATTGTAGGTTGCGTCCACTAATCTCAAAGGGGGGAAATTTAAAGGCGCATTGGTCAATAGGTTTTGAATGCGTTGTTTAACAACCTCAGACGGCTTCGACTGAAAACCACAATTCATTTCTATCCAATTTCTGTTAGGCTCCATTAGGTTTGTTAAATTGACTATTCTGGTTAAAAAGCCTGATCCCACGAATGCATGGGTGCCGTATGGTTCGCGCAACCCAAAATCAGAAATACACGCGACAAATTTTCCGGATAGAACACCTTCAACAATTGCAGTAGAGCTGATACTGCACACCAAGTCAGTGTTTAATATTAAGTCGTTTATATTGGAATAATCTATTTTTATATTTTTCGGAATTGGGCCAATACTTTGTTGTATAATTTCCGCGATAGATTTCAAGGATTTATGGAAAGTCGCATAACCTTTTTTTAGGCGTGGCTTTATCACTATATTCAAGTCAGGATTTTTTTCAGCCAGCGCTATTAGCTGTTCAGCAACATATTGACGTTCATAAATTGCGTTTGGCACATCCGGTTGCTCGGCAAAAAGTATTGAATGGGGTTTGTTGTCGGGTGAAAATTCGCAATTTAAATTATCAGATAGTGATTTATCGGCGATTACAAACCCAGTACGTACCAAAGAATCGATATACAATTCTCTATTGGATTTTATTAAATAATCTCTGAAATCTTGATAGTCATTTTCACTGTTCACGCAGATAATATCTGAGCCCAATCTGGTTTCCAACGCGCCGTAACGATTGGAATATAAAAGACCTGCGAAACCGCTAACGATTATTTTTTGATCAAATTTTTGCTCATATTGTATTTCACGTATCAGACTTATAGATTTCTCTACATCTCGACCCGGTAAGCTGACGATAAAGACATCGTGACGCGAGGCGATGGAAGAAAAACAGGATTTTTCGAAGTCAAACTTCTCAAAATGTCTTCTTTCGTGCAGTTCTGCGACCTGTTCATCATGCATCCGATTTAGTGCAGAGCTGCTATAAAACCAGTTTACTTCGGACGTATTTGGGCACGCATGAACAAGAGCTGCTGCGAGTTTTTCGTGCGAATCAAAAGCTGTGAGCACTGCAACTTTCAGATTTTGCGCTCGCCCATTTTGCATATCAAGAATTGTCCAAACTATAGAGAAGATTACTTCGGACGAGCATAGATTTTTTCCTCATGGAAATAGTCTCTCTCTGTGTTTCTTAAGAAACGGAAAGTGTCTTCATAATGCTGCCAATCCGTCTTAAAAGGATTTTTGTTGTGTTTAGTTTTTAGAAAAATTCCCCTTATGTGACCGTCCACATGAAGTGTAGAAAATCCCACTGCTTCAACAATTGATTGCAAGGTCTCTTTTGTAAAGTTGAAGACATGAGCCATTTGGAAGAAGTCCCTTAAATCACCCCAGTAGGTACTTCGAATTCTTCTTAAACCAGGCACCACTATTACCAAGCAACCACCTTCTTTGAGGCCTTCCCATGCAAGTTTGAGCTCAAGTTCGATATCGCGAACATGCTCCATCACATGATTGTAAAAAATAACGTCTGGCTCGTGTTCTTTGAGCGCGTCTTCTAGCCCGCCAATTCTTAAGTCTGCACCCAACTCCCGACCAACAATCTGATATTCTTCATTATAGTCATAACCGATTGCCTTGAAGTTATGTCGAGCCCAGCTCAATGTAAAGTTTCCGCCGCCACAGCCAATGTCAAGCAAAGTACGGTTTTCCGATGCCAATTTTGCCAGGTATTCATTCTTTAAGAGGCGACGAGCTTGTGAATCGTTTCGCTCGCTTTGACTCAATAGCTTTTCAGCGCTAGGAAAACCTGTTCGTGCCGAATAGAGATTGCGATAATGATTAGCATAAAAATCAATATAGTCTTCTTTTCGAAGAACTGGATTTGCCTGAACCAAGCCACATGAGCGACATATGGACATAGGGAAGTATAGACCATGTCTGTCTACGTCTGAAATTTTATCAAATTCAGACGAGCTGCAAGAGGAGCACGGCCGTTCTTCAAACCTATATATATCATTCTTGAACTTTCGAATAACGTCTTTTCTGCCTTTTTCTTGTACAGAATTCTTTTTCTCGCGGTTTGGGTGTATGGTTCTACCCTCTTTGTACCGCAGCCTTTGCGACAAAAAGCGATCAAGCATGAGACTTTCCATTGGATAATTGATGGGGGCATATAACAAGCGACTTAACATGGGTGAGGTACTTTGTGAACAAAAAACATGCCATTAAATTTGGCTGTGAACATTATATGTAAAACTAAAAAATTGACTAGAAGACCGGCAAATGAAAGCTGCATTGGTCTGCAGCTATGCTACGAAGCTTGTTAGTTAAATAAACGGCTTAGTACACTCCTTCGCAACAATCCTGGAACACCCTTTTGACGAAAATCGTCATCAATACATCTGGACTATGGATTCTGAGGTCCGCAATAGAATTAATTTCCCGTCACAAGCCGCGCCGTGTGCATATTTCCGGCCAAGGTTTAGACACCGTCGCCGGTTGGGGGCACAAGCCGACTGCGCAGCGCGCTCGAGATTTGGCGGCTAAACATCATCTTCCTTATGTGGCTTTCGAGGATGGATTTTTGAGATCCGTCAGACCTGGCAACCAGGAAAAGCCGATCTCCCTGGTCGTTGATCGAACTGGTATCTATTACGATGCCCGCCAGCCAAGTGATCTGGAGTGTTTTGTTCGTCGGCGTTTTGCAAAGCCCATGCGGACGCAAGAGATCCACGATGCCATCGACATGATCCGGTCCAAGCGGCTCTCGAAATACAACAGTTTCGATTTCTCGGACATTTCAGAGCTTCGTTTGCAATCTTCCGACCGCAGGGAACGGGTACTTGTTATTGATCAAACCGTTGGCGACGCGTCGATACCGGGGGCATTTGCAAAAGATGAAACTTTCCGCCAGATGCTGCAAGTCGCCATTCAGGAGAACCGTGAAGCAGAGATTCTGATCAAGGTTCACCCGGAAACGATGATCGGGCGCAAGGCCGGGCATTTCACGCATGAAGTCCTTCAGGCTCTCGCGCAAGTGGATGAGAATTGCGCCAAGGCCCTGAATGAAGGTCGGTTGCGTTTAACACCGGAAGCGATCAATCCCTGGCCGCTTCTGGAGGCCTGTGCCAAGGTCTATTGCGTATCCAGTCAACTGGGGTTCGAAGCTATTCTTGCTGGCTGTGAGGTCCACACTTTCGGTGTTCCATTCTATGGAGGCTGGGGTTTAACCGTTGAGCGAAACCCGGTGAGATTGAACCGACGTCACCCGGTATCCCTGGAAGCAGTCTTTGCTGCACTTTATTTCGACTACAGCCATTACCTGGAATACGATCCTGTTCGGGAGATCTCCTTTGAAGAGGCGGTTCACCAACTGGAAGAACGAATCCGACTTGCACGTAGTGAGGCCTGAGACTCAATCGCGCTCAAGAGTTCCGGAATGCAAAGTTAGACAGAGGTTTCACACATAGCATTGTCAACGGCTGAAAAAGTTGCCTTCAGGAGCCAAGTTTTACGCGGGTGTAGACGAGCAGCTTGTGGAATGTGGTTAGAATTGAATGGCTTGTTGAGGCGCGAGAGCGGAGCATTTGATTAAATAGATCTCTGCATTGTAAGGGTCGGTTCCTAACATATATTATTTAATTCGTAATTTTTGCAATGAGAAGCTCTGCAAGATTGATAGTTTTTGCAATTACATGACGTTTTTCGGTTGTTTATCAGCTAAATTTCATTAGTTCCCTTAAGTAAGAATTCACGAAAAACGAAATAGGCTTTGGCAATGTTGGCTGGCTCAATGCGTGGGGGCCGGATTGCGGGTGTGGTGATGTCTGTCGCCAAAGAGAGCCGAGCTAATGACCATACGTCTCTGGTTGATCGTTCTTTCGTTGATTTCAAACGTTCTTGCCCTTGCCTTGCCACTCGCGCTTATTCAGGTTTACGACCGAATTCTCGCAAATCAGGCGGTTGGAACGGCATTCGTCATTTTTTCCGCCGTTGCATTGGCCATCTTGCTGGATGGTTTGGTGAAATATGCGCGGGCTTCAATCCTGGGGCGGCTTGCGGCGCAGGCGGAATATGAGCTGTCGTTCAAGACGGCCGAGAAGCTGCTCTCCATTGACGCAAACAGGCTCGGGCAGTTCAGCCCCGGGCGCATTCGCGAGCTGTTTACAGCTATCAACAGGTCCAACGATGTCCTGATAGGGCAATCGACGCTTGCCGTCTTCGATGCGCCCTTCGCGATCACCTTTCTCGTCCTGGTTTGGTTCCTGGGCGGGCCCACCGTGTTCGGGCCGTTGGCGGTGGTCGTTGTCTTTGGCGCTCTGGCACTGTTTTCCGCCTACAGGCAGGCAAAGGCAGGCAAGGCCTTGTTCGAGGCCTCGGCCGATGAAGCTTCACTTATCATGAATTGCCGCGAACACATTGACCGGCTTATCGCACGCGGGAAGCTGGGTGAGTTTGCCGGCAAGTTGCGCCTGCACGAGAAACGAAAGGCGGCAGCCCAGGAGACTTCGGAAAGCAGCCTTGCAGCCTCGCTCAACCTCAGTCAGACCGGCGGTCTGGCGACAACGGTTCTGGTGCTGGGTGTCGGTGCAGTGGTCGTGCTTGCCGGTGACATGACGACCGGGGGGCTGGCAGCCTGTCTGATCCTCGGGCAAAGGGGTGTCGCCGGTCTTCTTGGTCTTGTGAATGCCTTTGCCCGGCACCGGGTTTCCGCATCCGCGTTCAAGACCATCCAGGACCTTCTTGCGTTGCCTTCTGCCCACTCTCTTCGGGGCACAGCAGTGGAAAGTGAAGGGAATATTGGTTTGCGATTTGACGTCGAGGGTTGCCGGGTTGTCTGCGAACCCGGACAGTGCCTTGTCGTTCGTCCTTCGAATGGGCAGCAGGCTGCGGCAGTCTTTGGCCAACTGGTACATGCACTGTCGGAAAATGACGCAGAGGGCACCGGCCCGCTTAAGAAGGCCGAGATTTTCGCGGCAGACGGAAAGTCTGTCTCTGCACTTAAGTGCCGCGTGTCCGTTTGCGATGAAGGGCTCACCGTCTTCAACGGAACGCTGCTGGAAAACATGACGGCCTTTGACAGCGAGGCGACCGGGCGAGCGGTGTGGTTGTCCGAGCAGCTCGGTCTGGCCGACGCGATCGGACGACTGCGCGACGGGCTGGAAACGCGTTTGTCTCCCGGTCTTGGTGTACCGCTGTCAGATGGGCACCTGAAGCGTCTCATGCTGGTTCGAGCTCTGGCAGGTGAACCTCAAGTCCTGTTGCTGAAATCTCCCTCCCTTTTTCTCGACACGCGCGGCATTGATCAGCTGACCGGTCTTTTGAGGGCCCTTGAAGGCAAGGTCACGACCATTGTGTTCGACAACGCCGGAGGGATGGTCGAGCAGTTCGAAAACTGCATGGATCTTCCCGTCCCACAAGTGCCGATGACGGAAGCTGCCGCATGAATGTTCAGTCCAAAATGTCGGGGAGATCCACAATGACTGCCGGATGGTCGAGCGATGATCCGGTTCAACGCACGGATCTTGAAAACATCCTGCTGGCCGTTCTGACCGAGCTGGGCTGGCGCCGTTCCAGCGAAGTTCTGGGCGCGGCGATGTCACATGAAACCGGGCTGCAGTCGCTCGATGACGCCGCGATGGTGCTTGATCTTATCGATATCGGCGCAAGCGTTGAAGCGAAGTTGCCCGCCGCATGGCTGAGCGGACTGGACGGTGCCCTGGTCGTAAAGGACAGGGAAGGAGTACATGCGCTCGTCCGGGAGGACACACGCGAATTCTCGACATCTTCCGCAGGCCTCGACCGCGATCAGGTTCGCCGCCGCATAAGGAACGCCGGCAAGCTGCTATTTGTTCATAACCCGGAACACTCCGTCGCGACGGTCCATGCCATTTCGGTGCGAGCGCGGATGCGCAGGGTCGCCATGACGGCGCTGTTTCTGTCGCTCGTGCTCAATGCGCTTGCGCTGTTCATCCCATTCTTTTCGATGGCGATTTTCGACCGGGTTCTGGGGGCACAAGCCTCGGAGAGCCTGATCCCGCTGCTTTCTGGCGCAAGTGTCGTACTTCTTGCCATCGTGATTTTGCGGAGTATGCGGGCGAGAATCCTTGCGGCCGAATATGCGCGTCTGGTCGCGGTAATCCGCCTGATGTCGTTGTCGCGTATTTTGCGCCTGCCTCACGCAATCCGGCACAAGTTGGGTTTCGATCGGCTGCAAGGCAGGTTGCAAACGACGTCGATGGGAGCAGAGGCCTTTGCATCTCAGAACACACCCGCAATCTTTGATGCCCCGTTTGTGCCGCTGTCGATTTTTGCGATTGCTTTTGTCGGCGGCTGGATGGCCATTGTGCCGGCAATTTATCTGACGCTGTTTTTCGCCTTGAGCTGGATCCTGAGCGAAACCAGGCAGAGCCTGGACCCGCAGCTTGAAAATGCAAATCAGAAGCGCGTTGAGGCCCTGACAGAGCTGAGTGCGAAGGCCGCGGTAATCCGGAACATCGATCATGGAAGGTCCTGGTTCACCAAGTTTGTATCCCTTGCCCGGCAGGCGGCTTTCGTGAAGCACCGACAGGCGCAGCGCTCTGCTGCCCTGCAGTCTCTTGCCTATGTTCTTGGAACGGGCGCAGCCCTGACAACGCTTTGCGTCGGTATAGCCCTTGCCATGAACGGCACCATCACGGCAGGCGCGCTCATTGGAACAATGTTGCTGACCTGGCGCGTCACAGGGCCTTCCCAGGCCTTTTTCCTGGCTATTCCGCGGTTGAAGGCGATCCGTCAGGCAATTTCGGGGCTCGCGCAGTCATTTTCCTGGGGAACGCCGCAGGCACAGCCTGCATCACTCGAAAGGCTGGAGCAAGGCCCGCCGGAAGTCAGCGGGAAGGGCCTTTACCTGAAGTTCGACCAGAGTTCGGAGCCGGCCCTGACAGGCGTTTCGTTCAATTGTGCTCCTGGAACTCTCACGATTGTCATGGGGCCGAACGGCGCTGGAAAGTCGACACTTCTGAAAGTGATCTCCGGCCTTGTTCCTGCTCAGTCAGGGCGCCTGTCAATCAATGGTCGCTCGGTAAGCCAGTATGATCCAGACGACCTGGCGCGATCCACATGCCTACTTCGGATCGGCGATTATCACGGCGAAACAGATGAAAAGGCCTTTGCGCAGCTGAGGGAAGAATGGCACTCGACTGCAGACAATGATGCAGCGGCAAATTGCCGGTTCATACTGCTGGACGACAGCACCGGCGCAGCAACGGCGGGAAGCCGGAAGCAACTTCAAGAATTCCTGAAAGCAGCCAGGGGCAAGGCAACGATCTTCCTTGCGACGCACGACACAACCCTGGCCGAACTCGCGGACAACGCACTTATTCTGGACGATGGCGGCATGGCCTATTTCGGTCCTGTGAAGCCCACCAGTCAACCAATCGATCCGTCGGAGGACGCCAGCCGATGAAAGCGACCCATCTGGATAGTCAGTTTGAACTGAATGACGGCAAGGCGGTCAGGCTAACCAACATGGCTGCAGCCGTGATCGGCATCTGCCTGGTGCTGTTCATTGCGTGGGCCGTTGCGACGCCTGTTGATGAAGTTGCAAAGGCACGGGGCGTAATCGAACCGGTCAGCGAAGTGCAGCGCCTGCAGAGCGAACATGGTGGGGCGTTGGCAACACTGGTTGTGCGCAAGGGCGGGACGGTCGCAAAAGGTGACGTCATCGCGATATTCGACAATAGCGAGTTGAAGTCGGAGCTCCGTGAAGCGCAGACAAAATCACTTGCGCTGACGCTAGAGCGTGAGCGGCTGCTGGCGATCGTGGAAACAAGAACCCCTGAGTTCCAGAAAGCTGCCGCTCCTTTCACGGCACCGCCGGATCTTATTGCGGTCAAGAACGGGACGGCCACGGCACCTTCAACAAACCAGCGAACTGTTGAGGAACTCATCAACCGGGAAATGGCCGCTTTTGAGGCGAGGGTCGCCTTCCTGTCCAATGAAAGAGACGTCATCAATCGCCAGATAGCCGAAAAGGCGGCAGATGTCTGGGCAATTGATTCCGAACAACCTGCGATCGAGCGGCAACTCACCGTCGCCCGGGAGGAAACAGAAAGCCTGCGAGACCTGGTGGACCGAGGGCTTGCCGCGCGTCCTCAGCTGGTTGCGGCCGTGCAGGAAGAGGCGAGATATGAGTATGAGCTTTCGACCCTTTCAGGACGGCGCGCCGTTGCTGAAGCGCAGATTTCGGAGCTGCAGGAAAACCTCGAACGCGTCGGATTGAACGAGGCCTCCGAAGCACGCCAGCGGATTGCTGAAATCCACACGGAACACAGTGCGCTGGACGAACAAATGCAGCGGATCCAGAGGCGCTTGTGGTCAACAGAACTGCGCAGCCCGGTGGACGGATTTGTGCAATCGGTTCCCGAGACAATTGTCGGCCGGGTGATCGAACCTGGTGGGCTTGTGGCTGAAATCGTTCCACGGGACGTGGACTTGCGCTTCACGGCACAGTTGCCCCCTCGGGATGTCGGCTTTGTTTCCATAGGTCAGCCTGCCAAACTCAAGGTCGATTCCTTCGATTTCAGTCGCTACGGCTCTCTGACCGGCAAGGTGATCGAGGTTTCGCCAACAACGATCGTTGATGAGCGCGGAACCGCCTACTACGAAGTTCTGGTGTCTGTCCCCGTTACTCATTTTGGTGATGATCCGGGTCGCTATTCGCTTCTGCCGGGCATGACCGGTGAGGCGGATATCCTGACAGGCAAGAAGACAGTCTTCGAATACATCTGGAAGCCGATCTATACGAACCTGGATCTGGCGCTGAGCGAGCGGTAGGAGCACCGTGATGGCCGATCAACCGGACAAAAAAGCCACTTCGCAGGATCAGGGAAACACGCCGGAGGAGATCAAGGATTCCAGGAAGATCCAGCCAGAAGAAGTTTTTGGATGGACGCCAATCTCGGAAGGAGAGGATACGCCCCCCGCCGAAACACAGTTGCTGGAGAATGAGGAGGAAGGGCGTCCAACGTTAAACGATGACGCGATAAACAGTCCGTCGCCGCGTCATGCTCCGGCCGATGCGTCAGGTCAGGCTCACAGCGTTGCGCCTGCCACGCCAGCTGCCGGGCAACAGGCTGCACCGAGGGGTACCTACCAGGGTGAACATGCGGCGCCTGCATCAGGTCATCAAACCGATCTCCATCAGGCGCCGGGCGTGTCCCAACCTGGCTTTTCGGTGGGGGCGCCAGACGCCCCTCAAACGCTGCCACACTCTCATCCTTCGGTGGATGTGTCAGCTCTGCCGGACGCTCCTCCAAGGCCTCTTCCGCCGGTCGGTTCGCATACGTCGGTCGGAACACAACCTCCTTCCGGCAGTCAACCTCCTGCGGGAACACAGCCACCTGGCGGAACACAACCACCTGGTGGAACACAGCCACCGGCAGGAACTCAACCTCCCGGCGGAACGCAGCAGCCCTCCGTGTTGCTCACTGGGGTGCAGACCTTCACTGGCGGCGCGCATCCGCCGGCGACTACCCAGCAAACTCCTGCCCAGATTGCGACCCAGACACCATCTCAGACTTCTGCACAGATCAGCGGCGTCGACACGAGCGTTGCGACGGAAGATCGGAACGTCGTTTCAGGATCATTGGTTGCCGGCGGCAAATTGCAGATCGTCGACCCTGATCCAGGACAGGATCACTTCACCGAGGTCACCGGTCCTGCCGGCGCAGGTGCCTATGGACATTTCGAAATTCACGCCGACGGCCAGTGGACTTACCATGCCGACAATAGTCAGGCAGCCATCCAGGGACTAAAGCCGGGGGACACGCTAACCGACAGGTTTACGGTCAACAGCGCGGACGGAACGTCTCATCAATTGCGGGTCGTTATCACCGGCACCAACGATGCCCCTGTGTTGAAGGCTGCGACGGCCTCGGCGACGGAGGACGGGAAGTCCGTCACCGGCCAGATGGTGGCAACCGACGTCGATCACGGCGACACAAAGACCTTCTCGGCCGGTCAGGCTATCGACGGCTTCACCCTGAACCAGGATGGTTCCTGGAGCTTCGACCCAAGCCATGCGACCTATCAGCACCTTGCCGCCGGCCAGACCCAGCAGCTGACGATCCCGGTGACAGTGACCGACCACGTCGGGGCGACGGATACGCAGAACCTCGTCATCACCGTGACCGGCAGCAATGACGGTCCCGTTGTGTCCGGCCCGGTCGATCTCGGCAGGG
>NZ_AXCE01000063.1:0-94078 GCF_000475395.1 Labrenzia sp. C1B70
ACGGATTCAAATGGATGATGGGAGATGGAGAACCTTAAAAGGCTTTGTCATGTTGTTTGACCGAGAAAGCCTGAAACACATGTCTTTTGAACGCATGCAGCAGCCACGGCTTCCCATTGTGCCATTGCGCGAACGCTATAAACGAGAAAAGCTGCTGGCGGTGACCCAAACAGTATTGTGGTGTGAAGGCAGACCAACTGAACGGGCTTAAACGGCAGCGGACAGTACAAAATAATTACACGCGACGATTGTCACGAACTCAATTACTGATATCTTAATTTCGAATTATGCGTCTCAATAAATAGCTTCATTTCATCGTGATCCCGGCATTTTCTGGAGAGATAATTGATGACAGTTTGCTCCTGCACGCTCCGAATTTCAAAGGCGATGACGCCGGCGTACACATGACAATCATTTCCGTCGGAGACTAGCCGATCGATGTGACCGTCAATTAGGGCGGATCGCAGGAGCCAGCACTGTAACGTTGAATATATCGTTTTCTCACCTTTTGAATCGTGCGGAAGTGCCGACTACAAGGACCAATCCATGGGCTGTGTAAAGAGTTCAGATCGTTGCGTGGCCCCTGCTGCAGGGCGAGCATCCTCCATTTCGACTCAACTCGGAAACCTGCGCTCACAGGTGAGCCAGCTTGCCATGCGGTCCGCGCCCTGCAGCACAAGAATGGCCATGCCAGTCGGACTGGCCCTGTGGTTGGTCTTGGTAACGCCCGCATTCGCGGACGGCGGCAGAGGCGGGGGCGCTGCAACGGGGGTTCCTGGAGGAAGCGACAGTGCGACGGCTGCGGGTGACAGCGGCAGCAACGGAGTCGTGGACACTAGCGTCGTCACTGGTGGTGGCGGTGGCGGTGCTGGTGTGACAGGCGGTGCTGGTGGAGCTGGTGCTGGCGGTGCTGGCGGTGCTGGCGGTGCTGGCGGCTTAACCCCGGGAGCGGATGGGGTTGCTGGCGGCAACGTGAATAGCGGAGGAACGGGCAGTGGCGGCGGTGGTGGCGGCGCACATGGTGCAGTTGTCTCGGTCTCCGGCACACTTTCCGGCGGGAACGGTGGAAACGGTGGGAACGGCGGGGGCTTTCCGGTAGGGGGCCCGACCGGGAATATCGGTGGCGGTGGCGGCGGTGGTGCAGGTGGCTACGGCACGGTCATCACGGGATCCAGTCTTTCGCTGACCAACAATGCTACCTTGACCGGAGGCACTGGTGGTGCAGGCGGTCGAGGGGGACAGGGCGGCGGCAGGGGTGGCGATGGCGGCAGTGGTGGGATCGGGCTGGATTTTGTCACTACGTCCAACGTCTTCCTGAATGGGCATACTATTGCGGGAGGCGCTGGCGGGAGTGGAGGCGCAGGGCAAGGTGCCAAATTTTTTTATGGCAACGGTGGCGATGGTGGCAATGGTGGCGCAGGCATCGTGGCATCCGACCTCGTTGTCACGAACACGGGTTCGATTACCGGCGGCAATGGTGGTGCAGCGGGCACAACAAATGTTGGTACGGCGGGTCAAGCCGGCGTTGGCGGAGCGGGCGTTTCTGGATCCAGTCTCACTATCTACAATAGCGGCACCATCGCCGGTGGTCTCTCGGGCGATGGAGCGACACGCGCCGATGCCATCAGTTTCACCGGCGGGACCAACACCCTGGAATTGCAGGCCGGGTCCAACATCCTTGGCAACGTCAGTGCGTTCAGTTCTGCCGACACCTTGCGTCTTGGCGGGGGCACCAACAGCAGCTTTGACGTATCGCAGATCGGTGCCAGTGCGCAGTATCAGGGTTTTGGCATATTTCAGAAGACCGGCGGCAGCACCTGGACACTGACCGGGAGCAACACTGCCGCACAGTCATGGACCCTTGATGCGGGGACCTTGTCCGTGAATGGCACGATCACGAATGCCAGTGTGACCGTCAGCGGTGGCAAGCTCGGCGGCTCCGGCACGGTCGGGTCTGTCGTTGTGCAATCTGGCGGCACATTCGCACCGGGTAATTCCATCGGCACGACAACAGTTTCCGGCGATGTCAATTTCGCGAGTGGCTCGGTTTACGAGGTCGAGGTCAATGACGGCGGCACGACGGCTGGAACGAACAACGACCTGATTTCCGCTACGGGCACAGCAACTCTCGATAGTGGCGCCTCCGTCACCGTGTTGGCCGAAAACGGCACTGACAATGGTTCCAGTTATGCCGCTGTATCGACCTACACCATCCTGACCGCGACTGGTGGGATTACCGGAACCTTCGGGTCCTTGAGCGAAAACTTCGCCTTCCTGGACGGAGCGCTCAGCTACGACACGCTGAATGTCTACCTTACGCTGACCCGTAACGCCGCAGGCCTGACAAGTGTCGCGCAGACCCTCAACCAGACAAAGACGGCGTCTGCAATCGTGGATCTCGGCACCGGGTCCAGCCTTTATGACGCCGTTATCTCGCAAAGTGCTTCGGGCGCACGCGCCGCTTTTGATGACCTGTCGGGCGAAATCCACGCGTCTCTTTCAACGGTTGTGATCGAGGATGCACGGTTCCTACGCAATGCCGCCTATGACCGAAGCCGTGCCGTCAGGACCCATATGGGCGCGGTAGACCTGGAGCCGGGGGGTGCCACAGCGCAAACCGCCACCTATGGGGACAGCTTTTCCGCTGCGGGCAGCGCCCTCTGGATGACCGCGATCGGCGGTTTCGGGGACTGGTCCTCGACAGGAAACACAGCGGGTCTTTCCAGCTCAAGCGGCGGCTTCCTGGCTGGGGCCGACGGTGTTCTGGGCGATGCCGTACATCTCGGCCTGATGGGCGGATACCAGAGGGCAAATGTCGATGTGAAGGCGCGCTCGTCCACGTCGAAAGTGGACAGCTATCTATTCGGGGCCTACGGCTCCACTAGCGTGAACGCGCTGGCCCTGCGCTTCGGCGGCTCCTATTCCTGGCATGGCATCGACAGTGACCGCGATGTCACTGTCGGCAGCTTCACCGACAGCCTGTCGGCCGACTATACCGGACGAACCCTGCAGGCCTTCGCCGAAGCCGGGTACGAGATTGGTCTGGGTGCCTATTCGCTCGAGCCCTTTGCGGGGCTGGCCCATGTCAACCTGCACACGGACGGTTTCACCGAGAGCGGCGGCGCAGCCGCCCTGACGGTCAATGCCGCGACCTCTTCAGCTACCTTCACAACCCTTGGCTTGCGTGCAGCTGGTGTTGTCAACTTCGACCAGACGGCGGTGAATTTTCATGGTGGCCTCGGCTGGCAGCACGCCATTGGACCTTTGAACCCGTCGGTCCAAAATAGTTTTGCAGGCGGCGCGGACTTTACGGTTTGGGGTGCGCCTATCGCACGCGATGTCTTGACCGTCGATGCCGGGCTAGACATCGACCTCGCTGAAAACACCACGTTCGGTGTTGCCTATGGCGGCCATCTCTCCGGAGAGAGTGCATTGCATGATCTAAAGGCTAACCTGACGTTCCGGTTCTAGGTCGGTGATCTTCTTGACGAATGCGTTCGGGGACGAATACCTCGAAGACACACTCTTCACATCGTGGAAGGGTGACCACAACCGAAACAGACACCACTCATCCCCGGACAGTCTCGCGTCCTGCGAATGTGCCCTGAAAATGACACTGCAAACACGGGCCGCGTATGGCCAAAAATATCATCCGAAGGACTCCACGCTGATCTGGAAGAGAACCGGGTCTCGGGTCAAGCATCAAACTCCGGCTTGCGGTCGGCTCGGAAACCGATTCCCGCGCCAGCATACATCTGGCGCGTGAGGCGCATCTCAGGACGATCTTTCGCGATATTCCGTTTTCTGAATTCAAGACACGAGCGATCTTTGACAAGGCCTTGGTCGCACCGGAGCGTGTCGGGCTGATCTATGCAGCGCCGGGGGTGGACAAGCCACTGGTTGAGGACGGTCTCTTCGGCTTTGCATCAGTGCAAACGGGCGAGCATTTTCTCGGCACTGGTATGCTGATCGCGACGGTGCAGACGTTGAACATATCCCAAAAACTCACCGACACGCTGCTCGGCGGCAAGGTCGCCCTCCGTCTCGTCCACGCGGTACGCCACTGGGCTAATACTCTCGGTTGCGCCCATGTGATGGTTCATGTCACGAATGGCGAGAACGCGGAAGATGCTGACCAGTTTTTCTGGCGCTGTGGGATGGTGACAATTGGAGGGAATTATTGTTGGTTACCATGAGCCGATTGATGAAAAGAGAAAATCAAAACAAAAAATAAGAGTGGCATAATGAAATATTTTTATCCTGATAGTATTCAATACTTCTTTTTATATATGAAAAAATACTTAAAACTTAATATATTCAAGTTTGTTTTATTACTATTCTTCACTATCTTAGTAACAACATCTTTTTTAGATAAACCATCGAAGGCAAGCGAGAATTTAGCAAGTGAATTAGCCCAATTGCTGGAAAGTAATATATTTCGCTATGGCGACGAAGAATTGCAAGTCAATGTCGACGGATGCCGAATTGCAATTATAAGCAACAATAACAATTGTTACTATCCTGAAAACACAGAAATAACAAAAAACGAAATTTGCTTGCGCGAATTTGAATCAATCAAGGTAATAAAAAACAGTCATTCATCATCGATGATCTTAAATCCGGGTAGAGAAACTAGAAAAAAGATTGAGACTCTCGACTTATTTTCTAAAGGAAAAGATGAAGACTTTGGAATTTTGTGCCCCTCTCAGGATAAGCTATTTACAAAAACAGCTAATTTCCAATGCAATGGCGGCAAATATTTTCTGGTTGATCCAGGAGGCGCTAATATTCGGTTGCACTTAGGAAGTGAAAAAATTGTAGAAGAAAAACTGAATTATTACCTAAATACCATTTGCAAAGGTGAATAAACTCATGTCAAGCAAGCGGTGCTGTCACCTTATTCCTTAGGCAACAATTTCTGTGTAGCTGCGGGAGCATGGACAGGACTGCTCCGACTTACAAAAACCATCGCTATCCGATTGAAATCGTCTCGCACGCGGTGTGGCTTTATTTACGTTTCAATCTGAGCTGCGCGATGTCGTAGAAATCTTGCTCGAACGGGGCATTGTTATTTCTTATCAGACGATCCGTCGATGGTGCCACAGGCACTGTACCGAGCATTTGCGTCTGCGCGGCAAGGCACCGGGAAAAGCAGATATCTGGCACCTCGACGAAGTCGCGGTGCGCAATCATGGCCGGAAATGCTGGCTGTGGCGGGCGGCTGATCAGGACGGTTAGGTTCTCGATGAGATCGTTCAGACGCGCCGCAACACCAAAGCAGCCAAGCTGCCTTCTGATGCGACTTTTAAAGGAGCAAGACCTGCCACCAAAGCACATGATCACCGACAAGCTGCGCTTCTATCGTGTGGCCAATCGCCAAGTCATGCCGACCGTCTAACATCGCTGACACAAAGGCTTGAACAATCAGGCCGAGAATTCCCATCTTCCGTTTCGAAAGCGGCAGGGCTTTCGGGCGACAAGGTCACTGCAGCACTTCGAGTTGATATTTTCGTCTGTGAGGAACCTCTTCGTCCCATCACACACCCTCCACTCAGCAGCACAAATTCGAGATCTTCGACTTCGGGCCTTGGCCGAGTGGAAAGCCGTTATTGAACGACTCGTTTGAAAAAAGCTGACGCAGCTTCCCGCGTCTATACTTCAAACAATGTGACAACTCCGTAGGAACGGATTCATATCGATGATGCTGGCTGGGAAGAACACCGCCAATGACGGAGGCTTCTCAGCCACATTCGGACGGCGTCCAACACGCTTTAATCTGGCCAAGGGTGACACCACGACGGGATTGCCTCTGGCAAGACTTGATAGGCGGCCGGTCAATCAAGCCGGCTGGGAGACAACGGATTGTCGCTGTGTCCCAAGGCCGGAGATGCTTAGATCGACAACGTCACCAAGCTTGAGAAACTGCGGCGGATCGAGCCCAAGGCCTACGCCTTCCGGCGTTCCAGTGGCAATGACATCACCGGGCATCAGACGCATGAATTTGGACATGTAGGAGATGATTTTCGCCACGGTAAAAATCATGTCGTCGGTTGAGCTTTCCTGGCGCATCACTCCGTTCACCGAGAGCGTCAATCGAAGGTCCTGCGGGTCCCGGATCTCGTCCCGTGTAACCAGCCAGGGACCAATCGGGCCAAAGTTTGGTGCCGATTTGCCCTTGATCCACTGGCCACCGCGCTCGATCTGATAGGACCGCTCACTGACGTCATTGATGAGGCAATAGCCGGCGACCATCTCCAGCGCGTCCTGCTCTGGAACGTATTGGCATTCGCTGCCGATCACGACACCCAGTTCGACTTCCCAGTCGGTTTTTTCCGATCCCTTCGGCAAAATGATCGGATCGTTCGGACCGCTGATGCATGAGGTGGATTTGGAAAACAGCACCGGTTCGGAGGGATTTGGATTGCCTGTTTCCTTTGCGTGCCGGGCATAGTTCAGCCCGACTGCGTAGAAATTCCGGACGCCCCCCACACAAGCGCCAAGGCGCACGTCCGGATCGACGACCGGCAGCTTTGCAGTGTCCAGGGCACTCAGGGCAGCAAGGGTGCTTTTTGTGAGTGTTTCGGGCGTCAGGTCGCTTATGTGAGCGGACAGGTCCCGGATGCGGCCTTCAGCATCAACACAGCCCGGTTTTTCCTGGCCCAACGGGCCAAAGCGAAGAAACTTCATGTGAAATCCTCGTGGTTCTGTTTCTTGGGGAATTTTTGTCAGGCAGAGAGCAGGATCATGTCTGCGGCTTTCTCGGCGATCATCACGACGGGTGATGCCGTGTTGCCGGAAACAATGCACGGCATGATCGAAGCATCCACGACACGCAGTCCCTCAATACCGCGCACCCGCAGCTCCGGGTCGACGACTGCTTTGTCATCGACACCCATCCGGCAGGTTCCGACAGGATGAAAAATGGTTGTCCCGATGTCGCCCGCAGCACGCATGAGCGCCTCATCGGACCGGACGTCGGGGCCGGGCAGAGCTTCCTCCGGCTCATATTTTTTCAAGGAAGGCATGGACAGCAACGCGCGGGCATGACGCAGGGACCTGAGTGCAACCGTCCTGTCACCAGGAGCGGACAGATAGCGCGGTGTTATTTTCGGTGGGGTTTCAGGGCTGTCGGAAGCGATGTGCACGGTGCCACGACTTTCCGGCCGGAGATTGCAAACCGAAACGGTGACGGCCGGATAGGGATGCAGAGGCTCGCCGAGCCGGTCGGTCGACAGGGGCTGAATGTGATACTCCAGATCGGGCGTCGCCACGTCCGGGCTGCTGCGGGTGAAAATGCCGAATTGGCTGGGCGCCATGGAAAGCGGGCCTGACCGCGACCACAGATATTGGGCAGCCATCGACACTTTGCCTGAGAGCGAATTGACGACCTGGTTCAAGGTCCGGGCATTGCGGACTCGAAATACCATGCGCAGTTGAAGGTGGTCCTGGAGGTTTTCACCGACGTCATCCAGGGCATGCACCACATCAATGCCGGCCTTCCTGAGGACCTCCGGCCGGCCAATGCCTGACAGTTCAAGCAGCGCGGGAGAATGAACGGCTCCCGCCGCAAGGAGGACTTCTTTTCCGGCCGTGGCTATAAGCTCCTGTCCTGCGCAACCGAAGGCAATGCCCGTGGCGCGGCGGCCGTCCAGAATGATCCGCTCGACTGTGGCACCGGTCAAAAGTCGCAGATTGCCGCGTTTCAGCGCCGGCCTCAGGAAGCCCCGTGCCGAACTCCAGCGGCGGCCGCCTTTCTGGTTGACCTCGAAATAACCTGCGCCTTCGTTGTCTCCTGCGTTGAAATCGGTCGTTCGGGGAATGCCCATTTCGCTTGCGGCACTCTGGAAATCATCCAGGAGATCCCATCTCAACCGCTGCCGCGCGACCTTCCACTCTCCACCCGCACCATGCAGCCTGCCATCCGCGTCCGGTCTGTCCTCGGACCGCACGAAGTAGGGCAGCACGTCCTGCCAGCTCCAGCCGGTGTTTCCCATCTGCGCCCAGCCGTCGTAGTCGGCTGCCTGCCCGCGCATGTAGATCATGCCGTTGATGGAGCTGCATCCGCCGAGGACCTTCCCCCGCGGGTAGGCGAGGGACCTGCCGTTCAGCCCCGGATCGGCCTCCGTGCGAAGCATCCAGTCCGTGCGCGGATTGCCCATGCAGTAGAGATACCCGACAGGAACATGGATCCAGGGGTAGCTATCCTTGCCGCCCGCTTCCAGAAGCAGAACCCTGTTGGCCGGATCTGCCGAAAGGCGATTGGCAAGCACGCATCCGGCCGTTCCGGCTCCTATGATGATGTAGTCGTATTCGCCGTCTAACCTGCGTCTCATGAGGTCGTCTCGATTGCCATTCTTGAGGGAAGTGCGTCAGTGCAGTGCGAGGGCCGGGAACATCACCAAAAGCCCTACCGCAATGACCTGAAGAGCGATGAACGGAACCAGGGACCGGAAGATCTCTCCAAGGGAAATCTCGGGTGGTGTCACGCTCTTCAGATAGAATGCGGCTGGCCCGAAAGGTGGCGTCAGGAAAGACACCTGCATGTTCATGGCAAACAAGACGCCGAACCAGACGGGGTCGTAGCCGAGTTCCTTGATGATGGGCACGAAGATCGGCATCGTCAGAAGTGCGATCCCGACCCAATCCAGAAACATTCCGAGTATGAAGAGAATGAGCATCATGAACAGGATGATGACGGTTGGATTGTCGGATATGCCGGTGATGAGCTGGGAAATGAAACGGATGCCGCCCATCAGGTTGTAGACGCCCACCAGGGCGCTGGCACCGATGCCGATCCACATGATCATGCCGACGGTTGCCAATGTGTGCATCGACGCATCCAGCAACATGGAGAAGGAAAATTCCCGCCGCAGGATGATCGAAACGATCACGCCGGCGACCCCGATGGCCGAGGCTTCCGTCACCGAGGCGATACCGCCATAGATCGAGCCCAGGACCACGAACACCACCGCCATCGGCAAGACCAGGCCACGCAGCAGGGGCAGATGTTCTGAAAGCGAAATTCGATTTTCAGGCGGGGGAGGCGCGACCTTGGGGTCGGTGTACGAACGGAACAGGATATAGGCGATATAAAGCCCCGCCAGCATGAAGCCCGGGACGAATGCTGCAGTGAACAGGTCTCCGACAGAGACGTTTGCTGTCAGTCCGTAGATGATGAGAACGATGGACGGCGGCACCATTGTGCCGAGCGCACCACCGGCGCAGACAACACCGATGGCCAGGCGGCGGTCATAGCCAAGTCTCAGCATCTGTGGCAGGGCGACGAGACCCAGGAGCACGATTTCCCCGCCGATAATGCCGCTCATTGCAGCCAGGATAACAGCCACGAATATGGTCTGGACCGCCACTCCGCCACGCAGCCGTCCGCCGACGAGTTTCATCGCGTCGAACAGATCCCTGGCAATGCCGGACCGGTCGAGGATCGCCGCCATCAGCACGAACATGGGCACTGAAATGAAGACGAAGGATGAGACAAAGCTGTAGACGCGGCTGGTGATCAACGGAACGGCCATCGGTCCGAACCAGCCAACTGCAAAAAGAAGGGCAACCAGCAAGGTCACCATGGCAAGAGGCATGCCGGTCAGAAGAAGACCGACCAGTAGGGCGAACATCACCAATGTGCCCCAACCGATGCCGAGTGCCTTGAGGTTCAGACCGAAATCGAGAAGGTCAAGCATCGCTGTCTCCCCCTGTCCGGAGTGGTCGGCGCAGGTAATTCACCGTCAGGATCAGGAACTGGATGCTCATGGTGACCATCACCACGAGCAGGAAGATCTTCAGGAGAGCCGGCGCGGGTGAGTTCCAGGCGCTGCCGCTGGTTTCCAGGAAGAAGGACCCATCCGGACGGAACATCGCTTTCTTGACCATGAGCCAGGATGCCCAGGCAAAGAACAGGCACGCCAGCAGACTGGCCATGGAAATCAGCACATCCAGAACCCTGCGTGCACGCCGGCTGACCACGTCGTAAATCAGCACGACCCGGATGTGCGAATTGCGAGCGACACAGAAAAGACCACCGAAGATGAAGGTGACGGCACTGAGGAAGGTGGTTGTTTCATGCGCCCAGATAGTGGGCGAGTTGAAGACATATCGAAGGAAGATTTCGACGACCAGCACCGCCATGGCGATGATGATTCCAACCGCGAACAATCGGGCAAGGCGAGTAATTGCCCAACCCAATCGGCCAGATTCAGGCAAATATTCCTGAGCCGGCACAAGAGGTTCGGCCTGATCCGGCACTGGGGCACGTTCTGGCGGCAGAGGCATGGACAGCCACTCCAGTCTGAGAATGGGGGATCAACCACAACGACCCGGGACGTTACCGATCGTCCCTTGAAACCGGTCGGCAGACTGCAGCGTGTCGGGGCCAGATGCGGTTGCCTGGTTCCCGGACGCATATGTCCAAGCCAACGCCTTCAAAAGGCTGCTTGCCGGTTGTGGCTTATCAAAAGTTCGAAGGAGGCATTCGGGCGCTGAGGCAGCGCCCGAAAACATGTGTCACTTCAACATGCCCTGACTGTCGAGATAGGAGGTCAGGGTCTCATAGACGTTCTGGGCATTGTCGGAGCGCGCTGCCACCTTGGCCCACTGGTCCATCGCGATCCTGCGGAACTTCGCCCGTTCTTCTGCCGACCAGTTGTGAACGGTGATGTTCGGGTCAGCAGTCGCTTCCGCATAGGTCTTCAGGTCGTTCATCGACAAGATTGCAACCGCATCCTGGGCAAAGTCACGAACGGAAACTGTCAGGATTTCCTGAAGATCAGAGGGAAGGGCGTTCCATTTGTCGAGGTTCATGGAAACCTCCACCAGAGGCATGGAATGGAACCCCGGATAGACAGGATGTTCGGCAACCTTGTGCAGGCCCTGCTGGTGGTTGGTTGAAAAGACGGTGGAATCTGCAGCGTCGATAACGCCCTTGTCGAGCGCTGTGTAAACCTCGGAATAGGGCAGGTTGACCGGAACCGCGCCGGCGGCAGCGAAGACTTCCTGAATGAGGCCTTCCGGGGCCCGTACCTTCAGGCCTTTCAGGTCATCGACCCCGTCCAGAGGACGTTTGGAGACGAAACCTTCAAGCCCCGTGGTGGTGGCGCCGATGAAATGAAGACCATACGGCTCCTCAAGCGCGTTCATCAGCTCATAGCCACCGCCGTAATTGATGAAGCGGAACATTTCGTCGGGTGCGGCCCAGGCGCCGATGGGGTTTGCAATCAGCCCGAACGCAGGATCCTTGCCGGAGAAATAGCTGACGTCGGTGATGTGGCCGTCCAGAATGCCATTGCCGACTGCGTCCTGGGTTTCATTGTATTCGACAACCGAGCCAACCGGCAGAAGCTCGATCGACAACCGGCCGCCGGACATCAGTTTTACACGTTCTGTCCAGGCCTGCTGGATGGCGAAGTTCGGGTTTCCGGCCGGATCGACCGACTGGAATGTCAATTCGAAATCCTGTGCGACGACCGAGGTGCTGCTGAGCATGCACGCTGCGATGAACGTCTTGAAAAACGTCACTTTCATACTTTCCTCCCTGAATTGGACATGTTTGGTGATCCCATGTCCTCGGATCATGTTGCGGGTTGCTGGTCCCGCAGGAGCTTTGCGTCAGGCCGCCCCGCTAAGTGCTGGCGTGACCGGTGAATTGACGAGGTTGCGAAGGCGGCCCTCGCGCAGGAACTGCATGGCCGTTTCCACCGAAAGGCGCCGCGCGTCGGCGACGCTTTCCGGGCTGGACCAGGCCGCATGGGGCGTCACGAACAAGCGCTCACCGACGATCGGATCGGCGCCATTGGCATAGGCAAGGGCGATTTCATCGGACTTGGAAGGCGGCTCGACCGGAAGCACGTCGATCCCGGCACCTGCAATCGTTTGCCGTCGCAAGGCGTCCAGAAGCGCGTTCACGTCGATGACCGCGCCGCGTGCCGTGTTGATCAGAATTGCGTGCGGCTGCATCATCGACAGTCGCTCGGCGTTGATCATGTTGCGGGTTTCCGCCGTCAGCGGACAATGCAGGCTGACAACATCGCTTTGCGACAGCAGCTCTTCGAGATGGTCGCACCGGTCCACGCCTGCGGCGATCTCGGTACCCCGGGACACCAGCGGATCATATGCCAGAACGCGCATGCCGAAGGCCTTGGCCCGAAGCGCCGTGGCAATGCCGATCCGTCCGAGGCCGATCACGCCGAACGTCTTGCCGCGCAAGCGCGCCAGCAGTGGCGCCCGGGCATGGTCAAACCCGTCTTGGGGCGATTGCATCAGGTTGCGATGATAGCTGGCGATACCGCGCCGCATGGTGAGCATCAGGGCAATGGCATGATCGGCAACTTCGCTGGTGCCGTAGTCCGGTGTATTGCACACCGGAATGCCTGCATTGGCAGCTGCCTGAAGGTCGATGTGGTCAAATCCGACACCGGCTCTCACAATGATCTTGCACCGGTCCAGCTTTGAAATGAGCTGGGGTGAAACCGGCATTTCATGCCAGACCACCATCGCATCACACGACCGCAGAACCTCTTCAGGCAACTGCTCGGGAGAGCGCTCGCGGTAAATATCCCAGTCCACATCGTCACCCGCCGTGGCCCGTTCGATCAAGGCATCGTCTGGGTATTGGGCATCAGGGGTCAGGAGACGCAGGCGGGACATGAAATACCTCTTGAACTTCAAAGTACATTTTGTGTTTGCATTGGCTCTTCTAGAATTCTAGAATTTATTCGAATGTCAAACAAATTTTTGAAACTATGAAAAAAGCAAGGTTTTTGGCGATTACAGGTCTGCTAGACCGTGGTGTAGTGAGCCAGGTGGATGCGAGGAGAAGAGAGTGTCGCTAACCCAGGAAGCCAGCGAGCGCATTCGCGATGCGATCGTGTCCGGTAAATTTGAATTCGGTGAGCGGCTCTCGGAAGAGCAAATCGCAAGAGCGCTCGGGATGAGCAAGGCACCGGTTCGAGCCGCCTTCATGGAATTGCGTGACATGGGTCTGGTGACCATTGTCCCACAGGCTGGAACCTACGTGTTTACGCCTTCGCGAAAAGACGTCGAGGAAATGAGCCAATTCCGGGCCATGCTAGAAAAGGAAGCTCTCCAGATGGCGCTGGAGCGGAACCGAAGTGGGCTGGTGCAACAGTTGTCCGCCGCCATTTCCCAGATGGACCACGCGATACAAATTGGCGACCGGCTTCGTTACAGCACGGCCGACAGCGCGTTTCATCGGGTCATTCTTCAGATTGCCGGAAACAGGTATCTTGAAAAGGCCTATGATCTGACCGCAACTGCTCTTGCTGCGCTGAGAGCACGCCTTCAGTCAGGCGAAGGCGACTACTGGCACCGCTCCTACGCCGAGCACACCCGCATGCGCGACCTGATCGATCAAGGCGAATTCGACGCCGCTCACGCACTCCTGCAAGAGCATATCCTGATCATCAATCGATCCCTGGCCCTACCGGATACCAACACCCAGATCCGCCAGAAGGCACAGCTGCGCTCGGACCAGGAGTGTCAGGAATTGCTTCTTCAAAGTCAGGGATGACTGCCTTCGGTGAGTAGCCGCAATTTTTGCGGCTAAGCGCTTGCGACAAGCCCGGCGATAGTCGCGGCGCCATGACCTTAATAGCGAGGGTCTTTTGGGGAACAGATCATTCAGAATCTGACCCCGGCCGTCGGACGACCAACAGTTTTCCGGCACCTCCGCTGCCGCAGAAAAAGCGATCACCGCCATCGGATTCAAGTCCCGAGACGCCGGAACCCGATGGCATTTGCAAACGCTCCAGCACATCTCCAGTCGCGGCATTGATGTGCCGGATATCGCTTTCGCCGTCCTGCCAGGTGCCGTGCCAAAGCTCGCCATCCACCCATGTGACGCCAGTGACGAAGCGATCCGATTCAATTGTACGATGAACCTTGCCGCTTTCTGGATCTACCTGGTGGATCTTGCAACCCCGATGCTGTCCAACCCAAAGGAACCCCTCGGCCCAAGCCAGTCCCGAATGCCCGCCGTCACCGGGGGCCGGTATCGCGGCCAGCACTTCTCCGGTATTGGGGTCGATCTTGTTGATCGCATCATCGGCAATCTGGAACAGATGAGTTCCATCGAAAGCGGTACCGGCATCGGCGGCAGTCGCGATCGATCCCGTAATCTCTCCACTTTCCGGATCAAGCGCATTTAGCCTGTCTCCGGACGCGAACCAGACTCGCTCGTGATCAAAGCTGACCCCGGCAATGTCATCGATGCCGGGGAAGGGACCGAACTCCCGGATGATCTCTGCTGTTCTGTGTTTCATGTGGCAATTCTAACCGGTGGCGATTGCAAGGGGGAGTAACAAACTTGTCGGGAATCCGGGAACGCTCGATAGGATCCAGCGGCAGGCCCGGCCTCGTCCGAAGGAACGAACTTTCCCGGCAAGAGCAAGGTCTTCAAGCTTCCTTTGAACCGTGCGTGGACTTGTGCCGAGTGCCAAGGCCAGCGCAGAACTCGACCAGGCCTCGCCGTCCGCGAGCAGCGCCAGCACCTCCGGGTGGTCGCTTTCCACCGGTGGCGCCAGCACGGCGACCTGGCAAGCGCCGTACGGCTTCAGCGCAAAGCCCAGGCTCGTTGCCCTCACCGCGGCGACGGGTTTGATGACCTTGCGAAGGCGGGCAATCTCGACACGCAGCCTCGCCCGGTGCGAATCGTCCACATGCTTTGCCCCGAAGGCGTGCAAGAGAAGATTTTCGCGCGAAACATCTTCCGGCCAGACCTCTGCCAACGCCCGTGCCAGAGCAAGCAGGACTGGACGGCGGTCGAGTGAGATCAACTTTTCCCCAAGCCGCACAGCATTTCGGCAGGTATCTACAATAAACGTATCGGAGGCGACCAGAGCCTCGACCCCGTCAAGCTGCAGCAAGTCTTGCCTGTCGCGAGAGACAAGACGGGCGGCCGGTGCCTCCAGCGCATGCCTTGCCTTTTCAACCTCGGCCTTGAGGGAGGGAATACCGGCATCCTGGGCTGCACGCGCCGCCTGCTGGAGTGCGGCTCGTGCAGGCCCCGTCCGGATTTGCCGCATGGCTATGCCGGCGACCACAAGACCGTAGCCAGCTCGAGACGCAGGCGGCAAGACGTCGATGTCGATGCTGTCGAGTGTCCTCTGGGCATCTTCGAGCCGGCCGATGAGCAGAAGCTGGCGGGCTTCGAGATAGCCGGCATGTGCGGCATTCACCTGGTCACCACCGGCTTCGAGCGTCGCGCGTGTTGCACCGAGCGTTTGAAACGAACGGCCGAGGTCGCGGCAAACCAAAGCGATCTCGGCTTCGGCAACCATGCAGCGTGCACGCGCCATCGGCTCATCCGGCCCGAAGGCGCGGGCCGCATCCTTCAGCAGCTCTCTGGCGCGCGCAAGGTCGCCGAGCTGGGCCATGGCAATGCCGCGCAACGCCAATGCCGGCGCGTCGTTGCGCAGTGCCACCCGTTTCAATACCGCCAGGGGATCTCCGGACGAAAGGGCGCGCGCCGCCGCGGCGATCAGTATGTCCATGGAAATCCCGCCAAACTTGTAACTCTCACCCGCCCCGTCTCCGCATCTATGTCTTTGCTCACCGGGCGATGGTCGCAAACGCCGGATCATACGGAGGACCGATAATGACGATGTTTGCAGGTACAGGGAAGACACAAGCACCCTCTGGTCACCGCCGCGACACAGCAGGGTGCCTTCGGCTGGCCGCCGCGCCAACCTTTGGCTCAATGGCATGGATTTCCGCAACCGGAGTGCAGGGGTGGGAGATCTGTTCATCCGTTCCAGGCTTCCTGCCAGTGAATGACATGACCCTGATGTACGTCCTGATGGGCGTGTTCCACCTGCCGCCCTGGCTCAAGCTGATGTCCGCCCGCTCGCGGCGCTTCGATATCCCCACTACCCAAACTGAAGGAGAATGATCATGCAAAACGCTGTTGTTTCACATGAAGACTGGCTCGCCGCCCGGCGGGACTTGCTGCAAAAGGAAAAGGAACTCACGCACCTGCGAGACAGGGTCGCCAGCGAGCGCCTCGCCTTACCGTGGGAACGCATCGAGAAGGACTATGTCTTCGATACACTTGACGGCCCGCGCTCGCTTGCCGGGCTTTTCGAGGGACGGTCTCAACTCGTGGTGCAGCATTTCATGTTTGCGCCGGGATGGAAGGAAGGCTGCCCGAGCTGTTCTTTCATGGCCGACCACGCAGACGGCATGAACCTGCATCTTGCCAACCATGACGTGACCATGATTGCGGTCTCCCGCGCGCCCCTGGCCGACATTGAGCGCTACCGCAAGCGCATGGGCTGGACGTTCGGATGGGTCTCGTCCTTCGGTAGCGACTTCAACTACGACTTCCGGGTCAGTTTCACCCCCGAGGAAGTTGCCACCGGGCACATCGACTACAATTTCGGTGGCTGGAACATGACGGGCGAGGAATGGCCTGGCGTCAGCGCCTTCATCAAGAACGAGGCCGGCGAAGTTTTTCGTACATATTCGACCTACGGACGCGGCGTCGAAGTGATGATGGGCACTTATGCCATGCTCGACCTGACGCCCAAGGGGCGTAATGAGGCGAGGGGAATGGACTGGGTGCGCCGACACGATCGCTACGAATAAGCACCTGGGAATTGAGTGCGCAATGCGTGCCCGCAACACCGGAAAAGGTAAGATCGCCGGGCCTGCAAAGGCCCGGCAATTTGCAAATTAGCCTCTAGGCCTACCAGCCCCTTTCCGGACAGCAGCGACCGGGGCGAACGGCTGCTTGCTAGCGGAAGACCTGAGGCAACCCTCGCTGCGGCCTGCGTGCCAGCACGGGGACCACAGTCGAAATCCAGACGTTCGCTCGGGACGTCTACACCAACCATCTCGTCATTCCGGAAAGACATTGCCTGAAACCCTTCGATCCAGCCTCGGAAGGTGCGTGTCACACCGACTGCGGATCAGGCCGACCTAACGTGTCCTCGGTCAGAGGCGCAATTTCTTGTTTCAATCGGTAATTCCTGCAGACATTATGTTTCCGGTGACGTTGGGTCACAGCACATCGGGTGGGGGAACATTCATGAGCACAACGGCAACGACGGCGCAGACACTGGACCCACCGCCGGATTCCTGGGTCGCGCCCGGCGCCAGCGACGGCTTTGCCACGGCCGGGTTGATCACACTGTTGCTGCTCCTTTTCCTGGTGATCTACCTCTATGCGGTTTTCGACCGCTACGCGGAGCACAAGGGGTCGAGGACGCCGATCCGCACCACGATCCCGACCATGCTGGTGATCGGCCTTGCCTATGACCTGGTGCCGCCCTTGCGGGACGTGAGCCTTCTGTTGCCGTTGACCCTGATTTTTGCCGCCTTCGCCTATGACGTCGTTCTCTGGATGAAGCCGGAACCGGTCGCGGACGAGACGTTGCAGGAAGAGGAAACAGCAGCCGTCGAGAACGCGTCGCCTGCCAATGGAACGCCCCCTGCCAAAGAACAACCGATAGCAGAGCAGCCAGTAGCGGATCTGCAGGCACCGGTCGAAGGAAAAGGAGCCAACGCATGATCGAGCTCCTCATCACCTGCTTTCCGCTGTTGCTGCGCATGGCCTATCTGCGCTGGCGGGGACGCCCCGTGACGCTCTACAACGTCCACCGCGCACTGTTCGTCTGGATTGTCTTGTTCGTCGCACTGATCTTCACGGTCGAGTATTATCATCCGGACACCCCAAATGCGCTGATCCCCTACCGTGTCGTGCCGATCGTCACCGAACGCGGTGGCACGGTCACCGAGGTGCCGGTCAAGGCCGGTCAAACCGTCAAGGTCGGCGATCTGCTTTTCACGGTCGATGACAGCAGCGAAAAGGCGGCGGTCGCGACCGCCCAGACCGCGGTTGGCGAGGTCAACAGCCAGATCGATGTCGTCAAGGCACAGATCAAGGCAGCCGCGGCCGACCTCGCCCGGACGAAAGCGGTTCTCGACACGGCCAATCTGACCCTGTCGGAGCAGCAGGACCTCAAGGACAAGAACTCGCCCGCCTACACGCTGAACAGGTATGAAAATGCAAAGGCCGCGCAGGAGCAGGCGGCCGCCAATGTGAACGCCGCAAACTCCAAGATGGAAGCGCTGCAAGTGCAGCTCGATCAGGTCCTGCCTGCAGAACTGAAGTCCGCAGAAGCCGCCCTTGACCAGGCCAAAGTCAATCTTGCCAAGACCAAGGTGTATTCGTCGGTTTCCGGCAAGATCGAGCAGCTAACCCTGAATGTCGGTGCTCGCGCCGCGCAGTTCTCGGTTAACCCGGCGATGGTCATCGTGCCGGATCGCGACGAGTCCGATCCTATCGAAATCGTCGCTGGTTTCAGCCAGACAAACAGCGCGGTTCTGCATGTCGGTATGCCTGCGGAGGTCGCCTGCGAGAACAACATCAACAGCGGCATGGCGAACACGGTGCTGGCAGCGCGCATCGTCCGCATCCAGGACGTTATCGCGACCGGCCAACTCGGTCCGACCGGCGTGCTGATGCAGCCGTCAGACCGTCGCGGCCCCGGTGACCTGGTCGTACATGTTCGGCTCGAATATCCCGAACAGAACGCTCTGCTGGTTGATGGTGCCAGATGTCTGGTACAGGCCTATACCACCCATATTTCCGGCTCGCTTCAGGGCACCTTCATGGGTGGCATCATCCAGGCCTGGGCGCTGGAAAAGGCGCTGATCATGCGGATGAAGGTCTGGATCATGCTCTTCGCTGGAACGGGACTGATCGGCGGGGATTGAGCTGGCAGAAAAACGTCCGATCCTTGACGCGATGATCGATGTCATCCGCAAGGACGGCGCAATTTCGACTTGTTGACCAACTGCGGGCAGTGCCCGTTGATAATTGCGTCCGGTTTCTGGATCCTGACGAGAGCCGCCGAAAGACTGATATGGGGACGCTTTGCCGGCTGGCAGGCGCCGATGGCATCAACTGCGCGCGCAGCGAAACCTTTAGTGCAGTGTCAAATGTGATGCCGGTAAAGGTCCTGAGATCTGTTCAGGTGCGAGCGCATTGCGCTTTCGGCCTCTTCAGCAACGCCGCCTTCGATGCACTCGACGATTTTCGAATGCTCGGCAAGCGTGACGTTCTCCCGTCCCGACCAGATCAACAGGTCCGTATGATAGTTGAACAACCAGTTGAGCATGGCGTCACTCACTGCTGCAAAAATCGGATTGCCTGAGATCGAGGCTATCTTGCTGTGAAACGCGATGTCGGCCTTGATGAAATCGGACGGACTGTCGAGCATGTCCTCTTGATGGCTTATGAGGTGTTTGAGCTCGGAAATGTCTTCAGGCGTTGCCATTTCCGTCGCGATCCTGACCATGCCGACTTCAAACAGTCTACGCGCCTGCTTCAGGTGCTCCAGATTGTCCGAAGACGCAGACAGCAGCATGCGCGCCACCATATCCATCTGCCGAAACGCAAGATCGGCCGAAAGCTCACTGACCCTGGAGCGCTCACCCTGCGATATCGAAATGAGACCCTGGGTGTGCATCGTCTGCATGGCCTCGCGCACCGCGGGCCGGCCGACGCCGAAACGTTGCATCAGTTCACGCTCAGACGGCATGGGATCACCGGGTCCAAGCTCACCCCGTACAATCATTTCACGCAATCGATCGAAAACCTGATCGGAGAGTTTTCGCCGGACAATCTTGTCGTCACCGGCCCCCAAGCCGTTCCAGTTTTCCATGACCCGCCAATCTGATCTCTTCATTGTTGGGGTGTCTGAACGTCGCGACAAGCACGGCGTCAAATTCGCCAGCCGCTTCAACACCCTTGGGAAGACTTATAGCCGGATAACTTCAAATGGGCCAAACGTCCTGCGTTCACCAACGCCAATTTCCAGTTCCCGATTTGTCAGATTTGCAGCAAACCGCAAGACCTCACCGTCCTTCTCCACACAAAGGGCAGCTACGCTGGCTGGCGTTTCATCGCTGCAATCGATGACAGCCCCTTCGCTTAGCTCAGCAAGAAGCGAGACAACTTCACCGACAGGCAGAAGAGATCCGCTTTTTGTGTCCACGATTCCTCTCGGGCCTGTGAAGCTGGCCGGGATCCATTGGCGGATATCAGCCTTGGCAATTGCGGACGCATACCCCATGGTCCAGGCGGCGGCGAAAAGGCCGCGCTGACGCGGATCGTCGTGGGTCATGCAGATGCGCTCGTTTCCTGGATTGGCGAATGTCTGCGAACCGTAAGGATTCTGACGCATGCCGATGGTTGTCGGTCCCAGTCTGTATTCCTTGTCCTTGCCGATGATCGCACGGGCAGTGCGCGTGATGTGCGGCAGGGTCTCAAGTGTTTCGAGAACACTCTCGTCATCAGCAGCATGGACAATCGGATTGGTCGCGTGGGTCACGAAATCAAGCAACGACACCGGAGGTCGCTTGCGGTTCAACTCGGTGAAATAGCTGAACATGCCGCCCCCGAGCCTCATGCCGGGGAAACAGTGCCTTGCGGCCGCATAGATGTCCGCCAGGGGAGGGCATTGCGGCCATTCGCTTCCAGGTGGTGTCGATTGTCGGTCAACGGAAGGACAGACCGCAATGGAAGCCAACTCGAGCCCGCTTCGATCGATCATGTCGGCAAGGTTTTGAAACTCGGCCAAGAGGTCTCCCTTGCAGGAAACCACATATTCAAGTTCATAGGATGCCGGGAAACGAACTTGCAGCTCCCTGAAACCCTCGAGCGCCTCCTGCCCATGCAAAGCAGTTGGGTCAAGGTGACACAGGATTGCTGGAGGGTTCACTTTCCTCAGGAGGTCAATGTGACTGATGGCGGACTTCAGGTCTTCCGGGCTGATCAACAAACCGATGCGCGGAAACCTGCTTTTTGTTTTCTTTCCCGCTTTAAGTTCGACACCCCCGGTGGAGGTGCTTAGCGGTGTTATGGTCGATGGGGCAGTCTCGTTTGCAAGATTTTCTATCTGAAGGGTAATCGACTGTTCGACCTCCTTGCCCGCTTCAATGACATATGGCCACGGAAGCGCCAGGGGTCTCACATAGGTCTTGTAGGAAGCGTCTGACCAGTTGCGCTGGTCCTCCATTTCGAACGTGTCGCCGTCCATCCGGCATCGGGCCTTCAAGTGCGGCGCAGGTGCGTGGGTCAGCGACCGGATCGACTTGAACGGTTGCCAGGGATCTATGAGGTCTGGAAACCTGGTTTGGACGACCGAACCATCACAATGCTCCACTTCGACAGGTTCACCGGCTACTCCGTTGATCGGATGCAGCACCGTGAAACCACAGCGGTTGGTTTCGAAGGCGCTGTCGGCAACAGCCGAAGAGGCAAATCTCAAGGAACCGGTTTCCGTGCCGGTGATGCGTGCCGTGACGCTGAGACCCGCCCCCTGGTTTTTGTAGCGGGAAACATAGGAAATCTCGAACTTCCCAGGCTCTTCCAGGACAACGAGATCGGAGATGGCTCCGGCCAGCGTGCCCCAGTCCTTGTCACGCACCACGTAGGAAATAGCGCGCAGCACTTCGTGGCCCTCGAAACGGACGTAGCGCAGGTTTCCGTCTTCCAGCCGTACTTCCAACGGTCCTGCGCGCAATATCCGGAAAGGCTCCGGCGCACTTTCCGTTCCATACAGGCGCATGCGGCTCATGGTGCTCATCTCAGGAGCTGCCCAGTATGATTGTTCGGCTGTTCCCGGCGGCGGAAAGATACGCAGCCTCGACCAGTTCCAGCGTCCTCAGGTTGTCCGTTCCAGATGTCTCTGGCGTGCTGGCAGTATTCAGGCAATCGATGAAGTGCCGTTGAATGTTGTAGACACTTTCCTGAATGTTGTGCCAGGGGCGCTCCGCCCAGGAAAGCAATGGGGGCGCAACGTCCAGTTCCCTGGTGCCGGACGCATTGTGCAACACCAGCCTGTAATCCGGCATCAGCCTGAGTGCTCCTTCACTGCCATCCACTTCAAGAAGGCTTTCCGGAAAGCTTTCCCGGGACAGCCGCGATGCGTAGCTGCAGTCGACAACACTGGTGACGCCGCTTTCGTGAACCAGCATCATGGTGGCAACGTCTTCCGCCTTTATTGCCGGATTGACCCGCTTGGTGCTTGCCGAGATGGAACGCGCGTCACCGAACAGGAAACGGGCGATGTCCAGGATATGAATCCCGAGGTCCTGGACGATGAAACGGTCATCCGTCGCAAGATACGGCTGGCTGGCATAGACATCATAGGCGGAGCGGAAACTGACTCGCCCCCAGAACGGCGTTCCGATACTTCCCTTTTCGATTTCGGCTTTCGCCGCACGGATTGCCGACTGCCAGCGAAAGTTCTCGTGCACCATCAGGGTCACGCCGGCCGATGCAGTAGCATCGACCATTGCAGTGGCGTCTTCCAGTGTGTCCGCGAAAGGCTTCTGGCAGATGATGTGAGCTTTCGACCTCGCCGCGAGTTCCACCAGCGGCCGGTGGGTCTGAACTGTCGTCGCGATGTCGACAAAGTCGAGCTCTTCCGATTTCATGAGATCGACCGCGTCGGAATAGGTCCTTTCAATGCCAAAGCGTTCGGCCGTTTCCTTCAGGCGTTTGTCGTCGCGATCACACAGCGCGATGATGGCTGCTCCGTCGACATCGGCCCATGCATGCATGTGATTTTGGGCGAAAAAACCGCAGCCGATCAATGCGCCTTTCTTCATGAAATTCTCCTCAAGCTGCCGCGGCCTGCTGCTGTAGTGCCACACGGGCCTGCAGCTTTTGCTGCGCCTGGTCGACAACTACAGCGGCGATGATCACCAGGCCCTTGATAACGGTCTGCCAGAAGGAACTGACACCCATCATCACGAGTCCGTCGGACAGAACGCCTATCACGAATGCGCCGACAATCGTTCCACCGATCCGTCCGCGTCCACCCGACATGGATGTGCCGCCGAGGACCGCCGCCGCAATCGCGTTGAGTTCGAAGGTCTCTCCCGTTGCCGGATGCGAAGCCACCAGCTGTGACGAGATGACAAGGCCGACAATGGCCGCGCAAAAGCCCGAGAACATGTAGACGAACATCTTGACGCGGTTGACCTTCACACCTGACAGGGCGGCTGCCTTCTCGTTGCCACCCACCGCATAGATGTGTCGTCCCAGTGGTGTTCGGCCTGCTATATACGCGGCGATCAATCCAACAGCTATCAAGAGCCAGATGGACACCGGGATACCGAGAAAGTTACCAGTGCCGAGCATGTCGAAACCCGTAGATCCATAGGCCTCCTTGCCGACAAGGTTTGGAAACGTCGCCCCGTCAGAGGAAAGCAGCGCTAGCCCGCGAGCCACGTAAAGCGTTCCGAGCGTCGCGATGAAAGGTGCCACATTGAGACGCGTTATCAGCACCCCATTTATCGCTCCCACGAAAACACCGACGGCAAGCGTGATGAAAATGATCTCGAAGATATTGAAATAGAGCGAGTACCCAATCCCCAGATCGACACCGTTGAGAATGAGATAGCCGGCCACCATTCCGCAAAGGCCGACAATCGACCCGACCGAGAGATCGATCCCGCCGGTAATGATAACGAAGGTCATGCCGATCGCCAGAAACGCGTTCAGCGCCACGTGCTTGGACATGATGACAAAATTCGCGGTGCTGAGGAAATTCGGAGCCGCAAACGAGAAGAACGCAAACACCGCAATCAGGGCGATGAAGGTCCTGAGCTTCAGGAGCAGCAGGATCATCGGTTGTCCGCCGGAGGTGCCTGAAGGCTGCATGGTGGTGACAGATGTCATCCGTTACTACTCCCAATGAAATGACCTGCTTCGGAGGCAGGAGCGTGCCCGATCGCAGACGCCGCGATTATCTGTTCTTCCCGCACGTCGGCGCCCTCGAACTCGCCCGTTATGCTGCCGTTCGACATCACGATGATCCGGTCGGACAGGGACATGACCTCTTCAAGATCCGAGGTGACGAACAGAATTCCCAGTCCTTCAGCCGCAAGCCGCCGCATGGTGCGAAAGACCTCGGCCTTTGCGCCAATGTCGATACCGCGGCTCGGCTCGTCCATGAGCAGGACCTTTGGCGAGGTCATCAGCGCCTTGCCGATCACGACTTTCTGCTGATTGCCTCCCGAAAGAGAGCTGACTGGGTTTTCCATGCTGGCAATCTTGATGGCCAGGTCCTTCACGAACCGCTTCACCGTCTCCCGCTCTGCCTTGAGGCTGAGGTGAATGCCCTTCACGAACCTGCCGAGGCTCGACAAAGACATGTTCTCCCGGATCGGCAGGATCTGGATCAGACCTTCCGACTTCCTGTCTTCGGGGATTAGCGCCAGCCCGCGTCCGATACGCCCAGCAACGTCCGGTTCGTTCAGATGGCGTCCCTCGACGTAGAAGTCCCCTGTGCAATGGGGATGCTGGGCCATGATGCACTCGAACAATTCGGAGCGCCCCGCGCCCATGAGGCCATAGATGCCGACAATCTCGCCAGCCCGCAGGGACAACGACACATCATCGACAACGAACTTTCCTGTCCGGCCCATCAGGCTGATGTTCTCGCAGCGAAACACTTCGTCGCCGAAGTCGTGCTCGACCGTCTTGGCAAAGTCCTTTGAGGCTGCACCGATCATGTTTTGCACGATCCAGGGCACATCGACGCCGTCCATGCTCCTGGCACCGGTTCGTGCACCGTCCCTGAGCACCGTGATGTAGTCGCCGATCCGGATCAGTTCCTCCAGGCGGTGCGAAATGTAGACGATGCCGACACCGCGTTTCTTGAGGTCCGCGATGACCCGGAAGAGGATTTCGACTTCTGCCGCACTGAGGGCGGATGTCGGTTCGTCCATGATCAGGATCCGGGCATCCTGGGCCAGCGCCTTGGCGATCTCGACAATCTGCTGCTCCCCGATGCGAAGGTCGGACACCATCGCATCCGGCGAAATGTCGTGCTCGAGACGCTGCATCAACGCTGCGGCTTCCGACCTCTGGTCGCTGGCGGCGATATCCACTCCGGCGCGGGTCTTTTCCCGTGCGATAAAGATATTGTCGGCAACCGACATGTTGGGAAACAGGTTGAGTTCCTGGAAGACAATGCCGATCCCGTGTGCCGCGGCCGTGCGCGTATCGGGGAAAGAGACCTTTTTCTCTCCCATCAGAATATCACCCGAGGTCAGCTGCTCGACGCCGGCGATCACTTTCATCAAGGTGGATTTGCCAGCGCCGTTTTCGCCAACGAGCACATTCACTGCGCCAAGCCGGACATCGAAGTCCACGTCCTTCAGCGCGTGTGTACCCGGATAGACCTTGTTTGCGGCGCGCACGGACAAGCCGATCTGGTGCTTTGCTTCTGTCATGACCCACCAATTTTTGTCTCAACGGGTGTGATCAGGTACGGCGGACCATCACCGCGCACCGTAAAGGCACCAAGCACGTCAACCGTCTTGCCCACGAGATCGTCGCGGGGCAAATCTTTCAGAGCGCTTTCGTAAGCGCGTGTATTCAGGGAACGGGAGAGCTGGGCGAACTCTATCTGATCGGTAAATGAGGAGAAATCTACAAAGGGAAGGATGTCCCGGAGTGCTGTTCCGCGGATCACCGGACCAAGCTGCAGAATAACATCTGCCTTGCCATCAGCAGTGACGTCCACTTCCGCGGTGGCAGCACGCGTATCGGTCCTGGCCGCCAAGATTGTGCCCTGTACCCGGGCTGCGAAATTCCAGGGACTTCCCTCGCTGGACGGACGATAACCATGTGCTTCGCCGGCGACGTCAACATCTCCTGCGATCGCATCGCCGAGAACGACCATGTCGGTCGCCGTTTGCTGAAGATGTGGCAAAACCTGTTTGGCCCAGATGTCGGCGACAAGGGCATCCATGTCGCCGCCCGGATCGCTTGAAACGACTTGCTGGGCCTGACCGTCACCGTCATTCGTGGCAACGTGCTTTTCGAGTTTGCAGCCGACCAGGCCGGCGGCAACTGCAAAAACTAACAACAGGGAAGGAACTGCGCCGCGATCCACTGTGCAACCTCCTTGAACAGAACTCTTCCGGCGGTTTCCGGCAGGATTTTTTCAGGTTTTCGTGGGAAAGATCACACCGCGGCGGAGCATCCGCCGCAGTGTGACAAAGGGCCTAGTTCAGCGCGAAAGTCTCAAGGTTACCTGCATTCGAACCATTGATCAGGACGCAATCCATCAATTGCTTTTCGTCCTGACCGGTCGATCCCGTCTTCAGGTACTGGTCAGCCTGCTCTACTGCGATCTGGGCCTGCCGGTAGGCTGGTTGCAGCACGGTTGCCTTGATGCCGCCTTCCAGAATGGAGTCGCGTACATCGTTGCTGCCATCAAAACCGACAACGATCACATCTGTCCGCCCGGCTGCCTTGAGAGCTGCCCAGGCTCCCATGGCCATGGTGTCATTTCCTGAAATGACACCTTTGATCTCGGGGTTGGCCTGAAGGATGGTTTCCATCTTTTCGTAGGCTTCGGTCTGGCTCCAATTGGCTGATTGCTGGGCAACCATCTCCAGATCGGGGTACTGGTCAATCACATCATGATAGCCTGCGGAGCGAATTCCGGCATTGGTGTCGGCTTCGCGGCCCAGCAGCTCGGCATATTTGCCTTCTTCACCCATCAGCTTGACGAACTCCTCCGCGCCGAGCTGTGCTCCCTGGTAATTGTTGGAGACGATCTGGGAAACGGCAATGCCTGTTTCCTTGATTTCGCGATCGATCAGGAACGACGGAATGCCGGCTTCTTTCGCGCGGCGGACTGGAGCGACAGTCGCATCCGCACCGGCATTGTCCAGGATGATCGCCTTCGCACCACGGGCAATTGCCGTATCGAAGAGCTGGTTCTGCTTGTTCGGATCGTCATCGTGGACCAGCACGAGTGTGTCATAGCCGAGGTCTTCGGCACGTTTCTGCGCGCCTTCGGCTTCCGCCTTGAAAAACGGGTTGTCATGCGACGGTGTGATGATTGCAATGAGGTCGGCTGCGGAAGCGTAAGCGGGTGCAAGCAGGGTAGCTGCAACAGCAGCGCTGGCAAGCAGGATTCGTCTCGTGAATTTCATGTTGTCCTCCCAACAATAGGTTCAATCTCGTGCCAGGTCCCGCGGGGTCCCTCCAAGACCCCGACGGCACCAATCTGAACGTTCGCCATACGAGATGGCGAACCGCTCAATCAGGTGATCTGCCGGATGCTTTCCCTGATTTCGTCCGGCTTGAACACGCCGATCCAGTCGTCTCGCATGAGACGTTTCTTGCCATTGGTGATGGCCTTGTTGCAGGCATCAGAGAAGACGCCGTCGACTTCTTCCATGACGACTGCCCCAAGAATGTTCATGTGACCCAGAAGAAAGTCCCGGGCCGCCACGGGGTCGACCCCTCGCCGGATGACTTCATCCATTGCTTCCTTCATCACAACGAGAAGGGTCGCGCAGACGGTTTCGGACAGGCCCGGCTCCAGGAGCGCCATTTGTTCCACCGAGACCCGGTGCGAACGCAGGATCGGCTGAAAAATGGTTTTCGCGATCTCCTCCCCGATTGCATAGTCCTCTTCCGGACCCTGCATGAGGGCGTTCACGATCGCCTGTTTGGCAGCAATACCGCCGAAATAGTCGCGTTTCGCAGGCAACTGCGTTTCATCGTTGAATATCGGCGGATGGCAGGGATGGGTGACGAAATAGGTCACGTCCTTGCGCTCTGGAAAGTGCCCTGCAAAGGGCGCAGCTGCGTCCAGTGCGATCAGCATCGTTCCTGGCGCAAGCTTGTCGATGATGCCTTTCGCCACCGCCCGGATCGCAGTGTCCGGCACAGCAAGAATAACCGCACGTGCGTCTTCAAGCGCGGCGTCGACGTCGACACAGTCGACGCCGACTTCCGCCTTCAGCCGATCTCTGCCTGCATCGCTGACTTCCACATGGGCAACGTTGAAACGGGAGCCTTTCAGGTTCTGGGAGAGCCGCACTCCCATTTTTCCCCCCGCACCGATGAGAGCGATTTTCATGTGTCCTCCAAATTTGTTGCGCAAATAAATTCACATACAAATCATGTTGTCAACTGGTATGATAAGTTGATAGTCATATAAGCAATGCGCAACTTGGAACAGGACAGAGGACGGGAATGGGGAGGCTCTTTGCAACATATGATCTTGAAACACCGACAACTCTGGAGCGGGCCGCCGAGGTAATCGCAGGTGAACAATCCTCGGGAACATTCCTGAAGCTGCCGGGTGAAACAGACCGGTTAAAAGAGCTCTCCGGGGCAAGGGTCGAGCGGGTCACGGCAACATCGAGCAGCAGGGTTCCCTCGCTGCCGTGCCGGATCAGCGCGGAGACCTACACGCGCGGCGAGGTCGTTCTTTCCTGGCCGCTCGAGAACATGGGCACATCCCTTCCCAACGTCCTGGCAACCATTGCCGGCAACCTTTTCGAACTGGCAGACGTGTCCGCGCTTCGCCTGACGGACATTTCCTTTCCTGAAGAATTCGCCGTGGCGTATCCGGGTCCGGCCTACGGCCGGCAGGGAACTCTGGCGCTTGCCGGTGTCAGGGACCGGCCGATGATCGGCACGATCATCAAACCAAGCGTCGGTCTCTCACCTGCCGAAACAGCGTCTCTTGTCGCAAAACTCGCCGAGGGTGGAATCGATTTCATCAAGGATGATGAATTGCAGGCGAACGGGCCTCACTGCCCGTTCGAGGACCGCCTGAACGAAGTCATGAAAGTCATCAATTCGCATGCGGACCGCACCGGCAGGAAGGTGATGTACGCCTTCAACATCACCGACGAGCTGGACGTGATGCGCCGTAATGCCGACCTCCTGCAACAAGCCGGCGGCACCTGTGCGATGGTCAGCCTGTTTTCACTTGGCCTTACGGGCCTGACCGCCATCCGGCGGCACATTGATCTTCCACTTCATTGCCACAGAAACGGTTGGGGCATCTATTCCAGATCGCCGGATATCGGCATCTCGTTTCGTGTCTGGCAGAAGTTCTGGAGGCTCGCCGGAGCGGATCATCTGCATGTCAACGGGATCGCGAACAAGTTTACAGAGGCCGACACCACGGTTATCGAAAACGCCCGCTCTCTCGATGATCCCTTGTCAGGAGAACGCGGATATCAGGCGATGCCGGTATTCTCGTCGGGTCAGACAGCGGTTCAAATGGAAGACACCTGCCGGGCCGTAGGGCACACCGACTTCATTTATTGTGCCGGGGGCGGGATCATGGGACACCCCGGCGGTGTTGCCGGAGGTGTCGCCAGCCTGAAGCAGGCTGCAGAGGCAGCCGTTGGCGGAATTCCGGCACAAGTTTTCGCGAAAGATCACAAGGAACTTTCCGAGGCCCTGGACCTATTCGGCAAAAAAGACGGCGCCGGAGCAAGGAAATGACCGGCGATCTTTTCATTTCCTATTACGGTGACGATTTCACGGGATCGACGGACGTGATGGAAGCCCTGACAACCGGAGGCGTCGAAACCGTCCTGTTCACGTCTATCCCCGGCGAAAAACAGCTCGAAAAGTTCAAGCATTGTCGAGCGGTCGGCCTGGCAGGCATCAGCCGTAGCCAGACACCCGAGTGGATGTCGGAGCACCTACCAGCGATTTTCTCCTGGCTGTGGACCCTCGACGCGCGTTTCTGCCACTACAAGACCTGCTCGACCTTCGACAGTTCGCCGGAAAAGGGCTCCATTGGCCGTGCCCTGGAAATCGGTTTGGAAACGTTCAGCCAGAAACGGACAGCTATTGTAGTCGGGGCTCCCCAGCTTCGGCGCTACACCTATTTCGGCAATTTGTTCGCGGCTTACCAGGATGAAGTCTACAGAATAGACAGACATCCCGTGATGAGCAGGCACCCGGCAACGCCGATGCACGAAGCTGACCTGGTAAAACACCTGTCAGGACAGACGAACCTGCCCTTTGAATGCCTGACCCCGCTGGACGGTTCCATCGCCGCCAAGCGCGGCCATGTCCCGGATATCGACCAAGCGGGCAACCCCAATCTCCTGATAGATGTTTACGACAGCCTGTCCCAGGTGGCCGCGGGAAGTTATCTCGAAGAAAGCAGGCAGGACCTGGGTCCATTCATTGCCGGCTCGTCCGGCGTTGAATATGCCCTCTTGCACAAATGGCGCGAACTTGGCCTGCTGCAGCCGCCGAAACCTTCTCCGCCTCTGACGTCCAAGTCCCGTATCGCAGTTGTCTCGGGAAGCTGCTCGCCAACAACCGCGCGCCAAATCGAAACCGCGGAACATTTGGGCTTCAGGGGCATCGAAGTCGATTTCAATGCACTGGCAACCGGCAACGGCATCAAGCAGGAATTCGAACGCGTGCTGCAGATCGCTTCCGAGGCACTCGAAACCGGCCAAAGTCCGATCCTTTACACCGCAAAAGGTAAAACCACCGAAGAGGTAACAGGATCCTTGAACCTCGACCAGGTCGGCAAAACCCTCGGCCGCCTTCTGGCTACCCTCAAGGACCGGCATGGTCTCGAGCGTGTTGCCGTTGCCGGTGGCGACACATCAAGCCACGCTCTGGCGGAACTGGACATTTTCGCCCTGACACTCCGCCAAGCCATCCCGACCACACCCGGTTCGCCCGTGTGCACCGCCCATACCCGCGGAGGATCAGAACTCGAAATTGCGCTAAAGGGCGGCCAGATCGGAAATGACAGCTATTTTGCAGATCTTCGAGACGGCACGTTCAAGCCCTGACGACTAAGACAGGAAGGCAAATCTATTCGCAACGTCTGCTCTGGGAAGCGTTCGAGAATATCTGAATGACTGAATTGGGTCTGCTTTAATGTCATCCAGTTCAACCGCAACAAAGGTCGGCCTGGAGCCCACAGCTTTCAACGCCGTGCTCGCCACGAATAGCAACTATCAACCCTTGGTGCTCGTCAGCTTTTGAGCCACGAGGCTGTAGCTCATGGGAATCTGTGCGGGACGGCCTTCGTAGAGGTCGTACTCTGGTTCACGGATGGTGTGTCCGTATTCCCTCAGTTCGACTATAGCTAGCCCTGCTTGGGCACAGGCGGTCACGATCTCGCCGAGCGGGTGAATGAACCAGTATCCCGCCTCGCCTTCACCGTGGTCCTTGCCGTCATAGGTAATTGCTTCGGTGACGTCCTGCGGCCGACGATCGAAGTAGCTGAAAGCTGGCTCGAATGGGGTGGGGCTAACTGGGTCAAAAACCTCGAGGAATGGGTGCGTTTCATAGATGACCAACCTTCCTCCAGGTACAAGCAAGCCAGACGTGACGCGAAAAAACTCTGGCAAGTCGGGCATCCAGTTGAGAACGCCGATTGTAATGAGAGCGAGGTCGAACTGGCCGACGTCCCGAGGCAAGTCGTAGATGTCCGCCTCAAGTAGGCGGACGTCGAGGCCCGCAGCATCAGCAAGTCGTTTGGCTTGAACAAGAAAACCGCTCGCTTGATCGATCCCCAATTCAGGGCGGATGCCTAAGGAAGCGAGCGAAATCAACTCTCGAGCATTGTTGCAGCCGATTTGTACAGCAGATTTTCCCGTCAGTTCCAACCCACCCAGAATAGCGGTCAAAGTTGGATCGAGAACTGAAAAACCTGGGCAAACCGCGCGTTCAAGAAGTTGCTCCCAATGGTCTCCTTCCGCGTGCAAATGCGCCGAAGCATTCCATGCAGCCCGATTTGCCGCCGTGATATTCTTATTGGTGCTTGATGCCATCGAAACCGACTTAGTTGAGGGATTGAATCAACGAATATCGACAATAGGCCCTCCAACGGTTGTGCTGAAGGGTTAATGCTTCCGAAAATAGGCGGCCTGTTCAGGAGAAGCCGACTGCCCGTGTTCAGGGGACGCTTAGGGGACTGGCAGGTTACGCCATGAACGGTCCATCATTTCCTGGGCTGGCATCAGACCTGCGGCGCGTGCTCGCCGCGGACAAACGAACCAATGCTGGCGCCAGAGCAATCACCATATTGATCGGGAGCCCGGTAAGCACCTTTGACCGTCCTGGTAAAAGAGGACCAGCTTTCATTGGTCTGCAGCAGCGCCAAGCCTGTTAAGTCCGGATAGGTAGAAGCCTTTATCGGCAGCAGAACCGTTTACGGCGACTGGCGAGCCGATCTCGCGTAGAAACTTGAGCCGCATCGCTCTGGAAAAATCAGGGAAATCCTGCGCGGTAATGACAAATGCTCCCGTCCCGCCAATGAGATGATGTCGAAAATGACGGGCAACATCGATCGGGTCTTCCTCAATGGCCAAACCATTTATGACGATACCCTGGGCAATCAGTCTGTCACGTGCTTTTTCAAGCATCGGCACATCATCGGCGTGACCATTGCCGGAGACGTCGATAACCTGTCGCACCGCAGGTATGGGAGCGTCCTTGAGCATCTTCCCGGCAAATTCAACACCGGCGTGGATCATCGTGTTGCCGCCCGAGAGAATGCGAGGCATTTTCCTGATTTTTGTCGCCAGAGTGTCGATGTCATGCTTTTCGCGCAAGCGCGTCCACTCAAGCGCAATCGCCTGGTGCCTGATGCTTGCCCATTGCACGATTGCTAAATTGATCCCGCCGGGCGCTTGAACAATCGCTGCTTGTACATCTGGATCCCGAAGCGCGATCGCTATACCGGTTCGCTGCAGCTCGAATTCCTGATCATTGATACTGGCTGACGCATCCACGGCCAGCACCAGGTTCAAGTGCGACTTGTTCTGTGCCGATGCTTGCGGTGCCATTGCAAAGACGGCAAGTACCATAAGCAGCAATGAACTTGAGGCGATACGGCGCACGACACCCTCCTAGCCACGCCAAACAAACCGAAGAGACGGCAATTGCTAGCCCGTCAACTCTTTCGCGCTGAAATCCGTTCAATTGATCGGTAATGCGGGCTCCACATTTGGCTTCCTTGTCAGGAGATAATGAGATGGCGCGATGGCTGTTGTTTCAACGCACAAGATGGTGAATGGCTCGAGATGTCTGCAAGGGTTTGAAAGTTGGTGGGCTTGATCACTTGTTCGTCGCGAACAACCCGACTTCAGATCGATGGAAAGCTCCGAACACCCAGTCTGATTTTGTCAAACCGACTGCAGTCAGGAAGACATCTTCCCATGTGACGATCATGCTGTGAAACCGCCCAAATGAAGCCCCACTCACGGTGGAGTTTCCACGGGTAGTATGTCGATGGAATTACGGCTCCCTGACACCAGGCAAGCGGTGGCAACCTACCCTGAAAAGCCGTATGGTTCTTTCATCGCCACAACCTTTGATATATTCCCGTGGAGAGTTCCCGACCATATCAACAGGTCACGGGCTAACGCTGGCTGCAAACCCAAAATGAAGAACGCAAGTAAGAGAGCTGGCAACCGATGCCGATGATCACGGATCCGGAAGATTTTTTTACCAAGGGCTGTGGTCGATGTGAACGCTTTGAAACACCTGACTGTTCAACCCGTCCCTGGATCGACGGTCTGAGGCATCTGCGCCGTATCTGCCTTGACATGGAACTGGAAGAAACCGTCAAGTGGGGGCATCCCACTTATATGCACGCTGGCCGAAACATAGCGATTTTTGGGGCGTTTCGCAGCGATTTTCGTCTGAGTTTCATGAACGCCGGTCTCCTGAATGACCCGGAAAATGTGCTTGAACCACAGGGACCGAACGCTCGTACACCGAGCATAATCCGCTTTGCCGATGTGGCCCTGGTTGAAGAGATGGAACCAGTGATCCGCGCGTACCTTCGGCAACTTATGGAGCATGCGGAAAAAGGCACGAAGCCACCAAAGGTACGAACGGAAATTGACATGCCGGATGAATTGGCTGAGGCCCTGCAAACGGACCGGGAGCTGGCCGATGCATTTTATGCGCTCACGCCGGGTCGGCAAAGAAGCTACATGTTCAATCTTAACCAGGCCAAACAGTCCGCAACACGTGTCGCTCGAATCGAGAAGTTTCGCCACAAGATCATTGCCGGCAAGGGCGCCATGGAACGTTAGAATGTGCGGCCACAGCTCTGGAACCGTTGCAGACGTTCAAGTCTATCCAGACGTTGTTTCTCGATTGCCGCTACCTAGTAACGGGCTGATTTCTCCACTCGGGAAGCGGGAAGAGTTTGTCGTAAGCCCAGTTAAAGGCAAAAGCGTAGACCAGGTAGAAGGCTACGAAAAACAGATCCATTACCAGAGCCTGCCAAAGGGACACACCCAGATACCAGGCAATGAATGGCATCAGAACGATCAGCAGACCAATCTCGAAGAAAATCGAATGGATGATGCGCACAATGAGCGTCTTCAGGGTCTCGCCCGTAAGGCGCCTGTAGGTCACGTCGAAAACGAAATTATAGACGACGTTCCAGAGCGTCGCGATAGTTGCGCTGACCACACTGACGACGCCAACATCATGCATTGGCACGCCAAAGGCGACCGTTCCGAGCGGGACGGCCAGGACGAGTGCGATAATTTCGAAGCTTAGTGCTTGCCGAAGACGATCGAGCGGGGACCGCATTGAAACCTCAACAATGGTAGCGGGTCGTCCCGCTTTGTTATTTCCACATATGAGGTCGTCCTCAACGCGCCGATATAGAAATCCTGCACGCTCTTTTCAAGTTGGATCGATGAAGCCTGAAAGTGACTGGACCTGAGATGGCCCCCAACGAATTCGGCCTTGTGAAGTCTTGGTTGCGCACGTTCGTCGTTTAAGTCGGCATTGGTCTCCCTAGGGTGTTGCGAGCTAATCCTTCGACAGTGCCTCATGTGAGAGTGTCTTGCAGGTCAACCCTGCTGCGGGCGCCAGTCAGCCGATGGAATGACGTTGATCATCCATGGAATGCCGAAGCGGTCGACCAGAGAGCCGAAACCTGGTGACCAGAAGGTTTCTGCAAACGGCATCACCGTCTTGCCGCCTTCGGACAGTTGACCGAACCAACGTTCCGCTTCTGCCTTGTCTTCGGTATGCAGCGTGACATCGAAGCCGTTTTTGGGTTTATCGATGCCAGGCGCCCATCCGGTGTCCATATCGGCACCCATCAGCGCCTGGTCACCAACTTCCAACCAGCAGTGCATCAGCCAGGTCTTGTACGCCTCATCGGTGATGGGCATGCCTGGAGGTGCGTCGGCATAAGGCATGGCGGCTGTAATCTTCCCGTTGAGTACCTTCGCATAATACTCAAAAGCCTCACGACACTGGCCCCGGAAGCTTAGGCTGGTAACGATTTTCACGGTTGTCTCCTTTCGATTGGTGGTTCCAGGTGCTCCCCGCGAGACGCCGAGCCCAGAATTGCGAAACTGAGCTGCTCCTGTCTTTCAAGAAGCGCAACGGCGGCACGGTCGTTGGTATCGCGGAAGAGGTTCATTTTCAGGCGTCCGCATGCACTGCCACATCGATTGACGGCAATGGGGGCGCATCCAGGCCGTTGAAGGGGTCACGCCAGGCAGCGATCTGTTCGAGCTGGTGATACCAACGAGCGATGCAAGAATAGTCCTCGATCGGCAGACCTGCGACATCATTGAAGGGCAAATACGCCGCCATTCGGAAGTCGGCATAGGAAACCGAATTTCCGACGAGCCACTCGCGTTGAGAAAGTTCGACTTCGAGAATTTCCGCGGATCTGCGGAAGAGGCGTAGACCTTCCTCGATTTTCTCCGGGTCAATCGAACCAAGCCGGTAGCGCTGTTTGGTCCCCCGTTCGAAATGAACAATATCGCAAGCTTTCTCGAAGTTCTCCTTGCTCCAGCTCAGCCAACGGATCATCTCCGGTTCGTCGTCGCCGGCGCGCCAGAAATTCGAACGTCCGAGGCGCGAAAGCCGGCAGGCAATTGCATCGGTCTCCCAAAGGCTTTTTCCCGATTCTGAGAGTATGGGTAACAACAGATTGGGATTTAGCGGTAGAAACCTCTCAGCCTCACCAGGGGCGAGGGGCGAGGCAAATTCGAACTCGATGTTTGCGTCGAGATAGCGAGCCACCGCGACCGCCAGTCGAGGATTGGGATTTCGGCTGAAGAACAGTTTCATTCCATATCACTCCCGGTGTTCGTCCATTCCGACAGAAAAAGAACAGTCGTGACGCGGCTCCACGTCTTGCCCAATCGCAAACTGCGTCTCACAGGACCCGGCGTACGTAGTCGAGAACGGACCAATGGCAGTGCTGTCTTCATTCGCCTCACCGCCAAATGCGAAACGGCAAGTTGCGCGAGCGATTGATCCGATCCAGCCAGACGATTTGCCGTCTTTCTTCCAGCAGATTTCTTCAGGTGCGAACATCGAGCACACCTTCGACACAGTTGATCTTCGGGCGGCGAAACCCCATCGAAATCCAAGCCCCTATGAGGGTCAGAAAGAACCTTGGGGAATGCGTCTTGTGAATTGGCACATCCTCCGGAAGCATGGAGAGATCATCAAGATCACCCGCCATGGTCCGCATCTGCAGGGGAGGAAGGCTACTATCAGGCCAGAGAGGGCCGTATAGGTCGACCCAGTGGCCATCGGTGAAATCGAGGAACATTGCCGTGTTACAGCAGGCAGCAACCACCCGGCGTGTCTTTGTTTTCTCATTCAGGCGGAATTCCCGAAGGTGAGCACCGCCCTTGACGCAGTGGACACGGTCCTTTCTGAACATCTCCGTGCGTGTGCCGCTCGTAGCCTCCTTCAAAGGCGGCGCACCCGGAAGCGACTCCATCAGCAGCTTCCCGGCACGAATTGCACAGGCATTCCGTGCTCATGATCGGAGCACCCTCGGCTGCCATCTCAACTTCACCGCAGCGGCATTGCAGCCGTGTTACTTTTGCCATGCTTCCACCTGCTCGAACTCGTCAACACACCCGGAGCGAAATGCGGGTTGCGCTCGTCGGCCTTTTCGATCGCGGCAACGCCAATCCGGCCATTTCCGCCATTGCCTCCGGCGCGACCTGAGGCAGATCTTGTTCCTGTTGAAGGCCGCTCCTTTTGTCTCCCCATTCCGCGATTGTTTCGTCAGTCACAGCGTGAGGATTATCGACGGTCATCACAGAATGTCAGAATCAGTATTAAAAAACAACTGCTAGTATAAAAAAACTACTAATTCATCGAAGTTGTTCCAATGCGCCTTGATGAAGGTTGCCTGGCAGCCGATCCACTCGATCTGATCGGAAACCGTCGGGCGTTCCTGCGCCGTGCAGGAGCATCTGTTTTCACCCAAGTCGTTCCAAATGATCAGCGCTGTTCAGCGCTTGCGCCGCAGAATTGGCCTTTGATTGTTGGCCTACAGGGCAACAAAATCTCCCTGGTTCCACGGCGGCAAGGCCAGTCATAACTTTCTGGAGCTGCAACCACGCTCTGCAGACTTGTCTCGTCAAACGGAGACTGGCGATCCTTCGGCATTCAGACCGGCAGGGTCACGCTCTTCATTATCTATGTGAAGCGAGAAGCCGCTCTTGCTTTCCTCGCCCAATCCAGGGCGGAGCTGCATGCTTGGGATCAGGTAATCGCCTGCGTTTTGCGGTCGGTAAGGGATCGGCGGGATCGTAAACAGCGTCTGCATTCTTTCCCGCAATCGCTCTGCCACCGGCTCGAACCCGCTATCGTCGAACCGGTCGACGCGATAGACCACGAATGGCGGCAGGACGTCATACCCAGGATAGTAGAGAATACCGTGATTGATCGGAAACAGGAGGTCGTCGATCGGTCCATTGATGCCCCGCGCATCATAGTGCTCCTGCCATCCGCCAGCTGTCACAAGCAGCATGGCGCGCTTACCTGCCAGCGTTCCTTCGCCGTAACGGTCACCCCAGCGACTGTCACTGTGTTCCCCGACGCCATAAGCGAAACCGTAGGCGAAAACCCTGTCGATCCAACCTTTGAGGATCGCCGGCATCGAGAACCACCAAAGAGGAAACTGGAGGATCAAGGCATCGGCCCATAGGAGCTTTTCGATTTCTGCCTGTACGTCTTCCGTGAGCGTGCCTGCTTCGAAATCCTTTTTGGATGCGGCGGTCGTGACGAGACGATCATGCTCGGCCAAAGACGGAAAGTCAGCGCGATCAACTTGCGACTTCCATTTGTCGGCATACAGGTCTGAAATCTGCACATTATGGCCCTGGGCAAGCAATGCCTCAACGGCGACATCTCGGAACGCAGCATTCAACGAGCGCGGTTCGGGATGGGCATATACGAGAAGAACATTCATTGGTTCGTGCTCCGTTGTTGGAAAGTCACCCAATAGATAGCCAACGGGCAGTCATTCCGATATACATGGGGAATGGATATGATTATTCTGAAAAATGGATAAATCGGAGATATCGTTCGAACGCATGCGAACCTTCGTGCGTGTTGTCGAACGGGGCAACCTGTCGGCAGTTGCCCGCGAACTCGAAGTTGGCCAGTCAACGGTCACTCGCCATGTGCAGGAGCTCGAAGAAGCTGTCGGAGTACCGTTACTCAGCAGGACCACCAGACGCGTTACATTGACTGAGGAGGGAAGCCGCTACTACGCCGACTGCATTCAGATACTGCGGCTGGCAGAGCAGTCTGTAGAGGAAGCCCGGACCTCCCGTTCTGCTTTGGCCGGCTCAATCCGCATTTCCTGCACCGCGGCACTGGGCGTGCTGCACATCACCAAATTGATCTTTGCCTTTCAGGATCTCCAACCTGATATTGCCATTGATCTCAGCTTGTCCGACGAGCGTATCGACCTCGTTCGCGAGGGCGTCGACATGGCCTTCCGCCTGGGTCCGCTCACAGACAGCTCAATGAAACTGCGTGCTCTTGGTGAATCCCGACGCCTGCTCGTTGCGTCGCCTGACTATCTGGCCAGACATGGAAGACCAACCGTTCCGCAGGATCTGGCAGGTCATCAGGCCATTCGCATGTCGAACGTGGCGGGCAGCGACATCCTTGTGTTGAAGGGACATGATGGCAGTCGTCATTCTGTGCCGTTCGACGGGAAATTTCGCGTGGATCATGGCCTCGGCGCACGCGAAGCGCTCATCGCTGGACGCGGCATTGCACCCGCGCATCGTTGGCTTGTCGATGATCTCCTGAGACAAGGCAAACTCGAACCAGTCCTGCCTGACTATTCCCCTCCATCCGTGCCGCTAAGCCTTCTGATTGTCCCCGAACGTTCTCGTATTGCAAGGGTTCGACTACTGGTCGAGTTCCTTGCCGATCAGGTCTCGGCGATGCCCGGGGTCTCATGAGGGACTTCCTGTGAGAGGCTAATACTCTTGGTTTTTTGGTAGACAACCCGGCTCAATTTCTTGCACGCCGCACCCAACGCAACAGTCCTCGATTGAAACAAGTTCCGGCTGTTTTGGCCGCGATCTCGTTTCGACCCTTTTTTGTTTTTCATTGCTGTATTCAAACGCAGTCAAATTTCAGCTGATTTGTTTTCGCAAAGCATTCTTTTTCTATCCTCTGATAGCGCATATTTTAACTAGTAGTGAATTTAGATTCTAATTTCCGAGATTAATATTCAAAAATACTCGTAATTTCGACGTAATTTATTATTCGAAAATATCTAGACTCGGGGTTTTATTATGATTTGTATTGTTTATTCTATTGATCAATCGCCAATTAATTCGAAGCGCGATTGATTCATCATGAAGACCAGAAGGACAGGACATGGCTACAATAGAGGGCAGTGAGTTCCAGGATTTTCTGAGCGGCACACGATCCCATGACTTTATCTTTGGCCTCGGTGGGGACGACCTCATTTTCGGCATGGGTGGAAAAGATGTCATCCTTGGTGGACAGGACGACGATTTCGTCGACGGTGGCAAGGGAAACGATACGCTGCTCGGCGAAAGCGGCAGCGACGTCCTACTGGGCGGCGATGGCCATGACATTATTCTGGGTGGTGACGGCGACGACTATATCTCGGGCGGAAAAGGTCATGACCTTCTGTTTGGTGGTGACGGCTCGGATCTTATCGAAGGCGGTGCTGGCCATGATGTCATGGCTGGGGGGAGCGGTGGCGACGTTTTTGTCTTCGCCGGTGGCGGCGGCCACGATGTTATCCTGGACTTCGAAGCTGGAGACATGCTGCAGATTTCAAGCAACATCAACAACACCGGCATTTCGTCCGCGGCAGATGTAGCCGCACGGGCAACACAAGTGGGCAGCCATACCGTTGTCGACCTTGGTCAAGGCGATACACTCACACTCAACAATGTTGACGTCGACGATATGCAGGAGAATCCCGACAGCTATTTCGCGATTTCCTGATTGGATTTCGGTAGGGACATGCAGGTGTTCGGGCGTGCTTTGTTACTCAAATGCAAGCTTCGACAGCCAGAGACGTGGCGGACCTGGTTCAATCGGGAACTAAGTCCGCAGGTCTCGGGTTGTATCATAAAGGAGGCGAATGATGCACAAACCTGTCCTGATCGCGATGGCGTCGTTGCTGTTACTTTTACCTGTGTCTGCTCAGGCGGGTGGACCAAAGGGCTGTCCCCCCGGCCTCGCAAAAAAGAGCAACGGCTGTCTGCCGCCGGGCCAAGCCAAGAAAATTTACCGACCAGGCGACCGTATCTACAGTGAATATGCGCCGGTCCGGAACCCGGGCGTCTACGGATTGGACCCCAGTCAGACCTATTACCGGGTTGGCGATTATGTCTACCGGGTTGATAGCAATACCAAAAAGGTTCTGGACCTGATTGGCGCGGTCAACGCAATTCTGAACTGAACCACGTCAGCACAGACCATGCCGAGCCCGGTATCATGCATTGCAGCCAACTGGCACATTGCAATGCTGTTACCGGTCTCCGCGGATTTCGCGTACCAATCATGCGCCTGCTCGAAGTCCTTGAGGACACTGAAGCCGTTCTCGAACATGACACCTGGCAACAAGCTGGCCAGACACGAACCGATTCAGCGCAACATGCTCTAAAGTCAACAAAATTGAAAGAGACGTCTCCTCAAGCAATTTTGAAGAGGAGACTGAACTGCCTTTGATGAGATCTACCATCAGGCAAATCGAAATTGACAACGCTATTGTTTTCGATAATATTTTTGAAATACTAATTTGAAATTGAAAATAACGTTAGCAGTCGCACGGTCGTTGATAACGAAGAGATACCTGCGACCAAACATGCCGAGCAGGCTCGATACAAGACTTCTGATTGCACTTTTTGAATGTCGAGCAGCCACGTCGTTTCAGACCAAACAGGGCTGACAATGGACGTTAATCACCTTTGTTTTCGAAAATTGAATATGGTCCGCTATGAATTCCACTTCGCCGCAAAGTTCGCAATTCAACTATTCCGTACACGGTCTGCGCGGCGTTGCGTCGATCATGGTGCTGGTCGCTCATATTCTCGGTGGAACAGCCGAACACATCTACAATGACAGGCCGGGATATGTTGAAGGGATTGTGCCGTTTCACAACTTCGGCACATCCGGCGTCATGCTGTTTTTCGTAATCAGCGGGTTTGTCATCCTGCCGAGTGTGATGAGGTATTCTCCGTCAGAGTTTGCCCTCAGGCGCCTTCTGAGGCTCTATCCGCTCTTTCTCGTTTCGACCTTGTTTTTTGCCGTCCTGAATGGCGTGACAAACAGGTACCCGGAACTGAACAACCTTGAGTCAGTTCTGTTTTCCCTGACCTTCCTGGATTTGTTCACAACAACAAAGCAGGTTGCCCCGAACGCCTGGAGCCTGACCTATGAAGTGATGTTTTATACGTTGGCCTGCATGACGTATTTTTTCCTGACAAGAAAAATGAACATCGTCTGGAAGATCGCATCCCTGGCGATACCGGTACTGTTTACCTACTACTATCCGAAGGCGCTGTTTTTTCTGTCCGGGGCCGCCATCTACTGGATGTACAGGAGCGAAATCACCAGCGGTCTGAAGTACACGAAAACGCTTGAGGCCATTTCGTTTCTCGTCTGGGTCTATCTGGCTTCCACGTGGGACTTCAAGTTTCGGACGTACGAGTTCTATGAGGCCTATCCGACCATCATACCCGCCCCGGCGCTCCTGGTCCTGGCCACTGCGACCTACTTCTTTTTTGCGGCTTCGAGAGACAGCCTGACCGGGAAATTACTGAACAACAGGATCATGTTCTTCTTCGGAACAATAAGCTACAGCTTCTACCTGGTTCATCCGTATATATACTTTGCTACACGGCAAATATTCTCATCTCTCGGCCTGTTTGGCGACAATATATTTGTGTCCCTTCTAATTTTTGGCACGGTCGTATTTATTCTCACAACAATCTTCTCGCACTTCTCCTATCTGATACTCGAGAGACTGCCGTACCAAATCTTCTTCGGTCAGAAAATCTACCGAAACAGAAGGGTTCAGAACGCCTGATAACGTGGCACACGCCAATCAACGCTGGACCGCGTGTGAACCCGAGGCATTGATGGCCTTATGGCCAATCTGGGTTGATCGGCATGACGCTGGCTGGTTGCTTCAGGCGGGGGCCTTTGCAGGTGACTTGTGCGACACCGCAAGCGATCGATCAGCGATCGAAGCGACTTTTTCGGCCAGCTCGATGATCCGCTCCTGTTCCCACGTGGTATCCACGAGGAAGGCGAGACTTGTCTCGCCCAGCTGCCTGGCAACGGGAAGCGGTTTGTCGGGCCCCAGCCCGCGGTCGCGAAACATTGCCTCTTTGTAGATCTCAGAACAGCTTCCGGAAAACGCGGGCAGACCCGCTTCGGCAATTTCGGCAAGGATCCGGTCGCGCGACCAGCTGTCGGCCATGGCGTCCGGGCGTACGAAGGCGTAAAAGCGATAATAGGCATGGGTGACGGACTGAGGCGGAACGGGAACCCGTAACGCATTCGATCCGCTGAGGATTTCGGCAAGCGTCAAGGCATTGCGCGTCCGGTGGGCGCGGGTTTCCGCGAGCCGCGACAATTGTATGCGCCCGATAGCGGCGGAAGGTCCCGCCATGCGAAGGTTGGTGCCCGGGCCTGAATCATGCAGCCATCGAAAGCCGGGCTGATGGTCTTTTTCAAACACCGTCGCATAGCCCTTGCCGTGATCCTTGAAACTCCAGGCACGAGACCAAAGGTCGGGATTTTCGGTGAGAAGCATCCCCCCTTCGCCCCCTGTCGAGATTATCTTGTCCTGACAGAATGAATAGGATCCGAAATCACCCAGCGTACCCACATGCCGTTCACCGATCATCGCGCCATGTGCCTGGGCGCAATCTTCGATCACCCAGATATTGTGGGCGCGGGCAAGAGCCAGGATGCCGTCCATATCGCAGGGCCAGCCCGCCAGATGCACGGGCAGGATGCCGACCGTGCGCGAGGTGATGAGAGGGGCAATCGTCTCCGGCGTGATGTTCTGGCTGTCCGGATCAATGTCGGCGAACACCGGAATGCCGCCGGCCAGGAGCACACAGCTGGCTGATGCAACGAAGCTGCGTGGGGTCACGATGACTTCGTCGCCCGGCTGAATGTCGAGAATTCGCAGCGCGGTGTCCAGTGTTACCGAACCATTGGCCATTGCGATTGCGTGAGCAGCGCCGGTGTAGTCGCAATATTCCGATTCGAAGGCAAAGACGTCCGGGCCGGTCCAGGCATTCACCTTGCCGGACCGCAGGACGCCGGTAACGGCATCGATCTCTTCGTCAGTGTAGACTGGCCAACCGCCCATATCCTCTCTCCTCAGACCACATAACGCACAAGGACGAACCCCTCGGCGGCAGAACGGTGAACGGTCGCCCCGCGCAAGGTGGCCAGCGCCCGCAGGGACTCCACCGACCTTTCGTGGGGTGCCTCGCGAACCTGACTTGCGAACAGCTGGAAAGCCTCGAGCTTGCGGTCGAGCGTTGCTGAAATGTCCACGAACACATTGGGAACGAATGCCGGCGTGAGGTACGGCGCATTCCAGTTGGTTTCCGAAAGAGTTTCGTAAGCCGCAATGACGGAGGGATGCCGGGCCTGATGGGGCCGGCTGGCAACCAGGGTGGACAGAAAGCAGAGCTGATGGTCGAGATGGATGTCGCCCGGATGAGGTGCCAGGACCAGTGTCGGGTCGAGATCCCGAACGAGCGCGCCCAGCCCGCCGTTCAGATCGGCATGAGGATACTCTGCCAATTCAGCGGCAGGAAAATCGAGCCAGTGGGTTTGCGAAATGCCCAGATGGGCGTGCGCGGCTGCGGCTTCTTCGCGAACCGTGTGGATCTGCTCGGCTGAGAACCTGGGCGGACGTCCGCGTGTGACAATGGCGACATGCACCGCTCTGCCTTGATCCGCAAGACGGGCAATTGTGCCTCCGGCACCCAGAACTTCGTCATCGGGATGGGGCGCGATTACAAGTGCCGGGCCGTCGCCGGTGAAAATTGGTGAATTCATGATTTTGCACGACTGCTGAATTTGGAGTGAAGACCTGGGCACCGGTCGGGGCCGGTCCATTCGAGAATTTCAAGACATTGGCCGTCGCCGCATGCGACGGTAAATACCGAACCGTCAACCGCCTGGACCTGGCCAGGAAGACCGATGTAACGACCCTTGTGGGGGCAATGCCTGGCACGGGTCACGGTCAGCATGCTCCCGTCAGAGGTTTCCGTAAAAGCTCCAGGATAGGGGGGACCGACGGCACGAATAAGCCGGTCGATCTCCGCCGCGGGACGGGTCCAGTCGATAAGACCATCTTCCGGCCGCCGCCGCGCACATATGCTTACGCCGTTTTCAGACTGCGGTTCTGACGGCACCTCGCCGGACTGGATCCGGGTCAACAAGGGCGGCAGCATCTGCGACACTGCGTTCCTCACGCGGTCATAGAGTTCACGAGCAGTGATCGTTTCCGGGTCGATGTCGTACCGCATCTGAGCTGCGATCGGGCCATCGTCCACGCCCTCACCAAGCCAGAACAGGGTTGCGCCTGCTTCGGTTTCACCCACGAGGATCGTCCAGGGGATGACACCTCGGCCGCGCAGGCGCGGCAGAGCAGAGGGATGGAACCCGATACAGCCGAGCCGTGGTATGGCGCGAAAGTCCGGCCCGCAAATCTGCGACCAGCCGATAACAAGTATCAGGTCAGGGTCGACTTCCCGAAGGACTTTGAGCGTCTCCTCGCTGTCGGATCTTGAAGTGTGGTGGACGGGCACGCCGTACTTTTCGGCCGTCGGCGCGAGATCGGCAAAATCCGAGTGCCGGCCGGACAGCTGCGGCGGCAGTGTCACCACGAGGGCGGGAACGTGACCGGCGGCGCAAATTGCGGCAAGAGCTTCAAGAGACCCTTCGACCGCACCCACAAAGACGGTCTTCATGCGGAAACCTGCTTGTTGTCGGCCCCGTTATCGAGACCTTTCCAGGAGCTTGCGGCATCGAGCCGGCTTGCGTTCTTGTGCTCACCGAAAAGTGCAACCCCGATAGTTTCAAAGATAATCTGAAGATCGAGCGCTGCGGAGCGATGCGCGATGTACCAAAGGTCCAGTCGCAATTTCTCCTCGTTGCTCAAAGACGTGTTACCGCTCACCTGGGCCCATCCGGTCAACCCCGGCCGCACGGCTCCGCGCAGGACCCCGTCTGCCCCGAATTGCGCCACTGTCTCGGGCTTCAAGGGGCGCGGTCCGACCAGGGCCATCTCACCGCGAAGGATTGACAGCAGCTGCGGAAACTCATCGAGCCGAAGGCGTCTCAGCCAAATACCGGATGTGGAGACGCGTCTTTCGTCGGGCAGCAGGTTCCCGCCGGCATCGCGCGCATCGCTCATGGTGCGCAGCTTGGCGAGGATAAACACCGTGCCGCCTTTTCCTGCTCGCGTTTGCGTGAAAAAAACCGGTCGACCCAACGTAAGCAGTGTGAGCAATGCCGCGAACACGAAAAACGGAAATGCAAAAACCAGCGCACAGAGGCACAATAAAATTTCAATAACCCTGTTCATCGGAATCCTTGGCTCCTGAAATTAAAAAACAGAGAAGATTCTGAAGGCCAATAAAACCAAAATAGAAAGAAAACTACGAACCTAAGATAAGCATCTACCTCGCAATATTGACACACTAGCCAAAATTTACAAGTGGAAGTCCCATCATTGTTTAAGCACCTGGACAACAAACCGAATGCGCCCTGGGAATTCCTTTCCGGAGCCGCCAATTCAGCAACGGAAGGGTAGGGACGGACTTACCGTTCCAAAGCCGGCAAAGAATTGGACAACACCTTTCCAGAGGTGCCTCGAAATCCCCTGACAGAGTTCCATGGACAGTGTCTGTCCGCCGCCCTCGCTTCGCTCCAACCACCCCGGCTGCAGGTCTAACCGAAGGGAAAACGAGTCGTCCGAATGCGGTTCGAACGGCAACAGGAAGGGCCCAATTTCATCATAAATCAGCCTCCGCGATAGTGGCGATGACGTTTTTTGCACTGTCAGAATGCTGCATCCTGAACTGGCTGATTTTAATTGTTTTTTCCGTATTTTTTGGGGGTTTGGAAACGCTAAAAAGGCCATCGGATCAATCCGCCCAAGAAATTTGTGGAAAAAAACTATTTATTAACCTTGCGTTATGTGTTACACCTTGGGTTGAAATTGCAAGACTAAATTTAACATGAAATGCTGTGACGTATGGCATTTTTTCATGCTCTGAAGATTTTATTTTTGAAAACTGATCATTATTTTAGATGATCTACGTCCTTTTAAGGGACTAATCTTCGGAAAAACTGAAAATATTTGTCGAAACTACATTCACGAAGTGGGAATCGTTTTATTTATTTTCCATTTTGTAAATACGCCACCGTCGCAGCAACAAAAAACAAAGAATAATCAGTCCGTTAAAAAATAGCGGACGGCGAGGCACAGCTATTTTTGTGCCTCAAGTGTTTAGCGGAGCGTTTGCTTATGGCGGATTTTTATTCTTCTGAGACGACGTCGAAGATTGGGATAAAAGCATCGGGTCACTCTGTCTTGGAAAGCCAGCCGAAGATTAATCGGTGGTTCCAACAATTATTGGCCGAGCTGAAAGCTAATCGCAGACTTGTCCTGGGTGACGTCGTTTCAATCACACTGTCTGCAGCGCTTGCAGTGCTCCTGACGGTGACCGGATCGGCTCAAAAGCAGTTATTGCCTGCGATACTGCCATTTGCGGCGCTGGCATGTGTCTGCGGTCTCGTGATTTTCCCATTGGCCGGGTTCTACCGCCGGGACACGCGATCAACTTCGTTGAGAGACATCGTTGTTCTGCTCAAGGGAGCTCTGCTCACAAGCGTTTCGCTTGCAATCCTGTCACGTTTCAACCTTGTGACAGCCTCCGTTCCCATCCCTGTCGTAATCGTTCAGTTTTACCTCGCCGTGCCTGCGCTCGGTGCGTTGCGGGTTATCGCCAGGGGCCGGGAGCTGACCCGTCAAAGCCGCCACCTCAAGGAGAAAGAGGTGGATTCGAGGATTCCGGTACTTCTGGTGGGGACCGGCGCAAGTTGCGATCTCTTCCTGCGCTCCTTGCGCAATACCGGCTCCCGCTACCTTCCGGTCGGAATTATCGATGATGCCCGCAACACCCAGGGGCTCTACTTCCACGACGTCCAGATCATCGGAACGCTGAGAGATCCTGAAAACGTGATCGAACGGCTTTCGCATTGGAACGTACTGCCACAGCGGCTGCTTCTGACCGAACCGACGACCCATTTCGACAGCGACGGCATCCAGAAACTGACTGTCTGGGCCAGTGGACATGGGGTGACCGTTTCGAGGCTTCACGGGCTGGAGGATCTTGGTTCCCCAGACCTGGGCGAAGGGCAGAACATGAGAACCGTGGATCCGGATGACATTCTGGATCGGCCGCAAAAGGCAGTGGAACGCTCGTTGCTGTTCGAAGTCTTCAAGGGGCGACGCGTCCTGGTGACAGGTGCCGGCGGGTCGATCGGCAGCGAACTCACACGGCAGATCGCGTCCTTCCATCCGGCAGAGATCGTGATCATCGACAACTGCGAATTCAACGCCTACTCGATCGATATGGATCTGTCGCAGCATTTTCCCGATGTACCGCGGCGGATGTACGTGGCCTCCATCGTCGATGCGGACCGCGTCAACTCGATCTTCCGGCAACACCGTCCGGAACTGGTGTTCAATGCGGCAGCCCTGAAGCATGTGCCGATCGTCGAGCTCAACCCGTGCGAAGGCGTTCTGACGAATGTTGTCGGATCGAGAAACGTTGCCGATGCGGCCCGCGAAATCGGTGCTCTCGCAATGGTACAGATCTCGACCGACAAGGCCGTCAACACGACCAACGTCATGGGGGCAACCAAACGCGTCGCGGAATTCTACGTCCAGGCGCAAGACCGTATCACCAACGAGACGGAAGAACGCACCAGGTTCTTCTCTGTTCGATTTGGCAATGTCCTGGGGTCCTCAGGGTCGTTGATACCGCTGTTCCAGCGCCAGATCTCAAACGGCGGACCGATCACGATCACCGATCCCAAGATGGAACGGTACTTCATGACGATCCGCGAAGCGGTCCAGTTGACACTGGTATCTGCGGCGAGCGGCCTGAAGTTCGACACCAGCCAGGGTGAGATCTTCGTCCTGGACATGGGAAAGCCGGTCAAGATCGTCGATCTTGCAGAACGCATGATCCGTCTTGCCGGACTGACACCTCACCAGGACATCAAGATCAATTTCATCGGCATGCGTCCCGGCGAGAAGCTGTTCGAGGAACTGTTCGACAAATCGGAAGCCCGCGCCGATTGCGGCATTCCCGGTGTCAGCGCCGCACGACCGGAAGGCGTTCCGATTGCGCGGCTGCGGGCAATGATCCTGAAGCTGGAGCTTGCCGCACGGTGCCAGAACGGGTCCTTGGTCAACCAGTTACTTCGGGACCTGGTGCCTGGCTACGGCACAAAAACATCGTGCGCGGTGGAGCCGGCCAAAGTTGGTGCAAGCGCTGCATGGTCAGGTGCGAAGGAAATGACCGTGAAGTTGCCAATTCCGCCCCATGCCGTTCTTCGGCCGGTTGGTGCACCTGAAGTGCTGAGTACTGGCTAATGAGCGCTTCTGCCAACCATATGGACTACGCGGTCAGTGTGTCTTCCAAGTCGGGGACAGGGTCTTCCGGGCGCCGCCGGCGAGCTGTGATCGTCGGTAGCCTGGGGTATTCGCTGGTCAATTTCCGGCTGGATCTGATGCGGCGCTTCCAGGCAAACGGCTATGAAGTGACCGCTTTCGCCGCCGAGATCGATGCCGAGACCGCCAGAATTCTGGACGAGAACGGGATCGCTCATCGCGAAATTCCCATGAAACGCACGGGGACGAACCCCTTCAGCGATCTTGTCAGCCTCTGGGCTCTCATTCGTGCACTTCGCGAGGAAAAACCGGAACTCGTCCTCGCATATACAATGAAGCCGATCGTCTATGCCTGCCTTGCAGCACAACTGGTCGGCATCCGGTCTCGCTACGCGCTGTTCACCGGGCTTGGATATGCCTTCATGGAAGAAAATCCAACAGGACGCAGACGCTATGTCCGGAGCGCCTCCGTATTGCTGCACCGGATCGCACTGCGCAAGCTTACCGCGGCTTTCTGCTACAACAGCGCGGACCGCCGGGATATCCGGAACTATCGGCTGATACCGGACCAGGTGCCTCTTCACGACATTCCGGGTTCAGGCGTAGACACCGCACGCTTTTCGGCGACACCTGTTCCGCAGGGACCAGTCCGCTTCCTGTTCGTGGGGCGGCTGCTTCGGTCCAAGGGGCTTGCTCATCTTGCCGAAGCCGCGAAGCTCCTCAAGACGCAGGGGCTCGAATTCGAGCTCGACATCCTGGGCCCGACCGACAGTAATCCCGATGCGATCGAACCAGAGCAGCTCGACGCCTGGCAAAGCGAAGGATTGCTGCGATATCGCGGCGCGACAAACGATGTCGTCCCCTTCCTTCAGGCAAGCAGCGTGCTGGTTCTTCCGACGTCGCTGCGGGAAGGCATTCCGCGTTCCATTCTCGAAGCCATGTCCTGCGGGCGCGCTGTCGTCACCACCGATGCACCGGGGTGCGGAGAGACGATAGAACACGGTGTTTCCGGTTTCGTCGTCCCGCGCGGTGATGTTCAGGCTCTCGCCGCGGCGATGAAAAGCTTCATCGAAACACCGGCGCAGGCTGCAAAGATGGGCGCGGCTGCCCGGGCACTCGTTTGCAGCAAGAATGATATTCACCGGGTGAATGCCAGGCTGATGCAGCTCATGGGCATCGAAGCCGTCCGATATGCCTCCGGCTCGCGTAGCCTGGGTTCTCCGGCTGAAGCCGAACTGGTCTGCCAGGTCTCGGAGGTAGCCCTCCCATGACGCAGTCCGTCACAACGGCCCGCACGGCATTCTCCGACCTGATGACATCCCGGGTCGTTCGTTTTCTTGGCGCCGGCATAATCAATACAGCGTTCGGATACGGGGTCTTCGCAATCCTCGTCCTGGCAGGTGTGCACCCGCAGGTCGCTCTCGTGGCGCAGTTCGGTCTCGGGGTCATCTGGAACTATTCCATCCATGCCCGGTTTGTTTTCGGTGTCAGCGGCTTTGGCAGGCTTCCGCTCTACGGCCTCGCCTATGTGGCGGCCTATGCATTCAACGCGCTGTTGCTTGCGGCCCTGACCGGCGCCGGAATACCTGCGCTCGGTGCCCAGCTCCTGTCGCTGCCGCCCGTCGTGGCCTTGTCCTATATTCTTGTTGCCCGCGCCCTCGGCGTGCGGGCGGGCAGAAAGGACGCACAGCAATGAGTGTCCTGCAGTCCAACCAGTTGGCCGCCGCGGTGGATCAGGCTTCACATGCCGGACACCGTCAGAAATGGCTGCGCCTTGCAGTCAGTGTGGCGTCGGTTGCGGGTGTCGCGCTGCTGCTTGGTGCACTTTACGGCAGGCTGATGACCTTCGGTTTGCGGCGGGACGAGATGATGTTCGTTCCCCCCGCGCAATATATGCCGGACTGGCAGCTATACCAGGACGTCTTCTTCAATCATGTGCCGAATGTCGCCTGGTTCTTCCACTCCATGCATATCGTCTTTAGCGATCAGGGTTTGCTGGGCGCGGCAAGGACAGGCGTCTTTCTTCTTTGGGTGCTGCTGATCCTTGCGATTGTCTGGACCACGCTGCGCATCTCGCGATCCTGGCTGCTGGCGCTCTTCTCGGCCGTGGCCATTCTCGCTGCGGATCCGTTGCTCGGTCAGGCCGGTATGGCCGCGACCAACAACCTGCTGCCGCTGCCGTTTGCGGTGCTGGGACTAGGCCTTTTCCTGGTCGAGACAATGGAACAGCGGCCGCGATCCAGTCTGATCTTCGTTGCCGGAATGTGCCTTTCGCTCGCAGCAGGCAGCAAGGTCAGTGCGGTGGTCTTCATTCCCCCGGTCGCGCTTGCCGCCTTCCTGCTTCCGGCACGTATTTCCTTGCGCACACGCCTGACCGGAATTGTTCTTCCGCTCGCAGCCGGCGGGCTGGTCGGAGCCTTGCCCGTCTTCTGGTATCTGCTGGACGATCCGCAGCTCTTTCTTGCGCATGTTCTGTCATTTCATACCGGCCCGCATATCGCCTACTGGACGGCGAACGCCGCCAGCGAACCTGGCCTGGCGATGGGGCTTGGCGGCAAGTTGCAACTCGCGTTCGGAGCCTGGCTGGCAGGTGGTTCGTTGATCCTTGCAACAGTGCTGGTTTACCTGCTCTGGATGTCGCTCCGGGCAGGGCACAAAGGAGAACGGCAGGACGGCAAATGTCTCGGACAGATTGTTGTCGTCCTCGCAGTCACGGCACTTGCTGCCGTTCTAAGCTTCGTTCCGACACCCGGTTTTCCGCAGTATTACATTCAGCCGCTGGTCTGCCTTCCGATCCTTGGTGCGTTGCTTTACCGGCAGATCGGAACACGGGACCGCCAGCAAGTGGTGCCGGTTCTTTGTGCCAGCATGTTTGTCATGCTCGTCATCACGCTTCCGCGGCTCATGCCCGGGCTCGCAAGCCTTGCCAAACCTGATGACTTTACCTCCGCGCGCCTGGTTCGCGGCGGCCAGGAATTGCAGCAGGCGCTGGCCTCGCACAATGTGCCTGAAGGCCCCGTGGCAACCTTCATGCCGCTTTACCCCATGGAAGCCGGTCTCGACATCTATCCGGAATTTGCCTCCGGTCAGTTCGCGTACCGGATCGCGCCTTACACGGACGCCGAACTTGCCGCTTTCTATCGGATGGTCGGCGCCGACGGTCTGGGAAATCTGTTCGGCAAACAGCCTCCGGCAGCCATCCTCATTGGCTACGACCCCGACCTTGAAGCGCCGATGCTCGAGTATGTGCGAGCAAACAACTACCTGGAAGTTCCGGTTGCTGAACTGAGCAACCGTTACGGAGAAGGCCGACTTTTTGTTCGAACAACGGGAGGCCAGGACTGAGCCGCCGGTCTGTGGCTCTCAATGTTTTGCCAGTGCGATCGTTTCAGTCGGACTGACTTCGTTTCACACCAAGATGTTGTTTTCAGTGTTTAGACAATCAGGGAGAAGAAAAATGCAAACCGTACTTCTTGCCGGAGGGTTAGGCTCACGCCTGGCTGAAGAAACAGTCACCATTCCCAAGCCGATGGTCGAGGTCGGTGGTCGACCGATCATCGCTCGCGTGATGGATATTTACAGTCATTTCGGCCATCGCGACTTCGTTGTTGCGGCCGGTTACAAGGCGTTGCTGATTAAACAGTTCTTCGCCAACTACCATCTTATTGCCAACAATATTTCCGTTTCGGTGGATACAGGAAAGCTGCGTCTCGTACCGTCGGAACCGGGCGGCTGGAACGTCTGCGTTGTCGACACGGGTTCCCACACGATGACCAGTGGCCGCATTCGCAGGCTGCGTGACTGGCTAAACAACGAAACCTTCATGTGCACCTATTCGGACGGTCTGGGCAATATCGACATCAACGCCCTGCTCGACTTCCACAAGTCACATGGAAAGCTTGCCACCGTTACCGCCGTTCAGCCGCCTGCACGCTTCGGCAACATCGAACTCAAGGGTGATCGGGTCTTCGCGTTTACGGAAAAGGTTCGCAAGCGCGACACCTGGATCAACGGCGGCTACTTCGTGTTCGAACCGGGTGTTCTGGATTACATGGTCGATGACGCCGAACCGCTCGAGCAGTCGCCCCTGACCCAGATGGCCAAGGACGGCGAACTGATGGCGTATCGTCACGACGGTTTCTGGCATCCGATGGATACCGTGCGCGATCGGGACACGCTCAATTCGCTGTGCGATGAGCTTCCGCCGCCGTGGTTGCGGTTCAATGAGGAAATGCCAGCCAATATGCCGGCACTCGCGATCTGAGACGACGACCATGTCCGAGTTTATCGATCCTCATATTGGCCGAGCTTTCGCCGGCCGCCGGGTTCTCGTCACAGGCCACACAGGGTTCAAGGGCGGCTGGCTTTCGGCCTGGCTGCTGCACCTGGGAGCCGATGTCGTTGGCCTGTCCCTGCCACCCAGTGAAGGACCGGGCGTCTTCAAATCCTGCGGTCTCGCCGATCGCATGGACAGCCGGATTGCCGACATCCGGGATCGGGGAGCGTTGCAGGAAGCTCTGCGCGGCGTGGATGCGGAGATCGTATTCCATCTGGCTGCCCAGCCCCTGGTGCGCCATTCGTACCGGCATCCGGCGGAAACCTTTGCAACCAACGTGTCGGGAACGGCCAACGTCCTGGATGCGGTTCGCCAGATGCCTTCGCTGCGCGCTGTCGTCGTGATCACGACCGACAAGTGTTACGACAACCGCGAATGGACCTGGGGCTACCGAGAGATCGACCCGCTTGGTGGCCACGACCCCTACAGCGCGTCGAAGGCGTGTACCGAACTTGTGGCGCAAGCCTACCGCCACGCCTACTTCGCCGATAGCAACGGACCGCAGCTGGCCACGGCCAGGGCCGGCAACGTCATTGGTGGCGGTGACTGGGGTGAGGAGCGGCTGGTGCCGGACATCGTGCGGGCAGCGTCAACCGGCGTTCCGCTCGAGATCCGCAGCCCCGAGGCGGTGCGCCCGTGGCAACACGTACTGGAGCCGCTTTCGGGCTATCTCCAGCTTGCGGCTCGGCTTGTTGACGACGGCTCCGAGTTTGCTGGCGCCTGGAATTTTGGTCCCGAGCTGGAAAGCACGGTCAATGTACGCGAGCTGATGCAGATGGTGCGGACAGCCTGGGGGCAAGGCGCCCCGGAGGTTCGTTTTCCGGAGCAGCAGACGGGAACGTCATCGGCCCTGCACGAGGCCGGCATTTTGCGCCTCGACAGCACCAAGGCCCGCACCCGCCTCGGATGGCGGCCGCAGCTCAGGCTTGCCGAGGCAATCGGAATGACAATCGACTGGTACAAGGCACACGCGCTTGGCGACGACATGAGCGACTGCACCGAACAGCAGCTTGCCGGCTACAGCGCCCTGATGGCTGGCAGCAGTCTCACGCGCTACGCGATGGTCGCTGAATAGACAGCGCGAGATCACCGGAGAAATTGACACATGCGAGTTAATTACGGTCAGACAGTACACGGACAGGAAGAGATCGACGCCGTGGTCGAAGTGCTCAAGACCTCGACCCAGATGGGTCCGCGTGTCCGTGACATGCAACAGAAGGTCGCCGAGCTTTTCAGCAAGAACTTCGGGATCATGGTCAACTCGGGTTCTTCGGCCAATTACCTGGCCGTGGAAATCCTCGATCTACCCAAAGGCAGCGAGGTCATCACACCGGCGCTGACTTTTGCCACCACGGTTGCCCCGCTTGTGCGCCAGGGCCTTGTGCCGGCATTCGTCGACGCTGCCGAAGGCACCTACAACATCGACGAGACAGCCATCGAACGCATGATCACACCTGCGACCTCCGCAGTGATGATCCCGTCCCTGATCGGCAATCTGCCGAACTGGAAGCGCATTCGCGAGATCGCCGATGCCCACGGCCTCAAGGTGATCGAAGACAGTGCCGATACTCTGGGCGCGACGATTTCCGGTGAAAGCACGGGTATCTACTCGGATGTCTCGACGACGAGCTTTTACGGTTCGCACGTCATCAACGGAGCCGGCAACGGCGGCATGCTTTGCGTCAACACCCCCGAGCTGGCGCGCAAGGCTTTGTTGCTGCGTTCGTGGGGACGCAGTTCATCGCTCTTTGTTGAATCGGAAGCAATCGAGAACCGGTTCAATGTCCGCCTCGATGACATCGAATATGACGCGAAGTTCGTCTTCGAAGCGCTGGGGTACAATCTGGAGCCTTCGGAAATCAGCGCGGCGTTCGGCCTCGTGCAACTCGGTAAGCTGCAACACAACATTGCAGTGCGCGAACGGCATTTTGAAGCCCACAAGCGGTTCTTCGCCGACTATGAAGACTGGTTTGTCCTGCCGCGCCAGTTGGAAGGTGCCAGGACGGGATGGCTGGCTTTCCCGCTGACAATTCGGGACGACGCGCCGTTTACCAGGCGCGAGCTTCAGATCTATCTCGAAAAGGCGGACATCCAGACCCGCCCGGTCTTTACCGGCAATATTCTGCGCCAGCCGGCAATGAAGAACATCGACTGCCGCGTCGATCCGTCAGGCTATCCGATCGCCGACAAGGTGATGCGTGGCGGCATTCTTCTGGCCTGCCATCACGGCCTCAACGACGATCACGTCGAATACATGCACGCGCGCGTATCCGATTTCCTGAACCGGTTTTCCGCCGGTTTCGGTGCCATGGCGGCAGGCAACGAGAGGGTGGGATGACGCCAAGCCTACCGCACCCTTCAGGAGGTGCCTGTCGGGCGATGGGCAGGGACTTTCGGGGAGGAGCGGCGCCGAAAGCTTGAATTGCCGCGAATTCTGCCTGGTGGAGTTCGCAATGAACCTGAACCTGACAATGCAAGTCATTTTAAGAGCGATTGAAAAAAATGAATAAGTTCGAGCTAGACAAGTCCATTCGCCGTACCTGCAGAACCTGCGGTTCCGAGGATCTTTTGCTGTTCCTTCCCATGGGAGCTCATCCGCCGGCCAACTTGTTTGCCAGCGCGGCTGATCGCGACCAGCCCCAGGTTGCCTTTCCGCTCAACACGCAAGCCTGCCTCGATTGCGGCTTGATCCAGGTTGCGGATCAGGTGCCGGCCGATTTCTTCACCAACTACCTTTATGTACCTTCCGGCGCCGCGACCATGCATTCCCATTTCGCGGAGCTTGCGGAGGTTGCCGTCGGCAAGGCGAACGGTGGGCTGATCGTCGATATCGGCTGCAACGACGGGCTCATGCTTTCCCACGCCAACCGGCTGGGCGGCAAGACGCTTGGCGTGGACCCGGCTGCGAACCTTGCGACAATCGCGCAGGAGCGCGGCGTGAGGGTGCACACGGCATTCTTCAACCCCGAGACGGCTGCGGAGTTGAGGGCGTCCGAAGGTCCCGCCGCCGTGATCACGACTTCGAACACCTTCAACCATATCGATGACTTGCACGGCTTCACCGAGGGCGTGCTGACGCTTCTTGACGACGACGGTGTCTTCATCATCGAGGTGCCGTGGGGCAAGGAAATCCTCGAGACCAATGAATTCGACAATGTCTACCATGAGCATCTGTCGGAACTGAGCCTGCTTTCGATTGTCCGTTTGGGCGAAAGCGTCGGCCTCGATGTGGTCGATGTCACCAAGCTTCCGGTGCACGGAGGCTCGATGCGCGTATTCATGCAACCGGCCGCCTTGAAGGTGGAACGCGCGGCAATCGTCGACGAGATGCTTGAAGATGAACGCCAGGCCGGCATGACGGAGGCCGCGACCTATCAGGATTTCGCCGAGCGGGTTCACCAGATCCGCAACGATCTGACCGGGCTGCTGGCGGAGTTGAAGGCAGAAGGCAAATCAATTGCCGGCTACGGCGCTCCCGCCAAGGGCAATACATTGCTCAACTTTTTCGGGATCGGCACGGAGACACTCGATTTCCTGGTCGACAGGAACACGCTGAAACAGGGCCTCTTCTCTCCGGGCATGCATATTCCGGTTCTCTCGCCGGATGCCGTCGCCGAGAGGCAACCCGATTACCTGCTGGTTCTTGCGTGGAATTTCCTGGATGAAATCCGCGAACAGATGGCCGAATTCGAAGCGAAGGGCGGCAAGTTCATCGTTCCCCTTCCGGTGCCGAAAATCGTTCCCTGAGGCAGAACTATGGCGCGCGTTCTCATAACCGGAGCTTCCGGTTTTATAGGATCAAACCTGACCCGGGCCTGCCTGAAGCGAGGTGACGAGGTCAGTGTGATCTTGCGGCCCCGTTCGTCCACGGGCCGGATCGCCGATATCGCGTCGCGCGTTGGCCTCTACAGGCTCGACGTCACCGACGCTCGGGCTCTTCGCAGCTGTCTGGCAAAAGCCAGGCCGGAGATCGTTTTCCATGTGGGTGCGCGTACCCGTTTCGAAAACCGGCCGGACTTGCAGGATCTCGCCGACAGTGTCGAGGAGAACGTCTCGCCGCTGATCGCGCTCCTGTCGGCCCTTGCCGCTTGCGATTGCCCGCCCCGGACTTTCGTCAGGACGGGGACGATCGCCGAATACGGGGACTGTCCGACACCCTTTACAGAAACCGAGCGAGAAAGACCGGGCGGATCCTATGCCGCCTCACTCCTGGCCGGGACGCATTATCTGGAGATGGCGCAACCGCGACTTCCGTTTTTTGCCGTTACCGCACGGTTGGCCCTGACCTATGGACCCGGGCAGTCGGAAAGTTTCCTGATCCCGCGCGCCATCACTCAGTTGCTGGCCGGCCAGAAGGTGAGTGTCCGCAGCCCGCTGGATCGCCGTGACCTGATCCATGTCGATGACGTGACCACGGCGCTCATGTTGCTGGGCGACAATCCCGAAGGTGCCGGACCGGTGGTCAATGTGGGGACAGGCGATTCCCCGACGGTCGCCGAGGTCATGAGGGCCTTGATCAAATTGACCGACGCCGACGTCGATCTCGTGAAATTCAGCGATCAAGTCCGCGATCCCGTCGAATTGATCGTCTCTGCCGAACGCATCCGCGAGCGCCTTGGCTGGTCAGCGGAAATCAAGCTTCAAGATGGCCTCGAAAGGACCGTGAAATGGGCACGAGAGAACATCATTCCAAACTTTGCAACGGAGATGCAGGCATGACTCTCGTCTCGATCCTGATCCCGGCACTGAATGAAGAAGACAACGTTCGCAACACCTACAAACGTGTCATGGACGTGTTCGAGCAGCTTCCCGACTATGAGCCGGAACTCATCTTCACCGACAATCATTCCAGTGATGAGACTTTCTCCATTCTCACGGAAATCGCTGCCGAGGACCCAAGGGTTCGCGTGATACGGTTCTCTCGGAATGTCGGATACCAGGCTTCGGTGCTGACCGCCTACCGGGCTGCCGAGGGCGCCTGCGCCATACAGCTTGATTGCGACCTCCAGGATCCGCCCGAACTGATCCCGCAGATGCTCGATACCTGGCGCAAGGGCTACCACGTCGTCTACGGAATCCGGCGGAGCCTGCCGGACGGTCCGGTCGTCGCGTGGCTGCGCAGAACCTTCTATGCACTGATCGACGCGATCAGCGAGGACGACCTTCCCCGGAACGCAGGCGAATTCCGGCTGACCGACCGGCGCATTCTCGATGAGCTGCGCCGCGTGGAAGACCGCTCGCCCTATGTCCGCGGTCTGATCAGCGGCATGGGTTTCAACCAAACCGGTTTTGAGTACGACCGAAACGCTCGCGTGGCTGGAGATTCCAAGTTCCCGCTTCGTGCGATGATTTCCCTCGCGGTCGATGGCCTGATCAACCATTCGCTTGTGCCGTTGCGGCTGGCGTCCCTGATCAGCCTTCTGGGCGGCCTTTGCGCCTTCCTGCTGCTTTCGGGCTACCTCATCGGCAAACTGGTCTTCGGCCAGGAGTGGCCTGCCGGTTTTGCGACGACCACGACACTGATCCTGCTTTCGATGACGGTCAACGCCATGTTTCTCGGCATTCTGGGTGAATATGTCGGACGGATATTCCTGCAGTCGAAGAACCTGAACCGGCCACTGGTTGAAATCGAACTGAATGGCAACGGACAACGGAATGATGCGGTTCCGAAGGGTCGACGTACCATGGTGGAGGCTGCGGAATAAACCATGAAACTGCTCTTCGTTCAGGCTAGTTTTGGCGCAGGCGGCACGGAAAAGATCGTTGCCATGCTGGCGGCACATCGTGCTGAGCTTGGCGATGAAGTGCACGTCGCGGCGATGACCTGCCCCGATGCAGGATCGTATTTCGACTATCCGGACAACGTCGTCCTGCACGTTCTCGATCGGGACAACGGCAGAGGGCTGCTTCCCCTGCCGTTGCGCCGGCTTGCCAGTATCCGCAAGCTGGTGCGGGCTCTATCGCCGAATGTGTGCCTCTCGTTCCTGACCAAGGTCAACGTTCTAACCCTTCTGGCCACCGGTTCGTCGGTGCCTGTGATCGCGTCCGAGCGCAACAATCCGCTGGCACAAAAGGCCCACCCGCTCTGGCGCCGTGCCCAGAATGCCCTGATGCCCAGGGCCGCCGCGATGGTCATGCAGACCGAGCGGGCACGACAGGACCTGCCGACGCGAGTACAACCCTGTGCCCAGGTGATCCCGAACCCGTGTGCGCCGATCGACGGTGTGACCCCTTCACCCGGCGGAAAGAGGCTCGTTGCCGTTGGACGACTGGATCACCAGAAAGGCTTTGATCTGCTCATCGACGCCATGTCTCTGCTGCGCGAAAAACAGCCGGATGCAAGACTGACGATCTATGGAGAAGGCGCCGCCCGTGCTTCCCTGGAAGCGCAGCGTGACCGTCTTGGTCTTCAGGATATTGTTTCCCTGCCGGGCAAGAGCGCCAGGCACGGAGAATGGATCCGGACTTCCGACATTCTGGTTCTTTCGTCCCGTTTCGAAGGGTTTCCGAACGTTGTCGCCGAAGCTGTCGTCAGCGGGCTTCCCGTCGTGGCGTTCGACTGCGCCTACGGCCCACGGGAACTGGTCTTCGATGGCGTGAACGGACTTCTGGTTCAGGACGGCAATATCGGGGCACTGGCCGACGCGATTGGCCGCCTGATGTCCAACCCGACCCTGAGGGCCGCAATGGCGGATGCGAATGTCCGCCTGCAGCAAAAGCTGGCACCTGAGACCATTCTAGCCCTCTGGGACCGGACGATTTCCGACGCGGCTCGGAAGGAAGCATTCAACCGCGGCAAACCGGCAGGGGAGGGCTATTCACATGCGAATGCGTGAGCCTGTCAGCTCTGCAGGTACCGCGATGTCCGTGGCAACGGACCTGGTGCGAACCGATATCGGAGCGCCCGGCAAAATCGACTTCAATACCAGGACAATCCGGCGGAATTCGTCGGCATTTGGGGGATCTTCATGAGCAGTATTGTTGACTCGCAGCAGGAGCAATATGCATTCGCTGAACGTCCGATACAGTTCGGTTTCTTTGCCATTTTCAAGGTGTTGCGAAGGAACTGGATCTGGCTGACCTTGGCCATGTTGCTGGGTCTGGGGGCCGCCTATCTTGCCCTTCAAGTCATTCAGCCAAAATATGCCGCTCGGTCGACCATCATTCTGGCGAAGGTCGAAACGAGAATTAATCCGACAGAGACGACAATCGAGAATTCCGACACGTCGCTTATCCACATCGAGACCGAGATCGATTTTCTTCGCTCAGTCGAATTCGCCCGCAAGGTCGCCAGCGAACTGAACCTGATCTCAGACACCTATTTCAATCCGTACCTTTCGGCGACCGAAACGCCGGTTCCCACCGATGAACAGCAATTCGAAGCGGTCTTGGTACGCATGCTCAACAGCTACACGGTTGAACGGCGAGGCGAGAGCCTGGCGCTCGATATTCGTGTGCGGCATCCAGATGCCGTCATGGCTGCGCAACTGGCCAATACACTCTCAAGCACCTACATCGATGACTCTCTTCGGGACAAGAAGAAAGCCGTACAGTATTCAATCTCAGAATTGTGGGACCGGATAACGTTACTCGGCGGTCGCCTGAGCGAGATGGAAGCGCGTCTTGCGGAACTCATTCGCGAAAACGAACTGGACGACACCAGCCTCGGCGACGAGTTGAGGGCAGAGCTGAACAGATTGACGTCTATCCTCAATCTGGCGCGCGACCAAAATGCGTCTTCCATCCGGATCAATGAAAGCAAACAGCGTCTTGCCGAGGTGGAAACGAAGCTTGAGGAGCGAACGCGCGCCGAACTGACACAGTCCAAGCTGCAGAGGTCGCTGGATGCGGATCTTGCCAGGTACCAGGCACTTGTAGACCGGCGTAACGCACTGGAAACACAGATCGACTTTCTTCAGCCCGATGCCCGGCAGGTGACCGTGGCTTCCGCTCCGCTGAAACCGGCGACACCCAACCGTCCCGTCATTTTTGCGCTTGGGATTGCCGGCGGTTTGATTGTCGGTCTGGCCTTGGTGCTGTTGCGCGAATTGTTCGACCGCCGGGTCTGGACCGGTACCCAGACGATGCAGTACCTGGGCCTGCGAACCATCGGCTACGTTCCGCGGATCCGGTACTGGCGGAAGCGAGACAAGCAGGAACTCTTTCTGAGCAGAACCTCCAGGCAGGAGAATTCACCGTACCAGCTGGCGTTGCGGAGCCTGCTCACACTGCTTTCCAACCAGATCCGGAAAAAGGACAGCATGGTCATGGCCGTAACGTCGGCACTTGCCAACGAAGGCAAGACGACCCTGACGTTCTCACTCGCGGTTTCCGCCGCCCAGGAAGGACACCGGGTACTGTTGATCGACCTCGACATCCACCGGCATGGCCTGACACGCATGTCAGGTTGCGAAATCCCAAAGGAAACGCCTCAGGAAATCTGGGAGGATCAGAACGTCTTCGACGCGCAGATAGTGCCTTGCACCCGTTTCGGACAGATCAATCTCCTGTCGTTCGCTCAGGATTCCATCATTCCGAGGCGCGTGTTCAATACGCCTCGTGGCAAGGCGATTTTGAGAAAATTGCGCGCGTCCTATGACGTCATCCTGATTGATACGGCCCCCGTTTTGGCAGCCGACGAAGCAAACCGCCTGGCGTCGCTTGCGGACTTCGTGATCCTCATCGCCCGCTGGGGACGCACGTCGGAAGATGCGCTTGGAACGGCGGCAGAAGCCTTGCGGTTCAATCAGATCCCACTCGCTGGCGTCGTGTTGAACGACATCGACATGCGGCGATATTCGCTCCGCGACTATGGAGCTCACCGGGCAGGAGGATACTACGCCTATAACAACGGCTACATCTACAAACCGCCAAGTTGAAACAGCTTCCGTCGCGTTGGCGCGACCCTTTCAGTCGACACGATCCACCGAAAAAACCGTGTCTGACATGCTGTTTTATCTGGAGTTTTTCGACATTTCGCTGCGCACCAGTGTTTCACGCGCAGCTTATTGAAAATTGCATCAAGTGCCGCAACGCCGGTCAAGTTCTGATCTGGTGTTCCGCAATTTCAAGCGATCGCATGGTTCGGCGCACACGCACGACACAATGAAGGAGACGATCCCTGTTTTTGATCAACACCAGCTCTCAAACCGCCGGCAAGGTGGCTGATCAGGTGTCAAAACGTGATCGCCATGCCGAAGGTGCTGCCGATTTCAGACCAGAGAATATCCAGATTCTGACTCTGATCTTCAGAAATGCGGTTCTGATCGTCCTGTGCATACTGGCTTCGGGCGCCCTGATGTGGTTCCGGCTCACCACCGTTGTGCCGACTTACAGTGCGCAGGCCACGCTGGTGCTTGATGACGCGGTCCTGCGTCTCGATCCATTCGGTGCCCGGTTGCGGGCCAGAACCTTGTCGATGCTTCAACTGGCCACCGAAATCGAAGTCATGAAGTCACGGGAATTCGCCGCTCGCGTAGCGGAGGAGGTCGTACCTGATGAGATTTCCGGAACAGGTCAGAACGTCTTGTCCGGAAGGGAAAGCACGATCGATCGTATTCTGGAGAGCTATCAGATCATCTGGCATCCCACGACCTTCGCCCTGGACATCCTCGCCACGGACGCCAGCCCGCAATTGGCAGCAGACATCGCGAATGCTGTCGCCCGGAACTATGTCGACTACACGCTTGAGATACAGCGCGCCGATGTCGAACGAACCAAGATGTCGATCTTGTCGCGCCAATCCGCGCTGCAAGAGACGTTGAAAGATGCGGAAGCCAATCTTCTGGAATTCACCAGAACCAACAATCTCGACGATCTGACCGAGACGGAAACCCTGACCAACAATCTTCGCCGCCTGCAGGCGCAATTGGTGCTGGCAGAAGAACGCGGAGTACCCTTGCAAGAGTCTGCAGAGCTCAAGGCCGACCTGGATGCGACGCTGGCAAAACTCGACGCACGTTCGGCGGCCGAAGTTGAAAAAACCGGCTTCGAACGGAGACTGGAATCGATGCGAAGACAGGATGATCTTCTGTTCGATCAGCTTGAAGCACTCGCATTGCAGGAAGCGCTACTGACCCCGGTCGCGCGGCAAGTGTCCATCGCTATCCCAACGACCAGACCTGTTTCTCCTTCTCCCAAAACCGAAATGGTGGGCGCGCTGATCAGCGGGCTCACTTTCGGTTTCCTTCTGGCGCTCTTGCGGGAAAACCTTCGCGGACGTCTGCGGTGGCCGCAGCAGATAACCGCGTTCCGCGCACCGGTTCTGGGGCAATTGCCTCCCTTTTCACGGAAATTCGTAAACCGTATGGCATGGACGACCAGGAGCGGGAACTTGCGGCGGGCGCTGCACAAGATCGCACCCCTGCACACCGCCGTGCGGACAAACACCAGGGCGGACAACAGGACCGAGAATGGGACCGGTGCAATGGTTCTGATCACGTCACCCGGGAGCCGGGAGGGCCGGAGTACACTCAGTTTCGCACTTGCCGCATATGCGGCCGCAGGGGGGGAAGATGTTCTGCTGGTCGATCTTGATCCTTCGCCGAGGGACTTGATCTCGACCCTCTCGCGCAAACGCACTGCGAACGGATTTCTCGATCTTCTGAGCAACCCTCTGCGGATCGATGCAGCCGCGTGGCATCTGCCCGGCCATCCGCATCTGTCGATAGTCGCCCCTGCATCGGGGCCCGTACCAGTGCGGTTCAACAACATGTCCAGTGTCGAAGCGTCACTCAGCGTTCTGCGCCGCAAGTACTCGTTAATTGTGGTCGATTGCCCACCGGTACTGAGCGACGACGCGTCATGCCGCCTCGGCAGTGTCGCTCAGGCAGTGCTGCTGGTCGCGCGCATGAAGAAGACACGGTTCGAAGACCTTTCGAAAGCCGCTCAGCAACTCGAACTGAACAACGCCTCAAACGTCGGGATCGTGGTGAATGATGGCTAGGAACACAACACAGGCTGCAGTCCTTATCGTCCTCGGCCTCTTGATGTCGCAAACGCTGGCGGCCGAGGCCGCGCCTCGAGCCTTTCCGGGGGCGGTCGGGTTCGGAGCATCTGCAACCGGCTGGACCGGAGGGGAGGTCATCCCCGTCACAACGCTGGCAGATGCTGGTGCCGGCTCTCTGCGAGCCTGTGTCGAAAAAGGCGAAATGCCTCGGATCTGCGTCTTTCAGGTGAGCGGAACGATCACGCTCGACACCCCCCTCTTTTTTCGCTCAAACCTCTACGTCGCAGGTCAGACTGCACCTGGGCAGGGAATCCAGATCAGACTGGGCAAGTCCCGCGCCACGCCCGTCATCATCAAGAATGCCAGCGATGTCGTCGTCAGGTTTCTCAAGGTACGCCCGGGACCGAGCGAACAACCTTCGTCGTCGGTCGATGCGGTGACGCTTGAAAACGCGACGCGCGTTTATCTTGATCATCTGTCCCTGATGTTTTCGACCGACGAGAACCTCGGCATCCACGTTTCCCGCGAACGGTCCAGCGACATTACGGTCGCCAACAGCATTTCCGCCTGGGCTCTGGATCATGCCAACCACCCGAAAGGGCGCCACTCCAAGGGGGCCTTGATCTGCTCTGGAGACGGCCGGGATTTCGATTGCGGACGCGTGAGCCTCTGGCGAAACCTCTTCGCTCACAATCGGGACCGAAATCCCGATATATACGGCCATGATGACGGGCCGGTCGAGGTCGTGAACAGCGTATTCTACAATCCGATCAGTCAATTCGGAGAGTTTCGAAACTACTACGGCAACGCGTTTATCGTCTATGCCGGCAATGTTGCGCTGACCGGCCCGAGCACCGTCGACAGACGGCCTGCAGCAGTTGAAGCAATCATGGCAAGCGACCAGTACAGACTTGAAGTTCAGGTCGATGACATTCTCGCAATCGACCGTGGACGCTGCGACCAAGACCGCCCCTTTCGGCAAGTCGATGCCGATCCCGGAGCGGAGATCATCGAGGGTGTGACCGGCACACTGTCCGTCCCGCGCGTCAAGGCAAGCGAAGTGCTCGACCTTGTGCTTGAGGGAGTGGGCGACCGCCTGCCATCGGGCCGGCATCGGGACTCGCTCGACCAGCAACTTGTCGAAACCGTTCGCGATTGCAAAGGCAAGGTGATCGATTCCCCATCCGAAGTCGGCGGCTGGCCGGACCTCCAACCGGAAGAACGGGTCGTGGACAGTGACGGCGACGGGTTTCCTGACACTTGGGAGCAGTCAACAACGGGGCTTGATGCCGGCCAGCCGGACGATCCCTGGCAGATCGTTGCGGGCACGGACCAGTCCTACATTCAGCTTTGGCTGGCAGAGCTTGCCGGCGACCAGGAGCTGGATGACTGATGGCCCGCCTGATCAACCTCTCTGCTGAAGACAGCCAGACCGCCGGTCGGCTCATGCGCAATTTTTCATGGGTCTTCTCGTCCCAGGCGGTTAGCGGGGTGATCAGCATCGGGACCCTCGCCATCATGGCTCAGTCGCTTGGTCCGGCAGGCCTCGGCCTGTTTGCGATCTTCCAGGCTTATGTTCGCATTGTCGACCGGCTGCTGCGGCTGGAGCCCTGGCAAGCCGTGATCAAATACGGTGTCGACGCTCTGTCAGATGATGACGGCGACAGGTTCATGCGGTTGCTGAAGGGTTCGGTTTACGTGAACCTGGCAGGCAGCACGCTGGCTGCCGGGGTTTCGATCCTTGCAGCTCAGGTGACCGCCCGAATGATGGGCTGGCCGGAGGACAGTGCGGCCTATCTGGCTTTGTTTTCCCTGGCGCTTCTCTTGAACCTAAAGCCGACCGCGGTCGCGGTCCTGAGGATTTTCGACCGGTTTGATGTTCTTGCCAAGGTCGATGTCGGTATCGCCCTGATGCGTCTGGTGCTGTCGGCCGGCGTGTGGTTGATGGGCTACGGCCTTTGGGGGTTTGTCCTCGTTGCGGTGATCGAAGGCCTGGCAAACAGTCTGCTGCCGTTCGTCTATTCGCTCCGATATGTCCATCAGCGTGGCTACGGCAAGTTCATGCAACTGCCGATCAGGGGCATACGCGAAGAGAACCCCGGAATTCTGCGGTTTCTCTGGAATTCGAACTTCAATGTCATCATCCGCCAGACAGTCCAGCGTCTTGACGTGATCCTGCTGTCGGTTCTCGTTGACGAGAAATTCGTCGGATTTTTCCATATTGCCCGCCGGGTTGCCGACAGCGCGCTCAAGCTGGGACGCCCGCTGAACCAGGCGATCTTTCCGGAACTGGCCCGCAAATGGAGTTCCGGCGAGGAACGCGGGTTTTACAAGCTCGTCAATGGCGTGCTGCTGGCAATCGCTGGCCTTTGCGTGGTCGTGCTGGTTCCTGCGGCTTTCCTGATGCCATACGTCTTGTCTGTCATGTTCGGCGCGGGCTTCAACGAAGCCGCCAACATGGTCAACGTCCAGTTGCTGGCGGTCATACTTCTCCTGGCAACCATGGTGCTCAACCCGGCAATGTTGAGCATGGGGCGCGACCGCGAGCTTCTGTGGGTGACCTTGCTCGGAAGCGTCATGTTCCTGGCCTGTTTCGCCCCACTGGTCGGGATGCTGGGGCCGGTCGGGGCTTCGGTCGCTCATGTTCTATTTAATGGCACGCTCGTGGCAGGCACCTTGTTTGTCCTTTACTGGTCGCGCCGACAGCCCACCGTGAGGAGGCCGGCTTGACCCCAAGCGCGATACCGATCTCTTCCCACAGCGGTTCCCCTGTCCGGAGCACGACAAGCCAGGAAATCGAACGCCTGCTTGTCATCGCCGCGGTGTTCCTGTCGCCAATGACATATCTTCGAACCGACATCGTGTTCTTCACGCTGTCCGATCTCGTCGCCAGCGCCGCTTTCGTCGTGATGATTGCAAACAGGCGCGTGCCGCTTCGCCCGTTCGCGGACATGACGTCTTTCTGGCTGTTCTCGGTATTGCTTCTTTGCAGTGGCCTGATTGCCGGATCGTTGTTGAACGGCGATCCGCTTACGGGTGCGGTTGGCGTCATCCAGTACGTCTTTTCGTTTGTATGCATACCGCTGCTGCTTCTCGGGCGTCCTGCGCGGGAGACGATGTTCCTTTGCAAGGTGATGGCGTTTTCCCTTGTGTTCGTGATGTTGCACGGAGTGCTCTATTCGGTGTTCAGCCCGGACGATGCGCGTTTCTTTTCCAGAAACGGCCGACTGACCGGACTGATCGAGCGGGAAAACGGGGTCGGTCTCCTGGCCGGAGTAGGGATCGTCTACGTGATGTGGCTTTACTTCATCTCCCAGATATCCGGCATCGTGTTCCTGGCACTGGTGGCACCCGTTGCCTACGGCCTGTTGTTGTCCGCATCGAATTCAGGGTTCATCGTCGCGGTTGTCGGGATATTTGGAATCTCTTTTTTCCACGGCTCCGCCAAACACATCCTGGCTTTCATCGGGATTGGAGCTCTTGCACTGGCGGCCCTGTTCCTGTTCGGACAGTATTTCCTGCCCGAGGTGTTTCAGGAGCGGGTCTACGGCGCATTGACGACCGGCGATTCCAGCGAGGCGGGAACCTTCGATGGGCGACTGCTTCTCATACAGGAGGCAATTTACCTGATCGATCGGTCGATCTGGTTAGGGGTCGGAGTGGATCAGCACCGGTTGATCAGCCAGTACGGAGCGCCGGTTCACAATACCTATCTGTTGCTGTTTTCCGAAGGCGGCCTCGTTTCGCTGCTCGGCTTCGTCTGCTTGCTGCTTACACTGGCATTCGTCGGCTGGCGGTCATTCAGCAATCCCGACACGCGCTGGTCCGGGGTCCTGATGTTCACGATACTGCTTATGTTCGCAGTTGCCCTCAACGGAGTGACCCACGTTTACGGCAGGTTCCTGTCCGTTCCCCTTTTGCTTCCGGCGGCGATCTGTCTGTCGGGTTACCGGGTCCGCCGGCACCGGAAACGGGAGCACAGATGACCCATGAAAAAGGTCCTTACCAACGTTCGTCGAGACCATCGAATAAACCGGATGCAACTAAAGCATCCCGAAAGAATCATGAACGCTATTTCGGGAAAAATTTCTTTTTCGTTGTTTTCCGATTTTCGTGATAATCTTGGATATATTGATAATAATTTTGTTTCTTTAAGTTAAAAGATGGGAGATCGCGCATTGAGTATTCGGTTTATAATTGCCGTACTTTCATTATCGACTTTTCTTGTGTCGGGTCTCTCGGCCGAACAGTACAGGCTGTCCGGCGGTGAGACACTGGAACTGCGTGCTGGTGCCTGGGATGCCAGAAACAAGACCTTTGCCAACTGGGATGGCGTGGCCGGTTCCTACAAGATGGCACCGGACGGCAAAATTCATGTCCCGATTGCGGGAGCCGTGGAAGTTGTCGGCAAGACCCTGGACGAGGTCGCGGATACTATTGCCAGCCGCATGCAGCGCATCGTCGGCTTGACGGAATTACCCGCGGTCTCCGTCGAAGTATCCCGGTATGCGCCGGTGTTCGTGGGCGGAGCGGTTACGGCTCCCGGACAATTCGACTTCATCCCCGGCATGACGGTCGAGAAGGCCCTGGCAATTGCCGGTGGCTATTATCGCCTGCCTAACGAAGAGGGGACACAACAGACCTCGCTCACCCGAATAACGGGGGAAATCAATCAGCTTCGCGGAACCGCATCCAAACTGTTGCAGCAGGAGACAAGGCTCGAGCAGGAAGTGCAGCTCTATTCGGCGGAGACATTGCCAGACGCCGTGGAGTCGCAATCATCCGACCCTGTGCAGTCGAAGATCCTTTCCGCCAACATCAAGGTGATCAAGGCCGAGCTCCAGAGCCTCAAGGATCTTCGTGTCCTGCTAACCGAGAAAATCTCTCAACTGTCCGAAGAAATCGTCCTGCGTGACAACCAGATCGAACTGGCCCGCAAGGATCTCGCATCGATGGAGCATCTGAAGGACAAGGGGCTGGCCGTGACGACCCGCGTGTCCTCTGCCAATACGGCGCTCAACGATCTGGAGGCAAAACGTCTGCAGCTCGAAGTCGCCCGTCTCGACGCACAGCAGCGTCTCAATCTTGCATCGAGAGACGCCGCGACCCTGTTCGACAGGACCCGCGGGGAAAAGCTCTCCGAACTCACGGAGGTGAAATCAAAGCGTTTCGAGGTCGAATCCCGTCTTGAGCTGGCCCGAAAGGTCTACGCCGAGACGCTGTCCGCAAACTCGGTTGATACCACCGCCCAGGACAGCATTGTCACACCTTCCTACAGGATATCGCGACTCGAGAACGGCGAGATGCAGAGCCTGGACGTCGACCTGAATGCCTTCATGCGTCCGGGCGACAGTCTGACGATCAACCTGACGATTTCTGAACCAGCGTCCAAGTAGGTCCGGAGCAGTGATGAGACGCATTCGAGTATTATTTCCGTTCGTAGGCGGACCTGTCCTGGGAGGCAGCCACATTTCGGCGCTCAGCCTTGCCGCCGCCCTGGATCCGAACCGTTTCGAGGCGCGTGTCCTCGTCCATTTCGAACCAGGCGCCATTGGCCAAAAGGCGCGGGGGCTGGGGCTCGATTACGAGGTGCTGGAGGACACGCCACTGATGTCGTCGCCCGGCCTGCCTCTGCCCGGCCGCGTAGGCGGGCTCGGCTATCTGACGCGAACACTGCCGGCCTTGCGACGAACGCTGAAAAAGATCGATCCCGATATCGTGCATACGAACGAAGGACGCATGCACGCCAACTGGATCATGCCGAGCAAACTGTCTGGTTGTCGCCACCTCTGGCATCATCGCCAGGACCCGGCTGCGAAAGGGGCGAACATGCTCGCCCCCTTGCTTGCCGACCATATCGTGAGCGTTTCACATTACGCCATGCCATCACGTCCGATCCGGCCGATTGGCGACCGAGCAAGCGTGATCCGAAGTCCTTTCGATTTTCCAGCCATACGGCCTGATCGCGCAAATTCCCATGACAAGCTTTGCGACGAACTCGGCCTGCCGAGGGACGCGGTGCTGCTCGGGTATTTCGGCTCGATCATCAAACGCAAACGTCCCGACGGCTTTGTTCGGGTGGTCGATGCGGTTCGCCGCGCCTTGCCGGGGCGTCAGGTGCACGGACTGCTGTTCGGCGATACCGTCGATGCAACCCGGGGCCTGGACGAAACCTGCAAGGCGCTGGTCAGTAGCCTGGGATTGAACGACAAGTTTCATTTCATGGGCTTCCGCTCACCGGTTTTCGAGGCAATGAGCGGCGTCGATGTCATGCTTGTTCCGGCTGTCAACGAGCCATTCGGCCGGACCCTGATCGAAAGCATGTATCTGGGGACGCCCGTCGTCGCGACACGGCACGGTGGCAACATCGAAGCGATCGAGGACGGTCTGACGGGGTTCCTTGTTGAGCCGGACGATCCGGAGAGCTTTGTCGAACCTATTTGCAAACTGCTCAGTGACCCTTTGCTGCAAACCCGGATTGCCGACGCGGCGCAGGCAGATGCCGCGGCCAAGTATGGCGCCGAACGCCATGTTTCCGAAATTTCCCGCCTTTACGAACAGCTCGTCGAAGGCACCCAGGTAGCAGGTACCGCATATGCTTGACTCAAACATACGATTTCTGATTTTCGGCGCGGCCAAGTCCGCAACAACCTGGCTGCAAAGATCTCTGGAGCGCAGTCCGACGATATCGATGCCCAGCCCGGAGCTGCATTACTTTTCCTATGAGTATCACCGTGGAGCGGACTGGTACCTGTCTCAATTCGACTTCAGTAAACCGGACGCAATCGTCGGAGAGAAGTCGAATACCTATCTCACGCAGCCCGAGGCGGCAGAGCGCATCCGGCGGGACCTTCCCGATGTCCGGCTGATCGTTCAGATGCGGGAACCTTCGGCGCGTGCCTACTCCGATTATTGCATGCTCTTGCGACGCGGGGAGGTGTCTCGAAACATCGAGGATCATCTCGACCCGGCGAAGGCCGCGGGCCAGCGTTTCATCAACGACGGCCGTTATGCCCTGCATCTTCGCCGGTTCTACGATCTGTTCCCGCCGGAGCAGATCCTGCTGCTGCTGTTCGAGGATATCCGGCGCCAGCCTGAAAATCAGCTCGCCCGCCTTGCCACGCATATCGGTCACGAAGCTCCGCTGGCTCCTCCGGTAGACAGCAAGGTCAAGGACAAGAACGCCGCCATCGTTCCACTGCCCCTCCGCAAGGTCCTGAAGCCGTTTCGCCCAGTTCTGGATGGCGTTCGGCACACCAGGCCAATGAGGGTGCTTCGCGATGCCGTCGCCCGGCCACAGGAATACCCGCCGTTGAGCCCCGATCTGGAAAAAAGGCTGCAGGACTTCTTCGCTCCGGAAGTCAGCGAACTTGAACAGCGGATCGGCAGACCGCTCGACGTCTGGCAGGGTGCACGAAAGGCGTGACCTGATGGACTACGTTGGCAGCGAAGGTGCTGGACTGGAGGTCGGAACGGATGCTGCCGCGCCGGTCATGCATGTGATTACGAATTTCGCCGCCAGCGGCGGAGCGGAAACGATGCTGGCAAGACTTCTGGCGGCGACATCCGAACCGGCAATCGTGGTCCCTCTGATCGGCGTTTCAGATCGCAACCTGAGTTTGGCCGGACGGCCGGACGTGGAATATCATCCGCTCAATGCACGCGGAGCGGTGCACATGCCGGGTGCAATCATGAAACTGACGGGGCTGATGCGGGAGAAGCGCCCGCGAGCGGTGCTGTGCTGGATGTATCATGCAATGGTTGTCGGCACCTTGTCGGCGCGCTTGGCCGGGGCGCCGCCCGTCTTCTGGACGGTGCGCCAGGCACTTGACGATCCGCGCAGCCTGACGCGAAGCACGCGCCTCGCCGTCGCAGGGGCACGCATGCTATCGTCTCGCGCTGCCGGCATCGTTTACAATTCGGCACGGGCAAGAGAGCAGCACGAACAGTATGGCTATGCCGCGCGGTTCGGAAAGGTCATCCCGAACGGCGTCGTGGTTCCCGAGCAGGCGGACCCCACGCCGCGCATGGCCCGTGTGTTCGGTATAGCCGCGCGCTTTCATCCTCAAAAGGACCACTTGAACTTCTTCCGGGCTGCAGCGCAAATGGCCGCACAATTTCCCGATGCTCGCTTTGTTGCCGCAGGTTTCGGGCTTGATGACCGCAACAGCGAAGTTCTGGCCATGATTGAAGACGCAGGGCTTGATCCGGCACGTCTGAAACTGCTTGGGGAGCTGCGTGACATGGGTGATTTCTATTCGCAGATAGATGTTCTCGTCCTGTCGTCCAGAACGGAAGGGTTCCCGAATGTCGTCGCCGAAGCCATGAGCCATGCCCGTCCGGTGGTCACCACCAGTGTCGGCGACGCCGCACTTGTTGTTGCGGATACCGGCAAGGTTGTTTCACCGGGCGATCCGGATGCGCTGTGCGATGCGATGGCCGAATTTGCCCGAATGCCCCCCGATCAGCTTGCCGACCTCGGAAAAAGGGCTCGACAACGCATCGTGGAGAACTACCAGGTGAAGCACATTCTCGGTGAATACCAGGAGGTTCTGTCGCAGCGTGGTCCAGCCTGAAGGCACACTTGCGGCCCACAATTGGCTATTTCATCGAAACCGTCTGGACCGTCAACGCGCCGTCAAGTTCATCCAGCGACGTTATTTCGACATGGGCCGCGTGTGCATCATCTTTCGCATGCGGCGGATGCACGGCGCCCGCCCGCCGGATCTGAACGGTGATCCAGCCGCGCGCTTTTGGCGTCACGAAGTCCTTGGCGGGATTGTCGGCGACGTAGACCATCGGCCCGTCGTCTGCCGCAAGTCCTTCCATTTCCTCGTAAGCGCGGGGATGTGGTTTGCCATATCCTTGAGGCCAGTCTCCGGTCTTGCGGATATTCTCAATCCAGCGGTCAAGACCAAGGGCAACGATCTTGGCGTTTTGAGTTTCCGCCGGTCCATCCGTAATCAGGCCGAACGGACCGCGGTGACGCTCGAGAAAACGCGCCGCATCCGGAGCCAGCGAAATCTGCGGCGGGTGGCCACGGTAAGCCGCAACAAGATCAGCGATCAAATGGCTGTCGCCGCAGTGTCCGAGCCTTTCAAGCGCGCGGTTGAAGATCTGACGCCGCTCGCCTTCCTCGAACAACACCCTGCAGGCGTTGCCAAAGCCTTCCAGGCTTTCGCGTTCTTTTACCCAACCGTCGAGAAAACGATAGCCGCTGAACGCAAACTCCCGCTCCAGATAGAGCGTATCGTCCAGATCAAAAACAATCATCGCAATCCGCCAGTTAACGAATGTGGGGTCGACCGGAAAACGCTACCGGCCAGGGCTTCTACTGCCAGGACAGAGCCGCGGTGCGGGTCCTGACAAAAGACCATTGCGGCTCCGGCAAACCTGCGACGATCAGCCGTCGTAGATCGCGCTGTCGTATCGGAGCATTTTGACATTTTCTCGCCAGTCGTCGCTTGCGCTGCACGGGAGGCCCGACACTTCCTCAAGAAGCCATTGTGCAAAACGCGCGCCGGCATGGTCGGCCAAGGGATACCCGCCCCCAAATCTTGCATTGATTTCAATGACACGCGGTCCCAGCTCCGGGTCGTCGATCACCTGGAAACAGGCCACGCCGGTCAGGCTTGGCAAGGCCCGGTGCACGCCTTCGGCGATTTGCCGGAAGTCATCCCGTCGCACCGTTCTTCCCTTCTCGACTTCACCCGCGCGGATCTGGATGCGCAGATGAGGAACCACCGTTCGCAGGCTGCCGCCTGAATCGACGAACATGTTGATCGTGTATTCCGGGCCACGCAGAAACTGCTGGAAGACCATTGGTTCCTCAAAACGGCCGGGCAGCTCTTCGATAGCCTGAAAGACCTGCAGTCCCCGGCTGGCGCTACCGCCGCTCGGCTTGGCAAACACCGGCCAGCCGAGTGCATCCGGATCGGACAGCAACGCTTCGTGTCCCAGCGTTTTCGGCACCGGCACGCCTGCCGCCTCGAGCATTTCAGACGTCAGCCGCTTGTCCCTCACAATTTCGATGACTTCAGTCGAAGCCACATGCACCCGCGCTCCCAGCCGGGTGAACGCGTCGGACACGCAGGCAAGCGCCATCAACTCCGTGTCAATCGTCGGAACCACCAGATCGACCCGGTTGTCACGCACAATGTCGAGAATGGCGTTGGCATAGCTTGGGTCGTCGCAACGCGGCACGGCAAACGCCCGATCCGCAGCTGCGCATGCTGCACTTAAATCCGGAGCAAGGTCACAGGTGAGGATTTCCAGCTGGATTCCCAGATGGTCGGCAGCAGATCGGAAACATTGAAGCAAACCAACGCGGCGTCCCGCAGAACAAAGCAGCAATCGTAATTTTTTGACCGGCACAACAAATTCTCCGGAAATGTGAGAGGCAATTCAAATGGAATATCAATTCAGTATACGCGGCAATTTCGACCGCAGAGAGAATATAACCAGCCTTGGCTAGTTTGTGAATTCAGTTTCACGAACGTAATGAAGTCAGCGTGATCTTTTTGATTGTTGAAATTCACCTGCGTAACAAATTTGCCGGCATGCTCATCTTGGTGTCGTCACGTTGTTGGAAGCGCTTCAGTCTTTCCACGTTTCTCAACGTCCCCCTGCGGTTCCTTGATCGAGACAAGGCCGGTGAGAAGCAGTGCGATGAGGTCTGCCTGACGATTGGTTCCGGTCTTTTCGAAGAGATTGCGCAAATGAAAAGCGACTGTCGTCGGTGCGATTGAAAGCTCCTGCGCGATGTCTTCCTTTCGCCGCCCCTGCGCCAACGCGCGGGCGACCTCCGATTCAGTCGGCGTCAGATCGAACAGGCCTGCCAGAATCTCGTCCGGCATCCTTGGCCGATGCGCGAGATCCGAAATGAATATCACCGCCTTCGCGTCATCGTTCGGCAGTCCTATACTGTCCGGGAGCGAACAGACCGTAAGCAGAAAATCACGGCGCCCGGACGGTCTTTGCACCGTCAGGCTGGCAAGGTGGTCCTGGCCCTTGCAGGCAGCCTCACAGGCATTCGCCAGCAGTTTCCTGATATCGTTGGCGAGCTGCGATGAACCGGTATGGAGCGTCCGGTCGATCACCAGCCCGTCCCTGGCCATATGTATCTCCCGAGCGGCTCTATTTGCGAAGACAACACCGGACAACGACACCAGCACGATACCGAAGGAAAGCACGTTGAGAACACTCTCCATGCCGTTCATTCCAAGCGATCGGTCCGATCCGCTGCCTGCCAGGGCTTGCCGAAGCGTTTCCAGTTCGCTTTTTTGCCTGTCATCGATCCGGCTGACCTGGCGCAAGCGAGCTTCGATCGTTGCCAGCAACAGGTCATAGTCTATCGGTTTGACCAGATAATCGTCCGCGCCCGCGCGCTTGCCATGAATGATCTCGTCGCGCTGGTTTAGAGCCGTCAGGAAGACGAAAGGAACATCTGCGAGATGCGTGTGCCTGCCTCTGACGGTTTCGAGCAAGCCGTAACCGTCGAGCCGGGGCATGGAGATATCGCACAAGATGAGATGCGGGCGGATCGTTTCCAGCACGTCCAGCGCTTCGCGGCCATCAGCTGCACCGACCGCGTCATAGCCTGCAGCGGAAAGTTCATCGATGATGTCCTGGCGAAGATGGCACTGGTCCTCAACACAGAGAACTGTCAGTTTCTGACCGGTTTTGGGCTTCGCTTGCATCAACTGCTCTTTGAACCAGACCACGTTGAAATCTGACCGTGATGAGCCCGATAGTCGGTTCCATGGATGGCGGCGTCAATGGGCGGTCTTTCTTGACGCGATTTCATTCACCTGTCCCCGTTCAAACGCAGGGGGACAGCACTCACGTTCGACAATATTCTCCCGCCATATTGCAACAGAGCGTTCAAGGAGACGCCAAATATGTGGGATTTTTCTATTGGCCGTGCATTAGGCCTGATGTTTCAGACACTGCCTTTCATCATCTTGCGCATGGCGGTCTATTTCGGAGCTGCCGTTGCCTACATTCTTGCAACGGGTGTCGGTGCCGGGGTCGGCTGGGGCATCGGCGGGTTCGGCGATGCCGATTTCCAGGCAACGACCACGACCTGGGGCGGCGTCATCGGGTTCGGTGCAGTCGCCGTCGTGATGTATCTGCTGAGAGAATACGTTCTCTATGTCGTCAAGGCCGGGCACATTGCCGTTCTGGTCAAGCTGCTCGACGGCAAGGAGATGCCGGGCGGGCGGTCTCAGATTTCCTACGCCCGCGAAGAAGTCTCTCAAAGGTTTATGCAGGCCAGTGTGCTTTTCGGCGTCGACCAGCTGATAAAGGGTGTGCTGCGCGCAATCACGGGCCTGGTGCGGGGCGTCTTCACGCTTCTGCCGATCCCCGGTGCCCGGCAACTGATCTCGATTGCCGAGGCCTTCCTGCGCATTGCCGTCGGTTTCATCGACGAAGTCATCCTCGCCTATACGATCCGGACAAATTCGGACAACGTGTGGGCTTCGTCCCGGAGCGGGCTGGTGCTTTACGCCCAGAATTATAAACCGATGCTCAAGAATGCCGCCTGGCTCACTCTTATCGTCTACGGCCTGTCGTTTCTTGTCTTCCTCGTCATGTTGGCTCCGGCCGCCCTGGTCGCATATCTCGTTCCTGGCAGCTGGTCTGCGGGCGGCATCGTGTTTGCAATTTTGTTCGCGTGGTCCGTCAAGTCCGCTTTGCTGGAGCCTTTTGCAGTCACCTGCATCATGGAGGTCTACTTCCGGACAATTGAAGGGCAACAGCCTGATCCGGCCTGGGAAGCCAAGCTCGAACAGCTTTCGACAAAATTTTCCAGTCTGAAGGAAAAGGCGGCGTCCTATCAGCCTCCCCGGATCAACGATCCTGTCAAGGCGGCTGGCTGATCATCACGCACGCAGTCAGGACTGCCTTGTCCTGTCTGCACCGGCATCCGGCAATTCAGCGCCCTGTTTCTTGTTGTTCGCGTTGCGGGAACTCGGGACAGGGCGAAATACGCAATTTTCGGCGTGCGCAACATCGGAGGTCTGGCATCGGTTGAATGTTTGCAACATCAACAACCGGTGCCATAATGATTTTTTTGACCTTTGCGGGCCCGATCATTGATTGAAGCATTTGAAAAACAAGCGTTACCGGCAACGAGACGAAATGACATGGCAGCGGCGTTGTTCCGGTGTTGCAGTCACCTTCGCTGCTCCTTCAGGTTCACCAATCTGCTTTCTTCCCTCAAACCGTCAAAGGCATTTGCAGGGACAATGCTCATGCTGATCGGTGTCGGTTTATCCGTTGCGACAGCTCGATCGGAAAACATGTCATTGACCGCCCCAGCAGGCGAAGTCCGGCTGACGGTCACCGGCAATATCCGCAAGACAAACTCAGAGGCCGCCGCGCTTCTTGACGATGCAATGCTGGAAGCACTGCCCCGTCACACCCTCGAGACCTCGACTGTCGTCACGGATGGCGTAAAACGCTTTGACGGCTTCCTGATGCGCGACCTGCTTGAATTCGTTGGCGCCGACGGCACAACGGTTACCGCCAGCGCGCTCAACGATTATACCGTCGACATCCCGATGGAAGACTTCGTGCGGTACGATGTTCTTGTCGCAACCCATATGGATGGCGAACGGCTACAACCCTCGGACAAGGGCCCTTTCTGGATCGTTTATCCCCGGGACGGCCATTCCGATCTTCAGGACATCCGTTACGACTATCGCTGGGTGTGGCAATTGATCCAACTGAAGATCAAATGACGCGCAGAAGCGATCTTGTCGCCTATATCGTCGCAGGCACTGCATCCGTTGCCTTCGTCTTGCTGCTCGTATTTTCCCTCGCACGGCTTCTCGATACCGAAGCGGAATTGCGGCGTAACGAGGGGGACAACATGCTGTGGGCGATCTCACGAACGCAATCCGCGGCGCTCCTGCTGGATGCCGAGGTTTCCCGTCATGTCGGCACCATCTCCCGCAAGGCGGCTGAACTGGACAAGCGTTACAACGTGATGCTTAGCCGCCTGAACCTGTTATCGGAGGGGCCTCAACGACGCTACATGCGAGAGCTTGGCCTGGACGGAAAGCTGGAAAAGGTGGCTGGGGCGCTACGAGCGCTTAAGGCAAAAATCCTGGACATGTCATATGGCGACGTCCAGACGGCGTCTGCCGTTCACGACCTTCTCCAGCCCTTGATTGAGGATCTCGGCCGCGCCGGAAACCAGTCCATGGTCCGGCAATGGGAGGCAACGGGTGCGCGGCTCGACAATCAACGTGCCGCAATCGTGCAGGTCATCATTTCCATCGTGGCGATCATTGTTCTTGGCGCCTTTCTGTCCTTCACGATGTTGCGGGCGATGGCCGAACAGCAACGCATCCGGCTGTCGCTCTTGCGTGAACGCGAAACCGCCGAGATCTATCGCAGTTTCGTTGCCCTGGTTTCTCACCAGTTTCGAACCCCGCTCGCCGTCATCGATTCCGCGATGCAGCGCGTCTTGCGGAGCGGGAACCAGATGCCAACCGACGAAATCAGGCAACGGGCAAGCCAGGTGCGCTCCGAGGTCCGGGGCCTGACAAGCCTGCTGGAAGCGACGCTGGATGTCGTTCGGCTCGAAGAAAGACAGCTGACGGCCAGACCCGGAAACTGCCATGTCGAGGATCTCATTCAACGGGTCGTCGCCCGTCAGAGTGAAGAGACACCGGAGCGGGCTTTTTCCCTGGAAATTGGCAACAAGGTTCCCCAAACGATCGAGACGGACCGGTTGCTGGCGGAACAGATCCTCAACAATCTTCTATCGAATGCGGTGAAATATTCGCCGGTTACCGAGCCGGTTTCAGTGAGTGTCCGGGCGCAGAACAGGTCCATTTTCATCTCCGTGCACGATCGGGGTGTTGGTATTCCGCCGGAGGAGCAGGAGCGCGTGTTCAGCCGCTTCTTTCGCGGTCAGGGCACGGCGGGAATTCCCGGCACGGGTATCGGGCTGAACATCTCTTCCCAGGTTGCAAGGTTGCTCGGGGGAGAGTTGTCTTTTGAAAGTCAGGCGGGAATAGGATCGGCCTTTACTTTGAAACTGCCGGAGAAATGGCCGGGCGTGCAATAGATGGCGTTCTTGTCACCAAAACTGCTATGAGACTGGATTCACGGCTTTCGTTCGCACGTGAAGCGCGAACATTGATCTGAGCACTAACCTTCTTGCGCAAATTTTTGCGAAATCAGGTTCTGAGCTCGGGATCCATCAGTTTCCAGGGGAGGGGAAATGAAGCGCAAAAAACCACTTGTAACCCTGCGCGATGTGGCAGAGGCAACCGGTGTCAACGTGTCGACAGTTTCGCGCGTGCTTCAGAACAAGGGACGTGTTTCCCAAAAGACCAGAACCCATATTCTGGAAACAGCCGAACGTCTCGGTTACCACGGCAACCCGGTTGCGAGAGCCCTGAAAACCGCAAAGTCCTCGACACTTTTGATGGTTGTTCCCCAGATCGAAAACCCGATCTTTGCGTCGGCGATTGTGGGAGCCGAAATCGAGGCACGCGAGAAAGGTTTTGCCCTTCTGGTCTCCTATGACAAGGGGGATGGGCGCGAGATCATCACGGACATTTCTCGATCAAGCATCATTGAGGGTGTCATCATTGCGAGTTTCGATGAGGATGACCGGTTGCGACAGATGCTGAACAGCACGGGATTGCCGCATGTGATCCTCAACCGACATCTGGCCGGTGACCGGAATTGCGTTGCGATCGATACACGCGAGGCAGCCCGCATCGGGGTTGAGCACCTCATCGCCATGGGGCATCGCCGGATCGGGCATCTGGCCGGGCGGCTCGGCCGGTTCAATGGCGACATGCGGCGCCAGGGATGGCAACAGGCTCTTGAAGCCGCCGGCCTCGACCACGGCGAGGAATTCGTTGCACAGGCAGGCTACGATCCTGCAGCCGTACCTGCGGCCGTCGACAAACTGCTGGCCTGCGGCGTGACCGCTATTCACGCCGCGACGCTGCTGACCGCAGCTGCGGCCATTGCCAGATTGCACGAACTCAAGCTCCGTGTGCCGGAAGACGTTTCCGTCGTCACGATGCATGACGACCTGCTTGCCCGGGTCGTTTATCCCCAGGTGACCACAGTGGCTTTACCCTCCCAGGAAATGGGGCGCGCGGCAGCCAGCCGGCTCATCGACCTGATCCAGGGAACTGCGCCCGACGAGGGCTCAGCGCTCGAAAGTCTCCTTCTTCCTCCAGGCGATCTCATCGTGCGCGCATCGGTCGCCTCCATCTGAAATTCAGCAAACCGGGCTTGACATCCAGACCAAAGTGCAATTGTTTGTGTTTGAGCAAACGTTTGCCCAACGCGATTTCTGACAATCCAATTGGGCATGGAGGAGGAAAAATCTTTGAGTAATCGTGATCTCGTTTCCGAGCTTTCGGAGCTGGTCGGTGCGGAAAACGTCCTGGTGGACGAAGGTTCGCGCGCCGGCTATGCACACGACCGTCTGCCTTATGCGAACTTCCGTGCAAGGGAAGGCGCCCTGGTCGGTACGCTGCCAGGCCTCGTCGTGCGCCCCGCCACAACGGAACAGGTCTCGGCAATTGTCGGGAAGGCAAGCAAGGCAGATCACCCCCTCATTCCCTATGGCAGCGGCTCCGGTGTTCTCGGCGGGATCATACCCCTGGGCGGCGAAGTCATGCTCGACATGCAGCGCATGAACCGCATCCTGAAGATCGACCGGGACAACCATCTGGTAACGGTCGAAGCTGGCATGAACGGCGAAGTGTTCGAAGACGCGCTGAACGCAGAAGGTTTTACATCCGGTCATCTGCCGCAATCGCTGACCATCTCGACGGTCGGCGGGTGGGCCGCCTGCCGCGGCGGTGGTCAGGAATCGAGCCGCTTCGGCAAAATCGAGAACATTGTCGTTGGTCTCAAGGCGGTCATGCCGGATGGGCGCGTGCTGGAAATCAGGCCGCTGCCCAAGCGGGCCTCCGGACCATCGGTTCTCGATATCATCGTCGGCAGTGAAGGCACGCTTGCCGTCATAACGGAACTGACCCTGCGCATCTGGACGCTGCCGCCCGCCGAAGAGGCGATCGTGCTGGCACTTCCCGATCGCACCGCAGCCCTCTCGCTTGCCAAGCGCATCATGCAGGCGGGGCTGCATCCGCGCATCGTTCGTCTCTATGACGAAAAGGAAACCGCCTCGCGCACCGAAGGCATCAGTGCATTTGAAACGCGCCCGGTGATGGCAAACATCGTGGTTTGCGGCGAAGAAGCCATTGTGGCTGCAGAAGCGGCACTGGTACGCGAGTTTGCAAAGAGCGTAGATGCCGTGGAAACGGAAACACGTCCCTTCGACGAATGGCGGGCAAAGCGCTACGTCTCCATTACGAAACAATGGCTTGATAAAGGCTACTACAACGACACGCTCGAAGTCTCGGTGAACTGGAGCAAGGCTTCGTCGCTTTACGACACGATCGCAGCCCGGATTGCTGCGGAAGTCTCCAAGGACGCCCATTTCAGTGCCCACTGGTCGCATGTCTATCCGGAAGGCGTGTGCCAATACATGACCTTGCGCCTTCCTCCCATGGATCAGTCTGCAGCCTTGCCGCTGCATGAAAAAATGTGGGACATCGTCAACGGTGAAACGCTCGCGCATGGCGGCTCGATCGCTCACCACCATGGAAGCGGTCTTTTCCGCGGACCCTGGATGGACGGAGAGCACGGCGTCGGCATGGATATTCTGCGCTGTATCAAGGCCTCCGTTGATCCGCAAAACCTCTTCAATCCCGGCAAACTCGGCTTTCCACCGCGCGCCGGCTCCATCGATCCGTACCGGGACAGGGGTGCCAATGTCTGACGCCCTTTTGCTTGGGATCGACCTCGGAGCAGGATCGCTCAAGTCGACGGTCATCACCACGGACGGGAAGGTCGTGGCTTCGGCCTCCTGTCCGGTCGAAACACTCACACCGAAACCCGGATTCAGCGAACAGAATCCGGAAGGCTGGTGGTCGGCACTCGTCACATCCCTGCAGAAGATCTGGCAGGGCGGCCTGGAGCCGCATCGCATCGTCGCGGTTTCCGTGACGGCCGGAGCGCACACCCACGTGCTCGAAGACGAGTCAGGCAGCACATTGCGGCCCGCGATCATGTGGAATGACCAGCGTTCCGGTTCTCAGGTTGTGCGGGAAAGAGCAGCGCGCGGGGCTCAGATCCTCGACCTTTCGGGCAATCGCATCAGCCCCACCTGGACGCTGCCGCAATTGATCTGGTTGCAGGAAGAAGAGCCGGAAACACACAGCCGCATCCGCCGGCTTCGCCCGGCCAAGGATTGGCTGCGCCGTCGTCTCGACGGCAGCGATGCAACCGACATCACGGATGCCTGGGGGCTCATGCTTGCCGATGCACGTTCAGGGGGCTGGTCTTCCGAACTCTGTGCGATGGGGGGGCTTGAAACCGATGTTCTTCCGGAAATAGTTGCATCGACGGCGACGACGGGGACAGTGACATCAGGGGCCGCTCAGGAAACCGGTTTGCGGGAAGGCACACCGGTCATTTGCGGAACCTCCGATACCAATGCGGAAACCTATGCAGCGGGCATGACGTGCAAAGGCATCGGAGCCCTGAAGCTCGCCACGGCAGGCACGGTCTCTACATTGACGGACGCTCCCCGGTTTTCCGACGATGTCATTCATTACCCGCACCTGGTGTCCGATCATCACTACTCGATCCTGGGAACCAACTCGTGCGCTTCGGCTCATCGCTGGCTGCGTGACGCGCTTTTCTCGGACATGGGTTTCGAGGGCATGGATGCCAAAGCTGCCGAAGCCCCTGCAGGGTCGGAAGGTCTGCTCTTTCATCCCTATCTCAACGGCGAGCGGAGCCCCTACTGGGACCCTGACTTGCGCGCCTCTTTCGTTGGCCTGGGGTTCCAGCATGGAGCACCGCATTTCTGCCGGGCTCTCTATGAAGGCGTTGCCTATACGTTGCGCGATTGCCTTTCCGTTCTGCAACAGCGCGGCATGGGCTTCACCACCGCCCGTCTCGTCGGCGGGGGGACACGCAGTGCCTTGTGGCGGCAGATCATTGCGGATGTCACAGGACTGACGATCGAAGTTCCCGCCGAAGGCGACGCGTCCTTCGGTGCAGCGCTTATCGCGGGCATTGGTGCGGGCTTTTTCTCGGACACGGATGACGCTGCCCGCGTCATCCGCGTGGCAGAGACTTTGACGCCCAACGCCCGGGCCACGGCGACTTACGACGAAGGCTTCGTTCGGTTCCGGGAGGCAAAGGAAGCCCTCACACCGATCAACCACAAAACCGTGCGGGCAACCGGGGAGGCCAAGTAATGGCGGAAGTCAGTCTGCGCAAACTGCGCAAGACCTATGGGGCCGTGGTTGCGGTGGAAGGTGTCGACCTTGAGATCGCCAAGGGCGAACTCATCGTTCTGCTTGGCCCTTCCGGATGCGGGAAATCGACAACCCTGCGCATGGTCGCGGGGTTGGAAACGATCAGCGCCGGGGAACTGCATATCGGTGGCCGGAACGTGACCACGCTGGAGCCCAAGGACCGTGACATCGCCATGGTGTTCCAGAACTACGCGCTTTATCCGCACAAGACCATTCGCGGCAACATGTCGTTTGGTCTCAAGATGCGCGGCATGAAAGGGGGCGAGATCTCCAGGCGCGTCGACGCTGCAGCAGAAATGCTGGACATCACGCACCTGCTCAACCGCAAGCCCGGCCAGCTTTCAGGCGGACAGATGCAGCGTGTCGCGCTCGGTCGTGCCCTTGTTCGCGACCCGGCGGTGTTTCTGCTCGATGAACCGCTGTCCAACCTGGATGCGAAGCTTCGCTCCAGGATGCGGGAGGAAATCGCCCTTCTTCAGCGGCGCATCGGCAAGGCAATGCTTTACGTCACGCACGATCAAACGGAGGCAATGACCCTTGCCGACCGGATCGTGATCATGCGCGACGGACATGTTCAGCAGATTGGCTCGCCGCTGGAGGTATACGACCGGCCGGCAAACGCCTTCGTCGCGGGCTTCATCGGCTCGCCCGAAATGAACCTCGTTGAAGCTGACCTCAAGAACGGTTTTCTCAGCCTGTCGGCTGATGTCTCCATTCCTGCCGGCAGCGATGCCGGTGAGCGGGAGGTGATTGCCGGCATTCGGCCGGAAGCCATAACGATTTCCGACGAAGGTCCGGAGTTCGCGGTCCGGGGCATCGAACAGCTCGGCTCGCAAACGCTTTTCATCGGCGAGACGGCTGGTCATCGCCTGCGGGTCATGACCCAGCGCAGGGACGACATCAAGGTTGGTGAGAGCGTTCACCTCGCTCTTCCCGCAGCAGCAATCCACCTGTTTGACCGCGCCAGCGGTGAACGCCTCGAGATGCCGGGAGGGGCAGCTTGAACAAAAGGGTTTAGCCGCACCTGAAAGCGGTCAATTGGAGGAGAAACATGACTAAGAGCAAATTCGAGACAGGTCTCTGGACTAGACGCCAGGCCCTCAAGACCATGGCTATCGCCGGCGCCGGGCTGGCAGCCTCGTCCCTTGCGGCCCCGGCGCTCCGCGCCCAGGGCAACAAGCCCATCCGGTTTTTGAACTGCGAAACAGGCAAGGACACGCTCGCCTTTTTCTCGAAGGTGGCCAAGGAATACCAGGAAAAGACCGGCGTTGAGGTCGTCATCGATTCCGTACCGCTTGGCGAAAGCTTCACCAAGATCACCAATGGCATTCGCTCCGGAACCCCTTATGACGTGGCAAACGTCGGTTTCATCGGCCACGTGCTGCTATTGGCCGAGCAGGAACAAATCGTCCCCTTGAACGAGCTGACGGACGAATACCAGTGGGGGAACAACATCCTCTTCCCCATCGACAACAAGGTGTACTGGTACCCGTTCGACTACAACCTTGCGCTGATCTATTACCGCAAGGATCTTTATGAGACGAACGGTCTGTCCCTGCCGAACACGTGGGATGCGTTCGTCCAGAACAGCGAGGCGCTTGTCCAGGGCCGCCAGAAAGGCGCGCTGTTCCCGATCGGATCGAACGGGGCAACCAACTGGATGTCGTTTGCCTTCCTGTGGGCCGAGGGCGTCAAGCTGTTCGACGACCAATGGAACGTGATCCTGGACAACGACGAGATGAAGCCTCGGGTAGCCGCCTACCTCGACTTCATGACCAAGCTCTACGGCACGATGCCTCCAGGTGCTCTTCAGGCCAGCTATTCCGATGTCCTGTCCAACCTGGTTGGCGGTGCCGTGGCCCACGGAGCCTATGCCGGACGTGTTCTGGAAGCAGCAGAGCGGGACAACCCGACCCTGGCCGAGAACCTTGGCGTCATGCCCTACATGGATATGTCCGGAAAGCAAAAGGCGGTCAGCCACGGCTACGACGGCTGGGTGGTCCTGAAGACGGACAACACTGGTCCGGCGATGGATTTCATGCGGTGGCTTACGACCGATCGCATGGTCGACTTCCTGCACACCGCACCGGTTCACTTCCAGCCGACGCGACTTGACATCTATGAAGACCAGCGTTGGCGCGACAACGCAATGATCCAGAAATACTCTGGTGTGGTCGAGCAGATGCGAGAACTTGTGACCGACGAGTCTGTTGTGCTCACGTCCATTGATACGCAAGGCCCGGCGCCTGACGTCAGACCCGGCAAGGTGTTCGAGTCCTTCGTCATGCCTGAAATGCTGCAGAACAAGATCCTTCGCGAGATGGATTCTGCAGAGGCCGTGGATCAGGCCGCAGCCAAAATGCGTGAAGTGATCAAGTGACGAAACGGAGAGGGGAGTGGAAGCTCCCCTCACTTTCACACCATCTGGAGTTCGTGAATGACTCGCTGGTTGTTGCCGGGTTTTCTCGGTATCGGGTTTCTTGCGACCCTTGTCCTGATCGTCGGGCCTGCGCTTTATGCGGTTTCGCTCAGCTTTTATGACATGCCGTCGCTTACGGCCGATCCGGTCTGGGTCGGTTTCGCAAAATACGCCAAGGTTCTTGCAAGCGCAGAGTTCTGGAACGCGCTTTGGAACGGCTTCGTCTATGCCGGGTTGGCGATTGTCCTGCAGGTGGTGCTGGGCATCGGCTTCGCGTTGCTCTTGAACCAGAATTTCATCGGCCGCTCTCTGCTGCGCGGACTGACATTCCTGCCTTATCTTCTGCCGACGGTGGTCGCCGTGCTGGTCTTCAAGTGGATGGTTGACGGCTCACTCGGCATCATCACCGTTCTGATGGATGACCTGGGCCTGCCGCCGATCTACTGGTTCGAGACCGAGACCGCGTCCATGACGTCGGTGATCCTGATTTCGGTCTGGTTGTGGACCCCGTTCGTCACCACGACCTTTCTCGCCGGGCTGCAGACAGTTCCGACCCAACTCTATGAAGCGGCGCGCGTAGACGGTGCCGGGCCCGTCCGGCGTTTCTTTCACGTGACCCTGCCGTCGCTGCGCCCGATCCTGACGGTCATCATTCTTCTGCGGGGCGTGTGGATGTTCAACAAGTTCGACGTCATCTGGCTGACGACGGGCGGCGGCCCGCTTGGTGCCACGGAACATCTGCCGGTCCTGTCCTACCGGGAGGCATTTGCCCTTTATGACATCGGCAGCGGGGCAGCGATCGCAACGCTTTCCTTCTTCGTCCTGATGGTCGCCGTTGCAATCTATTTCCGGGTGTTCCCGATGGAGGAAGGCAAATGAGTGGACAAATCCAGGCTCGCCGCGTTGCCGGCCGGGCGGGACTTTACTTCGCGGTGATCGTTCTAGCGGTCTACAGCGCCTTTCCCATCTACTGGATGGTCGTTTCTTCCCTGCGTCCCACGCAGGAAATGCTCATGAACCCGTCTCTGGTTCCGCAGCGATGGACGCTTGAGTATTACACCAGCCTGTTGGCGCAGACCGACTATCCGCGGCAGTTCCTCAACAGTCTCATTGTTGCGGTGACCACCGTTGCCCTGACAATGCTTCTGTCCGTCATGATCGCCTATGGTGTCACCCGCCAGCGCATTCGCGGCAAACAGATGATCATCGCCGGCATGCTCTATGCCTACATGTTCCCGCCGCTGCTGCTGGCAATCCCGCTTTACGCAATGTTCGCGGCAATCGGCCTCAACGATACGCTGCTGTCACTTGTCATTTCCCACCTGACCATCACGATGCCGCTCGGCGTCTGGTTCCTGTGGGGGTTCTTCAAGACAATGCCCTTCGAGCTTGAGGAAGCAGCCATGGTGGACGGTTGCACGCGCCTGGGGGCTTTCCTGCGTGTTGTATTGCCGTTGTCGGTCCCCGGGCTAGTAACGGTCGCGATCTTCGCCTTTCTCCTGTCCTGGACCGACTACACCTTTGCCCTGGTCATGATCGGATCGGACGCGAACAAGACGGTGCCCCTGGGTCTTGCTTCGATGATCGGCGCCTTTGACCTGAGATGGGGAGATATCATGGCAGGCTCCACACTGATTGCCATGCCGTTGTTCATAGCGTTCATCACGCTTTCTCGTTACTTCGTCCAGGGCCTGACCGCCGGTGCGGTGAAAGGATAACTCATGACAATGCGCATTCTGGGCGCTCCACTGCGCTACGTGCAGGGACCGGGAGCCATCGATCGCCTGGCCGAGGAAATTGCCATCATCGGCGGTGGCCCTGCGGCGGTGGTCATTGATCCGGTAGCCCGCGACCTGCTTGGTGACCGCATCAGGTCCCAGCTTCCCGACGCCCGCCTCATGGAATTCGGGGGGGAATGCACCGCTGCAGAAATCGCCGCCAGGGCAAGGGAAGCCGGCGATGCCCGGCTTCTTGTCGGCATCGGCGGGGGCAAAGCGATCGATACCGCCAAGGGAGCTGCAATCGAGCGCGGTCTGCCGGTTGCCATCGTGCCGACCATCGCCTCCAACGACAGCCCGACCAGCCATATTGCCGTTGTCTATACGCCGGACCATGCGGTTGAGGGCGTCCGTCACATGAAGACCAACCCCTCCCTTGTCCTGGTCGACACAGCAGTCATCGCCGGGGCACCACGTCGCTTTCTGGCGGCCGGTATTGGCGATGCGATGTCAAAGCCGTATGAGCTGGCAGGCGCTCTTGCCGGAGGTGGTCTCAACTTCTTTGCAGGCCGTCCCACGGAACTCACCAAGGCCATTGTCGCGCGTGCCAGCGACATTCTTCTTGCCGATAGCGAAGCGGCGATGTCGGCCGAAAGCCCGAACGAAGCTTTCGAGCGCGTGGTGGAGGCCACCGTGCTTCTCAGCGGCCTTGCCTTTGAAAGCGGAGGGTTGTCGATAGCCCACGCGATGGTGCGCGGCCTGTCGGTCACACCGGCGCTCTCAGGGTTGCTGCACGGGGAGATGGTCGCTCTCGGCACCTTGACACAACTGGCAGCCGGGCAGGGATCCGAGGAGGAAATCCGCACCCTTGCAGCCTTCTTCCGACGGATAAATCTGCCCACATCCTTCGCAGCATTCGGCGTCTCCGGCGCAGCGGAACTGAAGCATATTGCCGAGGTTGCGCTCACAGCCCCCTATGCGCCGAACTACTACCGCAAACTCGGCGTCTCCGACCTCGTTCGCGCGATGCAACTGCTCGACGAAGGACATTGATCGATGCCGCCATCAAGAAATGTTGTGGTCACCGGCGGAGGTACAGGTATCGGTCTTGCAACAACGCAGCTTTTGACCGAACGCGGCTGGCAGGTAACGGCCGCAGGCCTGGAACGGGAGGAAGGCTTTCCGCAAGCTGCCCGGTTTGTCGAGGTTGACGTTACTGATGAGGCCGCGCTTGCCCATCTCCTTGAAGAAGAGCAAGAGCTCGGCGGCCTGGTCACCTGTGCGGGCACGATCCAGTACAGCCGGGAATGGGACGCAGCGGTATTCGAGAAGGTGATGGCGGTGAATGTCACCGGCGTGCTCACCTCCTGTACGGCCGCGCGCGATACGCTTCAACGCGGCAACGGTTCCGTCGTCAACATCGCCTCCATGTGGAGCTGGTTCGGCAACCCCGTTGCGCCTGCTTACGGCACCAGCAAGGGGGCGGTCGCTGCCCTCACCCGATCCCTTGCCGTTGCCTGGGGAGGAACCGGTATAAGGGTCAACGCGGTCGCACCGGGTTGGGTGGAAACACGCATTTCCGAAGGCGCACGATCAGACCCGGCACGGCGTGCACGGATCGACGCCCGCATCCCGATCGGCCGTTGGGCCGCGACGGTGGAGATTGCGCGGGTCGTCGCGTTCCTTCTGTCTGAAGACGCTTCCTACGTTCATGGCGCGATCGTTCCGGTGGACGGTGGTTATCTGGCGGCGTGAACCATGCAAGGTATTGCGTCGCTGCGGCATGCCTAAAACGCCGAAAGGCGTTGCCGGGTTCTGTTCTTCCAAACCCGGCAACGCCTTCTGATTTTAGGGTCACGCGACAGCCGCTTTAGAGTACGCGTTCTTCCCGGAACGCCCGCCCGAAGGATTGCAGCACAGGATCCAGCAGATAGCGCATCGGCGTATGGGCTCCTGTTTGAATGAAGACCTGCGCGGGCATGCCTGGCACCAGCTCAAAACCGCCTCCGGCCTCCCGGATGTCGTCGGACGTAACCCTGACCCGCACCGTGTAGAATTGCTCTCCCGTCTGCTCGTCCGTTTCGGCGTCCGCACCAACCTGGAAGACTTCCCCTGTCAAGGGCTTCATGTGCCGCCCCATGAAGGAGGTGAGCTGAACTTTGGCGTCCATCCCGATCATCACGTTGTCGATGTCGGACGTACGCAGGCGCGTGTCGAGGATGAGTTCCTCGTTCTCGGGCACGATCGTGATGATCGGTTCGCCCGGCCGCACGACACCGCCGACCGTCTTGTAGTTGACCTTGAGCACCCGCCCCTCGATCGGAGAGACGATCTCTGTGCGGTTCAGGATGTCCGAAGTCGCGGAAAGCGCCTCGTCGGCTTGCGCAATCTCCGCGTTGATTTCCGACAACTCCTTGGCCACCTTTTCGCGTTCTTCGCTGAGGGCCGTCAGTTCCGCGATCTTGATTTCCTCGATCTTCTGCCGCGCACGAGCGATCGTTGATCCGATGGCATTGCGCTCCGACCACAGTTCGGCCCGCTTGCGTTGCAGAGCCAGGAGTTCAGGCTGCCGCATCAGGCCTTTGTCCATCAGGACCTTTTTGCTATCCAGCTCCTTGTCAAGCAGCAGGATCTGATCATCCATGCCGTCTATCTGGGCTTTCAGGCTGCTGATCTCGGCTTCAACCTGGCCTGCCTGCACATGATAAGTCGACTGCTGCCTTCCCAGCAGCTCGCGCCGTACCTTGAATTTTGTAATCTCGTTGGCAACGAACTGCGTGTAGCTTTTGTCGGCCGACATGACCGACGGCATCTGGACCTCAAAGGTTTCATCGCCACGCTCTTGCGCCAGCAGCCGGTCTCTGGTCACCACATAGCGTTGGTGCTTGCGGTAGATCGACAGATAGTTTGCCGTTGCCAATGCCTGGTCAAGAACCATGAGAAGCTGACCGTCCTTGACGACATCGCCCTCCTTCACATTGAGATGGCGTACAATTCCGCCTTCCAGATGCTGCACCACGCGCAAGCTTCCGTCCGGACTGACCTTGCCGGCGGCGATGGCGGCCGACGACAGCTCCGCGAAGCTTGCCCAAATTCCCGTGCCGAAGAAACAAACCGCGACGACCAACGAACCCATGATCCAGTGTTGCCGGATGGAGCGACGGAGGGACGACGCCGGGTTATTTTGCTCTTTCATCACTGACCTCCCTGAGTTTCGTTGGCCGGCGAAGCGCCTTTCGCTTGCGCCGGCTGGACCTTGCCAAGTTTCTGCAGGATATCGCTGACCGGGCGGATGGCGTGCTTCATGAACTCCTCGCCGGTTTGCGTCTTTTGAATTGTGCCGTCCGCAAGGGTGATGATCAGATCGACTTTCGAGAGCGCCGAGGGTCTGTGGCTTACAATGATGACCGTGCAGCCTTGTTCCCGAAGGAGCACAAGGCACTCCTGAAGCGAGGCTTCGCCATCACTGTCCAGGTTGGAATTCGGTTCATCGAGGATAATCAGCTTGGGCTTGTTGTAGATCGCCCTGGCCAGACCGACCCTTTGGGCCTGTCCGCCGGACAGACGAAGTCCGCCCGGGCCGATCAGGGTTTCATAGCCGTTCGGCAGAGCGTTGATCATGTCGTGGCAACCGGCAAGGCGCGCGGCAGTCACAACCTTTTCATCGTCCGGCTCGCCCATCCGGGCGATGTTTTCCTTCACAGTGCCGTATAGCAGTTCCACGGACTGCGACAGGTAGCCAATGTTCCGGCCGAGTTGCTGCGGGTCCCAATTGCGCATGGCGACACCGTCAAGACGGACCGAACCGGAACTCGGATCCATTGCGCCAATCAACAATTTGCACAAGGTGCTCTTGCCTGAGCCGGAATGGCCGACGATTGCATTCAGGGTTGCCGGCTTGATATCAATCGTGATGTTGCGCAGCAACGGCCGTTCCTGGCCTGAAACGAGCAGATTGACACCTTTGAGCTGCAGGTGCCCACTGGGATCCGGCTGCTGGGTCCGGTCGAAGTGGAGCGGAGCTGCCAGAAAAATATCGTTCAGCCGACGATGGGACTGCATCGCGCCGACGATGCCCCGCCAGGCGCCGATGGCCTGTTCGGCAGGCGCAAGCGCGCGCCCCATGATGATTGACGCTGCAATCATGCCACCCGGGGTGATTTCACCCAGCGTGGCAAAATAGGCCCCGAGACCCAAGACACTGATCTGTGCCGTGAACCGGATGAACTTGGTGATCGCGGCGGTCTTCGCTGAAAAGGCGGCGACGGCGAAAGTAGAATTGGCCACCAGTTCGTTGTCGTTCCGGTAGCGGGCGAGAACGCCAGGCAGCATTCCCATGCTGTAGACGCTTTCCGCGTGTTGGGTCGCGATGTCAATCGTCTGCTGTGCCCGCACACGAGCCGCCGCAGCACCCGCCATCCGGCGGCGGGTGACCGTGTCGTTGATACCTGCGATTATCACCAAGAGCACACCGGCCGCGATGGCGACGAAGCCGAGGGCAGGGTGGATGAGAATAATGGCACCGACAAAGAAGGGCACCCAGGGCCCATCGAAGAAAGGTAGCACGCTCGAACTGCCAACGAACTGCCGGATGGTTGCCAGGTCGTTCATTGCATGCGAGTGGGACTTGCCCGTCGACCTGGCCGTCTGGATGACGGCATGCAGCAGGTCGGCATGTACGGTTTCATCCCACCATTTGGCTATGCTGGCGAGGATGGAGCCGCGGATTGCATCAAGAACCGCAATCACCGCCAGGAAAAAAATCACGATCATCGTCAGGAAGACAAGTGTCTCGAGGTGGCCGCTCTGCATCACCCGGTCGAAGATCTGCTGCATGTAGAGGGGGGAAGCCAGAGTTCCGAGATTGACAAAGATCGAAAAGAAACCAACGGCAAGAAACCCGGCCCAGGAAGAGCGATAAACCTTGAGAGCGGGATAAACGCTTTCCCTTGCGCTGCGTACAGCCATGTAGACTCTCCAAAAAAAACATAAAAAAGAAGAGAGGAGAGGGCGCGTGCGCCCTCTCCAGAAGTTTCATGATCAGACGACCAGCGGACCGTCGCCGTCTCCGTCAAATGTCGGGATAAGCATTTCAGGGATGTCGCCCGCACCGTCCGCGGTGGTCCAGTCGTCACCGCCGAAGGTGTTGGTCTTGTCCGGATCTACCGACAGTTCGATATCGAACTCGGCGGAGTTGGAGACCGCATCATGGACATCCACTACAGTCATGGTACCCGAGATGTTGGCGGTTTCGCCCTGATCCATGACCTGGGCCATAATGCGTTCCAGGTTATGGGTGAAGGTCACGCTGCCGTCGGCTTCACCGATGTTCAAAAGCCCTGCGGCTTCCAGATCGGCGATATCCAGCGTCACCTGATGACCCGCGATGGACAGGCTGAGAGTACCCGAGATCTCGTCGATCTGGAGCGTTTCCGTTTCACCATCATCAACGTCGTTGGCAGCCAGAAGCTCAAGAAGGTTGAAGCTGCTTTCGTCGTTGTTGGAGTTGCTGTGAACAACAGTGAACGAACCCGTGTAGTCCTCAATAGTCGGGGCATCGTTCGTGCCGTTGATGGTGATGGTCACGTCGGTGGTGACAGTGCCGCCGTTGTTGTCGGATACGGTTACCGTATAGACTTCGTCGACGCTGTCGCCTTCGTTGAGGGCCTGAACATTGGCGTTGAACTGGTCAATGGTATAGGTCCATTCACCGGTTTCCTCATCGATGCTGAATTGACCCAGTGCCCCGTCAACGACAGAGGCGGAGTAGGTCAGGACATCCCGAATATCGACATCCATTCCGACGATCAGGCCAGTGGCAACGTCTGTACCGTCTTCCCCGACACCGGATTCCGTCACCTCGCCCAGGACATCCGCTTCGGAGATCGTGGGATCGTCGTTGGTGCCGGTCACAACGACCGTCACTTCCCGCGTGTCCGTCGCTCCGCTATCGTCCGTCACGGTCAGGAGGTACTTGACTTCCAGCTGTTCGCCTTGGGCGAGGAAGTCGAGTGCCGTTGCGGCGATTGCAAAGGTCCAGGTGGCGCCTCCGTTGTTGGCGTTACCGGCCGATTGCTGCACCGTCAGCGCATTCGTGAAGGCAACCTTCTGTTCCGGCGTCAGCGTGAAACCACTGCCTGCGACTGGTTCGACAGAGGTGAACTGAGCGGTCACTTCCGGCGTGTCGGACAGGTCAAGGTCGGTGAAGAAGACCTCACCGGATGTTTCAAGCTGTGCCGGGGTATTGGCTTCCTCGAGGACGCCATCGAAGACACTGCCAGAGAACACCGGTCCATCATTGGTGCCGGTGATCGTGATGGTGATCTGGGTGGTGTCAGTGCCTTCCGGGAACCAGTTCCGGTCACTGACTTTGACGTCGAACGTCAGGGTCAGCGTTTCGCCGTCCGCCAGCCAGTCGAGTGGAGCCGAACCGTTGTAGGCATAGGTGAAT